>NZ_CBCOPQ010000029.1:0-801 GCF_965112035.1 Streptococcus sp. Marseille-Q8145 | reverse complement strand
AAATCTCAATATGATGCGCGGCAGTTGACAACATTTCGGCGCGAGCAGGTTGGGTTTGTCTCCCAATTCTACAACCTGGTACCGAACATAACCGCACTGGAAAATGTAGAACTAGCCAGCGAAATTGCGCCGGACGCATTAGATCCGCAAAAGACATTGGTGGACGTCGGGTTGGGCAAAAGAATGAATAACTGCCCAGCTCAGCTTTCTGGTGTGGAACAACAGCGGGTGGCGATTGCCCGCGCGCTGGCGATGCACCCTGATGTGATGCTTTTTGACGAACCAACGAGTGCATTGGATCCGGAAATGGTTGGTGAAGTTTTGAAGGTCATGCAGGATCTTGCCAAAACCGGAATGATGATGGTCGTGGTGACGCACGAAATGGGATTTGCCCGCCATGTTGGCAATCGGATTGTCTTTATGGACGATGGCAAGATTCTAGTCGATTCAACCGATGTCAACCAGTTCTTCGACGATCCGCAAGAACCTCGCGCCAAAGAGTTTATCAGTAAGATTATCAATCATTAGTGTGACAAGAACAGTTGAGGATTGATTCCAGTTATGAGGCGTTTGCTGGCGGGACATTTCCGCCGGGAGGACTCGCGCTACGATAACGCGTTGGCTCCCGACCAGAAACCTGTGTGTAAGAACCTTGGTCGCAATGACCACACAATCCGGCTTCTACCCACGCTGGCTGGCGCTCACGAGGAGGGACATTAAAATGGCAAAAATGTGGAAACGCATGCTCCTGCCACTGGTGTTGTTACTATTGATGATACCGTTAAGCAGCTGTGGCAAAAG
>NZ_CBCOPQ010000028.1:0-804 GCF_965112035.1 Streptococcus sp. Marseille-Q8145 | reverse complement strand
CCTCATTGGACAGGTGCCCTTGATCGCTTAAAATCCGTTGCTTCAACGGCCACGGATACGGACCCGTCCGCAACATTTCAAGGTCGTGATTGCATTCCATCACATACGCATCGGCATCGCGAATCGTCCCGGCAACCCGATCTGAAACGTAGCCCGTGTCGGTTAGGATAGTGAAGGCCTTGCCGTCATGATGAAATTGGTAAAACTGAGGCGCGGCAGCATCATGCGAAACGCCAAAACTTTCCACATCCAAGTCACCTAACGTCAAAGTTGTCCCCATATCAAACAACCGCAGCTGTGCTTCAGGGATTTTGCCCACACTTTTTGGTAAAGCTGCAAACGTCTTGGCATTCGCATAAACGTTGAGCTGCGGATAACGTCGCGCCAACACGCCTACACCACGCACATGATCGCTATGTTCATGCGTGATAAAAACACTGTCAACATCGGTTAGATCTCGACCGATGCTCTTCATCAGTGCTTCTATTTTCTTGCCTGACAAACCGGCATCCACTAACACCTTGTGACCAGGCGTTTCAATATAGGTTGCGTTACCTGAGCTGCTGCTGGCAAGGACACTGACACGCATCCCAAAATCTTCGCCCACGATCACCATCTCCAAACTAGTTACCATATATTCATCTGCCTAATCTATACTATCGGCTCTCATTGCCGTCCATTCTACCTCTTAACAGTCATTACGGTTTGTCATAACTGGTCGAGTGATCGCATAGACATATTTTACCGTCACATTACCGGTCGAACGATGCTTGACGCCAATGTACCAAACCGAGACATAAACCG
>NZ_CBCOPQ010000027.1:0-821 GCF_965112035.1 Streptococcus sp. Marseille-Q8145 | reverse complement strand
CACAGCAGGGCCATGTGGAGTGATACAATCACCGCCGATACCAGGAGGAGAAAGGTGTGTTAAGTTTAAAAGCGAAGCGGTGGCCATGTCATCACGGGCGGGGAGGAGGTGGGGGAGACGAGGACCCAGGTTAACCGGGGATATTTTAGAACGATTAAGGATAGGAGGGCTATTTTATAATTTCTCTTGTGAATAAGGAACCGGCATCGAATTGTGCGTCCCCGCCATGAAGAAACGTAAAACCTGGGGATCGACCGTTTTGAGAATATCATGGACCGTAATAAAATTACCCAGCGACTTGCTCATTTTCTGGTCATCTTCGCCAATGGTCACAAACCCGTTGTGCATCCAATAACGCACAAACTGCTTGCCGGTTTTGGCCTCACTTTGGGCAATTTCGTTTTCATGGTGCGGAAATTCAAGATCCTGACCGCCGCCGTGAATATCAAATGTATCCCCAAGGAGTTGGGTACTCATAACCGAGCATTCGATGTGCCAACCTGGCCGCCCTTTACCCCATGGTGAGTCCCAACTGATTTCACCGGGTTTAGCAGCTTTCCACAAGGCAAAATCGATTGGATCTTCTTTCTTGTCCAGCTCTTCTTGTGTGATATGCTGACTGGCACCTTCTTCGAGTTCATCAACATTTTGATGGGATAACTCGCCGTAATGTTTGAATTTACGGGCGCGATAGTAAACATCCCCATCAACCGCATATGCATAGCCTTTTGCAATTAAATCCTGGACGACATCGACAATATCCGGGATCATCTAAATGGCTCGCGGATGCGCAGTCGCCGGTTCGATTCCAAGCGCAGTGG
>NZ_CBCOPQ010000026.1:0-826 GCF_965112035.1 Streptococcus sp. Marseille-Q8145 | reverse complement strand
TGATCCCTGAAGAGACCCAAGACTTTTATGATGACTTAAGTAAGCTGGATTTTTCGGCTAAGCCATTGGTATTTGGAGTGCTGGGTACGGGTGATCCGTATTATGGCAAGGATTATAATACCGCTCCGGAAAAATTTGAAGCCGTTTTGAAAGCTAGCGGTGCAGTTCAAGGCGCAACCGCGGTCAAGATTGCTTTAAACGTTAAACAAGAAGAGATGCCTCAGTTTGCGACATTTACCCAAAGTCTGATCAAAAAAACCGAAGCGCTGCAAAACAAGAAGTGACCCGTTGGCGCGTCGTATACTAAAGCCAGAAAGCGAGGGGATCTTCATGAGTGAGGAAATTGTTTTCTTCAATCCCGGCGATGCAGTTGCCAATGATTTCGACTTCGCAGCTGCTCGGCGTAGTGCGCAGATTTACAAAGCACAGCATGTCGTTGATGAAGGCTTGGTAGTTGCCAAAGATAAAGACGGCAAGTATTCGGTCTTTTATGAGGCTGCCGGTACACCTGATTCACAGGCTAAAGGCGCATACAAAGATGTTGGCAAGTATACGATCCTAGCTCACTTATGACGAAGACAGTCTGGTATCGCGTAGCCTTGGTGGTAGTTGCTGTCATTCTTATCGGAGTTCTTTATGGTTTAATGCAGCAAGAACAAATCGCGAATCCTTTTTTGGTTGGCAGTCTTGGCTTAATTCTCGGCGTTGACCTTGCTTTACTGCTTGCCAATCTTTGGCCCATGCATCATTCGCGCAAGCCTTAAAAATAATCATTCAAAAAATGCCAATCAATCCGCGGCCGGAAAATTTGCGCCGTGGCTTGGTT
>NZ_CBCOPQ010000025.1:0-832 GCF_965112035.1 Streptococcus sp. Marseille-Q8145 | reverse complement strand
ATTCTAGCACTCGGACTGGGACTCGAGCTCTTGCAAGAGCAGCTAAATCTCTTGCAAGAGGAGAAAAGATTGCTAGTATGGCTACCAAATTTGGTAAATTCATAGGTGGCCATGTAGACGATGTTCGCTTTGTAAAAGATTCTCTAGGTCATCTTGATAAAGATATTCTTAAAGCAGATATATTCAGAAACATGAAATCTGCTGTGTCTCAAAAAGGCTTCGGAGCAGTAAAGCAAGTAGGCGCTATTGGCACAGTATTAGCATTGAAAGATGGTTGGGATACATTCCAACAGAATAGGGGGAAATATGGGGATGCTCATGCATTAGCTGACGGAGCCGCCCATGCGGCAGGTACCTTTAGTGGAGCAGTAGTCGGAGCTCAAGTTGGAGCAGTTATTGGCTCTGCTATTCCAATCCCTGTAGTAGGAACGGTACTAGGAACAGTAGCGGGAACGATTATCGGAGATGTAGTCGGAAAAGGGATCAACCATGTATGGGATAAGTTTTCGCATGGAGAATGGAAACTGCCCAAGCTGTGGTGATGGATTTTTCTGAGAATTAGAAAAGAGGAGAGATATGTTTTTGGGAAGACGTCGTATGTATTTTAATCAATATGGTGATAAAGCAATTTATTTTGATCGTAAGACTCACGAACTTTTAGAAGCTCCAAAGAGTAAACTATTAGATACAGAGAAATCAAGCAGAATGAATCGGCATATTCCTCTATTAGTTGTTTTCTTTATGTTTAGCGGTGGCGGACTTACTTCCTTCTTTAGTCTATTTTTACAAGGAACTTATAGTATGACTGCTTTTTGGAGTGTTATTCTTATCT
>NZ_CBCOPQ010000024.1:0-842 GCF_965112035.1 Streptococcus sp. Marseille-Q8145 | reverse complement strand
GCCTATACCAACTCAGTATAACTCATTACCGTCTGTGGCATAACCTTAACCTGCAGAAACTGGGGCTGTTTAATTTTGACAGAAACCTCGATAGACAGCAACATTTCCGAGGCGGCCAAGCGAGCTGCAAGCTGGTACAGTAACGTTGTTTTACCCGATCCGGTTGGGCCAGCCAATGTCAACATGCCTCGGCGTTGCGTCAAAATACTCATTAATCGATCCAACAACTGACGTGCACCCTGCGCATCTGGAATACCACTGATCAGTCGCACCACCAATGATTCGCGGCCCCGAAAATCTGCCACCGAGCTTAAACGCAGAAAAACATCAGAGTCCGGATGATAAAATGCGCCTAACTGGACACGGCGATGCTCTGCAACATTCATCCCAGCCATGAACTTCAGATAATTAATCTCTTGCTGACCTATGCGCGTTTCCAGTTGCCCTAAAGTCACTAACCCGGTCGGTAACCGAAGCCGAATCAGATAACCATGCGGATTTGGCAAATAGTAAATATCGCTGGCTCCTTTGTCTAATGCGTTGGTCAATAACGTTTTCACTGACTGCATATTTTTTCCTCCTGCATTAAAAGAATTCGCAGGCAAGGACGAGTTTGTCATTAACATAAAAAATTTACCCGTCATGCTTTTTCGGGTGTCATCGTTTGCACATAAGGACATTGATCACGGTGATTAAAAATACGATCATTATGTCTCAAGATGCTCACACTCTGTCCCTTAGCCGCGCTGTTTCCGCCCTAGCTATGCAACGCCATCCATCTAGCCAGAGATTACTCCGCCTTGGTGCTAAAATCGTTAAATGCTATTGATACTAATGTAGAG
>NZ_CBCOPQ010000023.1:0-849 GCF_965112035.1 Streptococcus sp. Marseille-Q8145 | reverse complement strand
CCATGGTACGCGTGAAGCCTTATTACACCAAAATGCTCAGTTAGCGCAGAAAATTGCGGAAAATGCCATTGTGTTACTAAAAAATGATGACCACATTTTGCCATTGAAGACCAGTGAATCATTAGCGGTTGTTGGTGAGATGGCCAAGGAAACCCGCTTTCAAGGTGCAGGTTCTTCCCATATTCAAGCAGCTGAACAAGTGTCGATTTTGACCGGAATCAAACAGGCCGGGCTCACTTATGATTTCGCAGCCGGGTATCGACTTGATGATGAAGTTGATCAAGAGAAAACTGCCCAAGCGTTGGAATTAGCGCGGACGCACGACAAGGTTATTTTTGTTGCCGGGTTACCCGATAACTATGAATCAGAAGGGTTTGACCGGAAGAACATGGCCCTGCCAAAAGTACAAAACGACTTGCTTCAGGCCGTTGCAGCGATTAATCCGCATGTCATTGTTTTATTGGTCGCCGGAGCACCGGTTGAGATGCCATGGTTAGATCAGGTACAGGCGATCTTGAATTTATATTTAGGCGGGGAGCATATTGGAACGGCAACCGCACGGGTACTGACTGGTCAAGTCAACCCCAGTGGCAAGTTAGCCGAAACCTATCCTCAGCGCTATCAAGACGTTGTGTCAGCTGAGATTTATGACAAACACACGCGCGCGGTTCCTTATGTAGAAAGTTCCTATATCGGGTATCGTTACTTCGATAAGGCAAAAGTACCGGTGGCGTTTCCGTTTGGTTTTGGTCTTAGTTACACCACTTTTGCGATCAAGCATGTACGGCTTGTCAATGACGAAGTAACCGATGCACAGCCGGTGACGGTTCAATTAGATGTGACCAATAC
>NZ_CBCOPQ010000022.1:0-853 GCF_965112035.1 Streptococcus sp. Marseille-Q8145 | reverse complement strand
GTATTTTGATAAGGAGATGGCAAAAATGGGGATCATGGAATCTCGTTTGATTCACGGAACGGTTGGGTTTGCAATCGGTGACGCTTTGGGATTACCGGTTAAGGGGCAGTCGCAGGCCGATCTGGCTGCTGCGCCAGTCACGACCATGAAGGGTTATGGCACCTTCAACCAACCAGCCGGCACGTATTCCGATGAAACCGGCCTCACACTTGCCGGCCTAGACGCCTTACAATCCGGCTTTGATCAGGCAAAGCTAATCGCTGCTTACCAAGCGTGGTTTAAAAATGGAAAACACGCACCTTATGGAAAACGCAATCCCGATATTTGGCCTAGTGTGGCAACTGCTTTGACCACTGGAAAAGCTACGGCGGCCCCTAACGAACCAGGGGCATTGATCCGCGCTTTACCATATGATGGGTATGGTTATCAAACGGTTGACACAGATCTATTCAAAAAAGCAGAGGGTAGTCGCCTCTTTCAAAACTTTGTCACCCTCACCAACACCGATCCGGAGAATATGGTAGCAACGGCTATTTACACCCAAATCGCCATCGAATTACTCGCGGATGCCCCGGACCTGCCAACTGCCATCGCTACCGGTATCACCAAGGCGGGCGACTATTTTGCCAATAAGCAGGCGGAACAACCGGTTTTTGACTCATTTCAATCTCTGCTCGCGGCACCCACCTCACTTGCTGCTACGGCAACCGATCCTTTAAGTCTGCTCGTTCGGGTGTTGCATGCGCTTTCGACTTGGCCGGATTATCACGATGCCGTCTTATACGCACTTGCACTTGGTGGGGCAACCGACACCGCTGCGGCATTAACCGGCGGCTTGGCTGGGTTAGCCTAT
>NZ_CBCOPQ010000021.1:0-857 GCF_965112035.1 Streptococcus sp. Marseille-Q8145 | reverse complement strand
GTGAAGCGAAGATGAAGTCGATGAAAGCTGAAGCTAAAGGTCAGGATGTGGCTGCTGCTAAAGATGTCATGAGCCAGGCTAAAGGCATTAAGCAAATTATCTTTGCTTGCGATGCCGGCATGGGCTCCAGTGCCATGGGTGCTTCGATTCTTCGTGATAAAGTCAAGAAGGCTGGTTTGGATCTGTCGGTTACCAACACGGCCATTAGCAACTTGCAGGATAAGCCGGGACTCTTAGTTGTGACGCAAGAAGAATTGGCTGATCGGGCTAAGAAACAAACGCCTGATGCAGCACACGTCGCTGTTGAGAACTTCTTGAATAGTCCTAAGTATGATGAGATCATTGCTAGTTTGAAGGCTGAAGCAGTTGGCGGGACAGATGAAACCGCAACTAAAGAAACGCCAAAAGCTAAGCAGGAAACGCCAGAAGACGAGCTTAACGATATCGACTTCGATAAGATTACAGAAGCAGACTTCCTGCATCACGATCAAAATATCGGCTCAGCAACTATGGCACAAGCGACATTCCGCTCTGAGTTGCGAAAACTCAACAAAGACGTCAAGGTTCGTAATGTTGCGATCGGTGAGATTGATGATAAGGATCATGTCTTAATCATCGCATCGAAAGAAACTGCCCGGCGTGTTAAATTACAATTTGCCAATGTTCAAGTCTATACCGTGGATGGTCTTTTGAACGCGACGAACTATGATAAACTTATTGAGAAATTGAAATAAGCGAGGTCGAGTGGCGGCCGTCTGGGGCGAAAAACATGTTACTAACGAATCGTGAACAGGAAATGATCAGACTGAGGATGAGCCAGCCCGCCGGCATAAGCCGCGACGAGCTGGAGCGACAGC
>NZ_CBCOPQ010000020.1:0-882 GCF_965112035.1 Streptococcus sp. Marseille-Q8145 | reverse complement strand
ATTCCCTACTTTCTTAATCGTTTCAATCATACCATTTCAAAAAGCAATTTAAAAAGTGTCTAAGGTGGCTGTTTACTGACTTCCACCCCCAAAGTTCCGGCTTGAAGTCGCGGTGGATAACTTTTCGTCAAACTCAAAGAAAGCCAAACGTTTGTTATGTACATAAATAGTCGCGCTTTTCACGCGACTATTTTTGATGCTATTTCGTCGATGTTTTAGTCGCTTTTGCCTGCTTAGACGAACCGGCCGCGGCTTCTTTCGTCCGTTTGGTGTCACGAATTAAAACCGGTTTAAGGTACTGGCCGGTGTAACTGTCTGCTACCTCGGCAACTTCTTCAGGTGTACCGGTAGCAATCACCTGACCACCGCCATCTCCGCCTACCGGTCCTAGGTCAATGCACCAATCAGCCGTTTTGACAACACCCAGATTATGCTCGATCACCAAGACTGTGTTACCTACATCCACCAGCCGTTCGAGGACTTCCAACAACCGCTTAATATCATCGGTGTGTAATCCCGTTGTTGGTTCATCGAGAATGTAGAAGTTTTTACCCGTTGATAGCTTTTGCAATTCACTTGCCAACTTCATCCGCTGTGCTTCCCCGCCTGATAAAGTGGTGGCACTCTGACCAAGCTTCACATAACCCAAACCGACGTCGACAATCGTCTGTAACTTCCGGCGAATCTTAGGAATGTTTTTAAAGAATGCGGTTGCTTCTTCAACGGTCATATCCAGAACTTCAGCAATATTCTTGCCCTTGTAAGTGACTTCCAGAGTTTCGGAATTATCTCGTATGCCGTCTTCTGCTTGAAAAAAAAAAAAAATACAATCACTCGGTCATCTACGCCATTATTCTCTAAACAATACACAGCCTCACCATT
>NZ_CBCOPQ010000019.1:0-887 GCF_965112035.1 Streptococcus sp. Marseille-Q8145 | reverse complement strand
CCTTTATATTTTCCCATCATGGATGCATTCCCCATCGGGCTTAAGACGCAATGACCTACTTGAAATAGTTACAGCCGATCGCACCACGGACTTCTTGCAGCGTTTGATTCGCGACATCCTTAGCTTGTGCCGACCCTTGCTGAAGCATTTAGGCCACTGCACTCATATCTTCGGCATAGTGGGCCCGCCGCGTCCGAATTGGCTCAAGAACCGCCTCCATCACGTCAATTAAGTAGCGCTTGATCTTCACATCACCTAAGCCGCCATGTTGATATTGCTCCTTCAACTTAGCCACCTGGTCCTTGTCCGGATCAAAAATATCCAAATAAGTGAAGACAACATTGCCTTCCACCTTACCCGGATCGCTGACATGAATGTGATTTGGATCGGTATACATCGACATAATCTTCTTTTGAACAGTATCAGCATCATCGGCTAGGTAAATGCCATTGTTCAGGCTCTTGCTCATTTTGGCGTTACCGTCAATCCCCGGCAGTCGTCCCAGACCTTTTGGCGGGAAGTAGCCTTCTGGTGCGACTAAGACATCTTTGTGATAGGTCCGATTGAACGTGCGCACGATTGCACGTGTTTGTTCAAGCATCGGTTCCTGATCATCGCCAACCGGGACCGTGGTAGAATTAAAAGCGGTAATATCTGCCGCCTGACTCACCGGATAAATAAAGAATCCCGCGGGAACGCTGTCGCCAAACGCTTTTTGCTTAATCTCTGCCTTCACTGTCGGATTGCGTTCCAAGCGATTGACTGTCACTAAATCAAGATAATAAGCAGTCAACTCAAAAAGCGCCGGGATTTGGCTTTGTACCAAAATGGTCGTCTTATCCGGATCAATCCCGACTGCCAGATAATCCAATGCCACTTCCAACAAC
>NZ_CBCOPQ010000018.1:0-897 GCF_965112035.1 Streptococcus sp. Marseille-Q8145 | reverse complement strand
ATAAATGAACGGTCCGATCCCCAGTACCAAGCCGATGAAAAAGCCGTAACTCGGTAATGGCCAGTGGGTCGTGATAACCAGAACCGCTTTAGTAGACAAAAGGATCCCGACGATTGCGCCTAAGCCAACCGGGGTCAGAAAGCGTAAATTTTTGCGCGGATTGGCGCGAAAGTGATTAAGTGCATTTAAGAGGCGATCATAAAGCCCAACCACAACCGCAAAGATACTGCCGGAAAGTCCGGGAATGACAAGTGCAATGCCGATAATGGCACCTTTGATAAAATTAAGCATGACAGCTCCTTATAGATGGATTTATTAATAGACAAACACGGATAAGGGCGATCATGAACCTGCTTGCAGATTCAGCGGCGGTGTAATGACAGGAAGGCCGGCAGATTTCAAGGCGGCAATGTAGGCAGCCAGGAAAGTTCGTTGGAGGCTGACGTGTGCACCAATTTCGGCGTAGAACAGAACCTGATAGGTAACAGTTCCGTGTTTGTCTTCAGTCAGGCCAAGGATATTCGGTTCATCCGTAATGGTTGAGAATTTCTGTACCAGATTGTGATTGAATTTTTCAATCGTTCGGCGGACCAAATCAAGATCGGTCGTTGGGGCTAACGGCAATTTGATAAGTACCTGCATGTTGCTGCGCGAAAGGTTGCTAACAATCGTAATGTTGCGATTAGGAATAAAGTTAACCGTACCATCGTAGCTTTTTACTACAGTTGTGCGTAACCCTAGGCTAGTGACGGTTCCGGAAATCGTTCCTAGTTTAACCACATCACCAACATCAAACTGGGCTTCTAACAAAATGAAGAAACCAGTTACGACATCATTGACGAAGCCCTGAGCGCCAAAGCCGATCGCCAACCCGGCAACACCAGCCCCGGCGAGCAA
>NZ_CBCOPQ010000017.1:0-920 GCF_965112035.1 Streptococcus sp. Marseille-Q8145 | reverse complement strand
ATGCTAAGATCATCATTATGGACGAGCCGCCTGCAGCTTTGACTGAGACGGAAATTAGTCAACTTTTCACAGTGGTGCGGCGATTGAAGGCTAAGGGCGTGGGATTTATTTATATTTCCCACCGCATGGAAGAAATTTTCGAGATTGCAGACAAAGTGACCGTGATGCGAGATGGACGCTCAATCACCGAATACGCCACCAAAGATGTCACGATGAAACAGTTGGTCAAGGACATGGTCGGGCGGGAGATCGAAGACTTTTATCCGGAGCGCACGCCGACTTTTGGCCCGGTTGCGATGGAGGTTAAGCACTTAACTGAAAAAGGCGTCTTTCAAGATGTCAGTTTCAGCGTCCGTCAAGGTGAAATTCTCGGTTTTTCCGGGCTGATGGGTGCGGGGCGAACCGAGATTATGCGGGCATTATTTTGAATCGACAAGTATCAGTCCAACGAAATTCTGCTTGACAAACAGCCGGTCATGTTTCGTGATCCGCAATCGGCAATTCGTCACAATCTCTGTTTCTTGGCGGAGAATCGTAAGGACGAGGGATTGATTCTGGATGACTCGCTTCACGACAATATAGTTTTGCCTTCGATTGATGGGTTTGTGAAACATGGTTTGGTGGACGATAAAGCCACTGATGATTTTGTTCGATTATTAATGAAAAGGCTTACAGTCAAAGCGATGGGACCGGACGTGACTGCTGGCAGCCTCAGTGGCGGGAATCAGCAGAAGGTCGTGTTGGCTAAGTGGATCGGCTCGGGGTCGAAAGTCTTGATTCTCGATGAGCCGACGCGTGGTGTGGATGTCGGCGCCAAACGGGAGATTTATGATCTGATGAACGAGCTAACGGATCGGCATGTTGCCATTATCATGATTTCCAGTGACTTGCCGGAAGTATTAGGACTGAGTGATCGGATC
>NZ_CBCOPQ010000016.1:0-938 GCF_965112035.1 Streptococcus sp. Marseille-Q8145 | reverse complement strand
TGCGGGTTTGCCGTTAAAAGGTAGGACCATAATTTTGCTGGAGTGTTATGTGGTGCGAAAACGGTGACAGAAAAATAAAAGCGTCGGTTTTTAAAATTCAATCCCTTGTGCCTAGAGGACGGGGGGTTGCTTTTTTCTGTTTTTTCGTTATTGTGGGGGGGTGCCCGGGGTACCGGCCGGTGCTTGAACATCTGCGTGGCGGCGACAGCCTGTTGCCAACCGGCGTATAAATTCTCCCGCCGCGCCGGTGTCATGCGAGGTTCAAACCGCTTACCAATCTTGAAAATCTGTTTAAGTTCATCCGTATCCTGCCAGAAGCCGACTGCCAACCCCGCTAAAAAGGCAGCACCCATGGCGGTCGTCTCTAAATTGGCGGCTCGTTCCAAAGGCTTATTCAGGATATCCGCCTGAAACTGCATCAGGTAATCATTGCGAGCTGCCCCACCGTCAACGCGTAAGGCTGGGACGGCAATCTGCGTGTCCTTGTACATGGTATCAACCACATCACGCGTTTGATAAGCCAAAGCCTGCAACGTCGCTTTAATAAAGTCGTCTTTAGTGGTCCCGCGGGTCAAGCCAAAAACTGCCCCGCGTGCTTCGGCATCCCAATACGGTGCCCCTAAGCCTGTAAACGCAGGCACCACATAAACCTCATCATCACTAGTGGCTGCCTCGGCTGCTTGCTGGGTGTCAGGCGATTGCGCCACCAACCCCATTTGATCGCGCAGCCACTGAATCGCCGAGCCCACGAGACTAGGCATGATCTCGTATGCCGTCTTCTGCTTGAAAAAAATTTACATCACTTGCTCTCAATCTTCATATATCTGCCACCTCACGCTCCTTCATTATGTTTGCTAATTTGTGCCTTCCTTCTATGTCCATCATCCTAGTCTCTCCTTGTTCTCTTTGTCACCAATTACGCTCATCTTTAACCTTAT
>NZ_CBCOPQ010000015.1:0-945 GCF_965112035.1 Streptococcus sp. Marseille-Q8145 | reverse complement strand
CCTGCTATCATTGTAGAAATATTGCAGCTAATACCGGTTTAAAGCAAAGAAAGCTTAACTTAAAAAGATTGCCGATACACGACCGGCAATCTTTTTAAGTTCATGCTTCTGACAATCATCCGTGGCGTCTGCTGATCAACAAGTATATGCCTTACACAATTGCAATAATCAAAATGAAAACGACCAGCACGGCTAATGCCGCTAAACGTGATGCCGCGGTCTCAACATGGCCGGCACCATCCACGCGTCTCATCAAGATCGTGATGCCGATACCGCTGATAGCGATTGCCAAAACGATATTCGTGATCCAGAGTCCCTTATGTTTCAAAGCTATTGCCCCCTTATCTCAAGGTTTTGAAAGTACGGCCCAGTTTTTGCAAACTAGCGCCGATTAAGGGAAGCAGTAATGTCATCGCAGTTGCCATGTAAACAAGTTGCAACCCAAACGCCATGGCGAATAGATTTTGCCACGCCAGACTGAACAGCACAGCTGCCAGAAAAACGCATAGGCCATGTAAGACTTGCGGCTTTAACCATTGCTGCCACCAGCTTAGTAAGAGACCTCCCAAAAAGCCGAGTACAAAGTCTGTCAGCAATAACATTTCCGGTCGCGCAACATAACCCAAGCGGCCAACAATCATGATCGCAAGCGCCGGTCCCAGAAAAGTGACTGGGCGCGCCGAGGTTTTCTTGATGGCTTTGGATGAGACTGGCCTCATCAATACGTCAACAGTTATTTGGTAAAAGTCAGCTAGCTGACAAACCGTTTGCAAATCTGGCTGATGTCGGCCGGTTTCTCACGTTGAAACGGTTTTTCGCGAAACGAAAAGCTGGTGGGCAACTTGCGCTTGCGTAAGCTGTCTTGTCAGTCGTAACGTCTTTAAGTGATTGCCTAAAACCGAAGTGGTCATTCTGCTCCCCCCCTAAACATACACGGCTCCTGTA
>NZ_CBCOPQ010000014.1:0-963 GCF_965112035.1 Streptococcus sp. Marseille-Q8145 | reverse complement strand
ACTCAGTGAAGTAGCGGATTTGGTGAACTACTTCTTATCGAATCGAGCAAGTTATATCACAGGCGTTACAACAAATGTGGCAGGAGGCAAGTCGCGCGGATAATCGGTAATTTGGAGGAGGTCACCTGATTGAATAGTTTGGATTATCGGCTTTTGCGTTATCTTTTGGCAAATGGTACCTCCAGCCTAGACGAATTGGCTGAAAGCGAGAATGTTTCGACACGCACGATGCAAAAATATATCCATGAACTAGGCGAGTCGTTGGGGGATGCAGCCGAAATTCGCATTAACAAAAGCGGGTACTTCCTGCATATTCTGAATTATCGAAAATTTTCACTGATTCAGTCAGGCGTGTTCAAGCAAAACATTGATAATAACGACAAGCAAAAACGGCAGGCGGAGATTCTGTTTCGGTTGATCAAAGAACGGAAATTTGTACCTATGGATGAGATTGCCGACCAGCTGACCGTGAGTCGCGGCCCACTTCTAAAAGATTTAGACGCGTGTCGGCACTGGTTAAAAAATTACGATCTTGGCATTGAAAGTGCAACGAGTCGCGGCATTAAGCTGCAGGTAGGCTCAACGGTCGATTTAACGATGCTGAGTTATAACCACTTATTCGACTAGGTACAGGCAAGGCTTTTGGACGATAAGACTTTAGTCGCGGCGGTGATTAGGCGGCTCAATGCGGGCAAGATCAAAACGAGTACCACCCAGATCTTCCAAAAGGTGATGCAAATTGTGGTTTTCCTGAAGCGTCATCACTATGAACTTAACGGCATCAGCAAGTATTACACGAACTTAATGGAAGATTCACCTTTGTTCATTAACATCATTGCGGACATTGAGGATCGGTGTCGGGTCAAGTTTAGTCAGGAAGAATATAACTTTTTGGCGTTTCCGTTTAACCTGTACGCAAATAAATTATTATCAGCAGAAAAGTTAGCCCGAAAGGTACAGGCA
>NZ_CBCOPQ010000013.1:0-1001 GCF_965112035.1 Streptococcus sp. Marseille-Q8145 | reverse complement strand
TATGAGTATGGATTTGAATTGATATAGCTATTACATTGAGTGTCTAATTATATAAATGGTGATGGTATGCTTTTGTATTAGGGAAGCTTCGTATGTTTATTTGTCAGGGATACGGCAACCACCTGGATCTACACCGTCTAATTCGTCAGCAGCGTCAGATTTGTATCAGAGACAGTCCCGGAACTTTGCCGCCAGGCTGAGTATGATCAGTCGGCTTGCCTGTGTTCTTATCAGCGGGATCTAATGGGTTTTTCGGGTCAGTTTGGCTTTGATCCAACTTAAACTTAACCTGGCCATTTGAAGTCACATCACTAGCAGAAACCAGTGTCGGTGTTACTCCAGCCAAACCCAACATACCTAATCCAAGCATCGATGCCATCACGTAAAACTTTTTCATGTTTATTCTTCCTCTTTCTTGTTTGTGTTAGATTGTTTTGTCAACAAAATCAGTAGCATCAGCAACACCAGTAGTAGCCCGATTAAACTCACAAGCAGTGGGGTCATCATTCCCAATGCCGGTAGCTGGTCTTCTTTGGTCGGTGGTGGTACGTTCACCTGTTGCTTTGGCTTGATCTGTTCTGGTGACGGTTGATTAACCGGCTGTTCAACTTCAAAGAAGCTAATTTCACCGGATGTTTGTGTCTCGACTGCTAGCGCTTGCGATGGTGGACAAGTAAAACCGATTAGCAAAACTACCAGCAGTAGCCACTTTTTCATCACTTGGAACCACCCTCTTAATTGGTCGGCACATCTTGAACTGACCATTCAAACTCACCTGTAAAAGTTCCCAACTTTTGCTTCTCGACTGGCAACACTAACTTGAGCCCACGAGACTAGGCATGATCTCGTATGCCGTCTTCTGCTTGAAAAAAAAAAAATAAATACAACATTATATCACTTCTCACTTAGATATATTTAAACTATCCTGCTATTTCATACACCAATTTTCTTTTTAATTTTTCCATTCTTACATTTATTTTACTACTTTTTTCCATCTGATT
>NZ_CBCOPQ010000012.1:0-1016 GCF_965112035.1 Streptococcus sp. Marseille-Q8145 | reverse complement strand
TCTTCGGCGATATTGCTGAAGCCCGGAAGTCTTATGCTAACGCCGACTCAACAACCAGCAAGGCTAAAGCCGATGATCAACTGAATAAGAGTGTTGGGACATTGATTAATGTGATCAAGGAGAACTATCCTAACCTCCAAAGCAGTAATCAGGTCAACACGCTGATGACGCAGCTTGAAGGTAGTGAAAACCGGATCTCGGTTGAACGCAAGCGTTACATTGATCAGGTTCGGGATTATAACCAAAGCGTCGTTACCTTCCCGAAGAATATCTTTGCAAGCATGATGGGACTGGGCAAGAAGGACACCTTCAAAGCTACCCCAGCAGCACAGACCGTCCCGAGTGTTGATTTTTCAAGCAATAGCTCCAGTGCTGGGAAGTAGGTGGCGCCATGCGCGGGCATTTAGCGTGGTTACTAGCCGCGCTGACGGGCTTGTTGTTGTTTACCGGTGCAGCTCATCCGGTAGCAGCGGCCGAGGATCTGCCGGCACGACCAACTGACCATTACTACCTGGACCAGGATCGTTACCTTGATCAGGAAACCGAACAACTGGTTGATCAAAAGAATCGTTATTATCAAAGCACCAAACAACAGCCGCAAATTGCGGTAGCTGCACTAAAGTCTACCCACGGCGATCCATTGTCGGATTATGCACCTGATCTTTTTCAGAAATGGGGGATCGGGAAAAAAGGTACCGACAACGGCGTGTTGATTCTATACGCTGGCAATTATGGTACGCACAATCTGAGGATCGAAGTCGGGGATGGCCTTGAAGGTGACTTGCCAGACGCTTTGGCGGGACAAATCCTCAATACGAATCTAAAAGGAATTAAATCGGGTAATAAAGCCGAACTGAATCAGGCTTTGCGCAAGGTCTTCAATGCCGTTGCGACCGTTATTGATAAAAAGTATAAATTTCCTAAGGATCAAAACACGGTCTCGGATGAAACCATGAATCGCTACCAAAATGCGGACCGAAATCGCGGTGGCAGTTTGCTAGGAAAGATTGTTGTGA
>NZ_CBCOPQ010000011.1:0-1048 GCF_965112035.1 Streptococcus sp. Marseille-Q8145 | reverse complement strand
CTGGTCGACACAACCGATTTGTCAGGCACTGTTACGATTACACCAGCAGCGGCCACAGCCACGGGCAACGATGTCACCTTTGTTTATGATGGACACACCAAAGCGAGTGGGGCTAAAGGTATTCAAGCCGCATTGAAACTTGGAGACACAGAGCAAAGGGTAGCTCTGTCTCTAGCAGATATTGTTGTTAATAATGACGGTGTCAATGCTGGTCAGTATAGCTACAAGTTAAGTGAGACTGGTATCGCTAAGTTGCAACAAGCAGCGGGAACTAACTATCAGTTAAGCACGACTGACTTAGCGGGTAACATTACGATTACGCCAGCCGTTGCCACAGCAGATAGCAATGACGTTTCGTTTGAGTACGATGGTAAGACAAAAGCCAGTGAAGCTAAAGGTATTCAAGCCACGGTTAAGCTGGGTGAGTTTGGACAAGTTGTTGCTCTAACATCGGCTGATATTGTTGTTGTGAATGATGGTGTAGATGCAGGCAAGTACAGTTATCAGCTGAGTGACGCTGGTAAAGCCAAGTTACAAGCAGTAACTGGAAATAATTATCAGTTGACTGCAGACGATTTGGCCAAGGTTGCTGGAACTATCACGATCACGCCAGCTACCACCACAGTTGATAGCAATGACGTTTCATTCGAATACGATGGTAAGACCAAGGCCAGTGAAGCCAAAGGAATTCAAGCCATAATCAAACTAGGCGAAGGCGAAAAGACCGTTTACCTGACGTCAGCTGACATTGTTGTTGAGAATGATGGTGTAGATGCAGGTCAGTACAATTATCAGCTGAGTGATACTGGCAAAGCCAAGTTACAGTCAGCAACCGGAAATAACTACCAGCTAACGGCAGACGATCCCGCTAAGGTCACGGGAACCATCACGATAACGCCGGCCGTTGCCACAGTGGCCAGCAATGACGTTTCATTCGAATACGACGGCAAGACGAAAGCCAGGGAAGCCAAAGGTATTCAAGCCACGGTCACGCCAGGTGAAACTGAAAAAAAGGCTGGCCTGACATCGGCTGATATTGTTGTTGCCA
>NZ_CBCOPQ010000010.1:0-1097 GCF_965112035.1 Streptococcus sp. Marseille-Q8145 | reverse complement strand
CGCAGTGCAGCTGGATCTAAGTCAGCCGAAAAGTCCAACAACGTATTCACATCCGTGTTGAGATTGCGTGCGAGAATCGGCAGCAACGTGATATCAGGATAAGAAATACCTTTTTCCCATTTACTAACAGCCGGCGACGTGACACCAACTTTTTGCGCCAGCGCTTCCTGAGTTAAGCCTGCTGCCAGGCGTTTAGTGCGAATAATCTGATTTAAATGCATGATGATCACCCCTTTTGATCACCTTCATTATGATGGTGCTTCTTAGTGAAGACAATGGCGGCGTTTTCAAGTTGCTGGCAAATTTTTTAACTGATGGTTAAGTTGAAAATCATTACCATACTTGTTCGATCGCCATGACGACTAAAAGCAAACCGAGGAGCGGACGTAAGATGGCGGTCAACTTACGCGGGTCAAAGCGATTGAGGATGCGGGGTGTGATTGCGGCACCAACCAGCGAGCCGAGCATCAGGAGGCCGCCGACTGTCCACGCAATTTTTCCTTGAGTGGCGTGCAGAAAGCAACCGATGATGGATAAAGCTACTAAAGCATAAGATGAGGTTGCAGCGGCATGCGGCATATCCAAACCCATCAACATCAAACCAGCCATAATCGGGCCGCCACCACTTAGTCCGGCAACGCCAACCATTAAGCCGCTAATCATACCAAGCACATAGGCGAACCATGCCGGCTGGGTGGTCTTCTTTGCTTTACGCCCAAAGGATTGGCGCAACATTTGAACGCCAAGAACCATGAAAATAATCGCAATCGACCATGAATAAACCAGTTCCGGTATGTAAGGTGCGGCCAGACTACCGACAACCGTTGCTGGTACTGCCGTCAGCAGAATCCGGTTGCCGGCGTGAAAACGCATATTGCCAGTGCGATAGTGACTATAACACCCCACCGCCAACGCCGGAATCGCCGTAAACAGCGATGTCGCCGCCGCAGTACTCGGTGAAAGATGCGCAACGCCGGTCATAATACCAAGATAAAAAGCACCGCCGCCACCACCCATGGTCATAATAAATGCCCCGACCAAAAAGCCGAGAAGCACTAAGATAATTGTCATTATAAAAATTCTCCTAAACTAAAGTG
>NZ_CBCOPQ010000009.1:0-3143 GCF_965112035.1 Streptococcus sp. Marseille-Q8145 | reverse complement strand
CAGTCTGACAAATCCAGATGCTAGTACAATTACGACCCCTTTGTCAGAAGGTAAGAAGATTTTAACAGATACCAAGACGAATATGGCTAGCTTCAATGGTTGGAAGCGAGGAGATGAGTATAGCAAGGTACTGCAGTCGCAAACTCAAACTTTAGAAAGTCTTTCTACTATGGCAGGTCTTTCATTTACTGATGCAGAAGCCAAGGCGTTCTACAATAGCCAAGATTACTTAAAGGCAGTTAAGAAAATCTCCTCCAAAGCAGATGGCACAACACCAGTAGAACTGTTAGGGTTAATTTCTAAGACTATTAATAAAGATTTAGGAAAGAGAAAAGGAAGTCAGGAGTCTGATGCAAAGAAGGCTGCAGAGTTTTTAGGGATTTCTGTTGAAGAATGGAATAACTTAGTTAACAAGGTTAAAGATGGAAACGAAGGGGTTTCGACTTCAATTACTTTCTTAAAAGGGAAGATGTACCTAAACGGCATGGAAATTGTGAAAGATGCCCAAGGTTTTGCGATTCCTATTAAGGATGGGGAAGTGATTCCTGAATTTATTAAAAATTTCAAAAAATACTTTAATAAGAAAGGGGCTCAGTTAGAGTTTGTAACAAGTACAGGCAATTATCGTGCTCTTGATAAGGTTGTATTTAATCAAGGAGGAGGTGGAAGACAAGTCACAGCTCCAGGGAGAACCTTTGAGAAAGCGTTGGACATTGATTTGGCTGGTATAAATTATGCTTTTAAACCAGGAGGTGGTCTTAATTTTAAAGCAATAGGCAACGCAGCTAAGTCAGGATTTACGAACTCTATCAAAAGTGTGGTGACTGATTTTAAACCTAGCACATGGAAGAATGCTTCGAATCTTACTAAAGTTGGTAAAGGCCTGGGTATAGCTGGAACTGCATTGACTTTGTGGGAAAGCGCTGCAAATAACATTGATTTCAGAGATGGTATTCAAGGTCGTGAACTACGCAATGCAGCCATTGATGCGACAGTTTCTATTGGTGCTGGAGCGGCTGCAACTGCTGCTGGAGCAGCTATCGGTTCTTTCTTTTTACCGCCTTTGGGAACTGCTGTTGGTGCTTTATCTGGCATGGCAGTTAATGCGATAATTAATTCTGAATTTAATGGTACTGGAAAGAGTATAGTTCAGCATGCCCAGTCATTTGCTAAGGGAGCAGGTGATGCTATTGCTAAGTTCTTTGGAGGCAACTAATGAGTGAAAAAAATAGAGATTTAGGACCAGAAGAATTAAACAAGGACTATTTTCAAGGATTAGGCGCGACACGCGCTTCCGTTGGGATGCTTGGCTTGGCTTGGTCTGGTATATTTGTCTTAAGTATTGCCTTGTCACATGTATATTTTTTTATAAAAAATCAACTCAAATTGAATCCCTTTTCTAATGTTATATTCCTATTTCTTTTTGCATGCCTTCTTTTTATGCTGATATGTCAAGTTATTTCTTTCAATCAAAAATTGATTTATAGGCATCAATTTTTTGGCACAGCCATGCTTTTTGCAATGATTAATGGATTACTTCTGTCATTAGTTTTAACAGATTATGTTATTGTTGTACTCACTAATAATTTATTGAGAAATTCTTTTATATATACCATTATTTTCGGGCTTAGTTCTCTGCTTCTCTTTTTGGGTTTAATACTTTATAATGTAAGATGGTTAAAGAAACAATTAGAAACAGGCTTTTCCGAACAACGGACTAATGCTAACTATGTTGCTGCTTTGAGTGTCTATAGTAAACCCTCTATCTGGATAATTCTAGGAGCTACCTTGCTGGGGGGAGTAATGGTTGGTTGGATATCCGGCTATTCCAAGCAAATATTAGGTATTTTGGGTAATATAGTGTTTATATCAGCTTTCTCGAGACTCATTGTCGAAGTTGGATATTTACTTAAGTTGAGAGCGAAAGATAAGACTTACTGGGAAGAAGTACCAGAAGAATTATATAATCAGAGTTTTTTAAAAACTTTAGATTTCAAAAAGACTAAACCCCGTTTGATTACAGAGGTTATTCTATTTCTTGCCATTATTGCTTGTTTGCATTTATTGAATATAGATGCTGAAAATAGCCCGATTTGGCTTATATGGACAATAAGAATTTTTGGTTATTCAATTCTTTTGGATACCGCTATTAGTTTTATTTATTATCAGGTCAAAAAGATGAAACGAGGAAAATAAATGAAATTTAAAAGAAGGCAATTAAGCTTAAAAAATGCGATTGGATTTGAACTTACCATTGAGTCGGAGTCCTCTTTCTACAGTCAGTTAAAGGAAGCTTCAGAGGGATTTAAGCGTTTAATGATGGGAGATGACCTATATTTTGATGGTCCTACCTACTTTACATATTTACCATCAGACGACATTCAAGATATTTTGGTTTTTACAACATTAGGTAATAAACTTGAGCAAGTGAAAGAAAATACCTCGGGTATTTTCTTTCAGAAATCTTTAAATTCAATAACCGACTTTTATTATCGTCATTATGATCAAGAAGAAGCTATTCCTTACGAGGAGATTGAAAGAGAAATTTCGAAAGAAGGATATAGATTGGTAAATATTTTTCATGTTGTTTTGGACCTTTATGGTGACTATGTTGTAGACTTGTATTGTGAGGTTGAGAAAGTGTAATGAGATTGCCCATAGATGTTGTAAAAGTTGAAAAAATAGCTTTCCAAAACGTAGTTAGAAAAAAAGTATCTTTTCACTACAATGAAATGGATAAAAATTTAGAAAATTTTATTTCAGGCATTATAGAGTCAGGCTATCAAGTGAAAGGTCCATTTTTTTATAGTTTAAACAATGTTCCACTCAATGAAATAGTTGATCTTGAATTATTCGTACCTATCTGGAATGATTATTTCCAATTAGAAGGATATGAATTTTCAACATATTTTGAGGTTGACAACTTATTGAAAACTGTTATTCAAGGAAATTTTGCTGAATTGACAGAGATAGGATTTGCTAAGTTAATCCTGACGTTGGAAGAAAATAATTTAGACATAGCAACGCCTTTCTACCATATTATTTCACAAGGTGAATTGCAATATATAGAATTATTTGTTGGCTATTTTAAAAAAGAAGACTCATAGAACAACTGGCCGGTGTTGAATTGCTTATTATAAAAG
>NZ_CBCOPQ010000008.1:0-3269 GCF_965112035.1 Streptococcus sp. Marseille-Q8145 | reverse complement strand
GTGAAAAATGAGTGGGCAAACCTGTTTTGTTGTAATGGGATATGGTGTAAAAAGACTACCTGGTACTTTTATTAAATTAAACTTAGATGATATCTATTTTAAATTTATAAAGCCAGTGATAGAAGAATGTGGGCTCGAATCGCTTTATGCTGAACAGGCTTATCGAGGTGATGAAGTTCCAACTACGATTTCCATTAGCAAAAATTTCATTGAATCCCTTTTTTTAGCGGATATTGTCATTGCTGACATTAGTACACTTAATCAAAATGCAATCTATGAACTAGGATTGCGTCATGCAATGAAGCCAAAGGCAACAATTATACTCTGTGAAGAAGAAACCATTACTAGATATCCATTTTTTGATATATCTATGCTGCCACAACTTCGATACCACAGAAAGAAAATTTTATCTGACCTTCAATACAGATCAGAGATTTATACTAAACTAAAGTTAATCATTCAATCTTGCCAAACTACAGATAAAACTTACACAGATAGTCCTGTATTTGACTTAAACTTATATAAAATCAAGCCATTGGTATACAGAGGAAAAAAACTGCAAAACGAAGGAGTCTCTCTCAGAAAATTAATTCTAAAAGCAAAAGAATACCAAGAAAATTTAGAATTTTCTACAGCAGAGCAATATTATGAAAAAGTCTTAAATATTTCTTTTGATTTAGATATTTTTTCACAATACATTCTGTGTCGATATAAGAAAGACTTATCTATTGAAAATCTAGCTAATGTGTTAAAATATGTTCATGAGACAATAGATGTATCAACAACTACTCATGAAGATTTATTAGGAATCACAGCTGCTATCCATAAAAGTATTTTTAACCAAACCTCTAACCCTATCCATTTGGAGAAAGCACTACGGTACTATAAAAATGGTTCAAACTTTGAAGGTGGAAATTTATATTGTGCTAGGAACTATTGTGCATTGTTATTGAAACGATATAAGGTCACAGATGACATCGAATCAATTATGGAATACTATTATACGGCAGTACATTTTGCGAAGACTTGTTTAAGCGAAGCGATTAATATACATAGAGAAGAAACTGACTTTGATGATGTTTGGTATAATGAAAATCTTAAAGATCTCAACTTTATTGCACTAGGCATAAAAGATTCATTTACCAAATTTCGACCAGTTACCCAAAGACAGAAAGAAACTGTAACAGCTGGACGAGCTGAGCTTCAAACTGATTATTTTAGAATGAAGGAAATAATAAAAGGAAAGTGATATGAGCCACTTTCCTTTTGATTTAAAATCGTTTATTTCTTGATAATTTCCAATAATGTAGACCTAGTGGTGTCAAGCGACAAGATTTACTGTTCATAGCAGCAAAATACATATGTTCTTCACCTACTGGCTCAATTAAACCGACACTTTCATATAGCTGTAATTCTTTAAATTTGGCAACATTCGCTTCTTTAGCGTAAGGTTCTTTATACTCATGAGTTACTTCAGGAGTATTTGTAAATTCAAATGATGGATCTAATGGAAATTCTGATGTTGCTTCTACAAAATATTGATGAAGTTTTCGCAAAACTCTTTTTGACACTTTAGCTTCTACTGTTCTGATAGGTAAAAAACCTGTAATATTTGTTTTAAATAGAGGTCTTTGTTCCCACGCTCCTAACGACTGATCTACAAAAGAATACAAACTTGCTGGAGTGATATTTCCACCAACATCTGCAGCACCACCTTTTAATCCTTGAATGAGCAATTCAGTAAACACACCATGACCAGTTATTCCATCTTCAATGGCAACCTCATCACGATTGCTTGCTGTTAAAATAGTAACACCTTTTCCAATAATGGCATCTGATGAGTCTATAGCACTAAACTCTCCTAACTTCCCAGAAAAACAACAATCTAAGATGATAATTTTATTTCGACTTTTAGAGGTGTTTGCTAGTCGAAGTATATCATTCATAGAAATCCCCATATCATAGCCATTAAAATCTGGTGTTACGATTTGCCCAGCCATCTCATCTGTCCCATGTCCTGAGAAATAAAAGAGTGCAATGTCAGATTCTCCTTCTTTAAATAAAGAATGAAGGTCCTCCAATAACTCTGCTTTTGTTAGTATATTACGTTTTAGCTTAACACTGAAATTAGGGGAACCATCCTCGTTTTCCTCTAATAATTTCGCTATCTCCTCTGCATCATTTACACAACCTCCTAATGGAGCCTGAGAATATGCATCGATACCAACAATTAATGCCTTGTTTTTTAACATAAATTGTACCTCACAATTGTTTTATCCATGCGCTAATCTTTTCCCAATTCCAATCTATCACTGGTAGATAGCCACATTCATTTGGAATCGTTACACCAGTATGACTTTTATTACCATAAATTGCAAGTAGTGGTATACCCTCATCTGTAGCACAGTTCATTTCCCAAATTTGCCCATCTGCTTTCTTGGTATTCCTAGTAATGATAGAAATCATACCATCACACCCTCTAATCCTTGCTCTACATTTAGTTTTCCATTGAGAATCCCACGGTTGTTTAACAGACATATCCACAAATTCAAATGGAGAGTTTGTATTTCTTGATTGGCCCCTTAGAAAATCTCGTAAATTTTCATCTTCAATGGCAAAACTTATAAAGATTCTTTTCATCTAAATACCTCCCTTTAAAAGTATTGTTGTTTGTATTATATCACATTAGAAAGTATTCTATACGATATTTCCCTCAATTGTATTAAATATTTCTTCCAATGATTTTTTCCAACAATATATTTCTTTCTCTAAAATTTGTTCAAAGAATGAATCAATTTGTGTCTTATCCTCCAATGAAAAATCTGATACAGATACAATTTTTTTATCATCTTTTAGAATGCCATCAATTCGCAAATTTTTTTGCTTAATGATTAGAATAGGAATATTATTTGAGATCGCCATAGCACCTTCAATTTGGCAAAACGAACTAGTAATCCATTTCCCATCTAACGACTGTTCGTCAGATTCAAAAAACTTTTTATCTTGAATTGCTCCCTTTTTTAAAACTCCAGATTGAATATACGTATGCCCGAAAGCTAAGATAACCATACCATAGCATCTTTTTATCATTTCATTTAAAGCAGATAATGATTCATAGGGAGAATAATCTTTTGCTTGTAGAGTTATGCTTTCTATATTATAGTTCTCTAGAGTGCTCTTTAGTTTATCTATAAAGTATTGTTGCTCATTCGTAAATGGATTAGGTCTGCTTAAAAATACTCTTATTTTTTTATTTGTCATATTCATCA
>NZ_CBCOPQ010000007.1:0-8120 GCF_965112035.1 Streptococcus sp. Marseille-Q8145 | reverse complement strand
TGAGTATAGCAAGCTCTTGCAAGTCCAAACAAGTGCTTTGAAAGGCTTGGAGACAGCAGGCAAGAGTTCCTTTACGTCGAAAGAAGCAAAAGCGTTTTATAATAACAATGAATTTTTGGGTGGGGTACTTCAAGTCGTAGAAGGAGTTAATAACTCAACTCCAGTGGAACTGTTGAATCTTGTTTCAAAATCAGTATCGATGTCAGTTGAAGGCTACCATTTTGTTAAGAAAACTTCAAAAAAATAGCAGATAATGAAAATTATAATCGTTTCAATAATGGTATGGATTTGATTGGCGGTTTCTATGATTTGTTTGTTACCGGTGCACGAAGCCATCTATCCCATAGTATTAGTATGGAGAGGTCGGGGTTTGCAGGGTTATCTAAGTTCTGGCAGATGTATAGTAAAGACGGAAAGACGCTTCGAGATGTTCTCTATAACTCCAGGTTAGGTTCTAAGTTTAGATCAGGACTAAGCGCTATTAATAATTCCAAACTATGGCAGTTTGCGAGCAAACTTAAAGATACGGTCAATGTAATAGATGGTCCACTTAAGAGTGGAATCAACGTATTTGGAAAAGGGTTAAATTTTGCCGGCTGGACAGTGATGGCAGCAGAAGCTACCTATCATGGAGTTAGTGCCTATAACGATAAAGATAGTCGCGCTTATAAGAGCGTTGGTAAGTCTGTGATTCATGCTGGGGTAGAGACCATGAAGAATGCAGGACCATTGGAAGCGACAGCAATTGGAGCCAAATTCGGACCTCATGTGGCTGCAGCAGGTTTTTTACTAGGAACTGCAAATGCAATTTTGGGTGTAATTAATCCTAGCGGAAAAGATAAATTTTATGAAGGTATTGAAAACGCTGCTTTTGATGCCTATGATGGGGCAGCCAAGGCAGTAGGAGATGTTGGGAAGGCTGTCTCGAGCGGTTGGAAGACCATGACATCTTGGTTTGGAGGTTAGGTGATGAAAAGAATCAGTATTTTCGGTGCAGACTTTGAACGAAGTAAGAAAATCGTAACGAATGGAAAGTTTGCCTTAACAGCCGGTATGCCAAATCCTATTCATATGGGGATCATCAATCGTCTACTCCGGGTTATATTTGGTATATTTATCTTTTTTGGAGTTATGGTTTACTTTCTATTAATTGCTTTGCCAAGTAGTGTAGGGCTTGATGGGGAAGCACATTATCTTTCTCATCATGCTGTTTCTTTATTTCGAACAATTGGGGAAATCATGAGACCAATCAGTATAGTTTTCTATCTAACTTTCCTTTTTGGCTCTATACCTGTTTTTTGGCCGAAAAAGCGCTTGAGCAGTCAGTTGTGGACTTACTTTCCTTTTTATTTTTCAATGTCAATTTGTGCATTTATATCAGCTTTTTATTTTGCCAGTGCGGTAGCTTATGATGCTTATACATTGGTGGGTTTCTGGATTCAGCTTGTGTTAGGAATGGTTCTCTTTCTCTGGATTATTTCTAATAGTATTCAGAATCTGAAGCGAAGACTAAACGATGAAAAGGAAAAGTCAATCTTTAAGAAGGTGATGATAATTACAGTCGGAACGATGGTAGTTCTCTTCCCAGTATCACTGGTCTATCATCTAATGAACCAACTCTCAGTTCATTGGTATTTCTATATTTTTGGACTATTTTTGGTAGTTTGGTTTGTCATCGGAGCCTATTTTATAGCTTTTCTTATGAATGTACACATTTTTCAAGCCTACTATATCCATAAGTATCCTATGGAATACAAAGAATATTTAGGAATCAGTGACCGAGAATGGTACAGCAAACGATATTATAAAAAGCTGGTTAAAAGTGGCCAGCTACAAGAAGAAACAACACAAGAGAATGGAGAAGAAAATGAGTAAAAAATTATTGCCTTTAGGGAGTATTGTTTATTTGGAAGGCGGCACTGTTAAGGTGATGATCGTTGGCCGGGGAGCCGTTTTAGAGCAAGAAGGAACCAATGTCTATTCAGACTATGTAGGAGTTATATATCCTAGAGGAATTAACCCAGAAGATGCGGCGTTTTTTAACCACGAAAGTATTGAAAAGGTTGTCTTCAGAGGTTTTGAGGATGAGGAGGAAATTCGATATATGGAAGTCTATGAAGACTGGGAAAAAGGTCTGGATATACAGAAAATGAGAGTCGAGGATTGAGTTCAGTAATTTCAATTACGATTTACTATAAATGAGGAATCGCTTTAAATAATGAAGCGATTTTTTAGTTATCGGCTTCCAGATTCATGGTATAATTAAAGAGTGGGTGGCTTTGTTTTTCTATGCAACATAGGAAAGGTAGATTGAAAGAGGTTTATGAACAAAAGACAGCCTTGTCTAATTCAAAAACCTCGATTGATGCTCAGCTCAAGACAGCTAAGACCTCTTTTGTGAATTTGGTACATTCGGAAAGTCTCAAAGGAGATGTTAAGGGAGCAATCAATGCAAAAATCACTAATCACCAAGTCCCACTATTGACAAATTTTTCGAATGCTTTAGCGGTTCTCTTAGCTCAGTACGAGAAGACAATTAAGCAATTTCAATCAACGGTATCAGAGAATGCGGTGGATGCGATTATTGATACGGAATATCTGCAGGGGCTTTTGGATGGTTTTTCAGATTTGGAGACCAATATTAGTACAGTGGATAAAGCAACTGCAACTATTTATAGCTCTATCTCTGACATTATCAGTCTGACGAATCCAGATGCCAGTACAATTACGACCCCTTTGTCAGAAGGTAAGAAGATTTTAACAGATACCAAGACGAATATGGCGAGCTTCAATGGCTGGAAGCGAGGAGATGAGTTTGATAAAGTGATGACGATGCAAACTCAGAGTCTAGAAAATCTTGATAAATTCAAAAGTAGTTATTTTAATTCAAAAGATGCCAAAGCATTTTATAACGATAAAGATTTTGTTCAAGATGTTAAGAAAATCACTGAAAATGTCAATTCTTCAACTCCTTTGGGCTTGCTGACGAGTATTAGCAAACTAGTAATTACGCTAAATAAATGGGAAAAAAGAGGAACTAAGTTTGTTAAAGCAGTAATTACTTATTTAAAAGAAATAAAATATATCAACGGCAGAAAAATTATTGTTGACAGCAAGGGTCATGTTCAAATTGGTTCAAAACGTCAGAACCTCTATAACAGAAACAATAACAAGGTATATAAGAGAGGAAAAGAATTTCAAACTCAGACTAAGCAGTCTGATATTCGCAAGACCAATATCGGTAGAGGTGTTAAGATGACCGGTTGGAAAAATGCTTGGGCCGATGCCAGAAAGTCTGGAGCTGCTGCAGCGAAGGATTCCTTTAAATCTGGTTTGAATCCTTTTAGTGACTTCAAAGGATTTAAGGAAGCAAGCAAATGGGCTAAAGGTGGAAAACTTTTGGGAGCTGCAGGTTCTATTTCATCAATTGTAATGAATTTCAAAGAATCTTTCTTTGATGATGAAACCTCTACAACAGGTCAAAAACTCCGGAACTTTGCAGTGAATCAGACTGTAGATACAGTTTCTAGTGCAGGAGCAGCATATGCAGGTGCAGCTATTGGCACGATGATTGGTGGTCCTCTTGGTACGGTTATTGGTGCTGGAGCTGGTATAGCATTTTCTTGGGCAATGAATGAGAAATGGAATTTTATGGGTAATAAGTCTGTCACAGATGTAGCTAAGGATGGGTTGAAGGCTGCAACGGATGCCATTGGTGGTGGCTTCAAGACAGTAGCAGGGTGGTTCAGCTAATGAATAAGAAAAAATTATATAAACAATCAAGACAAAGGAACATGAATGAGGAGCGTTACTACGGCCCTTTGATTACAAATGAAGTAAGTCTAGGTTATATAAAAATTTATCCTTGGATTATGCTACCGATTACGATATTTTTATATTTTGCTGGTGGCTACAACGACACGGTCGGTATTATTAAGGCCTTATTTTTTATCTGTGTCCTTATTAATGGATTCAGTATTATGTTTGGCCTTTTTAATTCTTTGGTTAATCGCTTTAAATCTCTGACCTACATCTTAATCGGTTTGGTAGCTTGGACAGTATTAATCAGTTTCACCTTTATCGGCCTATTGATGTTTACCACAGACGGAAGTCCTCTTAGTGCACGAACAGTCTATGATTCCGATTTGAGTCTAATTTATGTCATTCCAATGTTGTTGATCTTTCTTTTTATTTGTGGTTTTTATGCTTGGTATTACCTTCCTAAAAATCAGGGGAAAATCTGGGCTATCAACCGATGGGAGACTTATGGTGGTGAAGAAAAAGGAAAGAAGCACGAACGATTGTTCAACTTTGGAGTTGCTTTTGTGGCTGTCATATTAGCCCCAGCAATTCTTACTGGTTATATTGAAAAAGTGTTTGGTATTTCATTTGGGATTCTGATAACAGTGGCTTTTCCAGCAGTTATGGTAGATGCAGTTTATGCAGCAATTTATATAAGGAAGCATCCTGATTATGATGAATTAAATTAAAAAATGAATAATAAACTAGAAAGAAAAGAAGTCATGATGAAACCTCTACAACAGGTCAAAAACTCCGGAACTTTGCAGTGAATCAGATTGTGGATACAGTTTCTGATGCAGGCGCAGCTTATGCAGGTGCAGCTATTGGCACGATGATTGGTGGTCCTCTTGGTACAGTTGTTGGTGCTGGACTTGGGATGGCAGTATCCTACTTTATGAATAGGAAGTGGGGGAAATCAGAGGATAGTTCCCTCACTGGATGGGCTAAATCGGGCTTAAAGAATTTATTTGGAGGATAAGTATGTACGAAGAACGTTACCACGGCCCTTTGATTACAGATGGGGTTAGTTTAGGCTATTTCAAACTTCTACCTTGGATTACACTGGCAGTCTCTTTTATAGGTTTTTTTGGTACGACCTATGTCGATCATATTGGCATTTATAAAATCTTGTTCATTATTTGCATGTTCATTAGTGGTATAGCAATCCCACTCTCTTTCTTTGATCGTTTTATTTTGAGATTTAAGAGTTTTATCTATCTTTATGTTTCTATACTTGTTTTGATTTTAAACGTTGACATCACTTTTATAGGCTTGCTTATGCTAGTTGGTAAAGATGAAATCTATTCAGGCTTGGCGCTGGCTTATAATCTGGTAGCTCTCTGTATCCTGCTTTTTTCTACTGGTCTCTACTCCTGGTATTATCTTCCTAAAAATCAGGGGAAAATCTGGGCTTTCAACCGATGGGAGACTTATGGTGGTAAAGACAATGACAAGAAGCAAGAGCGATTGTTTAATTTTGGAGTTGCTTTTGTAGCTGTATTGTTAGCGCCAGCTATTCTCACTGGCTACATTGAGAATATCTTTGGTGTTTTCTTGGGAATCTTGATGAACTTCGTTTTCCCAGCTCTCATAGTGGATGGAGTTCAGGCAGCACGCTATGTACGCAAACACCCAGAATATGAAGAGTAGGATTAATAATTGAAGAATAAACTAGAAAGAAAAGAAGTCATGATGAAAACAAGACAGAAAAAGTTAGTGCTTCACCAACTGTATGGCTATGAAGAAAAAAATTTGCTTGATATTCCAGTGGAATTACTTTGTCAAGAAATCTACGATCTATGTTGGGAGTTTATAGAGGATATGCTGGATCTTGTATATTCAGATGGACCAGTATGCTTTAAAAGTTATCCTTTTTCTGATCGGAATCACTTCTCCATTTTCTCAACATTTGGGAATGAAATAAATCCTACAGGTAACTATGACGGACCAATTCTCTTTGAAGAAAAAGTTTTAGTAAGTAGTGATGACTTTGCGACATTTTCTTCGGGGAGTCTAGGAGACTATTATGACACTTTGGCAACCAAATATTCAGATAAAAATTTGGAATCCTTGGCAGTGTATCACGTACTTTATCATCCTGGTAAGGAAATTAGTGTTGACGCATACAGTAGTTGGGAGGTGGATTAATGGATTATATAGCGGCAGAAGGTGTGACAAATCAAGCCGTTTTTGAGGCTCGCAATGTTATAAAAAAACGTGCCAGCTTTCATGTAAGTCAGATGCAAAATGAACTAGATGCATTTATGACAGCAATTGAAAAAGCTGGCGGACATCCCAATGGACCAATTGTCTATAGCTTGAACAATGTTCCTGAAGATGGAAATATGGATGTAGAGTTTCTACTTCCATTGCAAGAGGAATACTTGGAAGTAGAGGGAATGCGCTTCTCAACCTATTTTGAAATTAACAATGTGCTGATGGTTTCATTAGATCATGATTATGAAGAATTAACGAAAGAAGCTTATGCGCGTTTACTATGGACATTGGAACAGAATGACCAAGAACTAAATACCCCTTTTTATCATATCTTGCAGACTGAGGGTGCAGGTCGTGTAACTGTATTGATTGGTTATGCGTACTAATGAATGAAATAAGTGCTTTATACCAAACTTCTTTAGCTCGAGTGGGAGTAGAAGAGGATAAAGGATCTATCTTGGAGCAAGTTGGTCATTCCTTGGTCAGTCAAGGTGATGCTTTCCGTAGACTTCAGTTGGTGATTCTCAAGAACGAGTCTTTTTATAGTTACAATAGTCTGCTTGGTACATCTGTGACGATGAAGCTTGATTGGGAAAAAGAGGAAGTGACTCTAACTTACTTAGATTCAGAGCTCATTTTGTCAATGGAAGACTTTCGATATATGGAAATCTATGAAGACTGGGAGAAAGGTCTGGATATACAGAAAATGAGAGTCGAGGATTGAGTTCAGTAATTTCAATTACGATTTACTATAAATGAGGAATCGCTTTAAATAATGAAGCGATTTTTTTAGTTATCGGCTTCCAGATTCATGGTATAATTAAGAGTGGATGACTTTGTTTTTCTATGCAACATAGGAAAGGTAGATTGAAAGAGGTTTATGAACAAAAGACAGCCTTGTCTAATTCAAAAACCTCGATTGATGCTCAGCTCAAGACGGCTAAGACCTCTTTTGTGAAATTGATACATTTCCAGCTGTGGGTACTGTTGCGGGTTCTATGGTAGGTAGTTTTATAGGAGGTAAGATCTCAGAAGGAATTAATCATGTATGGGATAAGTTCTCCTATGGAGAGTGGAAGTTGCCTAAACTGGAGTGATAGAATTTGGATGAATAATTAGAAAGAGGTTAGAATGTTTTTTCTTAGACGTCGTCGAGTGTTTATAGGCGAATGTGATGGTCAGGCGGTCTATTATGACCAGCAGACTGGGGAGGCTTTGGCCGCTCCAAAGAGTACCCTGCTCAATACGGAAGGTGCGCGTGAAATCAGTGCCTACATTTCTGAATTAGTTATTTTTCTAATAGCAGGTGGGCCTATTGCCTTTGGATTCTTTGCAGCCCTGTCTATTGGTGTCTATAACTGGACCAGTTTGACCTATATTCTACTATCTTGGTTGGCGGAATTTTTGCTTTTGGTTTGTATTCTTGAGCGAGGGCTTTATAAAAATGTTCGCAAGGCTGTTCCGACAACAGAGAAGGTGTTTTACTATGCAGCTTCCCATAATTTGATGGTGAGGGGGGACGATTTCGACCCAGCTAAGGCATCTGCGACAGCCTGCCGAATTGTTCGATGGATCCTTGTGCTTATGAATTTATATTCTATATATGTTATTTATAGTTATATCCAGTTATTTGGTCAGCCTATTGAGGATAACTATGACTTTTGGGGGATGGGGATAATCTGGTGTACAATAATATACTTTTATAACCAAAGTAACCCAGTTCGTTTTGTGAAGATTATGAAGCTATACAGTCAAGGGAAAGTACGTTTTAAGGAAGACGGAGAAGAAAATGACAGATAAAATTTTACCTTTGGGTTCAGTTGTAACCCTAAAAAATGGTGATGATACAGAAGTGATGATTGTTTCACGAGCTAGTGTCATCGAAGTGGATGATGGTCAAGGAGGGACTAAGAGTGTCTATTTTGACTACGGATCAGTGGTTATTCCGAACGGGATGCAGACACCAGATAATTTGTTCTTTTTCAATAGAGAAAATGTCAAAGAAGTTCTATTTGAGGGATATAGAAACGAAGATGAGAAGGCTTTTGAAGAGCATTACGATACTTGGATGAAGTCAGCAGAAGTTCCAAAAGGATCTATTT
>NZ_CBCOPQ010000006.1:0-36333 GCF_965112035.1 Streptococcus sp. Marseille-Q8145 | reverse complement strand
GAAATGATGGTTAGTAAAATTCTCTAAATTCTCCACTTAATGACAATGTCCTCGGCTGTTACCTGGACCTTGTTAATCAAAGTTCTAACAATAAATTTTTGATGATCATAGTCCATAGTTAATATGTCGTCAGTATTTAGGACCTGCTTCATGTCCTCTTTTCTTTTCTGTCGTTTGATTGCAGGGTCATTGTCTAACTCTTCCTCTAGCACAGCTCGCTGGTTAGAAAATTCAGCAGCTTTTATCTGTAATTCGTCTAATGTGATGCGGTCATCTATGTATAGATCGTTCAGTTTACTGATTTTATTCGACAAGGCATCAATTTGCTTTTGGTAAGCCTCTCGATCTATGGAAAATTCCTGCTCAGCAAATAGCTCTTCAATATATTCGTCATCATGCTGTAGTTTGCTGATTTCTTTCAAGACATATTCCTCGATGTCAGACTTATTGTAAAATCCGGAGTCACACTTTTGATTGTTGTTGTAGACGGTCACGCCTGACACCTTCCTAGGGTGTCTTTGATGGCACTCGTAGTCGATACGCCTAGTACCATCATTTTTAGTTCTACGCATAAGGATTTTAAGTGGCGCCCCGCAATAACCACATTGTCCAATGCCAGACAACATATATTTAGCACGAAACGGCCTTGGATTAGAATTGTCTGCAGCTCTCTGTTGTCTTATTTTAAGTTCTTCTTGAGTTTTATTAAAGGCTTCTTCGGTGATTATCGGCTCATGATTGCCAAGGAAGATTTGCCCTTTGTATTGGTTATACCCGCAGTAAACGGGATTGGCCAGAATTCCTCTAACAATTCTGTAGTGCCACGCTGGAGTTTTTGGGTATTTATCATTAAGTTTGTCTCGTAACTTGGTGATAGACATTCCGGATAAGTAAGATTCAAAAATATCTCTAATAGCGACCGCTTCCAGCTCATTGATGGTCATTGTGCCTGTCTCTCTGTGGTAGTCGTATCCGTAGGATGTTTTAGCCCACATCATGGACTTACCAGACTTGGCACGGCCTAGCTTACCTAACTGCATGCGCTCCTTGATTTGCTCCCTCTCAAGTTGAGCGAATACGGCCAAGAGGCCAATCATTGCTTTCCCGAAAGGTGTCGAAGTATCAAAATTTTCCTGAAGGCTCAAGAACTCTATGTCGTTTTTGATGAAAACTTCCTCAATCAGATAGAGAGTATCTTTTTGACTACGGCTCAGTCTGTCTAGCTTGTAGACTAGCACCGTATCAAATTTTCTTTCTTTAGCGTCTTTGATGAGCCTTTCCAGTGCTGGACGCTCTGTGTTAGACCCCGAAAACCCTCCATCTGTGTATACTTTGTAGACGCTCCAGTCTTTAATGTTGCAGTAGCTAGAGAGCTTAGCTTTTTGTTCATCGATAGAGTACCCCTCTTCTTCCTGCTTTGTCGTTGATACCCTGACATAGATGGCTACTTTATTCGTTGTAATCATTGTATTTGTACCCCTTTTTTGATAAAATAGGTACAAGAAAAGAGATCATGCGAGGTTATCTCCATGAAAATCCTTTCTTGTAAGCCAGCCCTACGCTCAGACTCGCCAAAGTTTGAGAGCGTGGGGCTTTTTTTATTTTTTAGATTTAAAGACACATCCGCAGGTTCTGCAGTGCCAGTTGTGTTTCCCTTTTTTGCCGACAAGTCCTAATAGCACTAGCGGCCAAGCAATAATCCAACCGATACAACCAACGCATCCGTTAAAACTTTTGCGATCCTGCATCATGTACTCAATTTCTCCGCTGCCACATTTTGGGCAATGTTTCACATATTTAGCCATTATTTTATATTCCTTTCTTAATCCAGCTAGTTTTTAAACTTTATAAATATCAACAACTTCCCCAATGGTTCGGATGTCGTCGTCTTCCGTCAAGTAAATTTCCTCATATCCGCTGTTCAAACTTTGCAAATACCAGGAACCGTCGTAGTCTCTTTTTAATTTCTTGACAAAGTTTTTACCGTTAATTTGGAAAATACCGATATCGTTCACATCGACCTGACTGGTGATTTTAATGAACAATAAGTCATTGTCTTCTATCAGTGGCTCCATTGAGTCACCCGCCACCTTAGCGATAGTGTCATACTTGTCTGGCACATCAGCAGCTCGTAGCTTAACTTCCATGTGTAGGTTGTCTTCCTGAAATGTTCCATGACCTGCAGCAACCAAGCCCTCGACGTAGTCAGTGATGTAGCCCTCGTCATCTTGAGGCTTGTTAAAAATAGAAATAATATTAGAGCTTTCTTGCTCCTCAAGTTGGTCTTTAGCATAGCTAAGGACTTTTTCTTGTCTAGGTTTCTCTAACTTATTGTAGATAGGCAAGATTTCAGCCCCATCGCCATTGAAATAATCTAAAGGTACATCGAAATAATCAGCAAGGATTTTAACAGATGAAAGCCTTGGCTCCTCTTTGTCATTTTCCCATTTAGAAATTTTCCCTTTATTAAAGTTCATAGTATCAGGATACCTATTATTTAAATTGTTAGCTAACTCATCAAGAGTTAAGCTGTGTTTTTTTCTAAGTTCTCTGATTTTGTTTCCAATCATTTTTCTACTTCCTCATTTCTTAATAATCATTATACTATAAAAGTTTCGTTTTCGCAAACATTTTTTAAAAAACAAAAAAAGTTGTTGACAACGAAACAAAGTTAGTATATACTAGAACCATAAAATAAAGTTGCGAAATCGACAACTTGGAAAGGAGAAGCCTATGAGCGGTGTGATGGTGCTAGATAAGCCGTATCTAAATTTAAAAAGCATTATTGTTTCAAAAGGAATGAAACAAAAAGAAATTGCTGAACAATTAGATATGGATAAGTCAACTTTTAACATGAAAGTCAATCGTTACCGTGGACGTGATTTCACGTTTTCGGAAGCTAGCAAACTTTCAAAACTACTAGATATCAAAATGGAGGATTTCTAGTATTTTTTTAGAAAAAAAGTTGCGAAAACAACAACTAAAGAAAGGAGGCGCTAAGATGAGACCAAAACGATATCCGTATAGCAGAAAAATAAAAAAGCCTATCAAACAATCGATAGACTTTATGATAGACAAAGATGCTATTCTTCAGTCGGATCTTCGAATTTCCCAATCGAAACACCCAATATCTGATCTAGAAATAGACAAACGTATGGCATTTTAAACGGTCCACCTATTGAATCGGTGTGAACTTCAACATCTACTAAAAAGATTGCTGTTGGATTTTTTGGATCGTATTCAGAAACTCGAAGTTCTTTTATGTTTTGAGCAACTGCAGATACGTCAGGATAATCAGAGCTATCAGGATTATAAGCTTCTCCAATGTATCGCCCTGCAGCTGTTTGGACTATCAACTTGTGACCTGTATTTTTAGCGATAATAGCATGTGCTAGTAGAATGTCATATTTTTTGAAGTTGTTACTCATAACTTTCCCTCCTTTCTATTGAAATTTTGACTAAAACGGTGAGAGGTCCTAGTCAAGAATGATTATAACATAGATAACAGAAATGCACAACATATTGTTATTTAAATATATTTGCTTAACAATATATAGTGGTTAGAGGTGTAAAATGTGGGAACAATTAAACAGAATCATGCAGGAAAGAAATTTGAACGGCAATCAATTATCTAAGATGTCTGGGGTTAATCGCAGTTTCTTTTCTGACCTAAAGACAGGAAAGGTAAAATATCTGTCTTGGCCGAACATATGCAAAATTGCTGATGCATTAGAAATCAGCATAGATGAACTAAGATAAAACAAAAAAGTACCTGACGGCAATCAGGCGCTAACGAAAAATACTTTACAAGAGGATTATATCATGAAAAACAATAAAAAGAAATGGGAACCACGCATTATCAATATAATGGCAGATGGCTCTGTTATCGAAGACTTGACTGGCTATGTTATTCCAGCGGGTCACACTTACTACAATGTCATCAAAGGCATCTATGCAGAAAGGATTTAATCAATGAGGTTAATTGACAAAATTAAAAATTACTTTTTCACGGAAGAACCAGAGGTTCTCACTCTGCCGGATGAAGCCGAGCGTTGGCGTTCGTTGGCGATTGAATTGAACGACGACTTGATAGAAACCCGAAAAGCGTACAGACACCTTTTTGATGAATGGCAACGTCAGGGTAAATTGCTAAAGCTCTATCAAGAGTTGTTGGCTGTAAAGGAGAAATAATATGAGCTATGCAGTATATTCTAAGAAATACTCACGAAAATTATACAGCTATCAATAATACTTTTACTCAAGATAAGCAACTAAAACCAGCTACAATAGGGATTTTGGCAGTCATACTGACTAACAAGTCTGATTGGGTTGTATATCCTGACGAAATTGCACGAAGACTAGGAATAAGCAGGCGCACCGTAGATGAGCACTTTAAGTTATTAGAGAAAGCTGGTTATCTCAAAGTGTATCGCTTGGGTCTAGGTAGAGGTAAAGGCGTTTCAGTTCATAGGTTTTTTTCAGATATGCCTATTTCAGATGATTACTTTGAGTATCTAAAAACTAATCTGGAAAAAGAGTTATCCACAAATGATGAAGCTTGAAAATACAGTTAGAAAAAATTGCCATGTGTAAAATTGCCATGTGTAAAATTGCCATGTGTAAAATTGCCATGTGTAAAATTGCCCTCTAATAAGTACTAACTATACAACAAGTACTAACTTAATAACAATCTAAGCCTTACGGCACTAACTTAGTAATAAATACTGACCTAAAACAAACTAGTAGTCCTCATAAATAATATATAGAGGATTCTATAAAATTATCCACAGGAGAAAAAATATGTTTAAAGCACAACGAACACTTAACCAAGTAAAACAACTGCAGAAAGAAATGCACGATTTCAGCCTTGCCTTTTTACTCGGACAAGAAATAGGCCTTTTCCCAGACAACGAAACAGCCAAAGCGAAGGCTCAGGCGATGCATGATGCGAGTCATCTTTTAGAAGATGTCCTGAAAGGCAAATCGGTTGACGAAGCAACAGCTCGCTTGAAGAAGACTATGGTCAAAGAGGTAGAAGAAGGGGCGAAAGAAGAGGTAAAAGAAGATGACGAGAGTTGAGCTTGAAAATCGGGTGTGGCTGTTGGCCAACCATGAAGAAAAAAATGAATTATTGGATCTAGGTTTAGAATCCAAGGCTAGATATGTGAAGCGAGTCCTCGAGCTCGGGAAGGTGTACGCTCATGTTTAATTACGACAGGATAGACGCGCTGCAACCACCGATTGAAAAACCTGAGCGCCCTGATCCGGACAATTGGGTCTGGAATGGGAGTAGCTGGGTCTATGTGGGGGATGAGTAGCTATGATCAGAGAACGCTATGAGGATAATGCTTACTGGCGAAAACGCTACTTAAAGCTCTGTTATGAGCTAGGCGAGATTATCGACGAGCAACAGGATACAATCCTAGCGCTACGACGTGAAAATAAGCGCCTGAAGCGCGAGAAATGGAATCTGAAGAAGACGAAAGGAAGAAGAAAATGAGTTACGAACAAATATCAGAATCAACATACTATCAAAATATGAGCTATTGGAATCAAGTTGCACAAAATTATAGAGCACTAGGCGGTCTAGGAATTTGTGACGATGAAACAGGCGAAGAGCTTTATACAGTATAAGGGGGAGGAAATGACACAGATAGTTAACAAAGGCAAGTCATTTATAAGAGCAGAGATTTCTGAAAAACAAAAAGAATATATCAGACTTCTTGCTGGATTAAGAGGCGTGACAACACAAGAGCTTCTAGGTCAAGTTGTAGAACGCTTCATTGACAGGAATTTGCAACTTATTCAAGATTACAACAATGAATTAGATAACTTAAACAGCATGTCTAGCCGCAGAATTAACATGAATACATAGGAGAAATCAAAAATGACGAATGAATTGACACAGAAGCAAGTTACATCAAATGTCGCGACACGAATCGAAGCGATGAAGGGCGAAGGACTCCTGATCGCACCAAATTATAGCGTGAGCAATGCCTTGAGTTCGGCATACTACGCGCTGAAAAATTCCAGTAGCGGGAATCTACTGCAGCAATGTACACAAGATAGCGTTTATAACGCATTATTAGAAATGGTAACCCAAGGACTAAGTCCGGCTAAAAAGCAATGTTACTTTATCAAATACGGCTCTGACGTTCAATTGAGAATGTCGTATTTTGGGACCATTAAAGTCACTAAGGATTTGCAAGAGGTGAAAGATGTTACTGCAAATGTTGTTTACGAAGGGGATACGCTAGAGGTATCGGTTGAAAACGGGCGTAAGAAGTTAGTCAAACATGAGACAGATTGGCGGAATGCAGATAATCCAATAATTGCCGCTTATTGCATCATCACTCGTACGGATGGAGAAGAGTTTCTGGAAGTCATGACTAAAAAACAAATTGATAAGTCTTGGTCTAAAGCGAAAACAAAAAATGTCCAAATCGATTTTCCTGACCAGATGGCCATGCGTACGGTTATCAACCGAGCTGCCAAAATGTTTATCAATACAAGCAATGACAGCGACTTGTTCGCTGGAGCAATCAATAACACAATCGCTGACGAGTATGACAATGAGCGTCAAATGAAAGATGCTGAACCAGTGAGAGAAGAGGCTGAAACATTGGATGGCATCCTTGGAACTTCTAAAGAAGAGGCTGAAAAAACCAAAAAAGAGGTTATCAACCAGGAGTTGACAACCACAGATACAAACTACCCAGCAGATGAGATTCCAGATTTTGATCAAGAAACGGGCGAAGTAATTGATAAGGAGCCAGAAACTGGCCAAATGGACATGCTAGAAGGGGAGGATTTCTAGAATGACTGAAGAATTAAAAGATGTAACGGATAGCCTCGAACTCGTTCCAGTCACGGATTTGGAAGTCGGCTTCGTTCTAAAGGCCGCCGAAATCGAAATTCAAGGAAAGGAAGTTTTAGAACAAGCTTTAGCAGCTTATCAAAAGAAATATGCTGGATACGTCGTAACAGAAGAAACTTTATCAGATGATACCAAGGTCAAAGACGAGTTGGGACGAGTGCAACGCCAGATTGAACAAGAGCTTAAAAGTCAGCTCTCAGAATACTCTAGACCTCTCGACGAAGTGAAGGCATGGGTAGATAGCATATTAGACCCTATCAAAACTTTGCAGGATGACATTAAAAATCAGATTAAAGAGTTTGAAGAGAGAGCGACGGAAGCCCGTAAAGAAACGGTCAAAGAAGCCTTTGAAGCAGCAATCGCAGATAGCGGAGCCGATCTTGATATCAAGCTGTTCGCCATCTACTTTGATGATCTCAGCAAGAAAAAGTGTTTTATGGCTGACAACGTGCGGATCAATCAAGCAACCTCTAAGATGATTGTCGACCTGGTAGCCGAAGAAGCGGCAAAGAAACAGCAACGTGAAGCCGGCCTCATTCAGATAACGGAAGCGGCTGCCAAGGCAGGATTTGGCCCGGCTGTCTACATCCGCAGATACGACGAAGGGGCAAAGCTGGCTGATATTTTGCAAGCAATCCTTGACGATAAAGAGCTGGCCGACCGCACAAAAGCGGAAGCGAAGCTGAAACAGCGAATCGAAGAAATGACTGCTATCGCAGAAACCAAAGGCTTGAATCCTGAAAAATACGTTGATTTGCTCAATGAAGGTCGCTCCGCTCTAGATGTTATCAATATTTTGCACGCAGATGCAGATGAGTTGAGACAGGCGCAAGCAGAAGCAGAGCGAAACACTCAGAATCAATCCTACGCTCAAAACCAACCCGAATTTAATCCTGAAACAGCTTCAGAGGGCAATTACACCCCAGAACAAAAAACTGGCCAAAAATCGCAAAATACAGCTTCTGATGATACGGCTAAAAAATATGGTTATCGCTATCAAAATATGGAAATTATTTTCCCTGAAAAAAACATGCGTCAAGTCAAAGAACAATTTAAGACTATTTCTCAAGAATTAGGAATTATTGTCCGGATAATGCCTGGAGCGGAAAGTAAGGCTGAAAAGGTGGAAATGAAATGACAATGGATTTACTTGGTAAAGATTACTATTCAGCAGCTTCTGCACGTCGATACTGGTCTATCTCGCAATATAAGCGGTTTAGAGAGTGTGAAGCACGGGCGTTAGCTGAGCTAGAAGGAGAATGGGAAGATCAAAGAGACAACACGGCTCTCTTGGTCGGGAACATGGTCCATAGCTATTTTGAAAGTCCGGAAGCGCATAAGAAATTCATGGATGAAAATGTAGATACCATGGTTTCAAAAGCTGGAAAGACCAAAGGTCAGTTAAAATCTGACTTTCTGGTCGGTCAGCGAATGATTGAGCGATTGGAGGCTGACAAGCAGTTCATGGATTACTATGTCGGCCAGAAAGAAGTTGCTGTAACAGGCAAAATCGAAGGCGTGGAATTCAAAGGAAAGATTGACTGTCTCAATGTTGAAAAAGGGTATTTTGTGGACATTAAGACCACAAAATCAGACATCGACAGCATGGTCTGGGTTCAGGACGAAGCAAGCGGACGAAATATTCAGGTCCGCTGGTTTGAGGCTTTGGGCTACGTCTTGCAGATGGCAGCGTATAAGAAAATGCTAGAAGAGAAGTACGACAAAGAGTTCACGCCAATCATTTACGCGGTGACGAAAGAGCCGACTCCAGACACAAGAGCCATCGTTTTTCAAACTCAGGAAAAGCTTGGCTATGAGCTGACTGAGCTGTCTATGCTGATTCAGCATCTTGATAAGGTCAAGCGAGGCGAAGAGAAGGCGAAGCCGTGCGGTCATTGCGAATACTGCAAATCAAAAGCGTTGAGTCAGCGTGTGGAGGTGATCTGATGAGTAAGCAAGTAAAAGACATACTAGAAACTCACGACACAGGTTGCCCACACGATATTACATTTGCAATACATCAAGATAAAGATGAGTGTATTGCTTTGTTTGGTCGTTCTGGTTGGCCTGGACTGAAACATATTTTTATCTGTTGGAACAGCGACGTTGAAAACAGAACAACGTATCACACAGAAGAAGAGTTACAGAATGCGTATGTTGATAAAGTCAAAGTAATTGAGGACGATTTTGTCATAATTGGATTGTTGCCATTTTAGGAGATGAAACCATGGAAATTAGAAAAGTATCCGACAGCGTAGCCATCTACTCAGACGGCCGACGTTTACAGGTTATTCACAATCTAGGAGCTGAGTTCTTCCTAGACCTCAGCTTAAAAAGTGAGGTGGCCTTTAATCTTGATGACCAGGCCCAAGAAACACTCAAAAGCATCGAACCTGCATTCGAGGTTATGGGCTTTTGCTCAAGAAGTGGAGAGGATATGCACCGCTTACGCTGGGCTATCCTCCAGTTTGGAGAGTTTGAGCAATTTATCAAAGACAATCAGGATGATCTGATTGATTGGTGGAACAATCTAGGAGGGGAAGATGACATTTAAAACAAGTGATTTACTTAATTATCGGCAGCTTTGGTGGCTTGACAAATTTCTTGTAGGACACAAAGGCTTTGTTGCTGGAGGGTGTTTCAAAAACATATTCAACAACGAACATGTTAAAGATTTAGATATTTTTTTTGAAAGTGAACAAGATTTTTTTGAAGCAAAAAGATATTTTGAGCAACAAATAAAAGACGAACCCCAAAATTGGCGCTTTTCGTATGAAAACAAAAATTGTTGGTCAATATATTCAGTAAAAGAAAAAATTCGTCTTGAACTTATCAGAAATACTTATGGGACTCCCCAAAAAGTCATCTCAAATTTTGATTTTACAATAACAAAATTTGCTTACTACAAAAACTATGACAATATGGACGAAGATGATTATATGGCTGTTTTTGAAGTATTGTTTCACGAAGATTTTTTTGAACACTTGCATACAAAACGTCTAGTGGTTGATGGTAATTTACCTTATCCAGTTAGTACATTTAATAGGCTTATGAGATATGCGAAATATGGTTATCAGCCGTGTAGAGAGACAAAAATAAAAATTGTAACATCTCTAGCAATGCTAGACCCTCAAAATCAACAAGACTTTGAGGAGCAATTAGGAAAAAGTTTATATGAGGGGATGGATTAAGAATGATTGAATTTATCAAAAGTGTAGGTATGACTCTAGTATGGCTATTTCTTGGCTATCTAGTCGGTGAACGTAGCGCTAGAAACGATAAAAAATAACCAAAATTCAACGTGCCGTGAACCACGATAAAAGCGAACTAGAAACGTCAAAAACGGTCATGTGACCTTGGACGAGCGACTGCCCGTATTTAGCCAAATCTCACAACAGAGGCAGTCGCGTTTTTGGATAAAATGAAATCTCTTTTGCGATATCCAGGTAGTAAATGGAATCTCGCTGGCAGGATAGTAGAACTACTACCTGAACACAAAACCTATCTAGAACCCTACTTTGGTAGCGGTGCGGTACTATTTACCAAGCAGCCTAGCGCGATTGAAACAGTCAACGACCTAAATGATGATGTGGTCAATCTTTTTCAGGTGATACAGCAGGAACCTGCAGAACTGGCTGAAAGAATCTTTCTAACTCCCTACAGTCGGTCTGTTTACGACAAGGCTTGGGATGCTCGACCAGAGAACGAAATAGATAAGGCCTTGAATTTCGTCATCCGTTCCGTCATGAGTCACGGATTTCGGAACATTGAGAAATCTGGTTGGAAAATGGATGTGAATGGTAGAGAGCGAGCCTACGCAGTCAAGCATTGGAATGATTTGCCTGAGCTAATCCAGGAAATGACCCTGCGACTGAAAGAGGTGCAGGTTGAATGTCGGCCAGCTATCGAACTCATTGATAAGTACAGTCGGGAAGATGTCTGCATGTATGTAGACCCGCCTTATCTCCTCAGTACAAGAACTAGAAAGCAATACACGGTGGAAATGGAAGACCATGATCACGAGGAATTGCTGGATATCCTGAACCAATCTAGGGCAAGAATTCTCTTAAGCGGTTATGACAGTGAACTTTATAACAAGCAACTGAGAAACTGGGAAAGAGTTGAGTTTGCGGCTACTGCAGAGCATGGCTTACCTAGAACAGAAGTCCTTTGGATGAACTATCAACCAAAGAAGCAATTATTATTATTTTGAAGGAGCAACAAATGCTAAACAAAATCGACATACCAGGAACAAGTATCACACTCGAAATCGTAGATAAGAATATCACGATCACAAACAAGATTGAATATGATATGCAGATGCATTTCAGAAATACGGACGCAGACGCTTCCCTTGATACGAGTGGAGACGTGTTTGAGCCTCTTTATTGGCTAGACATTAGGGTAACACCGAAAACGCCAACAGAGTATCATACGAGCCTTGGAGTCAAGAGAGAAAAACGCCACTTAGCCGAACTTCAGAAGTTCTTCGAGTTTATCGAGAACAACAAGCGAAATCTTTTCGACCTCTGTGGCATCAAGGGAGAGCTTCAATGAAAAATCTGACTTTATCATTAGATATTTCAACTACTGCGACAGGATGGGCCGTGTTTCACGGCTCTAGTCTTGTCCAGAGTGGCGTCTTAAAGCATAAAAGCAAGTCGTTCTTTGAACGCGGGCGCTTCATGGCCAGCGAACTGCGAGCGGTCCAATCACGAGCCTTACAAAAATACGATTACCCTTTTGAGGCAATCGTGGTCGAAAAAAATTCGGTCATGGGTCCAAATCAGCAGTCTATGATCAGTATCGGAATTGTGACTGGAATTATCCTTGGGCGGCTGATTGCTGACAACGTGTATTTTGTGAATGTGTCGACCTGGCGCAAATACTGGCAATTCAGCTACAAAGACCGCAGCAAGAAATCAATGAAGCTGCAGGCGGTTGCTAAGGTTTCAGATGAATTTGATTTGCAAGTCAAAGATGATGAAGCTGACGCAATCCTGATCGGCTCTTATTTTGTCAATTATGGTCAGGATTTCGGAGACCTGGAAAGCCATAAGATAAGTTGAGAGGTAGAAATATGAGTTTTACTGTAACATTATATTTTGACAATATGGTAGACGAGACCCACTTTTTCAAGAAAGAGGGTGATGCTGCCAAATGCAAGGCTCAGCTCGAGAGCAAGTATCGAGGAAATCGAATGTATAAGGTGAAACTTGAGGAGGTGGAATGATGTCGTTTTACGGTGGAACCTATATCGATTATTGCGAGTATTGCGATGATAGATACAGTGGAATATTTAAACTCAAAGAAAATGAGAATGTTTTCGATGGATTTGATAGATGGTTGAAAGAACATGGAAGAAAGGTCACAGAATGAAACGATTCATAGCAATCTGGATCTTACTATCTACTGGATTGAACGTCTGGCAGAGCATCAGGATAAAAGAACTGGAGCAGAGGCAGCCTATTATCATCCACAAGGTTGATAACGCAGGTGCAGAGATGCACGGCAGGATCACAGACAAGGAATTGACAGGAGTTGTCAAGAAGCTTGAAGGGGCTTGGGTAATTGACACAGGAAATGACGCAGTGCTTTTGTGGACTGAAGTTGAAGAAAATGAAGTTGTAGGCAATATCTATGAAGCCCCAGAATATTTGAAGAAAAGAGGAGGTTAAGATGACAGAAACTATTAAATTGCCAGACTACTATGAGCCTGATTGGGGACATTCATTTCCCAGTAGTGAAAGCGTAGGAGACAACCAATGAACAAGCGTCAACGCAAAAAGAAAATTTTGAATGGTCTGAGCAAAGGGGAAAGATACCGTAGAACACATTGTCCTGTCTGCGATAGCGAGATTGGAGTATTTGATGAATATTTTAATACGTACGGTTTCTGCTCTGAATATTGTGGTTATGAATACTACGGAATTTCAAGATTATAAAAATAAAAGATTGGGGTTAAAATGACACTATTTGATGAAGTACAACAACTTAGCTCAGAAAGTCACGCAAAATGGTTCGAGCGTTATTTTAAGAGATATAACCTAGAAGAAAAACTAAAAACTTCTGCTCAAAAAGGTTATACAGGCTATTTAATCGATGTTTGGTCAGTTAGAGATAAATATCTCAGGAATCGATTAGAAAATGAAAGAACATTGGAAATGTTAAGAGAACGGCTCGGAAAGGGTTTTTCAGTCGGGTATCAATTAACTTATTCTAAAAACCTATTCACAGGACAGGAATATGTCTCTGATAAGAAGATACATATCACTTGGTAAAACAAAAAAGCCAAGGCACTCTCTGCCTCAGCTAAATTTCCAATAAGATTATTATATCATAAAAAGGAGACAGAGAGTGAGCAAAACTAGAGAGCTCTTGAATGAGCTACAAAATCTTGATATGGATATTCAGAGTAGGATTGACGAAATCAATGAGCTTGAGGCAGGCTTGCTCTCAAGCCCCAAGTGGTCAGATGTTAAAGTCCAAGGTGGCCAGACTAAAAAGGTGGATGATGTGTATGCTCAGCTAATTGTAATGAAAGAGGCAATTGTGCAGGATACTAAAGAGGTAATCAACAGGAAACTTGAACTTGGTCGACTGATCAATCAGCTGAAAAATCCAAAGAGCAGGTCTATTCTCAGGATGACTTACATTACTAAGACCTATATTGAGGATATTTGCGACAATTTGAGAATTAGTAAGGCAACTTATTACAGATTGCGCAAACAGGCCGAGTCTGAGCTAGAAGAAACAATCATAGGTAAAGTGAGCTAAAGTGAGTGAGCATGAATTCTAAAATCTGCTAGAATGGTAGTATCAAATGCTGAAGCAAATGATACTTCTTTAGGGCTTAGCCTAGATAATCTGTGGTAACTCAGGAAAAGGATGCTTTTAAATCTATCAAACATCCTGCCAGCAATGGTCAATCTAAGCAATGTAATCTTAACTATTTCAGTTTTGGAATAGGTAGGCGAAGTTAAAGCAGGAAGATTCCAACGGCAAGGTGCTGAGGAAATGCAAATGTGGCAGTTTGGCTGTGAGACGAGTCTATAAGAGGAATAAGGTATTCGGTTTGAGGTGCAACAAGAGCTTAATACCATATCTTACAAAAATTGGGCGCCTCCCAAAAGTATGTAAGGTGAGTTGATTGTCCGCAAAACAATCGATAACAAGCAGGCGCTGTGCATTTTGTTCTTCAAAAGAGAATAAAACACATGGCGATGCGTGTCTGTGATAGATAAAAGATGATTTTTATATTTTAAAGCTATTCAAGATAGAAAAAACTCAAAAAAGCAAAAGTCATCGCCCGTCATAAACGAAAGTGTACTTCGGCAATTAGATTGCCTGCTCAAGTCTCGCAAGGATAAGAGTAAAGTCAAAGAGTAAAGCAGCTTAGACTTTTAGCGGGGTCTTCGTTAATTGAAAAATGGCTTAGTAGTTTATGATGTAAGGAGTGATTGGTCTAACCAATCGTACATGAGTGATACAAGTAGGAATATTTGTGGACAAGATAATAAACTATAAGTTATCAAAAGTCACTCGCTTAAAGCAGTAGTCTCATGCTGGTTAATGGATATATGGTAGACGGATTAAGTCCTGTTTAGGAAATCGAGACGTCGCAGGTTCGAGTCCTGTCGTTCCAATTTTTACAGAATTGGCTGTAAAAAAACAAAGTCAAAGGACTATATAACCCGAAAGGCACATATCTTTATGATGTGTGTTTTTTGGTTTCGGAGGAAAAATTGAAAATCATTGACAAGCCTTTAAGTTGGTTAACTCCTTACAAGAACAATCCCAGAAACAATGAAAAAGCGGTAGAACCTGTTGCCAATTCAATCAGAGAATTCGGCTTCAAGGTTCCAATTATAGCAACCAAAGACGGAGAAATTATAAACGGGCATACAAGGCACAAGGCTGCAAAATTTCTAGGACTTGAAACAGTACCAGTCATTATTGCTGATGACCTTTCTGAAGAACAAATAAAAGCTTTTAGACTTGCTGATAACAAAGTAGGCGAAATCGCAGAATGGGATACTGAGCTGCTCTATGCTGAACTTGAAAGTGTAGAAGGATTGGACATGTCTTTATTTGGATTTGAAGACGACGATTTTTCGTTGGACGACTTTGAAGAATCTGAGGATCCTGAAGAAGCAAGAGAATTTTCTCAAGAGGAAGAAACAAGCATCGAACGCGGAGACATCTTCCAATTAGGGCGTCATCGTTTAATGTGTGGCGATAGTACATCGGCGGAGGACATGGCTCAACTAATCGACGGAGAAACGATTGACCTATACGTGACTGATCCACCGTACAATGTAGCCTACCAGGGCGGAACAGATGAAGCTATGACAATCATGAATGACAGTATGGACGATGTCAGCTTTAGGCAATTCCTACGAGGTGCATTTGCAGTCGCAAACAACCATTTAAAACCAGGAGGGGCATTCTACATCTGGCACGCAGATTCGGAAGGTTTGAATTTTAGAGCAGCAGTCAAAGAGACAGGTTGGTTACTAAAACAATCAATCATTTGGGTAAAGAATGCCATTGTGCTGGGTCGTCAAGATTACCAATGGAAGCATGAGCCTTGCTTATATGGCTGGAAAGACGGAGCGAGTCACTATTTTGTAGATAATCGCTCGCTAGCAACCGTCATCGAGGAAGATGAAGAAAATCTGAAAGATATGTCTAAGAGCGAGTTAATCTCTTATATCAAGACCATGCAAGATGCAAGTCCGACAACAATTTTCTACGAAGATAAGCCGGTCAGAAACGACATTCACCCAACCATGAAACCTTTGAAGTTGATTGCTAGGTGTGTTTTAAACTCCAGCAAGAAAGGCGACAGAGTCCTTGATAGTTTTAACGGTGGTGGTTCTACTCTCATGGTATGTGAAAAGTCAGAACGTGTCTACTACGGTATGGAGCTAGACCCACTCTACGTCGTACGAACGATTAGGCGCTGGGAAGAAGAGACGGGACTTACCGCTGAGAAAGTGAGTTGAAATTTTTTAAAAAAGTAAGGAAGTGAGGCGATGGCAAATGAGCAAAATTTGATAAAAAATTCAGAACGAACTCCGAGCGAACGCCGAGAAAATGCAAAAAAAGCAGGAGAGGCTTCAGGCAAAGCTCGACGAAAAAAAGCAAACCTAAAAAAGGCTTTTGAAACGATTCTACAAGCCGAAGTTGCAAGCCCAAACGTGAAAAAACAACTTGAAGAGTTGGGCTTTGACTCAACTAACGAAATGGCTCTAGCTATGGTCATGATGCAAAAGGCTATGAAGGGCAATGTCCGAGCTTTTGAACAGATTAGTAAGTTGACAACGACAGATGCTAAGGACACTCTCGATAAGAAAGAACAAAGAGAACGCATTAAGCGCCTTGAGTTGGATAATAAGAAACGAGAGCATGAGCTTTCAGGATCTAAGTCTGACACTGGCCTTATGGAGTCTTTGCTCGAAGTAGTCAAAGGCGGTGACGAAGTTGAAGATTAAGTTTTCGAGAAAACAAGCTGACATCATTCGCAGGCCTTTTAATTATGAGCTGGAAGTCAACGAGGGCACCCCTCGAAGCGGCAAGACAACAGCTGGTCATTTTCGCTATGCCAGATACTTGATTGAGTCTCCAGATGAAAATCATCTTATCGCTGCATACAACCAAGAGCAAGCCTACCGTCTATTTATTGACGGAGATGACACTGGTTTAATGCACATCTTCAACGGCAACTGCAAGATTAAACACGACGAGCACGGAGACCACCTCTTAATCGATACACCTAACGGAGCCAAGCGAGTCTACTACAAGGGGGGCGGTAAGGCTAATAGCGTGGGAGCTATCACTGGTATGTCTTTAGGTTCAGTAGTCTTTTGTGAGATAAACCTGCTGAACATGGATTTTATCCAGGAAGCGTTTAGGCGGACCTGGGCGGCTAAACTCAGGTATCATCTAGCTGACCTAAACCCACCAGCACCTCAGCATCCAGTGATTAAGGATGTATTCGACGTGCAAAATACACGCTGGACACATTGGACTATGGATGACAATCCGATTCTTTCTGAAGAGCGCAAGCGGTCTATTATTCAATCGCTGAAGAAGAATCCTTATCTCTACAAACGGGACGTGCTCGGTCAGAGGGTCATGCCTCAAGGTGTCATATATGGCCTATTTGACCTCGAAAAGAACATCAAGGATAGTTTGCTAGGCGAACCCGTTGAAATGTATTTTACAGGCGATGGTGGACAGTCTGACGCCACCTCAATGGCTTGTAACATCGTTACTAAGCACAGAGAGGGTAACAAGACTTTCTTTAGGCTCAATCGTGTAGCTCATTACTATCATAGCGGAGCTGAAACTGGCCAAGTCAAGGCTATGTCTACCTATGCTGTCGAGCTTCGAGCATTTATTCAGTGGTGTGTTAGTAAGTACCAAATGCGCTATACCGATGTCTGGATTGACCCAGCGTGTAGATCCTTACGAGAGGAATTGCATAAGCTAGGGATTCAGACAAGGGGAGCCTTGAACAACGCGCATGATGTCAGCAGCAAGTCGAAGGGTATCGAGGTAGGGATTGAACGTGGCCAGAATATCATCTCTTCAGGTCAGTTCTTGCTTATCAATCACCAAGAAGAAGAATACGACCATTACTATTTCTTGAAAGAGATTGGTCTTTACAGTCGTGACGATAACGGCCGACCGATTGATAAAGATAACCACGCAATGGACGAATTCAGATATAGTGTGAACGTATTCTATAAGCGTTACGCTAATTTTTAGCAATAAGGAGCCGATAAATGGGCATTATTCAATTTGTCAAAAATCTATTGAAGAGAGGACAGTACGCAATGACTACAGAAAGTCTAGCAAGTATCACAGACCATCCTAAAATCGCAGTGACAAGCGCAGAGTATCGTCGAATCAATGAGAATTTAAGATACTATCAGAGTAACATTGAGAAGATAACATACACGAATACCGATGGTGTCAAGAAGCAAAGAGAAGCGACTCATTTGCCAATCGCTCGAACCGCTGCCAAGAAGATTGCCAGTCTGGTCTTTAACGAGCAGGCTTCGATTAAATTGGACGATAAAGAAGCAAACACATTCATTCAAGAAACCTTGAAGAATGACCGCTTTAACAAGAACTTTGAGCGCTATCTTGAGAGCTGTTTGGCCCTTGGAGGTCTTGCCATGAGGCCTTATGTGGATAATGGACGAGTGAGAGTGTCATTCATTCAAGCGCCAGTCTTTTTACCACTTCAATCTAACACGCAGGATATTTCAAGCGCTGCTATCGTGACTAAAACGATTAAAGCTTCAGGTCAGAAGAACATCTACTACACCTTAATTGAGTTCCATGAGTGGGCCAAGGATGGGAAGTACATCATTTCAAATGAGCTATACAGGTCTGAAAGTTCTGAGCAAGTCGGAGGCCGTGTGCCGTTGGCAGAAGTCTACGAGGATCTAGAAGAACAAGTTGAACTTGACGGTCTAACAAGGCCGCTTTTTTCTTACCTAAAACCGCCCGGGATGAACAACAAGGACATCAATTCGCCCCTTGGTCTATCTATCTTCGACAATGCCAAGAGCACGATTGATTTTATCAATACGACTTACGACGAGTTTAAGTGGGAAGTCAAGATGGGCCAACGTCGAGTAGCTGTTCCTGAAAATCTGACAGAAACCAGAATGGTATCTGACGACGGTGATATTAACATCGTCAAGCGCTTTGACGCTGAGCAAAATGTCTACTTGCGCTTGACGAATAGCGACATGGATGGCGGAAACATCACAGACCTTACGACAGCAATCAGGGCAGATGACTACATCAAGAGCATCAACGAAGGTCTAGCACTCTTTGAAATGCTTCTAGGTGTGTCTGCCGGTATGTTTACGTTTGACGGCCAGAGCTTGAAGACAGCTACTGAGGTTGTCAGCGAGAACTCAGACACTTACCAAATGAGAAACAGTATTGTCAGCTTGGTCGAGCAATCGCTGAAAGAGTTGATCATTTCGATCTGCGAGCTTGGAAGTCTTTACGAGCTATACAATGGTCCGATCCCTCAAATGGAGAAGATTGCAATCAATCTGGATGATGGTGTCTTCACTGACAAGAACAACGAGCTTGACTATTGGACTAAAGCTTTGGCTAGTGGCATTGTCAGCAAGGCTCACGCTATCCAAAAGGCATTTAACATGTCAGAGGCTGAGGCTAAGAAGATGATCCAGGCAATCAATCAGGAGACAATGGACACGGCTAACAGCCAGCGAACGCAAGAGGATATTGACTTGTATGGGGAGTGATTAGATGCCAAAGAAGAGACCGCCGATCCAATTTAACGATGAGCAGTTGCTGCTGCAAGCTAGCAACGTGGCAGACATCTATCACCAGCTGGCTTTGGATTTGTTTGATAACGTGGTCGAACGTGTGACAGAACGTGGTACTGTCTATCTTGATAAGCAACCATACATCTGGCAACTTGAGAAGATGCAACAGATGCACATGCTCAACGAGGAGAATCTGAAGCTAATCTCCGAATACTCTGGAGTAGCTGAAGAACAGTTGCGCTACATTGTCGAAAACGAGGGTTTGAAGCTCTACACAGACACGAAACAACAGCTTTTGGAAGATTTAGGCAGAGGATCCGCAGGAGATAGTAACCACATTCAAGAAATTCTTGCTGATTATGCCAGTCAAGCTGTCGGAGACATTCATAATCTAATCAACACAACCTTGCCAAAGGCTGTTATTGGCGCTTATCAAGGTATCATTGAGCAATCTGTCGCTAGAGTTGTCACTGGCCTCTCCACGGCCGATAAGGCTATCTCAGATACGGTTATGAAGTGGCAAGAGAAAGGTTTTCAAGGTTTCAAGGACAGCGCTGGGCGTAACTGGAAGATAGATAATTACGCCCGGATGGTTATCAAGACGACAACCTATCGAACTTTTCGAGAAATGCGAACTAGACCAGCTGAAGAGCTGGGCATTGATACTTTTTACTACTCTAAGAAAAGCTCTGCCCGTGAAATGTGCGCTCCTTTGCAACATCAGATAGTAACCTACGGACCAGCTCGAACTGAAAAGGGCGAGCGTATTCTGTCTTTGGAAGATTACGGATACGGAAATCCCGGCGGCTGCCTTGGCATTCATTGCGGCCACATGCTGACGCCGTTCATCCCAGGGGCCAACTACAAGCCCGATTTGGGAGAGGACGTGGCAGAGATAACACCAGAGCAAGCGATAGAAAATGCCAATGCAGAGGCTAAGCAGAGGGCTCTAGAACGGTCTATCAGAGCGAATAAAGAAAAGCTCCACGTTGCTGAGAAGTTGGGCGATAAAGAGCTGATGGATAAGTACAAGAGCAAGATAGGCACCCAAAACGCTGCCTTGAAAGACTACATCGATAAGCACCCGTTCCTGAAACGGGATGAGGCTAGAGAAAGACTCTTCAAGAAAAACGAAAAACCAGCAAGCGACGGACCTGCTGGTAATAAGTCTTATATTTCTGTAAAGGATAAATGGCTATCCAATGCAGATCCTAGCAAAGCTAAGGTCACAGAAATGAATTTCTGGGAACATAGCGGCCAGAAATATCAAGTTGATGGAAAGCATGTAGTGTTAGATTATTCCCAAAAAGAGAAAGAGGTAGGAGAATGGCTGTCTAAAACGTTTGGAAAACACGTCCAAATGGCGCCACGAGTTAACTTCCCAGAAAAAATCCCGAGCCCAGATTATTTAGTTGATGGGTTGAAGTTTGACCTAAAAGAGATATCGGGTTCAGGAAAGGGTGTTGTAGATGGAAATTTAAGGAAGGCGAAACAACAATCCGAAAACGTTGTATTTGATGTGACAAGAACAAAATTATCCAACGATGAAATACTTTCTCAGCTTGAAAAAGTATACGACTTGAACCGTCGCGGATTAGGCATCGCAATTATAAAAGATGGTGAAGAATTGATAGACATTTTAAAACTGAATAAAAAATAAAGGTGACCCACCGCCTCCACAGCAAGCTGCTTCATGGGCGTTAGACCACCTTTACCTTAACTTAATTATAACTCACAATGAGTTTTTTTTCAAATAATAAAGGAGAACAAATGAAATACAGAAAGAAACCTGTAGTAATTGAGGCAGTTCAACTTAATGAACGTTGTTTGATTGAAGAAGATTGGTTTTGGGACGCAGTGACAAGGAATGAGATTATCGTTCACGATAATGGCAAGTGGAATAAAAATCCAGCATGGTGCGAGATTAAAACACTTGAGGGGGTCATGGTCGCAAAAACAGGCGATTATATAATCAAAGGAGTGCAAGGTGAATTTTACCCATGCAAGCCAGATATTTTTGCAGAAACATACGAAGAACTGGAGTATCTGAATATTTTAGATACTATTTAGGAGGTGATCCGACATCTTGGCTGGCAGGAACAGACTGCTATAAATCTCTGTAAATTGCTATAAATCAGCGAATTGAAGAAAGGAACAGAAAAATGGAAGATTGGAAAGCAAGATTTAGAAAAGAATACTACGAATTGAAAGAACGATTCCAAAAGCTAGACATGATGATTGGTAAATACGAGAAAGGACAGCTAGAGTTTGAACCTAATTGTCCTATCGATTTATTAAAGCGTCAGCGTTCAGTCATGTGGGATTATCTTTCGATTTTAGAGCAACGTGCGAAAATTGAAGAAATCAAACTATAGAAATTAACCGCCTCAAATTCGATGCGGTTTTTTGCTTGCCTTTATCCGCAGGCGGTAAAGAACGGAAGATAACACCTAATTCTAGGAGGACGGAAGAATGCCAGAAGACATTCAAACACAAACTGACCAGCCAGTTAATGCTGGAGAAAACACTGAGTCAAAAACTCAAGAGCAACCTATCAAGACTTTTACCCAGGAAGAGGTAAACGGGCTTGTGTCTAAAGAGGCTAAGAAAGCACAAGAGAAAATCTTCAAAAGCCTAGGATTCGAAGATGTCAAAAGTGCTAAGGAAGGGCTCCAACAGCTCAAGGAGTGGAAGGACTCACAAAAGAGTGAGGCTGAGAAACAGTCAGAAGCACTTGCTACTAAAGAAAAAGAACTGGAGCAGGTTTTGTCAGATAAGAAAAATCTGGAAGCGAAGCTGTCAGCTCTGACTTTGGGAGTAAATGCTGAGTCTGTAGACGACGTCATCACTCTATCTAATCGCTTGGTATCTGATGAGCTGTCTATTGAAGATGCTATCGGTCAAGTGTTGCATAAATATCCTCAGTTTGGTCGTGCAGAGCAACCCGAGGAGAAGAAACCAACGTTTTCAGCTGGAGGAAATCCAACGGCTGGAACGAACTCAGAAGATGCCTTTTTTAAGGCTCTAGGACTAACAAATTGATAGGAGAATAATAAATGACACTTAACTACATCACTAAACATGAGGGCATCTTTGAAAAGAAATTGATGCAAGGTGCTCTCACAAGCATTTTGGAAACACCGCAGGTAAACTGGTTGGGCGCTAAGTCTTTTGAATTGCCGACTATTTCGGTGACAGGCTACAAAGCACACACACGATCTAAAGGCTACAACGCTGGTACAGTATCGAACGACAAGAAAGTCTATACCCTCGGATTTGACCGTGACGTCGAGTTTTTCGTAGACGCAGCAGACGTAGACGAAACAAACCAAGAACTTTCAGCTGCTAACGTATCTAACACATTCATCACTGAACACGCAACTCCAGAAGTTGACGCTTATCGTTTCTCTAAAATGGCTACAGAAGCTATCACAAATAGTCACTTCAAGTCTGAAGATGACCTGTCAGAAGTGAACATCTACACAAAATTGAAAGCTGCTCTTTTGCCAGTTCGTAAATACGGCGCTCAAAACATCGTTATGTATGTTTCTAGCGAGGTTATGGATTTCTTGGAACGTTCTAAAGAGTTCACACGCTCAATCGCTACTACATCGCCTCAAGGAATTGATACTCGTGTCACTTCACTTGACGGAGTTCAGCTTATCGAAGTTTGGGACGATGCACGTTTCAAGACTAAGTTTGACTTCACTGAAGGCTTTGTTAAGGCTTCAGACGGTAAAAACATTAACTTCTTGATCGTTGCTAAGCCAGCAGTAATTGCCAAGGCTAAGTTCAACTCAATCTATCTTTTCGCTCCTGGTCAACATACAGAAGGTGACGGATACTTGTACCAAAACCGTCTCTATCATGATCTTTTCGTCTTGCAATCAAAACAAGACGGGGTCTATGTTTCTCACAAATCTGCTTAATAAGGAGGTAGAAAATGCGCAAGTACGAAAAAGGGAATCAAGTTTACACCGTGCAGGAAGGCGGCTTGCTTGAAGCCCAGCTCATCGCTGATGGATTTGAAGAAGTGATTGAAGACGGCCAAATCTCAGAGATTTTGGCTACTCATTCGCTTACGGACATGACTTTGGCAGAGTTGAAAGCTCTTGCTAAAGAGCGAGGGTTTGAGGGCTATTCAAACAAGACCAAAGATGAACTATTGGAGGTGTTAAATGGCCAAATTTAAAGCAAAATTGAACGCTTATCTAGCTAAGTCTGATCGTCACTTTGACAAAGGGCAAGAATACGAGCTAGATCAAGACGAAGCTAATCGAATCAATGGCCTGTTTAATGAGGTGATTGGTGAAGATTGCTTTGAACTCGTTGAAGAGCCTAAGCAAGATCTAGTTGAGGTGGGGACATCCACCTTTTAAGGAGGTGATTAGATGGCTTACTTGACTAAAGAGGAGTTCGATAAGCTCGGATTTGAGGTCGAGGGCGATTTTGACAAGCTTTTAAAGCGAGCGGAACTCGCTATCGATGCTTATACTAGAGATTTCTATTCTCTAAATAGCTTTGATAACGACAATACAGCTCGCAAGAAGGCAGTTAAACGAGCTACAGCCTTTCAGATTGCTTATTTGGACACTTCTGGGGTCCTGACGGCAGAGGACAAGCAATCTATTGCCAGCATGTCAGTCGGGCGGACATCTATAAGCTATCGCTCAGGCTCTCAGAATGGCTCAAATTCGCTTTCTTTAGCAGAGAGGTATAATTTATCAAGGGATGCTGAAAACTGGCTAAGATTGGCTGGATTTGGCTTTGCGAGGGTTGATTATGATAGATAAAAGAATGCTACCGGATTCCGTAACGATCCAAAAAAAAATGAGCAAGGACGATTGGGGGAAAGAGACTTATTCAGAGCCTCTTTTGCTCTCTCCGTGCAAATTCGATAGGACGTTTTCTCAGACCGGATCAGGCAATCACCAGAGCGAAAACAAGCCATCGACGGTGATTGTATATCATAAATACTGTCCTGTAGAGCTCGACAAGAGCTTTATAGGCGGCATTGTTGACGATAAAGGCACACTCTACATTGTCCGTAGTATCATCCCTCAATACCATCCATTCACTAAGAAGCTGTTAGCTTATGAAATCGAGGTGATTTGATGGGTGGTGTTTCGATTAAGATTGACTTAAAAGGCATCGAGAAGAAAGTTTCTTCGGAAAATTTCGCAAGAGGGAAGATGGCTATAGCTAATCAAGCAATGTTGGATATGGAGCGCTTCGTCCCGAAACGAAGAGGAGACCTACGATCTAGCGGCCACGTCAGAAAGGATTCCATAGTGTATGCGCAGCCTTACGCTAGAATCGTGTATTACGGCCGGAAACGGAAAGGCTTCTTTTCAGATAAGCAGAGAAAGTTCTTCTTTGCGAACAAAGAAAGATTACTAAGCCAAAAGCCAACGCCTGGAACGGGTCCGAGATGGGATAAGAAAGCCGTGCCACTCTATGCCCAAAGATGGGCAGAAGTTGGTCTGCGAGCTATGGGAGTGAGATAATGCAGAATAATGACTTTTCAGAGGTCTTGCTTGAGCATATCAAAAGTGTTCAATCCCAAATCCCCTCGAAGCACGGCTATTTAGACGAGAAAGAGGGATTGGTCGTCTATCCTCTCCCTGGTGGAGAGGTTGTAGACGAGGACATGGCTGGAACCCAAACAGTCAGCTTACCTTTTGAAATTGCTATCAAGTCACGAGATCAGGAATTAAACAATAATACATTGTGGCAGATTAACGCTGCCTTATCAAAAATGGACCTAGAATTACCAAGTAAGAATGGTTCTTACGAATTCTTAGGTCTGAAAGTCGACAAGCCTTACTTAAATGATTTAGACGAGCAAGGCTTTTACATTTATTTGCTGGATGTTACTGCCAGCCTTGAAATTGAAAGGAAAGAATAATGCCAAAAAATAAAAATGCACTACGAAAACACTACATCGGCCCTTACAAAGAAGCTACTCCAGACACTCCGCCAACCTCAGAGGAATACCTCTGGCTTGCTAAAGGTCTGAAGTCATCTTCACCAGAGAATAACGAAGAAACAGACGATTCTGCGTACTTCGACGGTGACGGAACCAAGGAAGAAATGGTGATTTCTAAAACGCGAGGACGCACTTTTGAAGGGCATCGTGATTACTCAGATAAAGCCCAAAACTTTGTAGCAGACAAAGAAGATGAGGTCGGTGATGATCTCGTCGTTTGGTACAAAGAAGTTTCGTCTGATGGCAAAACTCAAAAAGAGGGATTGGCCCGTCTTTCTGAAATTGAAATTGGAGATGGTGAAGCGTCAGAACTTGAAACAATCAAATTCAAGATTGTTTGGACTCGTAAACCTAAGAAATCAGCTGTAGTACCAGGATAATTTTAGGCGTGATAATTCACGCCTTTTTATTTTTGAAAAAGGAGAAAAACAATGGTCGTAATTAAGAAACTAAGCAATATCATTCCTGTCGATTTCGGAGAATTTCAACTTGAATTTGCCGCAAACGATGAAAACATCAAGAGAATGAAGGTCATTGGCCAAAAGATGGAAGAACGTGCCAAAAAATTGGACGAAACTAACGAAGATTTGGCATTTGAACAAGCTTATAATGCAGCTAAAGATAGTTGGACAGAGTTGTTTGATGAAGACGCATTTGAGAAAGTCTACAAATTTTCTGGCGAAACAACGACTTTCACAGTCTATTATCTAATTCAAACGATTAGAGGAATTGTTACTGAATTTGAGAATAACAATTCGCAGGAAGCTATCAAGAAATATTTAGAGGGTTAATCATGCTAGATCTATCACGAAAATTAACAGATGAGTTGGTTATAGGTGATAAGATCTACTCTCTTGATATTTCATTTGATAATATCATTAGACTTTTTGAAATGTGGCTTGATGATGAAATACCAGAGCAAGTCAAACCGCACTTTGCCTTAAAAATGCTCACGAAAGAAAATTTTGGAGAGTTTGATACAGAGGAAGCCATGGATGTTTTCAAGCAAGTATTTGATGAACATATCCAATTAAAATCTATAAAAGATGTATCAGTCGAGTATGACTTGGCTGGAAATGTGATGAAAAAGGAACCCTCAACTCATAGCAACGAACCACCAGTTTACGACATTTCGCTTGACGGTGACTTCATTTATGCGAGTTTCATGCAAGCATATCATATTGATTTGCTTGAAGAAAGAGGGAAATTGCACTGGAAGAAGTTTAATGCTCTATTGTCAGGTCTGCCAGAAGGCACTAAGTTCGTTGAAGTCATCAAAATTAGGAAGTACAAGCCACGCAAAGGTGACTCTCAGCCTTACATCGATGAAATGATGAAGTTAAAGAAAGAGTATGCGTTGCCTGATTCTGAAAATTACGATGATGAAGAAGACGAAGATTATTACTACGAAATGGATTAGGAAGGAGGTAGTAAGATGGCAGATGGAAAGGTCGTCATTCAAGTTGATATGAATGGCGACAAGGCTCAGTCAGGAGTCGCACGGTTAAAAGGCATGGTTGGAGGATTATCCGAAAGCGGTGCACAATTAGGTTCGGTCTTTAAGTCAGTCCTTGGCGCTAACATCGTCAGTGGTGCGCTGATTTCAGGGATTCAGTCCTTGGGTAGTGCTGTTAAAGGTGTATTTTCCACAGCTTTGGACGAAGGAGCCAAGCTCCAGCAATCATTTGGTGGTATTGATACGCTCTACCAGGGAGCGGAAGATACCATGAAACAATATGCTACTGCTGCGGCTTCGGCTGGTATTTCAGCTAACACATATGCAGAGCAGGCAGTTTCTTTTGGAGCCAGCTTGAAACAAGCGCTTGGTGGTGATGCTGTGAAGGCTGCCCAAATGGCAGACAAGGCTATCATGGCCATGGCTGACAACTCAGCTAAAATGGGTACGGACATCGGTTCAATCCAGCAAACGTTTCAGGGTTTCGCTAAGCAGAATTACACTATGTTAGATAACCTAAAGCTAGGTTATGGTGGTACCAAGCAAGAGATGGAGCGACTCCTTAATGATGCCGGCAAATTAGAAAAAGCAATGGGTAAGAAGTTTGATATTAACAACTTTGCGGACATCGTTGAAGCTATTGATCTTGTTCAACAAGAACTTGGTATTGCTGGAGTTGCAGCAGAAGAAGCTAAAACTACTTTCAGTGGTTCGTTTGAAGCGATGAAGGCTTCAGCTTCAAACTTCTTGGCAAATTTGACGCTTGGAGAAGATATTGGGCCGTCTTTAAAAGCACTTATCTCTAGCACCTCAACATTCCTTTTAGGCAACTTCTTACCGATGGTTGGAAATATTATGAGACAGTTGCCTAAAGCTATTAGCGGCGCACTTGCTGAAGCTGGTCCACAGATAGAAAAAGGCTTTAAGGCTCTATTTTCAAGCTTCGGAGCAGATCCGGCTATCTTCGACTTCATTAAGGCCACGTTTCGCGATATCGTAGTAACCGTCGAGACGGTGTTTGCTACACTGACGAATAAAGCAAACGGCTTTAATGATGTGATCAGCGGCATTGGAAATATTGTTAAATTAGTCAATTTTGCTATCCAAGACCTAGCGAGAGCTATTCAATTCGCCTTGGAAGCATTCGCCGAAACAGACGCTATCAATAACGCTTATAAAGCTTTTAAAGACTTAACAGAAGCCGCGCTCGATCTTGCTATGAAGTTAAGCGACGTCATTCCTTGGGACATCGTAGGCGCAGCCGCTGGACATTTAGTCAATGCCATTTCAACGATTATAAGCTGGATTTCTAAACTTTCGCAACTCATCAGTAAAGATGTGTGGAGCGGCTTAATCACTGGAATCGGAGGCGGAGTGCTTGCTTTTAAAGCTTTCAATTTTCTTCAATCCTTTAACCCGTTTAACATCTTCAAAAGGAATGCAACAGAAGCTGCAAGCGGAGCAGTTGAAGCTATTACGCAGGGACGGTCTAAAATCGCTCAAATTTTGGGTAGCTTAAGCTCTGTTATCGGTTCTATCGGAGGAGCGGTCAAATCTGCTGCAATCGGTATAGGGATTGGCATTAAAGCGGCATTAAGCGGGGTTTCGCAGGTCATACTAGCATTTGGCGCAGCCTTGCAAACCGCAGGCGTGGCCAATATCCTAGCCTTCGGCGGAGCGGTAGCTACAGCTGCAGTCGGGATTGGAGCTGGTGTGGCCATCATAGCAGCAGGATTTGCGCTACTTGCTACGCAAGGTCAAGGGGTAGCTACTATCATCAATGCGGTAGGAGAAGCTTTTGCTACGGTAGCAAAAGCAATTATTGGAGCTTTTGCCCAAGCCATTGTCACAGTAGCTGGTGTGCTGCCGATTGTGACATCTGCATTAGCTAATCTGGCCCCTCTAATCGTAGCTTTTGGCCAAGCATTCGGCGCAGCCGCTCCGTTTGTCTCGGCATTAGGGGAAGCGATAACCTCTATCGCCTCCGTTTTACCGCCTGTAATCAGCGCTTTTAGCCAAGGTGTCGCAGCCATCGTCGAGGCCGTGACCCCAATTGTCGAAATTATAGGCAATGTGTTTACGACAGTAGCGCAAATTGTCGCAGATGCGATTGTTAGGATAGTGCAGGCTTTAGCTCCATTCATGCCAGCGGTTGTGCAGATAGCGCAGGCTTTAGCTCCTGTGCTGCAATCAATAGCTGAGGCATTTACTACATTAGTCGCTCAGATAAGCCCGATAATAGACAGCATAGCGAATCTATTCCGTACGCTAGGCAATGTCATTAGAAGTGTGCTTGACGGAGCAAAAGGCGTGATAGAGGGTTTTGGAAATGCTGTCAGGACCATTTTAGACGGCGTATCTGGTATCTTTGATTCGATTGGTCGAGCTGCTTTAAGCGCTGGCCAAGGTTTTAAACTGCTTGCTCAAGGCGTAGTTATGATCACTAACACCAATCTTGGCGATATGGCTGCTTCTTTAGGAGCAGTTGCTTTAGGTGTTGGTAAAATAGCAGGACATAGCTCTGGTTTGGCAGCTGTCGGAAACGGTATGACTATTCTCAGCAACGGAATGATGATGTTCGCTCAATCTGCTACGATAGCAACTGCTGCAATAGCAACATTTCCTGGCTTGATTTCTAACTTGTCAGTCGTAACAGGAAGTGCACCAGCCTCGTTCCTTACTCTAGCGGCAACAGTTAAAACGGCTGGAACATTGATGGCTACAAGCATGCAAGCAAGTATGGCTCAAATTCTTGTTGTAGTGAACAATGGCATGGTCTCAATCGTACAAAGTGTTCGCAATAATGGAAGTCAGATGGTTGCAGTTTGGAGAATTTCTGGCCAGCAACTTGTTAGTGCCACTCAAGGATTTGTAAATTCAGCAAACAGTACTCTTTCTCAAATTGGGCAAGGGGTTAATCTTCATGCAAACGGAGCAGCTCTCATGGCTGGTTTGAAGTCTGGTATTGACTCAGGCTGGTCTCAGATTACTTCTAGTGTATCGAATATGGCCAAATGGATAAAAGACCATAAAGGGCCTGTTTCGTATGACGGAAGACTGCTTATCGAGAACGGCTTGGCTCTCATGGCTGGTTTGAATAAAGGTATTCAGATCGGTTGGAGAAATGTCATGGATAATATTTCCGGTATGGCAGGGACTATTCAAGACGTAATTAACGACGATTATTCGGATATCGGCTGGCAGATTGGTCTAGGCATTTCAGACGGACTTAATTCGTCAATGGATAAAGTCGCAGGCCATTTGGACGCTATTCGTGATCATGTGAATGATTTTAGTTTAAGGTCTAAGAATCTTTTGACCGGTGCGACTGCGACCATGTCAAGCCAATTGAAGGTTGAGACGTTGAGAGGTAAGACACCAACTGATGAAATTTCTAGTAGACAAGAAGCCTATATCGCTCATTCAACAAGTCTATTATCAGATGTGATTGATAGCTTGTCAGAATTGAGAGAGCAAGTAGCACAAGGCCAGACGATGGTCTTGGATACAGGAGCGCTCATTGGTGGCACAGCTTATGCTTACGATGAAGCAGTAGGAAACATTCAGACATTGAGAGGACGGCATCAATTATGATTACTAAAATTAAGGAATATATCCAGTTCGGTGATTTTAATAGCAAAGATGCCGGTTGGTATCTTCAAAGTAGGGATGCCCCTACTCCTGACAAAAAGGAGATTGTGGAGCAGATTCCTTATCTGCAAGGTGTTTTAGACTTCTCTGATGTGCTCGGAGAAGTCTTCTTTGATAGACGAGAAATTACTTATGAATTCAAGTTACCAAACAAGGACTATCCTGATAGAAAATTGGCCGAGAGATTTATCAAGTCCAGCATGGCTACGAAATCAGAAAGTCAGCTATTTGATACTCACGATAAGCGTTATTATTGGCTTGGAAAGATCAAGAGCATTAAGGTGACAGATGTTCCCTTGAAGAAGCATTTGATTGCTACAATTGTATTCATTTGCTACCCTTTCGCATTTCATGTTGATAATTATTTCGACGATGTTTGGGATACATTTGATTTCGAGAATGATTTCTCGAATTGGACGAAATGGCAGATTAATGGTCAAAATGAAATATTTTTTATTAACAGTGGAGATACATCCGTTAGTCCAACAGTGATTTGTAGCAACGATATTAGCCTTATCGATAAGAAAGGTAAAATATACAAGTTTAAGAAGGGCGAAAATACAGATTTCGTCTTATCTATGAAACCAGGTATGAACCGATTCACTGCCAAAGGGAATGGTTCTATCGCTATGCATTTTAACGCGGAGGTGATGGCATGAGTAGCAGAGGAGGTTTTGAAGTATATTTTTGGAACTCTTTTCGAGAAATGTTATCGGATACCGATTTTACCAAAAAGAAGGCCGTTCATAGTCCATATTCTCGACAAGGTAATAAAATCCTTTCAGGATCTATCAAGCAAGCCCAGAATGCAATCAATGAATTTACTTTCACGATGCCAATGCAAAATAGCCTTTACCAAAAATTAATTCCTTTCCAATCTATCATCCAGGTAGTTAATCTATACGATGATGAAATTGAGTTCGAGGGTAGAGTTTTAACTATTTCAAATAAAATGACGAGTACAGGCTTCGTTCAAGAGGTTGTTTGCGAAGATTTTCTTTCATTTTTCCATGACAGCGCTCAAAGTTTCCGTAAATTACAAAATACTGGTGCAGAAGCATATCTAAGAGAAATACTTAATCAGCACAATAGTCAAGTTGAAGACTATAAGAGAATTCATCTTGGAACTGTAACGGTTAACAGTAAGACAGACAAGCCGTGGCGCTATCTTGGATATGAATCTACTTGGGATACAATCAGAGACCGAATTGTATCTAATATAGGTGGATATTTGACTTTAAGACGAGAGAAATCTGGGTTCTTTCTAGACTGGACCTCTTCCATTGGGAAAAATCAAGAATCTCCTATCCAGCTAGGTCGAAACATCAAGTCTGCATCTCGTGAAATTTCATTTGATGGTATAGCTACTCAAATCATGCCTATTGGAGCGGATGAGAAGAATAGTCAAAACCAAATCAATAATAACAAGGAAGAACAAGGATCTGATGTGACCAGGAAACAAATCGATATCTCATCGGTCAATGGTGGCAAGATATGGCTTGAAGATGCTGATCTTGTAGCTAAGTTTGGCATCATCAGAAAGCCTGTTATTTGGACGGAAATCGATAATCCTCAAGTTTTAAAGAATAGAGGCCTTCAGTATCTAAGAAATCAGAAAATTGCTTTAGCTAAGTGGACGGTTGCAGCAGTCGAGAGATATTTGATTGACTCTAGATATGTGAAATTTAAAATCGGTAATACACACCCGATTTTAAATGCTCCACTTTCAGGAATTGAGCGTTTGCAAATTATCGAGAAAAAAATAGATGTCTTGAATCCTCAGAGTGTCGATTTGGTTATTGGTTCTAAGTCTCAATCGCTATCTGCTTATCAACTACAATCTCAAGAAGCGGTTGAATCAATTGAACGTGCTAAAGCGAATCAAGACATTAAGAGCAAGCGTGAGAAACTTTTGACACTAACAAGTGAACTAGAGCGCTTGAGAAATGAACACAAGCCTGAAAATACAGAAAGAATTAGAGCGTTAGAAGCTGAAATCATCAAAATTAGAAATGAATTAGGAGGAAGTTAATGACAGCAGAAGAAGCAACAGGACGTTTGAATTTATACGACGACACAACACCGCTGCCAAACACTAAGAACATCAACATTCTAGTTGAAGGTATTAGAAAGAAAACAAGAGGTGCTGATGTTCGTGAGTCTATTGCGAAAGCACTTGAAGTCACGTACGAAACAGCATCCAAAGATGGTAATGCGAATATGGAAGTCGCAAAAGCCAGAGGTGGATTTGACACACTTTCGCAAAATCTTTTGAGCATAAATGCTAATGCGGATGCTGCTAATCAAAAAGCCAGTCAACTTATCAATGACAAGGTTGATAAGAATGGTGCTGCACAAATTACTTGGGCAATGTTAGCACAGGACGCAAGAGAGCAAATCACTGGGTCCAAAGTGGCAGTTGTTGGAAATAATGCTGTTAGCTCTGCTAATATTGTTGACGGATCTGTAACGGATTCTAAATTGGATGAGCGTATGGGCTTTGGTTTAATGTTAGCAGGGCGATTAACGATTGATGCAAAAAATTCCACAGTTACATTAGCTAGCGGAAGTTGGTTTCAGGTAGGTAAAAGAAAAGCTAGCGTGAATAAGAATTTATCAGCATCTTTGCCAAAAGAAACAGTAAGTCAGTACGTTATATACAATGATGAGATTAATCAACTGTATGTGAGAAATCTTGGAAATATTAGCAATATCGGTAATAGAGAAACCATTCTTGCTATTTTATTCAGCGGAATACTTTTGCATCCGCAATCTTCTCCTTTCGTCAAAACTATTGGGTTAAAAATTGGCGAGAGAAGTGACTATATAGACGCTAATTGGGGCACAGTAATCCAAGGGCAAATTATATTCGATCCCAAAACGCGAACGATAAAAGGTAAGCGTGAGGGAAATAGTTTCATCATAGCCTGTGATGGATATTACATCAACGAAATTGAGGAATTTGAACTTACGTTTAATTCATCGTATGGGCGCCTGCTATTATTCGATAGAGACACTAAGACATTTCAACTTACGACAATGTATTCTTATTCAGAATATCAAAAAACTGATATTCCGAAAACAGCATCTCTAATTAAAATTGCGGAAATATATGATAATGAAATTCGACATATTTCTCACGAAAAAAATTTTGTTAATACCGATAAGCTGATTTCTTCTAAGACGACAATCACATTAGAGCAACTCAAAATTGACCTGCAGACTAAAAGGACTGTCATTGTAACCTTAGGTGATAGTACAACTGATGGATTCAGAACAACTGGATACTCAGGAAATGCTCTTGAAAGACTGACCGATAAACCTAAGAGTTATACTGAGATGTTAAATAACATTGTAAATAATCAAAAAGGTTATGCATTCAACCATAAATTTTATAATCGAGGGTTTTCAGGAAAAACTATTAATTGGCTTCGTCAAAATTTGGATGCTGTTCTATCTCCGATACCTGAATCAATTGATTATGCATTCATCACGATGGGTATCAATGACATGGTGTACGATGCAAGTAGGATAAAATCGTTTCGTGATGATCATATCAACATCATCAATCGTTTGCTGGAAAAAGGTATTAAACCTGTACTAATGAGTACTCAAGCTGAATTTGAGAATCATAATCGTTTCGGTTCAAAAATTAATGCTATAGCTGATAACATCAAGAAGGATTTAGCTGAAGAATTAGGCTTACCATTCATTGATTATAACGCTGGAACAAGTAATATTTTGAATCATTCAGAATACAACCTCAAGGATTTAATTCCAGACATGTGTCACTTTGGAGATCTTGGTCATCAAAAAGGGGCGGAATTTTTAGCTAGTCAGTTGATACATCAGACAGCAGTGATTTCAGAATCTAGCAAAGTTGGGTATCAAAATAACAAAGTGGCATCTGATTTGAATTATTCAGATTATTTGACTGACGAACAAAAAGATGTGAAGTGGATTACTAGAACTGACGGCTTCGATTTAGAAGGACAACTAAATTCTACTCAAACAAAGACAATGTTTGAGGTCTCGGTTTACATTGAACGTCCGTCAATTGTCCACTATTTTGGAGACAACGTGATTATGACGTCGAATGAACAGTCATTATCGGACGGCGCTGTGCTCGATGTTGGATTTTATCGAATCACAGCCAAGAATAGCCTTGGAGTTTCTAGTAAATTCCGTGGCTTGAAATTTAATTTGAAGGAGGTATAACTATTGCCGATTGAAGAAGCTGAAAAAAACCAAAATAGGAGGCGGTGACATGTGAACCATTTTATTGATTTTGTGGACAAGATCACGCCTGTCCTAGTCGTGATTATCCCAAGCTATTTTAGTTACAGAAGTAATCAAAATAGCAAAGAAACCGACAAGCGAATAGAAGCTTTAGCCGAAGATTTGGGAGGCCTGAAAGAGTCCGTGACCGATATCCAAAACATCGGAAACAGGAATAATCAGAATCTAAACCTGATCCAAAAAGGCTTGCAACGGCTTCAGCGCTTTCGATTACAAGAAAATCTAAAAAAAGCTTTGAGGCGCGGTCAGACAACCCAGCATGAGCTGGAAGAACTGACGCGCCTGTTTGAGAGCTACACGGAGCTTGGCGGCAATGGAGCCATCAAGCTTTTGTACGAAAAATTTTCAGAATTGCCAATTGAGGAGGAAAAATGAATAAATTTGCAAAAAAACTAGGAATTAAAGTGGTTAAAACAATGGCTCAAGCAGCGCTTGGAGTGATTGGTTCGACCGCTCTGTTGACAGAGGTCAACTGGACTGTGGCTGCATCAACAGTCGCCTTGGCAGGAGTGACCTGTATCTTGATGAATCTCTCTGACTTAAAGGAGGAAGAGTAATCAAAATCAAAATAAAAGAGCAGGCGCTGAAGCTTGCTCTGTTTGCTTTTGCTGCAACCTATTTTTGGTTTGCAGCCTTTGAAAAAATGAAAGGAAAATAATATGGCAACGACAAATGATGTAATTTTGTTTGCTAAGAATTTAGCTGATAACGGTATTGGTGTTGACCAAGACGGAGCATGGGGAACACAATGTGTAGACTTACCAAATGCTATCTCTAGTCAGCTTTTTGGCAAGGCTCTCTGGGGCAATGCTATTGATCTGCTTAACTCTGCTGCTAGTTTAGGTTACGAAGTCGAGCATAATGAGGCAGGAAATATGGACAGTAAACCTCGTGTTAGTGCGGTCTTTGTTATGGATACAGTCTATATTTATGGTCACCCTTACGGCCATACAGGGGTTGTGATCCAGGATAGCGATGGCTATACCATGAAAACAATTGAGCAGAACATCGATGGCAATGCAGACAGTCTGTATATCGGTGGCCCTGCTCGTTACAACACCCGCAATTTTGACGGTGTGGTTGGTTGGTTCTATTTCCCAACGGATGACACAAGCTATCAACCTGCTCCAACCGTTCCTAGCGGCGATGGATCAATCCACGAAGAGACCGGGACATTTACTGTTGAGGTATCTGCGCTCAATGTTCGATCAGCAGCTGGCTTAGATGCTGAAATTGTGGCGGTCTACACAGCTGGCCAAGAAATCAATTATGATGGCTGGTGTGATGTAGACGGATATATCTGGATCACATACATTGCAGCTTCTGGCAATCGTCGTTATGTGGCAGTCGGTCAATCAAAAGACGGCCAGCGTATTACCGATTTTGGTAGCTTTAAATAAAAAACGCAGCGGAAACTGCGAAAAATAAATATTTTTTCTTAAATTTTAATTATCCCCGGCCAAAAGGCTGGGGATTTTTTCTGTTATAATGGAAAAATTTAAAACTTTCCGTAGTGATAGAGTTGGCAGACTGACAGCGATGTCGGTCTGTTTTTGTTTTCCCTTGTTTATACTAGACAGGCCATAGAGAATTTTAGTGTCTTTTATTGAAATGATGGTTAGTAAAATTCTCTAAATTCTCCACTTAATGACAATGTCCTCGGCTGTTACCTGGACCTTGTTAATCAAAGTTCTAACAATAAATTTTTGATGATCATAGTCCATAGTTAATATGT
>NZ_CBCOPQ010000005.1:0-290290 GCF_965112035.1 Streptococcus sp. Marseille-Q8145 | reverse complement strand
ATATATGATTGTTTTTATTAAAATATGCTATAGGTAGTATAGTTGAAGATTTTGAGATTTATAAAGAAAAGGAGTATTTATGAAAATATCTAAGTTACTTTTGATAGTATTTATTGGGTTTGTAGGGATAGGAACACTCAGTGCCTGTAGTCAGCAGAAAAAAACAGGACAGAAAGAGAAAGTTACTATGACAAAAGAAGAAAAAAAGGAACTTCGTAAAGAGGAAGAGCAAATTGCTTTGTATTTGGTGAATCATTACGAGGATGTGAAAAAGATTAAGTTTGATAAATTTCACAGGGGAGGATTAGGTATAGCAGATTCAATAAGTGTTATTGTCAATGATGATAGTTATATAAAACCAATTATATTTAACGATGATAGTGAAAGATATTCTGTTGATTATGATCCGAGTGATTTTCATTTAATAAAAAAGAAAAATTCTACGGAATTAACCAGTCTTGATGGGATTGAAGTGATATATTATGAGGAAAAGTAAATTGATTATAGAAAGATAATATAATTGAGTTATGAAATCGTCAATTTCAAGTTATTGATGACGCTGCATAAAGGAAGGAGTATTTATGAAAATATCTAAGTTACTTTTGATAGTATTTATTGGGTTTCTAGGGATAGGAACACTCAGTGCCTGTAGTCAGCAGAAAAAAATAGGACAGAAAGAGAAAGTTACATTGACAGAAGAAGAGAAAAAAGAAGTTCAAAAACAAGAAAAAAATCTAGCTTTGTTTTTAGTGAATAACTATGAAGGGATTAATAAAATTGAGTTCACAGATGTCTCTAGAAAAGGATTTGCCCAGTCTAGAAGTGTTTTTCTAAAAGTGAATGATAATATTAGTATTAGTTCGTTTTTAGATGACAATTATGATAATGGTTATAGTTTAGTCTATAAAAAAGGTGAGAAGACTTTAATGAAAAAGGAAAAACCGACTGATTTTGAGACACTTGAAGGAATTGAAGTAATATATAATTAGGTACATAATATGTCGAAAATTACTGAAAAAGATTATAAAGAATTAGCACGTAATGTGTATAAATTTTATCCAGAAGAATATAAAAGTGAACAGTAGATACAAATTGGAGATCCAACTGATATAAACTATCGAAATCCCGAGTCATTCTATGATAGTATGTAAGATTTAGTTCGATCTATCTTGAAAAGTTTTGCAAATTATATAAATACTCGCTTTATTTATGATTTTTTGGCTACATTATAGCCAGATTAGTATGGTTGAGAATTTTGAACTCTATAAAGGAAAGGAATATTTATGAAAATATTTAAGTTACTTTTGATAGTATTTATTGGATTTCTAGGGTTGGGAACGCTCAGTGCCTGTAGTCAGCAGAAAAAAACAGAACAGAAGGAGGAAGTAACATTGACAGCAGAAGAGAAAAAGATAATTAGAAAACAAGAAGAGGCTCTTGCGTTATTTTTGGTCAATAATTTTGAAGATATTAAAAAAATAGAATTTATAAGTATAGTAAAGGGTGGTTTTGGAACTTCTGATGTGGCATATATGAAAATTAACGATAAACTCCTTGTGGATTCTAGTCTGCAGGACACATATGATATTAATCATTATTCTTTAGGTTATCATCAAAGTTCAAAATTTTTAGTAAGAAAAGAGGCTCCTTCTTCATTTTCGAATATAGATGAGCTGAAAGAGAGAGTGATTTATTATGAGGGAAGAAAATGAATAGTGTAACTGATGAAGTTTACAAATAAATAGCAAAAAAGTTTTACAAATTAGCTCCTAAAAACAATGAAGATTCGCAAAGAAATTAGGTCAAATTTTTTATGTCAACAGTTGAATACCGAGTCATTAATGCTTCTGTAGATGTAAACGCCTGCTTGTTCTATAATCATTTTGCTATAATATACCTATGTTAGTATAGTTGAAGATTGTATGTTCTATAAAATAAGGAAATATTATATGAAAATACTTAAGTTACTTTTGATAGTATTTATTGGATTTTTGGGGTTGGGAACTCTCAGTGCCTGTAGTCAACAGAAAAAAAACGGACAGAAGGAGATGGTTACATTGACGACAGAGGAAAAAAAGAAACTTCGTAAAGAAGAAGAGAAAATCGCTTTGTACCTGGTAAATCATTATCAAGATGTGAAAAAAATAGAATTTGTAAATTTTCATAAAGGTGGTTTTGGGACGGGTGATACAATCACTATAAAGGTCAATGATAGTAGTTATATTTTACCAACAGAGTTAGAAAGTAAAGATGGATATTATTCAATAGGATATGATCCAAAAGACTTTCATTTGATAGAGAAGAAACCTCCAACACAGTTAACTAGTTTAGACGGAGTAGATGTTAGTTATTACGAAGATTATTAAATTGCGCGTTGACTGATAAAGATTACAACATAATATCTAAAAAAGTCTATAATTTGGATCCGAAAGAATATAAAGCAGAAGAACAATTTAGTGTGGGAAAGGAATCTGACGTTAACGGTCGAAATTCCGAGTCATTGATGCTATTGGTTACTCTATTGAGTTAAACTATAATAGTATGTAAAATTTAGTTTCATCCATAATAAAAGTGATAAAAAATGTAAACGCTTGCTTGGTTTATATTCTTTTTGATATAATATATTATAATCGTGTTAGGATAGTTGATGATCTTGTGTTTTATAAAGGAAAGGAGTATTTATGAAAATATCTAAGTTGCTTTTGATAGTATTTATTGGATTTCTAGGTTTGGGAACACTCGGTGCCTGTAGCCAGCAGAAAAAAACAGAACAGAAGGAGGAAGTAACATTGACAGCAGAAGAGAAAAAGATAATTAGAAAACAAGAAGAGGCTCTTGCTTTATTTTTGGTCAATAATTTTGAAGATGTTTATAAAATAGAGTTTGAAAGTATTTCAAAAGGCGGATTTGGTAGACCTAGATTCATTTATTTCTCGGTAAACGATAAAATAGAAGTTTCAACAGACTTAAAAGATAGTTACGATATACAGAATTATGGCTTGATCTATCATAATAGCTCAGAGGAACTGAAACGTAAGGAAGTTCCAACTAGTTATACAAAATTATCGGAAACCCAAATAAATGTTATACATTATGGAGAGAAGAAATGAACATAACGGATGCGGATTATAATAAAATTGCAACATATGTTTACGATATTGACCCAGTAGATAATCCGGATAAGCAATTATCAGTTGGAGAAACGATTAACGTTAATGGTCGAAAATTCCGAGTCATTGATGCTATTGGGAACTCTGCTGAACCAACGGATAATAGTATGCAAGCTATGGCTGTTGCTCCTGTTGATGATCAAGGGAACGTAGACTACAGTCAGGTAGTGGTTTCTTATGTTGGCACCAATTTTGGAGACAAAAAAGATGTTCTCAATGACCTTGAAAATCTAGGTATGGGTTTTACGGATAAAATGATAACAGGTCTCCCCTCGATTTCAGGGATGGGCAAAGGCATTCTAGAAGGACATTTTAACGATAGTGTTAAAAAGGAAGTTGTCGAAAACATTGTAGATGTTCAGTCAAAAACAGCATTAGAGTTTGCCCAGCGAGTAGAGAAAAAGGTTCGTAAAGAAAATCCCAATGCCATTATAACAACGAATGGTCATTCTTTGGGAGAGTCTATGGCACTTTATACTGCCTTAAAAATGGGATGGAATAATGTTGGCTTTAATGGTCCAGATATTCATAATATTGTTTCGGAAGAAGAAATAGCCTATATGCAGGCGCATCCAGAGCAATTTCGTAATTTTAGAAATCCAAATGATATGTTTTTGGGGAACATTTTGGGGAATAAAACAGGCGTTGCCATTTATGTCAATATGACAGATGCTAGTTTTGTTGATGAATCTTTACGAATTTTACAAGATGATAAACTTTCTTGGAAAGAAAAGGCAGATAAGATCTATAGTCTAGGGGATAAATATCATAGTTATAATACTTGGAGATTTAATAATAAAGGTCAACTCATTGATGAAAATGGCAATGTTGTGACCAATACTGCAAAAGGAAATGCGAATGCCCTCATCCTAGAAACAAAAACGAGAATGTTGCGGTATTATGGCATGAAAAGCTTACTTACAGAAAGCGGAGGTGGCCTAAGTAGCAACGAACGAATTTTTCTAGACAGCGAGCAAGCTACTATTGGTGTAAATGCTCTTATTAATGCTGCTCAGCAAGTTTTGGATCAGATTAAGATTGAGAAACAAAGAGGAGTAGAAGAAGTTGAGTCTTTATTTGAAACGACCAAGTCTCCGTTTATGGTCAGTAGTCTTAGTCCTGATGAGATTAGATCGGCTTTTGCAGCTGGTGGTGTCACACATGATAGTGTGGTCGGAAATGTAGAAATCTCTCTACAAAATAAGCTCAACAAAGCGAGTCAAATATTAGATGAAATGACTAAATTAAAAGATAAAATTGCAGCTGGTATAAACAAAAAACTCGAAGAAGACATAGCTTTAGCAGGGGAATTCAATCAATGGAGAAATTTGAATTAGCACAACGTGAAGTCGAAAAGAAAACTAAAGAATTAGAAGAATTGGAAGATCGGCATCGAGAAAAGTTGCAAGAATTTGAGGAAAGAAATGATTATTTTCAAACTGCGCGTCGTGCCATACAAAATATTCTTGATGAAAAGTACGAAGAAACGTTACATTATTTGAAATCTACTGATGCGGATCAGGATTTTTATAGGATTCTTAATAGAGAGATGGAATCTTACCAAATGTTATCGGAAGATGCCTTGACGGAGGCGCAAAAAATATTGGAATTAGAATCTTTAAAAGAGAGTGATGATTTCCGACGAGAAAGACGATATCTAGATGATAAGCTAGAGGAGGCTTATCTACGTAGGAGAATAGCCGCAGATGATAATAATAAAACTAGAGAGTAAAAGGAAGTGATGCTAAAATGGCAACAACATTAACTGAGGATATTACAGGTGTATTTACTGTAGGAAATTTCGATGATTTAGGAACTCGTCTGCTTGCTATTCAAAAACAGATTGAAAAATCTTTGATAACAAATGTTTATGCTCCACATATTCTTAGTAAAAGTGATGGTATTAAGACCAAATCTGAGGAAGCAATTAGTAAAGTTGCAAAGGAAGGAAAGTTGGCTATCAAGGGGATTAATGATACTTTAGATAGTGCCATCAAGGGACAATGGTCTACATCCGTTAGAGAGGCTGTTACAACAGCAAGCAACAAATATGATAAGATTTAGCAATTAATAATAAATAGCCTAAATAAATGAACTCGCCTAATCGATAGATTTTGTGTCTAACCTTTGGGGTGTAGTTCATTTATTTAGGTTCTTTTTTTTATTTAATCTCGAATTAATAAGTAAGGAGGTTGATATGTATCGTATTTCATTGCAGGATGACATAAGTATGATGCCGCGTGAACGGCTGATAAGAGAAGGGGCGGATAAACTTAGTAATCAGGAATTGCTATCTATATTTTTGCGAACAGGCAGCAAAAAAGAAACTGTTTTTCAAGTTTCTCAAAGGATTTTATCATCGATTTCTAGTTTGAATGATTTAAAATATCTGACTTTGCAAGAATTACAGACAATTTCAGGAATTGGCCCTGTGAAGGCTGTTGAGTTGCAGGCCATTATTGAGCTTGGCTGTCGTATCAACAAAGCTGAAGTGCTGGAGAGAGAGCAAATTCTTGGAAGTCAAAAACTAGCTCGCAAAATGCAGGTAGAATTAGGAGATAAAAAGCAGGAGTGTTTGGTCGCTATTTATCTCAACAGTCAAAACCAGATTATCCATCAGCAGACAATCTTTGTAGGAACGGTAACTAGAAGCATTGCTGAGCCGCGCGAGATTTTGCATTATGCGCTCAAACACTTGGCGACATCTATTATACTTGTACACAATCATCCTTCTGGAGTGACTTTACCAAGTAAGAATGACGACGAGGTCACCAAACACATGAAAGAAGCTTGTGAGCTAATGGGGTTGGTTCTTTTAGATCATTTAATCGTTTCAAAAAATAATTATTATAGTTATCGTGAAAAAACGGATTTGATCTAAAGTTTGTGAACGACATAATCAAACAAGGCTAAATCCCCCGTTCTTGTGGGAAATAGAAATTCTGGATGCCACTGTACACCAAGAAATGGACTTCCATCAGTTGAGGTAACAGCCTCAATGACCTTATCCCGAGGATCGTAGGCTATGACTTCTAGATTTTTCGCTAGATCCTTGATACTTTGGTGATGGAATGAGTTGATTTGACAAGTAGGTCCGTATAATTCATGGAGGATGGAGCCATTTTTAGTGACCATAGTCTGTGTAGTGTATTGAGCAGTGCTATCTTGCCAGTGATTCTCGATGTCTTGGTGAAGTGTGCCACCCATAGAAACATTGTAAAGCTGAGTACCACGACAGACACCAAAAATAGGCTTGTTTTGTTTCCGCGCCTCTCGGATGAGAGCTAGTTCAAATAGATCCCTTTGAAGCAGATAATCATCACTTTCGATAGTCTGTTCTTCGCCGTAGAAATGAGGATGGACATTTTGTCCACCGGTAAGGATCAGTTTATCGATCATAGTAATATAGGTGTGAGCTAAGGCTTCATCACCAATTGGTAAGATAATTGGGATTCCCCCAACTTTATTGACTCCCTCGATAAAGCCAGTTGAAGTATAACTGATATGGATAAATTGATCGTTGGGAATATCCCTTTGGTTTCCTGTTATACCGATAATCGGTTTTTTCATAAAGTGTCTGTTTCCTTTCTTACCTTACTCATCATCTTTTCTCATGAAATAGAGTAAGGTTTGGAGTTCGCTGGTTAGGTCCACATATTGTACAACCACATCTTTGGGGACAGATAGGTGCACTGGGGAGAAGCAAAGAATTCCCTTGATACCAGCATCAACCAAGACGGATGCGACTTCTTGTGCCTTAACGCTCGGCACTGTCAGAATGGCTGTCTTTACGTTTCCTTCTTGGACCTTTTCTTTAATTTGAGAAATTCCATAAATAGGAATTCCATCATTTGTAGTGGTCCCGACGTCAGAATAATCATCTGTATCAAAGGCCATTACAATCTTCATTTTATTCCGTTCATGAAAGCGGTAGTGTAAAAGAGCACGACCCATATTTCCGACGCCAACAATCATGACATTTGTAATCGAGTTGTCATTGAGAAGATTGGCAAAGAAACTCATTAGTTTCTTGACATCGTAGCCAAAACCTCTACGACCTAACTCACCGAAGTAAGAAAAGTCACGCCGAACAGTCGCAGAGTCGATTCCAATCGCCTCTGCGATCTGTTTTGAATTGGCCTTTTCAATATTTTCTGCATTAAATCGTTTGAAAATCCGGTAGTAGAGGGAGAGCCGTTTAGCAGTAGCACGTGGAATAGAATTGCTTTTTTCAGTTTTCACAAAATCACGACCTTTCTATCTTCTATTCTATAGAAAGCTTGTGAAAAAATCAACTAATTTGATGAACAAAATATTATTATACTAATAAAGATAGATAAAATAATAGAAATAAGCAAAATTCTTAGAATTTCGCTTATTGGGGTGTTTTTTCAAAAATATCTCTTTCAACTAAACTATCCATCAGGAAATAGAATTTTTGCTGAATAATATGGTGTTTTTCTGATTTGAAGATATTCACCAGTCTTAAACCAGACTTGTCCGTAATATTAATTTTTACTCCGCTTAGATCTTTATTGATGATAATCTTAAGCAAGAATCCATCGCCACTATTGGGAACAGCTTCAAGTAAACGAGAAAGCTCGTAATTACCAACTTTTGTTTCAGCAAATGTATTGTCCCGCAAGGTAAATTTCTTAACATTTGGATGGAGTGAGTAGGTGAAGTCGCAGTTTGCTAAGCTAACAGATGTTTGAAAAGCCATCTTATCCTCCTAGTATTTCTTTTAGTTTTTGGCTGAAGAGTTTGATTTCTTGGATGCTAGTTTGGTCTGATACACTGATACGAATGGATTCTTTTAGGCGTTCAGAATCTTGCCCATAGAGGGCTTGAAGGACGTGGCTGGGCTGAACCGCTCCAGCTGTACAAGCAGAACCAGTCGAGATTGAAAAGCCATTAAGGTCCATTTGAAGCAAAATAAGGTCATTCTTATGGTTTGGAAATCCAATATTGATAACATAAGGCAGGCTAGGCTGACTTTCGTTTAGATAGAAGTCTAAATTTGCCAAATCATCCAGTAGCGTATCTTTTAACAGTTGAGCGTGTGTAAGGTTTTCCTTTAAATGGGCGAAACTTTCAGAAAGGGCAGTCGCCATCCCAACAATGGAAACGAGGTTTTCTGTACCTGCTCGATGCTTGTTTTCTTGATCGCCGCCATGCATGAAATTATCAAAATCCATCTGGTAAGCATAGAGAAATCCAACTCCTTTTGGACCGTGGAATTTATGAGCTGATGCACTCAGGAAATTGATTCCCCATTCTTCAGGATAGATGGGGAGCTTGCCGACGGCTTGGACTGCATCAACGTGAAAAGCAGCAGGATGATCCTTTAGTAATTCACCAATTTCTTGAATTGGCAAAATATAGCCTGTTTCATTGTTGACAGCCATGACTGAGACAAGGATAGTATCTGGTCTAAGGGCATTCTTGATATCTTCCGTTCGGATTTGCCCATCCACTGGCTGAATAATAGTGACTTCAAAACCAAAGTGCTCCACCAAGTATTCAACAGGCTCCAAAACAGCATGGTGCTCAATGGCTGTAGTGATAATATGCTTGCCTTGATTCTGATGGCGTAAGGCATATCCCTTGACTGCAGTGTTATTACTTTCAGTACCACCTGATGTAAAGAGGATATTTTTGCTCTGTGTGTGTAGAACTTTAGCAATATCTTCGCGAGCTTGTCGGAGCAGTTTTTTAGCTTCTCGACCGTGGCTGTGGGTACTGGATGGATTGCCGAAGACTGTCATTGCCTGAGTCATGGACTCAATCGCAGCAGGCGATAAGGCAGTCGTAGCAGCATTATCTAAATAAATCACAAATTTATCCCTTATTTCTTTTGAAAAGCAAAAAGTGGGCTGACTGGTTTTCTCTCTTGAATACGCACGATAGCATCACCAATCAACTCGCTGGCTGTGATGTAGTGAACATTCTTCGGAGTCTTTTCTTTTGTATCAACAGAGTCAGTCACCAAGATTTCTCGGATAGGAACACTGTCTAGTAAGTCTGCAGCTTCATCTGCAAATAAACCATGACTTGAGACAGCATAGATTTCGACAGCTCCTTCACGTTCAACGATTTTAGCAGCTTCTGAGAAGGTACGACCGGTATTCAAGATATCGTCAATCAAAATAGCTTTTTTACCTTCAACTTCACCGATGATATAGCCTTCAGAGCGTCCTGCTTCGTCTTCACCGTAGTCGATGATGGCGATTGGAGCATCGAGATATTCTGCCAAGCTACGAGCGCGTTTCACGCCAGAATTTTTCGGGCTAACGACGACAACATCCTCGCCAGTTAATCCCATATTGCAATAATGCTCAGCAAACAATGGAATGGTGAAGAGATTGTCAACAGGAATATCAAAGAAACCTTGTACTTGGACAGCGTGAAGGTCAAGTGAGATAACTCTGTCTACGCCAGCTCCAACAAGCATATTGGCCACGAGTTTTGCAGTAATTGGCTCGCGAGGAGCAGCTGTCCGATCTTGGCGAGCATAACCAAAATAGGGCATAACCACAGTTACGGTATTGGCACTTGCTCGTTTACAGGCATCAACCATAATCAATAACTCCATCAAGTGATTATTGACTGGGAAGCTGGTAGATTGGATGATATAGATATCATAGCCACGAACACTCTCCTCAATGTTAATCTGAATCTCTCCATCAGAAAATTGGCGGGAAGAAAGCTTGCCTAAAGGTACGCCAGCAGCTTCAGCAATCTTCTCAGCAATTGAGTGATTGGAATTGAGGGAGAAAAGCTTCATATTTTTTTTGTCTGACATTAGAATGACCATCCTCTTTTTGTCTCTTTAGATTTATAAATATTATTTTACCAAAAAAATGAGATTATTTCAGCATTTTTACAAGTTTTCGGCAAATCTGGCAATCTTACTTTTACCAGGCTTGTATTGGATTTGATTTTCGTTTAAAAAGTCTTTGAACTTTTGCTCCCCTTCTTCGATATCATTGATTTCTAACTCTAATTCGAAATCTTTTTTACCAAAGTAACGACTTTCGTCTAAGGCAAAAAGGCCGATTGCATCTTGTTTTTCGTATCGAATATTTTCAAGGGTTCCGAGTATTGTTAGTTTGTCAACTGGGATTCCTTTTTCTTGCAGTTTGTCTAGGATTTCTCCTTGAGGAAATTGCAAATTTTCTGTAATTTCCTTAAATTCATCTTCGGACAAGGCTTGGTTGTATTCGAAATTTCCAAGTTTTTGAGGAATTTTCAGAGTAAACTCAGCAGCGTCAGGAGTGGTTCGGACTCGCAGAGCCATGCGAGCTTCACGAAGAGCAAAGTCAGCCGAATCAATATAATAGTTGACTTGGAAAATTGGCTGGACATGATCAAAGAAGGTCAGAAGTCGTTTATGTTCGTCTTCTGTTAGCATTGTTTTGTATTCAATTTCTAAATGGTTCATTTTTAAATCCTTTTCTTTATCTGAAAGCGATTTTATGTTATAATAACAACTGTATTTATTTTATACAAAAAACGAATAGATGACAAGGTATGTATATGACAATAGATTGGGAAGATTTTCTGGATCCATATATTCAGGCGGTTGGTGAGTTGAAAATCAAGCTTCGTGGCATACGCAAACAGTATCGCAAACAGCAACGCCATTCACCGATCGAGTTTGTAACCGGTCGCGTAAAACATATTGAAAGCATCAAGGAAAAAATGGAACTTCGCGGGATAACTGAGGAAAACTTAGCCCAAGAGATGCAGGATATTGCTGGTTTGCGTGTCATGGTTCAATTTGTAGACGATGTGGATGAAGTTTTAGAAGTTTTGCGAAATCGGACAGACATGCGTATCGTCCAGGAACGTGATTACATCAAAAACAAAAAAGCCAGTGGTTATCGTAGCTACCATGCCATCGTTGAATATCCAGTAGATACGATTAATGGAAACAAAGTTATCTTGGCAGAGATTCAGATTCGTACCTTGTCCATGAACTTTTGGGCAACGATTGAGCACTCTTTAAACTATAAGTATAAAGGAGAATTTCCAGAGGAAATTAAACGGCGCTTGGAGACAACAGCTAATCTCGCCTATCAGCTAGATGAAGAGATGGGAGCCATTCGCGATGCCATCCAAGAAGCACAAGCACTCTTTGATCCTCTGCACCGCAAGCTAAATGACGGTGTTGGAAATAGTGACGATACAGATGAAGAATACAGGTAAAAAAATAGCGATTATCCGCAATCGCAAAAGGCAGAGTGAGGAAGTATTTCAAACTCTGATGCAAAAATTGCGGAAAGCAGGCTTCATCCTGACACCCAAAAATCCAGATATCGTGATTTCTGTCGGTGGTGATGGGATGCTGCTATCAGCTTTCCACAAGTATGAAGAGCAGCTGGATAAGGTGCGCTTTGTCGGTGTCCATACCGGACATTTGGGTTTTTATACAGATTACCGAGACTTTGAAATTGATAAATTAGTGGAAAATCTGAAATTGGACACAGGTGCCAAGGTCTCTTATCCGATTTTAAATGTCAAGCTAACCTTTGAAAATGGGGAAACTCGGACGATTCGTGCGCTCAATGAAGCAACCATTAAACGCTCCGACAGAACCATGGTAGTTGATGTGGTCATCAATAATGTCCATTTTGAGCGTTTTAGAGGCGATGGGATTTCTGTCTCAACGCCTACTGGAAGCACAGCCTACAATAAATCATTGGGAGGAGCTGTTCTACACCCAACGATTGAAGCCTTGCAAGTAACAGAAATTGCTAGTCTGAATAATCGTGTTTATCGCACTTTGGGTTCCTCAGTTATCGTTCCTAAAAAGGATAAAATTGAGCTATTGCCGACTCGTAATGACTACTATACCATAGCGGTTGATAATCAAACATTTTCTTATAAAAATATTGTCCGTATTGAGTACCAAATCGATAATCATAAGATTAACTTTGTAGCCTCACCTAGCCATACCAGCTTTTGGAATCGCGTGAGAGACTCCTTTATCGAGGAGTGTCAAGAATGAGATTTGAGTTTATTGCGGATGAGCATGTCAAAGTCAAAACATTTTTGAAAAAGCATGAAATTTCAAAAGCCCTTTTGGCCAAAGTGAAGTTTGCAGGTGGCAATATTCTTGTCAATGGTCAATCTCAAAATGCCATTTATTTGCTGGATATTGGCGATAAGGTGACAGTAGATATCCCTTCTGAGAAGGGATTTGAAAGTCTAGAAGCCGTGGATCGTGATTTGTCGATCGTGTATGAAGATGAGCACTTTCTAGTTTTAGATAAGCCTGCCGGAGTAGCTAGTATCCCTAGTGTCAACCATTCGAATACGATGGCGAACTTTGTCAAGGCATACTATATTCGGCAAGATTATGAAAATCAGCAGGTTCACATTGTAACAAGATTGGATCGCGATACCAGTGGACTCATGCTCTTTGCAAAACATGGCTATGCTCATGCAAGACTGGATAAGCAACTGCAGAAAAAAATGATTGAAAAGCGCTATTACGCGCTCGTTCAGGGGAGCGGTGAGCTTAAACCGGAGGGAGATATTATTGCGCCAATCGGGCGCGACCCTGACAGCATTATTACCAGATGTGTGACAAAGGATGGTAAGTATGCTCATACCAGCTACAAGGTTGTAGAGCAGTTTGGCGATATCTATCTGGTAGACATTCGTCTGCATACGGGGAGGACTCATCAGATTCGTGTGCACTTCGCCCATCTTGGATTTCCTCTCCTCGGAGATGATCTCTATGGCGGGACTTTGGAAGCGGGAATTACACGTCAGGCCTTGCATTGCCACTCTTTATCTTTTTATAATCCATTTTTGGAAAAGCAGCTCCAATTGGAATCCCAGTTGCCGATTGATTTCCAAAACACCATTACATCGTTAACAAAAAATAATTAATTTTTAAAGGAGAAACTCATGGAAGTTTTTGAAAGTCTAAGAGACTCAGTTGTTGGTAAAAATGTTCGTATTGTATTGCCAGAAGGACAAGAACCACGTATTCTTCAAGCGGTTAAACGCATAGTAAAAGAATCAGAAGTTACACCAGTTCTTTTGGGAGATCCAGATAAGATCCGTATTTACTTGGAGATCGAAAATATTACGGAAGGCTATGAAGTCATAGATCCTAAAAACTATGACAGATTGGAAGAGATGGTGGCGGCTCTTGTAGAGCGTCGTAAGGGCAAAATCAGTGAAGAAGAAGCTCTTGAGCTTTTAAGAACAGACGTTAACTATTTTGGGGTGATGCTGGTCTACCTCGGTATCGTAGATGGTATGGTTTCTGGCTCTATCCACTCTACAGCTGCCACAGTGCGTCCAGCCTTGCAAATCATTAAAACACGGCCAAATGTAACAAGAACTTCAGGTGCCTTCCTCATGGTGCGTGGTTCAGAACGGTATCTTTTCAGCGACTGTGCCATTAATATCAATCCTGACTCAGAAGCCTTGGCAGAAATTGCGATTAACTCAGCGGTGACAGCTAAAATGTTTGGTATTGATCCTAAGATTGCCATGCTGAGCTATTCGACTAAAGGTTCTGGCTTTGGAGAAAGCGTTGATAAAGTGGTACAAGCGACTAAGTTGGTCCATGACTTGCGCCCAGACTTGGAAGTTGACGGGGAATTGCAATTTGATGCTGCATTTGTACCAAGCACAGCAGCCTTGAAAGCTCCAGGAAGCAAGGTTGCAGGTAAAGCGACTGTCTTTGTCTTCCCAAGCATTGAAGCAGGAAATATCGGTTATAAAATGGCAGAGCGTTTAGGTGGATTCTCAGCTGTCGGTCCAGTTCTTCAAGGATTGAACAAGCCGGTAAACGACCTTTCACGCGGATGTAATTCAGATGACGTTTATAACTTAACACTGATTACAGCTGCACAAAGTGTTGACCAATAAAATAACTAAAAAAGATGAGTAATTCATCTTTTTTAGTCTGTTTAAGTATGAGAGAAATGTTAGATTTAAAAAAATTTGGAATTGAAATGTGGGAAGAGGAAAAGATTGCCTCTTTTCGCGAGAAATTATTGACTTGGTATGATGAACATAAACGTGATTTGCCTTGGCGTAGGTCCAATAATCCTTATCATATCTGGGTTTCTGAGATTATGTTGCAGCAAACACGTGTGGATACGGTGATTCCTTACTATGAGCGTTTTCTTGACTGGTTTCCAACTGTTGCTGACTTAGCTCAAGCGCCAGAGGAGAGACTGCTCAAAGCTTGGGAAGGTTTGGGCTATTATTCGCGGGTGCGAAATATGCAAAAGGCAGCCCAGCAGATAATGACGGATTTCGCAGGAAAATTTCCTGATAGCTATGAGGGAATTGCTAGTCTCAAAGGGATTGGTCCTTATACGGCTGGTGCTATTGCTAGTATTGCCTTTGGTCTAGCTGAGCCTGCGGTGGATGGCAACGTCATGCGGGTGCTGAGTCGCTTGTTTGAAGTTGATTTAGATATTGGCCAACCCAGCAATCGTAAGGTCTTTCAGGCCATGATGGAGATTCTGATTGATCCAGATAGACCTGGAGATTTTAATCAAGCGCTGATGGATCTGGGCTCAGATATCGAAGCTCCTGTTAATCCTCATCCAGAAGACAGTCCTGTAAAGGAATTCAGTGCAGCCTATTTACATGGAACTATGGATAAATATCCTATTAAAGCGCCTAAAAAGAAGCCAGTTCCAGTCTATCTTCAAGGCTTGATTATCGAAAATGAGCAGGGACAATTCTTGCTTGAAAAGAATGAGGCTGCTGGCCTGTTATCAGGTTTTTGGCATTTTCCCTTGATTGAAGTCGAGGAATTTCAATCAGATAATCAGATGTCTCTCTTTGAGGTGGCTGAAAATCAGCCCAGTATGGATCTGTCTCCTCAAGAAAGCTTTGAGCAGGATTATGATTTAATTGTCAATTGGCAGCAACAGTCCTTTCCGAAGGTGCAGCATGTTTTCAGTCATCGCAAGTGGCATATCCAGCTGGTTTATGGTCGAGTCAAAGATAGCCAGCACGAAGCTGAGGGAGAGGTCTTGTGGCTTGATCCAGAAGAATTTGGCAAGTACCCCTTTGCCAAGCCCCAGCAGAAGATGTGGGAGGCTTTTAGGAACGTAAAAGATGGAAACTAAAGTCAATAGTCTGTTGTACTCGATTAAATTTACGAAGAATAGGAAATCACTAAAATATGTCCCCTACCTCTAGTCCTCCAGAAAAAACTTTTATTGGACGTCGTAGCAAACTTGCTGGTGTCATTTATTTTATATTAGGCGCTTTGAATTTCTTACATTGTCTTCTTTATTTTCAGTGGGTATTTTCTCCAACGGTGAAACCTGACTTCGTCATTATTCCAATTTTTATAGGCTTAAATATTTATTTTTTGACTCGCGAGTTCATCTATAAATGCTTCCATTGGTGTGGCTATCATGCCTTACCTGAGTTAGTTGAGTTCGGGAGCGGACGCTATTCCTTTCACTTGCCTGTTTTCGAAAGACATACCGAAAACTATAAGGTCTATTACAGTAAAAGATCAAAGAAACATCAATTTCTCTTCTTTGCGAGCTATATTTTATATGTGAATTTAATTTTAGGAGTTCTTTTGCTCTTCTCATGTGTATATTGGGCCATGTTCATTGAGAGTTCCTCGAAATTTCAAGATTGGCACGCTTTTCTATTTATTTTTTTACTAATCATCCTGTATTAAAGCTTTATTTAAAAAATATAAACATTGGTTTAAAAATTATTTTAAACTAGATGATAGAATAGTAGAACACGGCTTTCCGATATATACTTTGAAAGAAAAATAAAAGACAAACAATATAGTTTGTCTTTTATTGTTTTTAAAATGACTTTTAGCCCTTCTCGTTCTGTAAGGCGTGAGGCAAATAAACTACCCTTTAGATAGAGACTTGTGCTTAAATCCCAGCAAAAGCTTTAATTTCATCTGCAGTCATAGAAGAATCACAACGAACAGCCACTTGTCCGTCTTGAACATGAACAAAACCAGGAACCGTCGGAATGCTGTATTCAGAACGGAAGGCTTGCAGTTTCTCTAATTCGCTGGCTTCTTCGCTATTGATAAAGAAAATATGCGCCTTGGTATCAGCGACAACGCCAGCAAGAGTAGCTGCGAATTTACGGCAGTAAGGGCAAGTTTTGCGACCAACGAAGAAAGTTGCAGTTTCTTTGTCAGCAATCGCTTGGCGAGCTCGGTCAACAGTTGTGACTTCTAGGTCTTTAATATGTTGAGCAAATTGTTCCATAAATAATCCTCATTTCTTTTGATAAAACTAGTATGCCATAAAGTTTCTAAAATTGCTTAGATTTGATACGAAAAAAAGATGAGATTGGTTCGTCTCATCTTTTATAATTGCTTATTTTACAAAAGCATTGATTTCCGCTTCAATATTTGCAATCTTAGCTTGTGAATCTTCATTGCTATCACCGACAACGGCAATGTAGAACTTGATTTTTGGTTCTGTTCCAGATGGACGGACAGCAATCCATGAGCCATCAGCCAAAGTGTATTTCAGCACATCGCTTGGAGGAGTTGTCAGAGCTGTAACAGTACCGTCTGCGGCTGTAGAAGTCTGCGCCTTAAAGTCTTCTGTAACAGAAATAGCAGTAGTGTTGAATTCTTTCGGAGCATTGTCGCGGAATTTAGCCATAATAGCCTTGATTTGCTCAGCCCCATCAACACCAGACAAGGTTACAGAGATAGTCTTTTCAGCAAAGTAGCCATACTCTTTGTAGATTTCTTCAATACCGTCAGCCAGAGTCAAGCCACGTGAGCGATAGTAGGCAGCAAGCTCAGCCACGACCAAAACAGCTTGGATTGCATCTTTATCACGTACGAATGGTTTGATCAAGTAACCAAAGCTTTCTTCAAACCCCATCATGTAAGTGTGATTGTGTTTTTCTTCGAATTCTTGGATCTTTTCAGCGATAAATTTGAAACCAGTCAAGACATTGAACATGGTTGCGCCGTAGCTTTCAGCAATCTTAGTCACCAGGTCAGTGGAAACGATAGACTTGCAGAGAGCTGCGTTAGCTGGCAGAGTTCCAGCACTCTTATGAGCTTCTAAGATGTACTTAGCCATGATAGCCCCGATTTGGTTACCTGAAAGGTTGAGGTAGCTACCATCTTTTTGAAGAACTTCCACACCAACACGGTCAGCATCTGGGTCAGTTGCGACAAGAACATCAGCACCTACTTGGCGACCAAGTTCTTCTGCGAGTGCAAAGGCTGCTTGGCTTTCTGGGTTTGGAGATTTAACAGTTGAGAAGTCAGGGTCAGCTACAGCTTGCGCTTCAACAACTTGCACAGAGTCAAATCCTGCTTGAGCCAAAGCGCGACGAGCTAGCATTTCACCAGTACCGTGCAGAGGAGTATAGACAATCTTCATGTCCTTGCCGTATTCATCAATCAGTTTTTGGTTGATATTGACATCTTTAACTTCCTTGAGGTATTCAGCATCAATAGCATCGCCAATCACTTCAATCAAGCCAGAAGCTTTTTCAGCTTCCACATCAGCAACTTCGATAGCAAAAGGATTTTCAATCGCACGGATGTAGTCAGTCAATGCATCTGCATCATGCGGAGGCATTTGTCCGCCGTCTTCACCATATACCTTGTAGCCGTTAAATGGAGCAGGGTTGTGGCTGGCTGTAATCATGATACCAGCGAAAGTTCCTAGATGGCGCACTGCAAATGAAAGTTCTGGAGTTGGGCGCAGGCTTTCAAAGACATAGGACTTGATACCATGTTTAGCCAAGACTGCAGCAGATTCAAAGGCGAATTCTGGTGAGAAATGACGAGAGTCGTAAGCGATCGCAACACCGCGTTTTTTGAAATCATCTCCTTTTTCTTCAATCAAGCGAGCCAAACCTTCGGTTGCCTGACGGACAACATAAATATTGATACGGTTGGTACCAGCGCCGATCAAACCACGCATACCAGCGGTACCAAACTCAAGGTTTGTATAAAAGGCATCTTCCTTAGTTTTTTCGTCCATACCTTCTAACTCTTTCCGAAGATAGTCAGGAAGTTCAGCGAAGTCAAGCCATTTTTTGAAGTTTTCTTGATAGGTCATAGGTAGAGTCTCCTTTATATTTAAGATAGAAAATCACTGTGTGTTTTTAAGAAAGGGCACAAGATTTCCTTGTTTGTTCAATCGCTTTCATTGTAACATATTTTCATATTTTTTGAAAGTACCGACCTAAAAAATAGTGAAATACTTTGAAAAAATGAACATGCTTGGATCAAAAAAATAATCACGCTAGGTGATTATTTTTTAAGTTTTTCAAGTGCTGGAACGATTGCAACTGTAAGGATAGCAGAAATAATCATTTCTGAGATTGCATTAGCTGAAAAAATCAATGCAAGCATGGCTTTGATATCTCCATTGTAAACAGATGAAAATAGAATGAAAATTCCTCCAAGAACGAAGATGGTGTTGGTCATTGAGCCTACGGCACCAGCTAAAACCAAACCTGGCTTAGTTTTCATCCATTTGTAGACAAAATACGGAGTGATCCCGATTAGAATACGTGGAACCATAGCGATCATCAATGAATTGATGCTACCGTTTTCTACAAAAGGACTGAAGAGGTAGCTAGTTGGCAGCAGGACAACGGTGTTGGTCACCACACTGATTACTCCCATCAGAGCTCCAAGAACAGCTCCAATTCGCGGTCCGTAGATAATACTAGCGATAATGACTGGAATATGAATAATGGTCGGTTTAATCGGAACCGGTAGTAGGTTGAAAATAACAGAGCTCAGCAGATGGAGCACTAACATAATAGCAAAAAAGATAGCAATTTGCGCGATACTAGATTGTTTTCTCATTTATAATTTCCTTTACTTTTTCTATAATAATTTTGACATCAGCTAGAGCGCCAGTCCCATGATCTCCGCAAGCTAGAACAGCTTCACGCGGTTCGATAATCTCCCAGCCAAATTTTTTTAATCTTTCCAAATTGTGCTGAGTTAGTGGATTTTCATACATCTTGGTATTCATGGCTGGCGCGATGGCTTTTTTGACATGAGATGGGAGAGCAAGAGCTGTAGCGGTTACCATATTGTCTGCCAGACCATTAGCCAGTTTGGCGATGGTATTGGCTGTAGCAGGAGCGACTAAGAAAAGATTTGTTTCTTTGCCGATCTCAATATGGTTGACCTTGTCTGGCCTCGGCTCGCTCATGAGGTCAAGGGAAACAGGATTCTTTGATAAAACCTGTAAGGTCAGCGGGGTGATAAAGTGACTGGCAGCTTCCGTCATGAGAACAGAGACACTGTAGCCTAGCTTACCCAGCTGGCTCGTAATATCTGCTGCTTTATAGGACGAAATACTGCCCGTGACAGCGAGAGTAACATGGATCATGAACTGTCTCCTTTCTGGATATGGCTTAACAATTGTTCAGCAATTTCTGCCTTGGAGAAAGCTTCAGTGACAGTATTTGCACCTAGGAGATAAGCGTGGTGTTGCCCGCTAGAAATTTCAGTCAAATCGTTGGCTACAATTAATTCAGCCTGATTTTTTTCAAGGCTGGCTCTAGCAGTAGCCAGTAGCTCTTCTTTAGAGACGCCTACTAGGAGCTTAAAGCCAATCAATCGAATATTGGGATTCCATTCCTTGACCTTGCTGATGATTTTAGGATTTTTCTTGAGGAAAAGTACCTGATAGTCATCAGCAGATGAAATCTTACTTTCAGAATTAATTTTTCCAAGAAATTCAGCCAAATCTGAACTGGCAAGAACCTCCTCAAATCCTGCCATATACACTGGTTTATAGTCAGAAACAGCCATTGAATGAATGAGTACATCATGAGCTGGCACCAGCCTTTCCATAGCTGTCAGGAGCTGCTCCGTATCTTCAATGATCTTAATCGTCAGGTTTTTATGCGGGTCAGGTTTGACAGCTTTAGCCGTTGTCAGCAGAGTCACCGAAGCACCCTCGGCCAAGCAATGCTCGGCCATCATTTTCCCAAGTTGACCCGTTGAATGATTGGTGATAGAGCGGACTTGGTCGATTTTTTCACTCGTTCCGCCAGAGGTAATCAATATATTCATAGCTTTATTCTACAAGAAAAAACGAATTTAGTAAAATAAAATAAACTTAAAGTTTTATTCAGCTAAACTTATTTTTCTACGAAAAACTCTATATTCTTTTAGAGTATATAGAGTAATTGCCGAACGTTGTATTGTTATTAGATTTTAAATGTGCAGTTTTAATTCTTATCTGGTATAATAGTTTTATCAAATTAGAGGAGTTCCTAATGAAAACAGATATCGAAATTGCTCAGAGTGTTGCCCTGCAGCCTATTGTGGATGTAGTAAAAAAGGTTGGTATTGACTACGATGATTTGGAGTTGTACGGAAAGTATAAGGCCAAGCTCAGTTTTGACAAGATTCGTGAAGTAGCAGAAAATCCTGTTGGCAAGCTGATTTTGGTGACAGCGATCAATCCAACTCCAGCTGGAGAAGGTAAGTCGACCATTACCATTGGACTGGCTGACGCGCTTAACAAGATTGGCAAGAAAACGATGATTGCTATTCGCGAACCGTCCCTGGGACCAGTGATGGGGATCAAAGGAGGAGCAGCTGGTGGCGGTCATGCGCAAGTTCTGCCAATGGAAGATATCAACTTGCATTTTACTGGTGACATGCATGCCATCACGACTGCGAATAATGCTCTGTCTGCTCTTATCGATAATCATCTTCATCAGGGAAATCCCCTGGGAATCGATCAGCGTCGCATTATCTGGAAGCGGGTAGTTGACCTGAATGACCGGACTCTTCGTCATGTGACCGTTGGCTTAGGAAGTCCGGTTAATGGTATTCCACGCGAAGATGGTTTTGACATCACGGTTGCTTCTGAAATTATGGCGATTCTTTGCCTAGCTACGGATATTGAAGATTTGAAAAATCGCTTGGCAAACATTGTCATCGGCTATCGCTATGACCGCACACCAGTTTATGTTCGTGACCTTGAGGTAGAAGGTGCTTTGGCTTTAGTCTTGAAAGATGCAATTAAGCCAAATCTAGTTCAGACTATTTACGGGACACCAGCCTTTGTTCATGGCGGACCTTTTGCCAATATCGCCCACGGCTGTAACTCTGTTTTAGCGACTAGCACAGCGCTGTGCTTGGCCGATTATACTGTGACGGAGGCAGGCTTCGGTGCAGACCTTGGCGCTGAGAAATTCCTCGATATCAAGACTCCGAACTTACCAACTTCTCCAGATGCAGTGGTAATTGTCGCAACACTTCGTGCTCTTAAGATGAATGGTGGCGTTGCTAAGGACGCACTTACAGAAGAAAATGTTGATGCAGTCAGAGCTGGTTTTGCCAATCTCAAACGTCACGTTGAAAATATCCGTAAGTTTGGTATTCCAGCGGTCGTAGCCATCAATGAATTTGTCTCTGATACAGAAGCTGAAATTGCGACTCTTAAGGAACTCTGTGCAGAAATCGGGGTACCAGTTGAGCTTGCCAGTGTCTGGGCTGATGGCGCTGAAGGCGGTGTGGCTCTAGCTGAAACTGTAGTCAAAACCATTGACGAAAAACCAGCACACTACACTCGTCTTTATGACAATGACTCAACTATCGAAGAGAAGATCGAGAAAATTGTCACTGAAATCTATCGCGGTTCAAAAGTAAACTTTGAGAAAAAAGCGCAGACTCAGATTCGTGAAATTGTCAAGAATGGCTGGGACAAGCTGCCAATTTGTATGGCCAAAACACAGTATAGCTTCTCAGACAATCCTGCTGCTTTGGGCGCGCCAGAAAACTTTGAAATTACTATTCGTGAACTGGTACCAAAACTTGGGGCAGGCTTTATCGTGGCTTTGACAGGAGATGTCATGACCATGCCAGGTCTACCAAAACGTCCTGCAGCACTCAATATGGATGTGGCAGCAGACGGTACAGCGATTGGTCTGTTCTAATTGAATTTAAGATATAAGAAGAGGTTGGGCTGAACAGAGTCTGACCTCTCTTTTTTAGACTTAAATTCCAGATATTTTGATATAATAAAGCCATATTTCCATCACTTAGTTTTTGCTCATAGGAGGATGAACCTTGAAAAGAAGAAGTCTCAAACAGGAATTAATTTATTTGGCCTCGGGGGAATCGATAAGTGTCGTGTTGTTTTGTATCGTGTATGTCCTGTATACGAAACCAGAGACCCGATTTGCCACATCTAGTGCGGTCCTTTATTTCCCACTGTTAATTCTTAATCTGATATTGGTTCAAGGTTCCATCTATTGGCTTAACTGTTTGGAACGAATCCAAAAGAAGAAGTCCTTGGAAACTCAACTACTTGCACCTCTTTATAAAGGATTAAAAGTGCTAGATTTTATGATGCTGCTTGCATATATACCGATTTGGATCTGGTCTTTTAGAGTGAGTAGTAGCAGTAATATCATTATTGGAGTTTTACTTTGGTTGTTTGCCATCATTGAATTTGTAAATTATTTTTACTATCGCTTGTCTTACTATACAATGGGTGGCCTAGGACTGCAAGTGATGAGGCCTCTCAAGTTATTATTGACGGGAAAAGCAGCCAAATCGCAAATTGCAAAAGAAATTTCCTTATACGAAAAAAATATGGAGCATAAATAATGAAAAAGAAATACCTATTAATAACTCTTCTAAGTATTGCCCTTTTGACCTTGACGGGTTGTCAGTCTGTTGAAAAGTGGTTCAAAAATGCCAAGGAAGAATGGCTGGGGCTGGAGATGACGGTTCGCACCTATGATGAGAATTCTCAACTCATCGACCAGATGTCGGGCAAATCCTTATCCATCTCGCGTAACGAGGAATTTGACTCAGTTGATGCGGAAGGAAATTCCAAGGAAGATTCTTCTGTGCTCAAAATTACCTTGGGTAAGTATGAGATTGACCATGTGGGCTCTTCCTTGATTGCAGAAGAAAAGGGGTTGAAAGATGTCTTTGCTCAATATCAAAAGACTGCGGATGTTGAGGAGAATAGCCATGCAGTCCCTGTTTTAAATCGTATGATTTCAGCTTTTAAAAACGATTTTACCGGCAAGAAAAAGGTTATTCTGATTCGCTCTCAAAACGGCACTCCGTTGGCTGCCTATGCTGGCGATCGTGTCTCTCTTGATAAATCTGATGCTCCCAAAACTTCTGAGTTGCTGATTGACGGCAAGCGCCTCGTGATTTACCGCTGCGACTACACTATTTATGACCGTGAATTGCTGGAGTAAGTTATGGATGTAGAAGAATTACTTGAAAATCTGAAAGCAGTAGCTAACCCTGACGATGCGGTTGCTATGAAAGCCTATATGAAAAATAAATTTGAATTTTTAGGAATCAAGACTCCGGCTAGGAGGAAACTCGCAAAGATTTTTTTCAAACAGCAAACAGACTCCGTCATTGATTGGGATTTTATAAATGAAGCTTGGAATAATCCTTATCGAGAATTACAGTATGCCGCGCTAGATTATCTGGAAATTCGCAAGAAGCTCTTGACCCCATCTGATTTGCCACGTTTGAAGAAACTAGCTCAAACTAAGTCTTGGTGGGATACCATTGACTTTTTGGACCGCTTGGTCGGATCCATCATTGCCCGATTTCCAGAAACCAAAGAGATTATTCTATCTTGGAGCTGTGACCAAGATTTTTGGTTGCGGCGCCTGGCTATTGATCATCAGTTGCTGCGAAAAGAAGATACTGACACAGAACTATTAGAGAAAATTTTAGTGAATAATCTTGGTCAAACAGAATTCTTTATTAACAAGGCCATCGGCTGGGCGCTGAGAGATTATTCCAAAACAAATCCAGACTGGGTCAGAGATTTTATCGAGCGGCATCAGGCAGAAATGGCTGCGCTTAGTATTCGAGAGGGAAGTAAGTATCTGTGATGCTTTTACTAATCGTTAAGGCTTGACATTTTCTACGCTATAGCTTATGATAGATAGGTGCGATGAGTCGATATGCAGATTTTCTGCAAATTGAAGCATGGGAGGCCATAAACGCAGGAGCGGACCTTGATCAGTTGTGTGAACCTGCTGATCACACGAAAGTGCCCTTATCCCCAGTCTTCGGATTGGGGATTTTTCTATGTCTCTTAGATTGGCAAGACCATTGGTCGAAGCTGATCTAAGAGACATTGATACTGAGACGGTCGACGTCGTGAGTGCTATTACTCTTGATGAAACAACTTCGCAGAAGGCAGTTGAGTCGTAGAGCAATGGATGCAGTTTTGTCCATGAGGACAAAAACTGTAAACTTTGCAACTACTCTTAGAGAGGCAAAACAGTTAGTCGTAGCCGAGCTTAGAGACATTGATACTGAGACGGTCGACGTCGTGAGTGCTATTGCTCTTGATGAAACGAGTCCACAGGAAGAAGTTTAGTCGTAGAGCAATGGATGCAGTTTTGTTCGTGAGAACAAAATCTGTAAACCTTGGAAGTTCGCTTAGAGAGGCAATATTCTTAGTCGCAGCCGAGCTTAGAGACATTGATGCTGAGACGATTGTCGTCATGAGTGCTATTGCTCTTAACGAAAGGGGTCCACAGGACGAAGTTGAGTCTTAGAATAGCAGCAACATTTTAAAAAGCCTGGCTTATCCTTCAGAAATATTTGCAATTTTCATCAAAAATAGTATAATACTAGAATATACAAAATTTTTAGAAAATTCAGAGGTGGATTGTATGGGATATACAGTTGCTGTGGTTGGTGCCACTGGTGCCGTTGGCGCTCAAATGATTAAAATGCTGGAAGAATCGTCACTTCCAATCGACAAGATTCGTTATTTGGCTTCTGCTCGTTCAGCTGGCAAGGTTCTTCAGTTCAAGGGACAAGATGTTACTATTGAAGAAACAACAGAAACTGCCTTTGAAGGTGTAGACATCGCTCTTTTCTCAGCTGGTGGCTCTACTTCAGCAAAATATGCTCCGTATGCAGTTAAAGCTGGTGCAGTCGTAGTGGACAATACCTCATATTTCCGCCAAAATCCTGATGTGCCTCTGGTTGTTCCAGAAGTAAACGCTCATGCACTAGATCAGCATAAAGGGATTATCGCTTGTCCTAATTGTTCAACTATTCAGATGATGGTTGCCTTGGAGCCTGTCCGTCAGCAATGGGGCTTGGACCGTATCATCGTTTCAACTTACCAGGCTGTTTCAGGTGCTGGTATGGGAGCCATTCTTGAAACGCAACGTGAGCTTCGTGAAGTGTTGAATGATGGTGTGAATCCACGTGATTTGCATGCGGAAATCTTGCCTTCAGGTGGCGACAAGAAGCATTATCCAATTGCCTTCAATGCTCTTCCACAAATCGATGTCTTTACTGACAACGACTACACTTACGAAGAGATGAAGATGACTAAGGAAACCAAGAAAATCATGGAAGACGATAGCATCGCAGTTTCAGCAACATGTGTGCGTATTCCCGTCTTGTCAGCTCACTCTGAGTCTGTTTACATCGAAACAAAAGAAGTGGCTCCGATTGAAGAAGTCAAAGCAGCCATTGCAGCTTTCCCAGGTGCCGTTCTTGAGGATGATGTAGCTCACCAAATCTATCCTCAAGCAATTAACGCAGTTGGTTCACGCGATACTTTTGTAGGTCGTATCCGCAAAGACTTGGATGCAGAAAAAGGAATCCATATGTGGGTCGTGTCAGACAACCTTCTCAAAGGAGCAGCTTGGAATTCTGTCCAAATCGCTGAAACTCTTCATGAGCGTGGTTTGGTCCGTCCGACGGAAGAAGTTGTTTTTGAATTAAAATAAACTGTCTGAAAATATGTGACAGGTCGAGGATTGAATATCTGTCATTCAATCCTCTTTTCATACAAAGAGAGGTAAGTCTATGGCATACGCAGATTTGAAGAATTGTAAAATTATCACCGCTTTCATTACGCCTTTTCATGAAGATGGCTCCATCAATTTTGAGGCCATTCCGGACTTGATTGAGCACCTTTTGGCTCATCATACAGATGGGATTTTGCTAGCTGGAACGACTGCAGAGAGTCCAACTCTGACCCACGATGAAGAGTTGGAATTATTTGCGGCTGTTCAAAAAGTTGTCAAGGGACGTGTCCCTTTGATTGCGGGTGTTGGTACCAACGAAACGCGGGACTCCATTGAATTTGTCAAAGAAGTAGATGCCTTTGGAGGTTTTGCGGCTGGTTTGGCCATTGTCCCCTATTACAATAAACCGTCTCAAGAAGGCATGTATCAGCACTTCAAAGCCATTGCGGATGCTTCAAACCTGCCGATCATTATCTATAATATCCCAGGACGGGTAGTGGTTGAAATGACGCCTGAGACCATGCTGAGACTGGCAGAACATCCAAATATTATTGGCGTGAAGGAATGTACCAGTCTGGCTAATATGGCTTATTTGATCGAACATCGTCCAGAGGAGTTCTTGATTTATACGGGTGAGGATGGTGATGCCTTTCATGCTATGAATCTGGGGGCTGATGGCGTTATTTCCGTTGCTTCTCACACAAACGGTGATGAAATGTTTGAAATGCTGGATGCTATTGAACACAATGACATCAAAAAAGCAGCTGCTATCCAACGGAAATTCATCCCTAAGGTCAATGCGCTTTTCTCTTACCCAAGCCCAGCTCCAGTCAAGGCTGTGCTTAATTACATGGGATTTGCAGCAGGTCCAACCCGCTTACCGCTCGTTCCAGCTCCTGAGGAAGATGCTAAGCGAATTATCAAGGTCGTAGTTGATGGCGACTATGAAGCGACGAAGGAGACTGTTAAAGGGGTTCTAAGACCAGATTATTGATCGGCAAATTTGCTTTAGATTTTATATAGAGTAAGTAAGGTGTGATTTCATAATATGTCAGAAAAGCATAGTCAACGAATCGAAGAGTACAAGGCAAAGCGTAGTCTGGAAAAGCTTGAGGGGAAGAGAGTTTACGACAAGCCAATTATTCGAACTGGTGATAAGGCAAGTTTTTATGGTGCAGGTCTAATTTTGTTAGGGTTTGGTTTGGGGGCTCTTTATCTACTTCTTAACCTTATAACAGATTGGGATTTAAAACTTTTCTCTCTCATCTGGGAAACACTTGCTGGATTAGGGATTGTTCTCAGTCTTTTTGGAGCGTTTAAAATTGGTCGGTTAGAGTTACATACTGTGTCAATGATAGCAGACAAAGAGAAGAATTTTGACATTAAAAGAGCTTTCAATCTTTATAATGTCATCCACAAACCGACTAAGAAAGTTTTGCTTCAATACGATAGTGAGGATGATAGTTTGATTTCTCTAAACGCTGGGGGTGATTTATTAGTTGAGCTCCTAAAGAAAGTTGAGGAAGAGAAATTGCCTTTTAATAAGATTAACAAAACTCTGAAATTAGAAGAAGTGTCTGAAAATCATTGGAAAATGCAATATCGTTACAAGAAACAAGACATTGTATTAGAGGAAAGTGGTATATAGTATATATATTATTAGCTTGATCTAAAAGGAGTAATATTTATAGTTGTCTGAAAAATATTTCAAAAGGATTGCAGTTGAATGGTGCCTCAAACGTTAGATAACATTCTAAGGATTGAGGTTTAGTTCATCTCTGCAGTCCTTTTTCTAAATGTTTCATTCTTTTTGAAAAAAACAAGAAAAAATTGTATAATGATAGGGTAAGTTATCTCTTGAGAGGTGATGATAATGCAGGTTCGTAAGGCAAGCAAGGATGATTGGCAACTAATCCAAAAGATATGTAGAGAAACTTGGCTGGCTACCTATAAAGATATTTATTCCTCTTCCTACATAGAGCGAGTGTTTGACATTTTCTATAGCCAGGAACGTTTATATAAGGACTTGACTGAACTTTCTCCTGAATGGAATGGCTATTGGCTGGCAGAAAGGAATGGTCAGGCGCTTGGTTGTATTGGTGGTGGAATGAGTGAGGACGGCAGAGCCAATGTTTATGTTCTCTATGTCTTGCCGCAGGCTCAACGTTTGGGAATCGGTCATGCATTACTGGAGACCTTGACAAGTTATCAAAAATCACAATATCAGGCCAGAGAGCAAGCTGTTACAGTAACGGAAGGAAATGTTATCGGTCTTCCATTTTATGAAAAAGAGGGTTTTGTCTTCGAGTCTGCCACTGAAAATTGGATTGATGGCAGTCAAGCTAGAGATTTACACTATATCAGAAATATATAAATAAAGGAGTATCTTATGAAAGTTATTAAACGCAGTGGGGAAGTCGTTGACTTTGACCCAGATAAAATCTATCAAGCGGTATTAAAAGCAGCTCAAACCGTTTATGTCTTGACAGACGACCTCCGCCAAAATCTAGCCTTGGTGACAAAAAAAGTCGCGTTAGATTTGGAAGAAGCCAAGGTTGAGCGTGCCACTATCAGTATGATTCAGTCTATGGTTGAAAACCGTCTCTTGGGAGCAGGTTATATCACCATTGCTGAGCATTATATTTCTTACCGCTTGCAGCGTGATTTGGAGCGCAGTGGTTACGGTGATCATATCGCTGTCCATTTGCATTTTGAGCAAATCCGATAAAAATGCTGAGAGGCCCACATGGGCTTTTTCTTTTGCAAAACTCAATATAAAAATTCAGTTCAAAGTAGATTTTTTGTTAAAATTTGTAACCGCATTCAAAGACTTTTTCCTTGTTTTTATTAGAAAAAGGCCTTTCAAAGCCAGTTAAATCAATATGTATAATCTGGACTTATGCTCTTCTTAATCTTTCTTAAGTAGACACTAGGACATATTAGATATAAAATGAAAGCGTCAACAAATACTGAGCTATAAAAATGAAAGCGCTCTTATACAAATAAAAACTATACAAAAGGAGTCAATAAAATGGCAACTAAAGAAGAAATTTTACGTGAACTATACCCTGAGGATCTTTTCCACTATGCCGATGGCTTGACATTGGGAGAAGCGGAAGTATTACAAGAAACTCGTCGTTTGATTGAAAAGCATCTTCGTCCAGTCATTAATGAATATTGGGAAGCACCTGATTTCCCATTTGAAGAATTCTATGCAGTTGCTAAAGGCGCTCAAATCATGAACAACCCTAAATTGTTCGAAGGTCGTGAAGGCAACTACAAACCATCAGAACTTTACATCGCATTCTTGTATTTGGAATTAGGCCGTTTCGATGCGTCTATAGCGACTTTCTTCACAGTTCATGGTGGACTTTGCTACAACACAGTCTTGCTTGGTGGTGACGAGCGTCAACAAAAAGAATTCCTTCCTAAATTAGCTGCATTTGACTGGCAAGGATGTTTCGCTTTGACTGAGCCGTTGTCAGGTTCTGACATTGCTGGAGGTCTTGCGACAACAGCTGAGCGTGTTGGCGATAAATGGATCTTGAACGGAGAAAAACGTTGGATCGGTGGATCAGATACAGCTGATGTGGTTCCAGTATTTGCTCGCGACGTTGAAGATGGAAAAGTAAAATGTTTCATCGTTCGTAAAGGCGCTCCTGGATATCATGCAGAACCAATCCCTCACAAAACAGCTCTTCGTTGCGTACGTAATGGCCACATTACTATGAAGAATGTGGAAGTTCCAGATTCAGACCGTTTGGTAAACATCAATGGATTTGGCGATGTAGCTCGTATCTTGACATTCACTCGTGCTGACGTTGCTCACATTGCAACTGCTATCACTTGTGGCTCATACGTAGCAGCTCTTAAGTATGCTAAAGATCGTCAACAATTCAAACGTCCAATTGCTGCATTCCAAATCGTACAAGAAAAATTGGCTAGAATGCAAGCTAACGCAGTGGCAGTACTTTCATATTCAGCTCGTATTGCTGAAATGCAAGAAGCAGGTAACGAATTGATGTTGAACTCTGCACTTGCTAAGATGCACAACTCATTGGTAATGCGCGAAACAGTTGCACTTGCACGTGAAACATGTGGTGGTAACGGAATCACTCTTGAAACTGATGTAGCTCGCTTCTTTGCAGATGCTGAAGCAATCTACACATATGAAGGTTCTCATGAAGTGAATGCTTTGATTGTAGGCCGTGAAATTACTGGTATTGGAGCATTTGTATAATAATGAATTTGGAACGATTGCTCAGCATTTGCTAGTAATCGTTCCGATTCTTTCTTTTTGAAGTTTATATTTTGATAGTAAATAGGAGAAAAAAATGAGTATTTCAAAAGTGATGATCATCGGATCAGGTCAAATGGGAAGCGGTATTGCACAAGTCTTTGCTCAATCAGGTTTCACAGTTTATCTCAATGATATCAAGGAAGAGTTTGTTCAAAGAGGGCTGGATGGTATTACTAAGCAATTGTCTCGTTCTGTTGAAAAAGGTCGTTTGTCAGAAGAAGATAAAGACAGCATTTTGGCAAATCTGATTCCTTCTACATCTTATGAAGATGCTAAACATGTTCAATTGGTTATTGAAGCGGCTACTGAAAATCGCGAAATCAAATTGAGCATTTTTAAACAATTGGATGAAATCACTGCTCCAGAAACAGTTTTGGCTTCAAACACTTCATCTCTATCTATTACTGATATTGCAGCAGCGACAGTTCATCAAGAACGCGTTATTGGTATGCACTTCTTCAACCCAGCACCAGTTATGAAATTGGTTGAAGTTATCCGTGCGCTTCAAACATCAGATGAAGTTGTGAAAGCTGTTCGTGAATTGACTGAAAAAATCGGTAAAACAGCTGTAGATGTGAAAGATTCTTATGGTTTTGTTGTGAACCGTGTCTTGATTCCAATGATCAATGAAGCTATTTTCATCTTAGGAGAAGGAATTGCTTCAGCAGAAGAAATTGACGAAGCAATGAAACTAGGTGCTAATCATCCAATTGGCCCATTGGCATTGGCTGACTTGATCGGTCTTGATGTCTGCTTGGCTATTATGGGAGTATTGAACAATGGATTTGGAGATCCTAAGTATCGTCCTGCTCCACTTCTGAAGAAGATGGTTGAAGCTGGTAAGCTTGGTCGCAAGACTAAAGAAGGATTCTTTAAATATTAAGATATAAGGAGCGAGAAATGAAAGAAGCAGTTATTGTAGCAGCAGTCCGCACACCTTTAGGTTCTTTTGGCGGAACTTTAAAAAATGTTTCGGCTGTTGATCTAGGGAGTTTAGTTATTAAAAGTGCTATTGAACGAGCAAATTTGAAACCAGAACAAGTTGATGAAGTTATCATGGGGAATGTTCTGGGTGCAGGTCTTGGTCAAAACGTAGCTCGTCAAATGAGTGTTAACGCAGGTGTCCCAGTAGCTTCTCCAGCTTTTACTATTAACAAAGTTTGTGGCTCTGGTTTGAAAGCAGTTCAATTGGCGGCTCAAGCTGTATTATGTGGAGATGCTGATATCGTTGTAGCTGGAGGGGCCGAAAACATGAGCCAAGCTCCTTATGTCCTTCAAAACCAACGTTGGGGCGCTCGTATGGGAGACTCTCAAGTAGTAGACACTATGCTCCGCGATGGCTTGACAGATGCCTTTGAATCCTTCCATATGGGAATTACAGCTGAAAACGTTGCTGAACAATATGGCATTACACGTGAAGACCAAGATAACTTTGCTGTGCAATCTCAAAAACGTGCAGTTGCAGCGATCGAAGCTGGGCGTTTCAAAGAAGAAATTGTTCCTGTTGAAATTCCACAACGTAAAGGCGATCCTATCGTATTTGATACAGATGAATTTCCAAGAAAAGATGCTTCTCTTGAAGGTTTGGGTAAATTGCGTCCAGTGTTCAAGAAGGATGGTACTGTAACTGCTGGTAATGCCTCAGGTATTAACGACGGTGCAGCAGCAGTGGTTGTTATGAGTGCTGATAAAGCTAAAGAATTGGGCGTTCCAGTTTTGGCAACGATCAAATCATACGCAAGCGCTGGACTAGATCCAAAAGTTATGGGTTGTGGTCCGATTTACGCATCTCGCAAAGCCCTTGAAAAAGGCGGATTTACAGTGGAAGATTTAGATTTGGTTGAATCCAATGAAGCATTTGCAGCGCAAGCATGTGCCGTTGGCAAAGAACTGAATCTTGACCCTGAAAAAGTCAATGTAAATGGTGGTGCGATTGCTCTTGGTCATCCAATCGGTGCTTCAGGCTGCCGTATTTTGGTAACACTTTTGCACGAAATGAAAAAACGTGATGTTAAACGTGGCCTTGCTACCCTATGTATTGGTGGCGGAATGGGGACAGCGGTCATTGTAGAACGCTAGAATCTAGTTCATTTTTGAAGTTTTCCATTTGCTTCTACTATATAAACAAGTCCTATCGATGAGCTGTTTTTTGCAAGCAAGCCTTGATAGGGCTTGTTTTATTTTTCAAAAAATTAATTTGAATTTCAAAACTATAAGCTTAGCTTATTGATTCATAAATGATGATTAAGTAGACGAAGTGTGAGAAATGGTATATCATAAGAATGTAAGCTCTTACATTTGTGGTTTAAGTATTTGTTGACACCATACTTAGTCATTCAATTTTATAAGTAGGAGCATAAAAATGAGTAAAACTGTTTTATTAGAAGTTAAAAATGGGATTGGATATATCACTATCAACCGTCCTGAAGCTTTGAACGCCTTGAGTTCTCAAGTTTTGGCTGATTTGAATGAAGTTCTTGATCAAGTTGAGAAAAGCGAAGAAATTCGCGTTGTCATCGTAACTGGAGCAGGAGAAAAAGCATTCGTCGCCGGAGCAGACATCAAGGAAATGGATTTGATGTCACCTATTCAAGCATTTGAATACATGACATTTGCAAATGATACATTTACTCGCCTTTCAGATTTACGCCAACCAACGATTGCAGTCATCAATGGTTATGCACTCGGTGGTGGTATGGAGCTAGCACTTTCAACAGATATCCGTATTGGATTTGAAAAAACAGTGGTTGGCTTCCCAGAAGTTGGCTTGGGTATTATTCCGGGATTTGCTGGTACTCAACGGATGTCTCGCTTGATTGGAACTAGCCGTGCCAAAGAACTTATCTTCACTGCTCGTACAGTGAAAGGTCAAGAAGCCTATGACTTAGGTATTCTTAACAAACTGGTTCCTGCTGAAGAATTGTTGTCTTCAGCTGAAGAATTAGCCGCAGCCATCATGAAGAATGCACCGTTAGCTGTTGAAAAAGCAAAACATGTCATTCAAGTTGGTGCGGAACTTCCTCTTAAAAATGCAATTCGTCTGGAAACAGAAGCAGAAGCCTTGCTCTTCTCTACAGAAGACAAACTAGAAGGAATGCGTGCTTTTGTTGAAAAACGCAAAGCTGTTTTCAATCGTAAGTAAAAGAGGAGGTATCAGCATGAAATCAGTTGTATCATTATCAGACGCTATTTCTAAGGTCAAATCGGGTGATATCGTTGGAATTTCTGGATTCCTCGGTGTCGGTGAACCTTTTGAATTGATTGAAGAATTAGTAAAACAAAACCAGCAAGACTTGACTTTGGTATCGGTGGTAACATCTCATCCTGGTAAAGAAGTTGGGGTTGGACGACTTTGTGAAAATCACCAAGTAAAAAAATATATTGCAGCCCACATAGGAACATCTGCAGCAGCTCAACGTGAGTATTTTGAAAAGACGATGGAAGTCGAATTTACACCGATGGGAACTGTTGTCGAGCGTCTCCATGCAGCTGGAGCTGGCTTAGGAGCTGTCTTGACCCCGACAGGAGTCGGAACAATCTTAGAAAAAGATTATGAAAAAGTGGAACGTAATGGCCGTGAATACTTGGTCTATGATCCACTTAAAATTGATGTTGCCTTAATCAAAGCGACTAAAGCTGACAAATACGGCAACTTGTATATCGATGGTACTACGAAAAACATTTCCTTGCAATTAGCACTCGCAGCAGATACTGTTATCGTTGAAGCGAATGAAATTGTTGAAGCTGGCGAAATTCATCCGAATGATATTTATGTTCCGGGCATCCTTGTTGACTATGTCGTCCAAAGCTTGACTCCAGAAGAACACCATAAGATGATGGGTGATCTTTGGACAGAGACTAAAAAATTGGCGGGGGTGAACTAATATGAAAGCAAAAGAAATTATTGCAAGACGTGTTGCACAAGAATTTAAAGATGGAGATGTTGTCAATCTAGGATTTGGTATTCCAAACGCATCTGCTGACTATATTCCTGAGGGAGTAAACGTTATTCTTCAGGCTGAAAATGGAGCGCTTCGCTTTGGTGAAACACCAACGAAAGATACTTACAATCCAAACCTGGCAAACTCTGGTGGAGCGCCAATCACTCTCTTGCCTGGAGCAGCATTATTTGACTTACAGACTTCCTTCGCGATCATCCGTGGTGGACACGTTGATGCGACCGTGCTAGGAGCTTTGGAAGTCAGTCAAGATGGTAGTATTGCTAACTGGATTATTCCAGGGAAGTTTGCCCCAGGAATGGGTGGAGCGATGGACTTGTTGGTTGGAGCGAAGCGTGTTATCGGTGCAATCCAGCATACTACTGCCGATGGCCAATCTAAACTTCTGCCAGAGTGTACTTTGCCACTTTCTGCCAAAGGAGTTCTTGATTTAGTCATTACAGAGTTGGCTGTCTTTGGTTTCCAAGATGGTAAGTTCCTCTTGAAAGAGCTTGCTCCCGGCGTTACCCTAGAGGAAGTTCTTGAAAAGACAGCAGGAGAAGTAATTGTTTCAGAAGACTTGAAAACGATGTCAATCTAATAAAGTTAGTAAGCAATTAATCTCCTCTTTCTCTGAAAGTGTGTTACTATGTGTTTATAACAACTTGAGCGATGATTAGTTTTTAATCAGAATACTAGCAACTGGTCATCATGGTTTCGAGGGCCAGTTGTTGTTTTATTTATGGCAAATTACCTCGTGAAATTTGAAAGATGGGAGACGAAAAGTGGATATAATTCAAATGACTTACTTTATCAATATCGTCGAATGTGGATGCAATCTTTCTATCGCAGCTAAGAAAATTCATATCAGCCAGTCAGCCTTGAGTCAGTTTGTCACAAATTTTGAATCAACGGAAGGAATCCAGCTCTTCAATCGCAGAAATGGAAGATTAGAGAGTCTGACGGAAGCTGGTGGTAAGATTTACCGTTTTGCCACAGAGATTGTCAACCGGCATGAAGAGATGCAGTCAATGATTCATATGGAAGCTCTTAAACAAAAAGGTACCTTTAACTTGGGCATTCCGTCATTGATTTTACGTGTATATTTTTCTAGTATTTTACCAAAGTTTTTACAAGACAATCCGCAAGTCAACATTCAGGTTACTGAGGATGGAAGTAATGAATTACGTCAAAAGCTGGTTGCAGGGGATCTGAATTTTGCAGTATTAATCGAACCTACCAATCTGGATCCAAAAAAATATGAACAGTATATCATTCAAGTTGATGAATACGTGGCCTATATGGACAAGAATCATCCCTTGGCAAACAAAGAATTGTTGAAATGGAAAGATATAGCTCAGTACGGTTTAGCAACCTTTAATAAATCATTTACAACCTACGATTTAATCACTGAAAAATTAAAGAGTAAAAAGATAAAAGCAAATTTTGCCTATTTATCATCGACATGGGATTTCTTGATAGAGTCAACTTATCAAAACGATATGATTGCACTGTTACCTCGTCCTTTAGAGTATTTTGTCGATAAGAATAAATTCAAGGTTGTGCGCTTTAAGGACCCAGTGCCTTTCAATATTTGGTTCTGCCGTCCTTATAAAGCAAGCTACAATGAGGTAGAAGCATACGTATATGAAGAGCTTTTAAAAGGTTATTATCAGCCTCTTTCTGAGCCACATCCATAGGGGGGAGAATTGATGATGAAGTCCAGTACCAAAACAGCAGCATTGAGTTCATATGTAAATACAGCTATTAGAGACTACATGAAAAATCATGATGAGTCAGTCGACTTTCCTCAGGAGATCTGGGAAGTAATGACGACGGATTTGGATATTTTTTCACCGATTTTGTCAGAAGGCGATCAGGCTTTGGCTTCTGATTTTATCAGCTCTATTCGAATGATTTCGAATGAATTTCCAGCTCTTTCAACTATATTGCTGACCCAAGGTTGTTATGGTGTTTATCCGATTTTGAAGTTTGGTACAGGGCAACAGAAAGAGCGTTATCTGGACAAGTTGGTAAAGGGAACTTGTAAAGCAGGTCTTGGATTTTCTGAGTCTAAGCATCTAAATAGTTTGGCAGATTTGGAGACCTATGCGATCAAGACAGAGACAGGGTGGCAACTTTCGGGAGAAAAAGCCAAAGTGTCGAATAGCAGCATTGCGGATATTCTCTTGGTATTAGCTAAAGTAAGGGAAACTGGAAAGCCTGATTCTTACGGCTTCTTCATTGTGGAGACGAGTGCTTCGGGTGTGCTCATTGGTGAGCAGATAGAAAAGCAAGGTTTACTAGGACTTCCACTAAGTTCTGTTACCTTAGATAATGTACACCTGCCGGAAACTGCCTTATTAGGTGGAGTCTTGGCTGGAAATGAGCAATTTAATGATATCATAAAGAATATGCAACTTGGCTTGAGTGCGGTTGCTTTAGGAGTTGCCGAAGGTGCCTTTCATAAGGGCCTTGAGTTTGCACGTGTAAAAAGGGGGTTCGGCAAGCGACTGATGGATGTTGAGTTGCATCAGTATAAATTCGCAGATTTGTACAATAAAATTTGTGCTGCAGATGCTTATTTTTCATCCTATCCAAATCAAATAGAAGAAGATTCCAAGTTTGTTGCACGGATAAAGCTATATATGACTAAGGTAGCGCTAGAGGTTACAGATGAAATTCTCCGTCTTATCGGGCCTTTACAAAAATTTGATCATGTGAATATCAAACGCTATTTTAAAGATGCTGAAATTATTGAGAATTATGGACGGTCAGGAAATTCGATCAGAAAAGAAATCGCAGAGAGATGGTTAAAGGAGTAAAAGATGACAGAACTCAAATTACAAGAGTATCAGTTTGGGGAAATGAAGCTGACTTGGTTGCGTGGAGCGGATAAGCTCACAGATGCAGGCACCTTGTTTGGCCCGGTACCAAAGGTTGTTTGGTCGCGTTATTATCCAACAACAGAAGAAAATATGATGGCTGAACTGACAGATCCGATTTTGATTCAATACAAGGGGCAGAATTATTTAATTGATGCGAGTTTTGATACGGCTAAGCTGTCTGATAAACAACGCCGCAATCTCGGTATTCTTTCTGAGAGCCGTGTTGAAGAAAGCTTGGCACTCTTGGGATTAAAGCCAGAAGATATTTCCCATATTTTAATGACACACATGCACCATGATCACTCTGGCGGTTTGACTAGACTAGATGAAAACAATCAGCTTGTTTCAAAATTCCCAAATGCAAAGATTTTTGTAAATGAGATGGAATGGTACGAAATGCGAAATCCCAATAGTCGGACAAGGGGAACTTATCTGAAGGAAAATTGGGAGCCAATCCAAGATCAGGTTGAAACTTTTACTGAATATCTGAACGTCATTCCAGAAATTCAAATGGTTCATACAGGCGGTCACAGTAATGGTCACAGCATCATCTTACTCAAACAGGGCGAGGAAACCATGATTCATATGGCTGATTTGGTGCTGACTCATGCTCATCGGAAACCTCTGTGGGTTGCTGCGGTAGATGATTATCCGATGCGTTCAATCGTTGCCAAAGACAAATGGCTCAAAGAAGCTTTTGAAAACCACTATAAGTTTTTCTTTTACCACGATCAATTTTTCGCAGTTGCTGAGTTTGATCAGACTGGTGAGGAGTTTGTTGATTATGTGACTAGGATTCGTGAACCGCGAGTTCCATTCACAGATAAGCAGGATCGTAAACCGTCATTTTTATAAGAATAGAGAATCGCTTCTATCAGTTCGAGGGAGCGATTTTACTATTTTATTCTCTATTTTTTTGGTATAATGAGATACTAGAAGATTGTAAGAAAGAGGTTTTTAATGGCAACGATTCAATGGTTTCCTGGGCACATGTCCAAGGCTCGGAGACAGGTTCAAGAAAGTATTAAATTTGTAGATTTTGTGACGATTTTGGTGGATGCAAGGTTGCCCTTGTCCAGTCAAAATCCTATGTTGACCAAAATTGTTGGGGATAAGCCCAAATTATTGATTTTAAACAAGGCCGACTTAGCGGATCCAAACTTAACCAAGGAATGGCAGGCCTATTTTGAAAGTCAGGGAATCAAAACCTTGGCTATTAACTCTAAGGAACAATCTGCAGTTAAAAAAGTGACCGAAGCAGCTAAGAAATTAATGGCTGATAAACTAGCTCGCCAGCGGGAAAGAGGAATTCAAATCGAGACCTTGCGGACCATGATTATCGGGATTCCCAATGCTGGAAAGTCAACGCTGATGAACCGACTGGCTGGTAAGAAAATCGCGATAGTCGGCAATAAACCAGGGGTCACCAAAGGTCAGCAGTGGCTCAAGTCCAATAAGGATTTGGAAATTCTGGATACGCCAGGGATTCTTTGGCCAAAATTTGAAGATGAAATGGTGGCTTTGAAACTCGCTTTGACGGGTGCTATCAAGGACAATTTGCTGCCCATGGACGAAGTTACTATTTTTGGACTCAATTATTTCAAAGAGCATTATCCTAAGGCACTGCAGGAGCGCTTTAAGCAGCTAGATTTAGAGCTGGAAGCGCCAGACATGATTATGGATATGACCCAGAAATTGGGCTTCAGAGAGGACTATGATCGCTTTTACAGTCTCTTTGTCAAGGAAGTGCGTGATGGGCGCTTAGGTCGCTATACACTGGATACATTGGAGGAATTGGATGGCTACGATTAAGGAAATCCAAGAGCAGTTGGCTCAAGTATCTGACTTGCAGGATCCGCTTTTTCAAGAATTGAAGCAGGATGAGCGAAGCGGTGTTCAAAAACTCTTACTCAAGCGCCAAAAAGAAATCCAAGCAGAGCTAGATGAAGACTTACGTCTAGAGTACATGCTGCGCTATGAAAAAGAACTCTATAGTCAAGGATTTCAGGTGATTGCTGGCATTGATGAAGTCGGACGAGGTCCCTTAGCTGGGCCAGTAGTTGCAGCAGCAGTCATTCTGCCTCCTAACTGCAAAATCAAGGGGCTGAATGACAGTAAAAAGATTCCCAAGAAAAAGCATGAGGAAATTTATCAAGCGGTGCTAGATCAGGCTTTAGCCGTTGGCTTGGGGATTATGGATAATCAAACGATTGACCGAGTCAATATCTATGAAGCGACCAAGCTAGCCATGACAGAAGCGGTAGCTCAGCTCAAGATAAAGCCAGATTACCTCTTAATCGATGCTATGAAGTTAGACTTGCCCTTGCCCCAGCAGTCCATTATTAAGGGCGATGCCAATTCCCTATCCATCGCTGCGGCTTCTATCGTAGCCAAGGTGACGAGGGACAAGATGATGGCGGAATTTGATCAGATTTATCCAGGCTATGACTTTGCCCAGAATGCTGGTTATGGTACCAAATTGCATCTGGAAGGACTGGACAAATACGGTGTCACACCGATTCACCGCAGAAGCTTTGAACCGATCAAATCCATGACAAATTTATAAGAAATCCTAATCGTTATGGGGAGACAAGTATGACTAGCGAATACCAAAAAATGATTGCAGGAGAGAACTACAGCCCTCAAGATCCTGAATTAAGAGCGTTGGCTGCTCGCTCGCGAGAGTTTCAGTATCGTTTTAACCAAGAACGAGATGTTGAAAAACGCAGCGCTATCGCCAAGGAGTGGTTCGGCAGTACAGGGGAGAATCTGTGGTTGCATCCAGATTTGGTCTGTGATTATGGAGTTAACATTCACTTGGGGGAGAATTTTTATTCCAACTGGAATTTGACCATGCTGGATGTCTGTCCTATTACCATTGGAAAGAATGCCATGCTGGGTCCCAATTGCCAGTTTCTGACGCCGTTGCATCCGCTTGACCCAGTGGAAAGAAATTCCGGTATTGAATACGGGGCGTCTATTAAGATTGGTGACAATTTCTGGGCTGGTGGCGGCGTAACCATTCTGCCAGGCGTGACGCTGGGAGATAATGTCGTAGTTGGAGCTGGTGCAGTGGTGACTAAATCATTTGGCGATAATGTAGTCCTAGCCGGCAATCCTGCTAAGATTATTAAGGAAATTCCTGTTCGTGAAGAATAGAAGAACTCAACAATTTTCTCAATAATTAATCGAATAAGAAACAAGGAACTGTATTGCAGTTCTTTTTTTGAACTTTTTTACGAATAAGAAAGTGAGGTGATAGAAATGAATAATTTTGAAATTTATAAAATGAAAAAAGCTGGCTTAACCAATCAACAAGTCTTAAATATCTTGAGATATGCAGAAAATAAAGAGGGGGAGCTATCTTTGAGAGACAAGGCCGTCGTTTCTGAGTGCCGCAATCCCGCACTCTTTATGGAAAAGTACAAGCGACTTGATTTACCAGCTTTGAAAGAAGAGTTTGAACGTTTTCCGTCCTTTTCAATCTTGGATGATGTGTATCCTTGGGATCTATGCGAGATTTACGATGCACCGACTTTGCTATTTTATCAAGGAAATCTAAATTTGCTAGAAATGCCCAAGATAGCCATTGTCGGTAGTCGAGACAGCAGTAAGCAGGGCAATGCTGCTGTGCAGAAAATCATCAAGGAGTTGAATAATGAACTGGTTATCGTCAGCGGACTGGCTCGTGGGATTGATACCGTGGCCCACATGGCTGCACTGCAAAATGGTGGCCAAACTATTGCTGTCATTGGGACGGGACTAGATGTCTTCTATCCCAAGGCCAATCAAAAACTACAGACTTATATTGGTAAAAATCATTTATTGCTGACGGAGTATGGGCCGGGTGAACAGCCCCTGAAATTCCATTTTCCAGAGCGAAATCGTATCATCGCAGGTCTTTGTCGAGGCGTCATCGTGGCAGAAGCCAAGATGCGCTCAGGCAGCCTGATTACCTGTGAGCGAGCAATGGAAGAGGGGCGGGATGTTTTTGCCATTCCAGGGTCAATTTTAGATGGAAAATCTGACGGTTGTCATCATTTGATTCAAGAGGGCGCAAAGTGCATCACATCGGGATCTGACGTCCTATCTGAGTTCCAATTCTAAAACAAGTTTTCCTATAGAGAATGTTGTGAGTTGACATCTATCAAAAAATAGTTTACACTCTATGAGATTTATTTCTTATAGAAGGTGTCTAATTTGGTAACAAAAACAAAGAAAAAGTCTACGACTAAGAAAAATCTTGTCATCGTAGAGTCGCCTGCCAAGGCAAAAACAATAGAAAAGTATCTGGGGCGAAACTATAAAGTTCTGGCCAGTGTGGGGCATATTCGCGACTTGAAAAAGTCCACTATGTCCATTGATTTTGAGAACAACTACGAGCCACAATACATCAATATTCGTGGTAAAGGTCCGTTGATTAATGACTTGAAAAAAGAAGCGAAGAAAGCTAAGCAAGTCTTTCTGGCAAGTGACCCGGACCGTGAAGGAGAAGCTATTTCTTGGCATCTGGCCCACATTCTTAATCTGGATGAGAAAGAGAAAAACCGTGTCGTCTTCAATGAAATCACCAAGGATGCGGTCAAGAATGCTTTTAAAGAGCCGCGTCAGATTGATATGGATTTGGTAAATGCCCAGCAAGCTCGTCGGGTTCTGGACCGTTTGGTTGGTTACTCCATTTCTCCTATTCTTTGGAAGAAAGTCAAAAAGGGCCTGTCAGCTGGTCGGGTGCAGTCTGTCGCCCTTAAGCTGATTATCGATCGGGAAAATGAAATCAATGCCTTCAAACCTGAAGAATACTGGACAATTGACGGAACTTTCAAGAAAGGAACTCGTCAGTTTCAGGCTAGCTTCTACGGCATGAATGGCAAGAAGATGAAGCTGACCAACAACGATGAGGTCAAAGAAGTTCTGTCTCACCTCAAGGGTGATGACTTTACTGTCGACAGCGTTGAAAAGAAGGAGCGCCGACGCAATGCTCCGCTACCCTACACGACCTCCTCTATGCAGCAGGATGCCGCTAATAAGATTAATTTTCGAACTCGTAAGACCATGATGGTGGCCCAGCAGCTCTATGAAGGGATTAATATCGGTTCTGGCGTACAAGGTCTCATTACCTATATGCGTACCGACTCGACTCGTATCAGCCCTGTGGCGCAAAATGAAGCAGCAAGCTTTATTACGGATAAATTTGGTGCTAAATATTCCAAACATGGCAGCAAGGCCAAGAACGCTTCTGGCGCTCAAGATGCCCACGAAGCCATTCGTCCTTCCAGCGTTTTCAATACACCGGAAAGTATCGCAAAGTATCTGGATAAGGATCAGCTTAAGCTCTATACGCTGATCTGGAACCGTTTTGTAGCCAGTCAAATGACAGCAGCAGTCTTTGATACTATGAATGTGAAACTAGAACAAAACGGTGTCCAATTTGCAGCTAACGGCAGTCAGGTCAAGTTTGATGGTTATCTGGCTATTTACAACGACTCTGACAAGAATAAAATGCTGCCAGATATGGAAAAGGGCGATACCGTCAAACGTGTCAATACCAATCCAGAACAGCACTTTACCCAGCCGCCTGCACGTTATTCTGAAGCAACTCTCATCAAAACTTTGGAAGAAAATGGTGTTGGCCGGCCGTCTACCTATGCACCGACCATTGAGACTATTCAGAAACGCTACTATGTTAAGCTGGTTTCCAAACGCTTTGAACCGACTGAACTAGGTGAGATTGTCAATTCGCTAATTGTCGAATTCTTCCCAGACATCGTGAATGTGAAATTTACAGCCGAAATGGAAGCAAAATTGGATGATGTAGAAGTTGGCAAAGAGCAGTGGCAGAAGATTATTGACGAATTTTACAAACCTTTTGAAAAGGAAGTGGCTAAAGCTGAGTCTGAGATGGAGAAAATCCAAATCAAGGATGAGCCGGCCGGTTTTGACTGTGAGGTCTGTGGCAGTCCCATGGTTATCAAGTTAGGTCGATTTGGCAAGTTCTATGCTTGTAGTAATTTCCCAGACTGTCGTCACACTCAAGCTATTGTCAAGGAAATCGGTGTGACCTGCCCGCAGTGTCAGAAAGGTCAAGTTATCGAGCGTAAGACTAAGCGAAATCGCATTTTCTACGGCTGTGATCGTTATCCAGATTGTGATTTCACATCTTGGGACAAGCCAGTCGGTCGGGACTGTCCAAAATGCGACCACTATCTAGTTGAAAAGAAAGTTCGTGGTGGCGGCAAGCAAGTGGTCTGCAGCAATGGTGACTATCAAGAAGAAAAAGTGAAATAGTTATTTTACATAATTTATATAACGTAAAATATTTTTCTGAAGAAGAGGTGCAGTTTTATGATGGGTAAATTTGCAGAGTTTCTAAAAATCGCGTCTCAGCTGAATAAGATGGGAATTGTTCCACTTCTGATGGGTTCTCTAGGTCTGGAGCAAGTTACTGGGCAAGACTGGCAAGTGCGTGATATTGATATTCATGTTCATGGTGATGAGCGTGGATGGGAAGCACCAGATGAAGAGCGCATTTACGATATGGACAAGATTGAACCTATGATGGAGCGCTTGGGCTATCGCTTGGTCGATCTGCACGAGCATGAATTTCAAAAAGAAGATCTATCTATTGAGTTTGGAGCCATGGAAACCTTGGAGGCTTTTTCAGGTGTGCCGCTAGAGAAGCTGACTCGAAAAGAAGTTGATGGTATTGAGTTTTTACTGCCGACTCCAGAGCAATTTTTAGCTATCTACCGCGCCTCTTCCCAAGATTCTTACCGAAATGATAATAACAATCATAAGGATTTTTCTAAGATTGCTTATTTAGAGGAGATGTTAAAAGCAAAGTGATTAAGAAAATAATTAGTGTGCTGTTTTCTATTCTCACATTATTTATGTTGTCTGCATGTAACAACAGAGTCGATCGTGATTTAGCTAAAACAGCTATTTCAAACATTCGTTCCGTAGTAGAAGCTGCAGGGTTAGAAGCAGAAGGATACTCGACAGCTGATACCTTTGGTTATCAGGGATCTCCAATTTATATTAAAGGAACGAAACAATTTGTTGATGTCTATGTGGATTTTGAAAAAGATTATGTTGAGAGCACTCCAGTCCTTAAATACAATCCGAGGCTTAAAGAAGTTGAAAAGAAAGAATTCTTTGGTTTTTCCAAGAAAACAGTCTACCGTTTAGAAATGGAGTATGTTTCCGAAGATGATAACTATGACCGACTTGAGGAAGCTTACAATAGGATACTTCAAAGTGATAGTTTGACTTTTACATATTTAAAAGATGATCAGCTTAGGAAGCTTTATATTAAAAACTCAATTGAATTGGAATCTTTTAAATCCTATTACTCTCTAGTTCCAAAAGAAGAATACAGTGGTAACCCGAAAACCCGTCTTGAAGAACAAGAAAAAAGAGAGGCATTTTTGAAGACGGATGTAGAAGAACTAATTCCGTTAATCGAGGATTTAGACCCAAGTAGAGTCAACAATCTCGATGAAGAAACGTTTGTTCGCAATCAAGATACACTCTTAAAAAGAGTTGTTGATAATCGTTCGACCTTTAGTATTCACATACACACTGATATAGAACAGGTACGAAAACAAAACCTCCAAGTAACTAATGAAAATATTGACAATTGGACAGACTCTGATTTCCAATATTTACTTGCTCAAATAGTTGAAATTGAAAAACTACCTAGGAATACAGAAGTAGGATTTGGTATAAGTTACGAAGATAATAGTCATCTGTATGCTTATAAGACATTCAGTTTTAATAAACATTAATTTATGAAAGACATTCAGGAATTCTCCTGTCTGTCTTTTTACTTAGCTTTTTGGTATAATGGACCAAGTATTAATTTAGAAAGATTTGTGGGTGTCAAATAGTCTAGTAGCTTGTTTTTATTTGGACTCAGTTTCCACCCAAAGAGGTATTAGTGTCGTGTCTCAATCTTATATCAATGTTATCGGTGCTGGTCTAGCTGGCAGTGAAGCAGCTTACCAGATTGCCAAGCGTGGCATCCCAGTCAAACTCTATGAAATGCGGGGCGTCAAGTCGACACCTCAACACAAAACTGCGGACTTTGCAGAACTGGTCTGCTCTAACTCCCTGCGAGGAGACGCTTTGACTAATGCAGTTGGTCTGCTTAAGGAAGAAATGCGGCGGTTGGACTCGGTCATCTTAAAGTCAGCGGAAGCGACTCGCGTGCCAGCTGGCGGCGCTCTAGCAGTTGATAGAGAAGGCTTTTCGCAGCTAGTAACGGAGCAAGTGACCAACCATCCATTGATTGAAGTCATTCGTGAGGAAATCACTGAAATTCCAGAGGATGCCATCACAGTCATTGCGACAGGTCCGCTGACTAGCGATGCTTTGGCAGAAAAAATCCACGCGCTCAACGGTGGCGACGGCTTTTATTTCTACGATGCGGCAGCGCCAATCATCGATGTCAATACCATCGATATGACCAAGGTCTATCTCAAATCCCGCTATGACAAGGGCGAAGCGGCCTATCTCAATGCGCCAATGACTAAACAAGAATTTATGGATTTCCATGAAGCTTTGGTCAATGCGGAGGAAGCACCGCTCAATTCCTTTGAGAAGGAAAAATACTTTGAAGGCTGCATGCCTATTGAAGTAATGGCCAAGCGAGGCATTAAAACCATGCTTTATGGACCGATGAAGCCGGTTGGCTTGGAATACCCAGATGACTACCAAGGCCCTCGAGATGGTGAATATAAGACGCCATACGCTGTAGTGCAGCTTCGTCAGGATAATGCTGCAGGCAGCCTTTACAACATAGTCGGCTTCCAGACCCATCTCAAGTGGGGCGAGCAAAAGCGAGTGTTCCAGATGATTCCTGGCCTTGAGAATGCAGAATTTGTCCGCTATGGTGTCATGCACCGCAACTCCTATATGGACTCTCCAAATCTGCTGGAACAGACTTTCCGCTCTAAGAAACAGCCCAATCTTTTCTTTGCAGGACAAATGACGGGTGTCGAAGGCTATGTTGAGTCTGCGGCTTCTGGTCTAGTGGCAGGTATCAATGCCGCTCGACTCTTCAAGGGAGAAGAAGCACTTGTTTTTCCAGAAACAACAGCAATCGGCAGTCTGCCGCATTATATCACTCACGCTGATAGCAAGCACTTCCAACCGATGAATGTCAATTTCGGTATTATCAAAGAGCTAGATGGCCCTCGGATTCGTGATAAGAAAGAGCGTTATGAGAAGATTGCTGAGCGTGCCTTGCAAGATTTACAGCCTTATTTGGATAAATAATCTATTTTCTATCATTATCTAATAAAAATCATTAAAAAGTTAGGAAATTCCTAACTTTTTTGCTTAATTTGTGTTATAATAAATAAAAATTTTGAAAATAGAAAGTTTTCTGAAAATGAATAAATCCTATTTCTATCTTGATATGAAAACTCATGAGTTGGTGGTTCCTTACACCAAGCAAAAACGGCGCGTGCGAGTGCTGCTCCCTAAAAATTATGAACAAGATACTAAAAAGACCTATCCTGTCGTCTATTTTCACGATGGACAAAATGTCCTCTATAGCAAGGAGTCTTTCAGTGGGCATTCTTGGAAAGTGATTCCGACAATCAAGCGTAATCCTGATATTGAAAAAATGATAGTCGTAGCAATTGACAATGATGGACTACGACGGATGGATGAATATTCCGCTTGGAAGTTTCAGGAGTCCAATATTCCTGGTGTCCAGTTTGGCGGCAAGGGAACAGAGTACGCAGAGTTTGTCATGGATGTCGTCAAACCTTTTATTGACGAAAACTATCGGACTAAGCCTGACCGCCATCATACGGCTATGATTGGTTCTTCATTGGGGGGCAATATTACCCAATTTATCGGCATTGAATATCAGGATCAGGTCGGCTGTCTAGGTGTTTTTTCATCGGCCAACTGGCTCCACCAAGAAGCTTTTGACCGCTACATAGAGCGTCAGAAGTTACATCCAGACCAGCGAGTTTTCATCTATGTTGGAACAGAGGAAGCTGATGATACAGATAAGACTCTCATGGCGGGCAATATCAAGCAGGCCTATATTGATTCATCGCTCAGCTATTACCGGCAGCTGATTGCTGCTGGTGTGGAGCTGGACAATCTCCACATCAAAATCCAGTCAGGGGCGATTCACAATGAAGTGGACTGGGCGGAAAATCTGCCCGACTGTTTCCGCTTTATCAGTGAAAAGTGGTAGGAAAAGAAGCAAAAAGGAGAAAAGAAATGCATGTAGAATTTTTAAGTCATTGGAGCGGTCATTTGAACCGTGAAATGTATGTCAATCGTTACGGTCATGCTGGTATTCCAGTAGTAGTCTTTGCTTCGTCGGGCGGTTCTCACAATGAATATGCTGATTTCGGCATGATTGAAGCCTGCTCTTGGTTCATCGAGACAGGGAAGGTTCAGTTTTTCACTTTGAGCAGCATAGATAGCGAAAGCTGGCTGGCGGACTGGAAACATCCTCATGACCGTGCTGAGATGCACCGTGCTTATGAGCGCTATGTTATTGAAGAGGCAATTCCCTTTATCAAACACAAGACAGGCTGGTTTGATCCAATGATGACGACAGGCTGCTCTATGGGCGCTTATCATGCAGTCAATTTCTTCCTCCAACATCCAGATGTTTTCAATAAAGTAATCGCCCTCAGTGGTGTCTATGATGCACGTTTCTTTGTCGGTGACAATTTGAACGACGAAGCCATTTATCAAAACTCACCAGCTGATTATATCTGGAACCAAAATGATGGTTGGTTTATTGACCGCTATCGTCAGGCTGATATTATCGTTTGTACCGGTTTGGGCGACTGGGAGCAGGATGGCCTTCCTTCATTTTACACACTGAAAGAAGCCTGCGAACACAAAAATATTCCAGCTTGGTTTGCTGAATGGGGTCATGATGTGTCTCATGATTGGATTTGGTGGCGCAAGCAGATGCCTTATTTCTTGAGCCAGTTAAATCTCTAAAATGTTAAGTAGAAAGGAAGTCTTACTATGAATTATATTGTTATTTCACCTTATTATCCAGAAAATTTCCAGCAGTTTACGATTGAGCTGGCTAACAAAGGTATTACATTGCTTGGTATCGGACAGGAGCCTTATGAGCAGTTAGGCCCAGGACTCCAGCATGCCTTGACTGAGTATTTCCGTGTTGACAATTTGGAAAATTTGGACGAAGTTAAACGTGCGGTAGCCTTCCTTTTCTACAAACATGGACCGATTGACCGCATTGAATCCCATAATGAATACTGGCTGGAGCAAGATGCCCAGTTGCGGGAACAATTTAACGTTTTTGGAGCCAAGCCGGATGACCTGAGAAAGACCAAATTCAAGTCTGAAATGAAGAAACTCTTCAAGAAAGCTGGTGTGCCAGTCGTTCCAGGTCAGGTTGTCAGAAAACTATCGGATGTGGATCAGGCTGTCAAAAAAATCGGCCTTCCTCTGATTGCTAAGCCAGATAATGGAGTAGGTGCTGCAGCCACGTTTAAGATTGAGACAGCTGCGGATGTCGAGCATTTTAAAGAAGAATGGGATCAGGAGACTGTCTATTTCTTTGAAAAATTTGTGACTTCTAGCGAGATCTGTACGTTTGATGGCCTGATTGATTCTAAGGGAAATATAGTCTTTTCAACGACTTTTGATTACGCCTACACACCGCTTGACCTCATGCTTTATAAAATGGATAATTCTTACTATGTACTCAAGGAGATGGATCCAAAACTTCGTGCTTATGGAGAAGCCATCGTCCAAGCATTTGGCATGAAAGAGCGCTTTTTCCATATCGAATTTTTCCGCAAAGACGATGATTACATAGCTATCGAATACAATAATCGTCCAGCAGGTGGTTTCACCATCGATGTTTATAATTTTGCTCATTCGATTGATCTCTATCGTGGATACGCGAATATTGTGGCGGGTGAGCCTTTCCCTGAATCAGACATGGAGCCGTTATTCTGCTTGGCAACATCTCGTCGCGCAAGCTCACATTATGCCTATTCAGAGGCGGAGTTGTTAGAGAAGTATCGAGATAACTTTAAAGTCAAAAAAGACATGCCAGCAGCCTTCGCAGAGTTGCAAGGTGACTACCTCTACATGCTGACCACTCCAAGTCGAGAGCAGATGGAAGAGATGATTGCGGACTTTGGAAAGAAAGCAGAGTGATCTTTTATAGTAAATAGTTTCCTTACAGCGGTGAACATCCAGTCAGCATATATAATAGTGTTGCGGAAATAGAATGAGAAGATAGTTTTTAATCTATTGAACCATTCAAAAAATCTAAGAATGATAGTTTGTGAAATATTTATTTTTGATTTATCAATCAGCCTATCCATGCGATATGCTGATTTTTCTTTGTGAAAAAATTTGAGCAAAAACTTTGACAGTGCTTACAATATTCGCTAGAATAGAAGGGAAATAAATAATGCTTATACCCTGTATCATTCGGAATGATAGGACAGTTAGAACGCTTGGGATATTCATAATATCCTAGTACAACTTAAACAGTTGCAGCTGCCCGTACATACGATTGAATGGGGTTTTAGAAAGGCAAAGAAATGGCAACCTTAGATAAATCTCTCTTATTAGAGATGTTCCGTAAGATGGAAGAGATCCGTCGCATGGACTTGAAAATTGCGCAACTTGTAAAAAAAGGAAAAGTTCCAGGCATGACTCACTTTTCAGTTGGTGAGGAAGCAGCAAACGTTGGTGCAATGTTAGCTTTGAACTCGGATGATTTAATCACTTCTAATCACCGTGGACACGGTCAAGCCATTGCCAAAGGCATTGACCTGAATGGTATGATGGCTGAAATCCTTGGTAAGTATAATGGTACTTGTAAAGGAAAAGGCGGCTCTATGCATATTGCCGATCTGGATGCTGGAAACCTTGGTGCCAATGGTATTGTAGGTGGCGGTATGGGAATCGCTGTCGGAGCAGCTCTGACCCAGCAAATGAAAAAGACAGGCAAGATTGTTGTCTGCTTCTTTGGTGACGGTGCAACCAACGAAGGTGTTTTCCATGAAGCAGTCAACATGGCTTCCATCTGGAATCTACCGGTAATTTTCTATTGTATCAATAACGGCTATGGTATTTCTGCTGACATTAAGAAAATGACCAATGTTGACCATATTCATCAACGTAGTGCAGCCTATGGCATTCCAGGTATGTTCATCGAAGATGGCAATAATGTTCTGGATGTTTATGAATGCTTCCAAAAGGCTGTCGAGCATGTTCGCAGTGGTAAGGGACCAGTTCTGATCGAGAGTGTGACCTATCGTTGGTTGGGACATTCATCTTCTGACCCTGGTAAATACCGTACTCGTGAAGAAGTAGACGAATGGAAGAAGAAAGATCCAATCGAAAATCTTCGTAACTACTTGCTGGAAAACAAGATTGCAAGCGAGGAAGAGCTGGAAGCTATCCAAGCTGGAGTCAAAGAAGCAGTAGAAGCATCTGTTAAGTTTGCAGAAGAGAGCCCATTCCCGCCGCTTGAATCTGCCTTTGAAGATATTTACGCAGACTAAAGAGAGGAGAAAATCAAAATGGAAACTAAAACTATGTCTTTTCGTGACACCATTATCCTCGCTATGTCTGAGGAAATGCGTCGTGATGAAAATGTACTCTTGATGGGAGAGGATGTCGGGGTCTTTGGTGGAGATTTCGGAACATCTGTTGGTATGCTGGAAGAGTTTGGACCTGAGCGTGTACGTGACTGTCCGATTTCAGAAGCAGCGATTTCTGGAGCAGCAGCAGGAGCAGCCATGACAGGTCTTCGTCCAATTGTCGATATGACCTTCATGGACTTCGCTGTGATTGCCATGGATAATATCGTCAACCAAGCGGCTAAAACTCGCTATATGTTTGGCGGTAAAGGGCAAGTTCCAATGACCATTCGTTGTGCGGCTGGTAACGGAGTTGGCTCTGCGGCTCAGCACTCTCAGTCTTTGGAATCTTGGTTTACCCACATTCCAGGATTGAAGGTAGTAGCACCAGGTACTCCAGCTGATATGAAAGGCCTCCTCAAGGCCTCTATCCGAGACAATAACCCAGTTATTATCTTGGAATATAAGTCTGAATTTAACCAAAAAGGGGAAGTGCCAGTCGATCCTGAGTATGTTATTCCACTTGGCGTTGGCGAAATCAAAAAAGAAGGTACTGATGTAACAGTTGTTACCTACGGAAAAATGCTGCGCCGTGTCATGCAGGCAGCTGAAGAATTGGCAGAAGAAGGTATCTCTGTAGAAGTCGTTGACCCACGTACATTGGTGCCGCTTGATAAGGACATTATCATCAACTCTGTTAAAAAGACTGGTAAGGTCGTTCTGGTCAATGATGCTCACAAAACCAGCGGTTTTATTGGTGAAATTTCAGCGATTATTGCCGAGTCTGAAGCATTTGACTATCTAGATGCACCAATCCGCCGTTGTGCAGGTGAAGATGTGCCAATGCCTTATGCACAAAACTTGGAAAACGCAATGATTCCGACTGTTGAAAGCATCAAAGACGCTATTCGGAAGACATATCATAAAGAATAAGGTATAATAAAGAAAAGGCTTTCTCGTGGATTAGATTACATAGAATTATTTATGTAATCTAATCTTGTGTAGAGGGTCAAAGAAGTTAAAACTTCTGTGATGGCTGATAGTCGTTACAAATAGCATTAAAATAACTTGTAGGGTTACGACTGTAAGGAATTGAAACTATTTTTCTTTGCAGTCAGTGCCCTTAGTATCATAATTAGAATTGGAGAGGTCATGGCTGATGATAAGCTAAGAGCGACTCCTGCTGCTAGAAAGTTAGCGGATGATTTGGGAATCAACCTCTATGATGTTTCTGGCTCAGGCGCAAACGGTCGTGTCCACAAAGAAGACGTGGAAACTTTTAAAGATACAAACGTGGTGCGGATTTCACCACTGGCAAAACGAATTGCCCAAGAACATAATATCGCTTGGCAAGAAATTCAAGGAACTGGCCATCGTGGCAAGATTATGAAAAAAGATGTCCTTGCCTTTCTGCCTGAAAATATCGAAAATGATACCATCAAGTCTCCTGCTCAGATCGAAAAAGTGGAAGAAATTCCAGACAATATCACTCCTTATGGTGAGATTGAGCGTATTCCAATGACACCAATGCGTAAGGTTATCGCCCAACGTATGGTTGAATCCTACTTAACTGCGCCAACCTTCACGCTCAACTACGATGTCGATATGTCAGAAATGTTGGCGCTTCGTAAGAAGGTTCTTGAGCCAATCATGGAAGCAACTGGTAAGAAAATTACGGTTACTGACTTGCTTTCTCTTGCGGTTGTTAAGACACTGATGAAACACCCTTATATCAACGCTTCATTGACCGAAGATGGCAAGACCATTATCACTCACAACTATGTCAACCTTGCTATGGCTGTGGGAATGGATAATGGCTTGATGACACCTGTTGTTTACAATGCTGAGAAGATGAGCCTTTCAGAGTTGGTTGTAGCCTTCAAGGATGTGATTGGACGTACCTTGGATGGCAAATTAGCTCCAAGTGAACTGCAAAATTCAACCTTCACAATCAGTAACTTGGGAATGTTTGGTGTTCAGTCCTTTGGTCCTATCATTAACCAACCAAACTCAGCAATCCTCGGGGTTAGCTCAACAGTTGAAAAACCTGTTGTCGTTAATGGTGAGATTGTGATTCGTCCAATTATGAGTCTGGGATTAACGATTGACCACCGTGTCGTAGATGGTATGGCTGGTGCTAAGTTTATGAAAGACTTGAAAGCCTTAATTGAGAACCCAATCTCAATGTTGGTTTAAGTCAGCTATTATTATTTTAGAGTTTTAGATAAAGGAAGTAAGACATGGCCTTAGAAGTAATTATGCCAAAAGCCGGCGTGGATATGACAGAAGGACAAATCGTCCAATGGAATAAAAAAGTCGGAGAATTTGTAAAAGAAGGAGAAATCCTTTTGGAAATCATGACTGACAAAGTCAGCATGGAATTGGAAGCCGAAGAAGATGGATACTTGATTGCCATCCTTAAAGGAGATGGTGAAACTGTTCCAGTAACGGAAGTCATTGGTTACCTTGGTGAAGAAGGGGAAAATATCCCAACAGCTGGAGCGGCTGCACCAGAATCAAAACCTGCACCTGCAGCTATCGCCTCAAACGACGATGGTAAGAGCGATGATGCCTTTGATATCGTTGTGATTGGTGGAGGTCCTGCTGGTTATGTTGCAGCGATTAAAGCTGCCCAACTCGGTGGGAAGGTTGCCCTTGTTGAGAAATCAGAACTCGGTGGAACCTGCTTGAACCGTGGATGTATCCCAACTAAGACCTACCTTCACAACGCTGAAATCATTGAAAACATCGGTCATGCAGCAAATCGTGGTATCGTCATTGAAAATCCAAACTTCACCGTTGATATGGATAAACTCCTTGAAACCAAGTCTAAAGTTGTCAATACCTTGGTAGGTGGTGTTGCAGGACTCCTTCGTAGCTACGGAGTTACTGTTCATAAGGGAATTGGTACAATCACTAAAGACAAGAATGTCTTGGTTGATGGCTCAGAATTGCTTGAAACTAAGAAAATCATCCTTGCTGGTGGTTCAAAAGTCAGCAAGATCAACGTTCCTGGTATGGAATCTCCACTTGTGATGACCAGCGATGATATTCTGGAAATGAACGAAGTACCAGAAAGCCTTGTTATCATAGGTGGTGGGGTTGTCGGTATCGAACTTGGTCAAGCCTTCATGACATTTGGTTCAAAAGTAACCGTTATCGAAATGATGGACCGTATCGTTCCAGCTATGGATGCGGAAGTATCTAAGAATCTTCGCTTGATTTTGGAACGCAAAGGCATGACTATCTTGACAGGTACAAAACTCCAAGAAATCATCGAGGAAAATGGTCAACTTCGTATCAAGGTTGAAGGAAAAGATGATATCATCGCAAATAAAGCCCTTCTTTCAATCGGTCGTGTTCCAGATCTTGAAGGAATTGGCGATGTTGAGTTTGAATTGGATCGTGGACGTATCAAGGTCAATGAATACATGGAAACTTCTGTTCCAGGCATCTACGCACCAGGTGATATCAATGGTACTAAGATGTTGGCGCACGCAGCCTTCCGCATGGGTGAAGTTGCCGCTGAAAATGCCCTTAAAGGAAATCATGCTGTCGCCAAATTGAATTTGACTCCGGCAGCCATCTACACTCTTCCTGAAGTAGCAGCAGTAGGTCTAACTGAAGAACAAGCTCGTGAGAAATACGATGTTGCCATCGGTAAATTCAACTTTGCAGCTAACGGTCGTGCCATTGCATCAGATGCAGCTCAAGGTTTCGTAAAAGTCATCGCTGATAAGAAATACGGAGAAATCCTTGGTGTTCATATCATTGGTCCTGCAGCTGCAGAATTGATCAACGAAGCGTCAAGCATTATCGAAATGGAAATCACTGTTGAAGAAATGCTGAAGACCATCCACGGACACCCGACCTACTCTGAAGTGATGTACGAAGCATTTGCGGATGTTTTAGGAATGGCCATCCATTCCCCTAAGAAAAAATAAAACGAAGATAGATTAGACTGGAAGCTTATTTCCAGTCTCTATCGTATAAAGGGATATCATGAAATATATTATCAATCATTCAAACGACACTGCCTTTAATATCGCCTTGGAAGAATATGCCTTTAAACACCTTTTGGATGAGGATCAAATCTTCCTACTTTGGATCAATAAACCATCTATCATTGTCGGGCGTCATCAAAATACTATTGAGGAAATTAACCGCGATTATGTTCGAGAACATGGCATTGAAGTAGTCCGCCGTATCAGTGGTGGTGGAGCTGTTTACCACGATTTAAACAACCTCAACTACACCATCATTTCAAAAGAAGATGAAAACAAGGCCTTTGACTTCAAGAGCTTCTCAACTCCAGTTATCAATACCTTGGCTCAACTAGGCGTTAAAGCTGAGTTCACAGGCCGTAACGACCTTGAGATTGACGGAAAGAAATTCTGTGGAAATGCCCAAGCTTATATCAACGGCCGTATCATGCACCACGGATGCTTGCTCTTTGACGTTGATTTGTCAGTCCTAGCAAATGCCCTCAAGGTTTCAAAAGATAAATTTGAATCAAAAGGCGTGAAATCCGTCCGTGCCCGTGTAACCAATATTATCGATGAATTACCAGAGAAAATTACAGTTGAAGAATTTCGTGATTTACTATTGGAATACATGAAAAAAGAGTACCCAGAGATGACTGAATACGTCTTCTCAGAAGAAGAATTAGCTGAAATCAACCGCATCAAGGATACCAAGTTTGGAACTTGGGACTGGAACTACGGTAAATCACCAGAATTTAACGTCCGTCGAGGAACAAAATTCACTAGTGGTAAGGTTGAAGTTTTTGCCAACGTCATTGAATCAAAAATCCAAGACATCAAAATCTATGGTGACTTCTTTGGTATCGAGGACGTTACAGCCGTAGAAGATGTCCTTCGTGGAGTGAAATACGAACGTGAAGATGTACTTAAAGCCTTAGAAACAATTGACATTACACGCTACTTTGCTGGTATTAGCCGTGAAGAAATCGCTGAAGCAGTAGTAGGATAATAAAAGAATCCATTTAAGATGGATTCTTTTATTACATTTAGACTTGATAATCAAGCTGATTAGAGTATAATAGAGAGGAAAAATGAAAAGGAGTTATTCATTTTTCCAAAATCTTATAATTGGCGGTCTTCTTCCCGATGAAATCAAAGTAAACAAAGAGGACTTAATGCCTTTGAAAGACATTGTTGATAGTTTTTGTATTATGTATGCTGCAGCAAATAACCGACTTGAAAATAGTAAGGCTTATGAATTCATGAAAGATAAGACAGTGTTCTTTATTGGTAAACTGTTAACTGACGATCTTAAAAATGGTGGCGAAATTTCTTATATGGGAATCGAAAGAGAATCAGCTGATGGAACTACTTATGAAGCAGTAAAATGTTTTCTAACTAAAGAGAGTGCTGAGCAGTACAATGATTCAAAAAAACCTGTAAGCCCAGCAAATCTAGCCTATCTGCAAGCCTTTTGGGGTAAACCAGTAATTATAGAGCCACACCGTAACTACTGGATTGAGTTTAAATAAATAAAAAACGAAAGATAAAGGAATTGGTCTTTCGTTTTTAAGTGCGATCTATATTACATAATTTATTTTATGTATTTTACAGACTATCCAAAGCATTCTTTTGCTCATCATTAACGATATGGGTATAGAGGTCGGTGACTTGTGTACTGGCGTGTCCTAGCTGATGGCTGACCAAAACTTGCGATTTAGTAGCATCATAGAGCCTAGTTGCTAGGGTATGGCGTAGTTTGTGGGGAGTTACACGGACTTTGAAGTCCTCAGAGTACTTAGCAACCATCTTTTCAACACTAGAAGCATCAATACGATTGGGAACACCACGATATAAGGTCAGAAAGAGTGCTGTATCCGTCTTTTCCGTCTTATAGCGTTGATTTCGAATGGCGAGATAATTTTCAAGATAAGGCTTAGCAAAGGCAGCGACATTGACCGAGTCACGTTTACCACCTTTTCGAGTGACATCTATAACCATCATTTTGAGATTAAGGTCTCTTAGATCCAGATTAACAGCTTCAGATAAGCGGACACCAGATGCTAGAAGAAGGGCGATAATGGCTAAATCACGTTCTTTATTTTTATTAAAGGAGGATAAGGCGCGATTTGAGAGTTGTTGTGGGTACTCTTGGTCGATATAAGTCAAAAAACCTTCTGTTTCATCACCTAGAAAGAGTTTTTGCTTGATGTTTTCAGCTCTAGCAGCAAGTGTTTCTTTCTTTTTCTTGGTTGAAACTTTCTTCATTACATTACGATAGAAATAAGGCTCCCCCTGGTCGTTTTCAACCTCCTCGGTCAGATACTTGTAAAGACTGGAAAGTGCTGACAAGGTTCGATTGATGGTCGTCTGAGAGACACCTTGCTTGGTTGTATTAGCATTCAGCAAAGGTCGTTCACGTAGATACAGGATAAAGGATTCCATATCTTTTTTAGACATATTTTCCAAGACTGATAAAGGAATGTCAGACATTTTATCAACATTTGAAATATCAGACTCCAAAACCCAGCTGAAAAATCGATCGTATTCCTTGAGGTATTCGTACAAGGTCGTAAAACTATAGGGAACAGCAAGCTTTGATTGGTAGTATTCCAGAACATACCAGGGCATGATTTGTTTTAGTTTGTCGATTCGTTCCAGTAAAATCTCACGTTTCATTCCATCTTCCTCGTGATTTTTCTATAAAAGAAGTATAGCATATCTAGATATATTTTTCAAGAAAATTATAGTTTTTCGGAAAGATCGTAGGAGAAATTAAGCAATCTGACTTTACTACAAAATAGATAATAAAAAACAAGACAGAATTGATAAACTAAACTCTGTCTTGTTTTACCTGAAGCTTATTCTTCTAATTCGATTTTTTGAAAATAATCCAGTTGCCATTTTTGTGTTGTTTGTGCTGTTTTATTTAAATTGCTGCACCAGGACGGATAAAACCGCATCGCCATCTTTCCTTTACAATCCTTTGTAGAAAGAATTTTTTTACTGATAGCCACCTCTTTGGGAATGATAAATATACCGCAATGACGGTCGTCGATAACGACAATTACCAGTTCATCCCCTAAGTCTTTATCAGTATATGGAATATTCTTGTTGTCTGGGGCTTTTTTCCAAAAGACTGTAAAGTAGCCTTCTTTTTTGGGTGTTTTCTTTGCCAAACGGCATCTTTTATATTCTTGATCATCCTTTGGCTTAATCAAAATGCTTTCATAGTCTTCATTCCATTTTTCATTTATCAGATCGAAGTCACCATAATACCTATGAAGAATGGCTGTCATTTTCATTGTTTTATTGTCTTTCTAAATTTTTTACCAAAATAAAATTATGTAATATAATTATTAGAATAAAAACTCCCTAATTAAATCAATGGCTTGATCATTTTGCGGCAGAGATGAATGATGAGCATCCTTTCCTGCGATGATAGCCTCTCTGTATGAAGCAATTTTGCCTTTGTAAATCAGGCGCCCTGCTTCTACACTGCTTCTATGAACGATGCCATCGCCATCTCGGAAAAATATTCCTAAAATCGATAAATGCTGCAGCTTCTTAGGCAGTTTTCCTTGGTTGGCTACAAAGTCGTCTAGCATCGGGACTCGATGATTGAGATTTTTCTTATCCAGATTGTAAGGACTGCCAATAGTCAGGAGCTTTTCCATCCCCAACCCTGAATGGTTTGCTAGGTATTGCTGCAGGAATACTGTATAAACTAGTCCGCCATTAGAATGTCCCAGTCCTTTAAAGCTGTTAAAAGAGTACTTTTCTTGCAAAACAGTTATGGCAGCGTTGAACATAGCAGCCTGCTTCTTGATATTTTTGTAACCATCGCGATTATTCTGAAAACCAACCACAAAAATTGGATTTCTATCCTTGAGCTTCAAATGCCCTCGATAAGTCATGCGGCCGTCATTCCAGACTATTATACGAATCAGACTATGGTGTGGATGCTGCCCGTGATTGAGCATTCTAACCATTTTATTAAAACGATTCTCCGTTGCTGAACTCCCCGGAATCATGATGATTGGCTGAATATCAACTTTGCTCAAGGGCAGATGGCTGATGGGATGGGAAGTGAGTTTCGCTTGTATGTCGTTATAAAATCGAATTAGGTACTTAATAAACTTTTTCATTTCTTTTTCCTAAATGTACAAAACAAGTTACATAAACTAAATTATGTAACTTGTTTGCGATTACTTCCGTTTTTTCTTGTTTTTCTTCATTTGCTTGGCCATTTTATTCATGCTGCGGCGCATGAGGAATTCTCCTGCTTTACCTTTGAGACCACCGCCAAAAAGTTGACTCATATCTGGCATACCTGCTCCGCCTAAAGCAGATAAATCAGGCATACCGCCTTGGCCCATCATGCCTTCTAAAGCTGACATATCAGGCGTGCCACCCGGCATATTTTTAGGAAGATTGTTAGGATTGAGCCCCATCTGTTTCATCATTTTATTCATATCTCCAGATAGGACGCCCTGCATCATCTGTTTAGCTTGGTTAAAGTCTTTGATAAACTTATTGACTTCGACAAAGCTATTACCAGAACCAGCCGCAATCCGACGGCGACGACTCGGGTTGAGCAGATCTGGATTTTCCCGTTCTGCTGGCGTCATAGAGGATACGATGGCACGTTTACGGGCAATTTCTTTTTCATCTACTTTGATATTTTTGAGAGCAGGATTATTGGACATACCTGGCAGCATCTTGAGCAATTCTTCCATAGGTCCCATATTCTGAACTTGGTCCAGTTGGTCGATGAAATCATTGAAATCAAAGGTGTTTTCCCGCATTTTTTCAGCCATTTCAAGAGATTTCTTCTCATCGTACTCTTGAGCGGCCTTTTCAATCAGGGTCAGCATATCCCCCATACCGAGGATACGGCCAGACATACGGTCTGGGTGGAAGGTTTCGATATCAGTAATCTTTTCACCGGTACCAGTGAACTTGATTGGTTTGCCAGTAATCTGACGGACTGACAGAGCTGCACCACCACGAGTATCCCCATCAATCTTGGTCAGGATAACCCCAGTTACTTCGAGTTGATTGTTAAATTCACGGGCTACATTTGCTGCTTCCTGGCCGATCATGGCATCGACAACCAGCAGAATTTCATTTGGCTGTGCTAAAGCCTTGACATCAGCTAGCTCCTGCATGAGTTTTTCATCAATTTGTAGGCGACCAGCCGTATCAATCAAGACATAGTCATTGTGATTAGCCTTGGCTTGCTCCAAACCTTGACGGACAATCTCTACTGCTGGAAACTCGGTACCCAAGGCAAAGACTGGTACATCAATCTGTTGCCCTAGTGTTTTCAGCTGATCAATAGCCGCTGGACGGTAAATGTCCGCCGCAATCATCAAAGGACGAGCATTTTCTTCTTTCTTGAGTTTATTGGCCAATTTACCCGCAAAGGTCGTTTTACCAGCCCCTTGCAAACCGACCATCATGATAACAGTCGGAATCTTTGGTGACTTGATAATCTCGGCAGTATCAGAACCTAGAATGGCTGTTAGCTCTTCATCTACGATTTTGATGATTTGTTGAGCTGGATTGAGCGTGTCAATAACTTCGTGTCCGATAGCTCGCTCACGAATCTTTTTAATAAAGTCTTTAACAACAGGCAGGGCAACGTCAGCCTCCAAGAGAGCAAGACGGATCTCCTTGGTCGCTTCCTGAATATCACTCTCAGAAATTTTTCCCTTTCTGCGTAGATTTTTAAAGACGTTCTGTAAGCGTTCAGTTAAATTTTCAAAAGCCATAAATGTTTCTCCTCTTAATTATCAAATGATGGAAATGGACAGATTTCTATCCGTCTTATTCTCGATTATCAATACTGGACAAAACCGCAAGCTGCTCCTGCAAATAGGGATCATCAGGGTATTTCTCCATAATCTGGTCGAAAATCTGACTTCTGACGATATAGTCAGAGTACATGTGCAGTTTCATTTCGTAGTCTTCCAGAATTTTCTCTGTCCGCTTAATATTGTCATAGACAGCTTGGCGGCTCACATTAAACTCCTCGGCAATCTCAGCAAGGCTGTAGTCATCCGCATAGTAGAGTTCGATATAGTTCATCTGCTTGTCGGTCAGCAAAGCCGCGTAAAACTCAAACAGAGCATTCATTCGATTTGTTTTTTCAATTTCCATAAAGACCATTATACCAAATAATCCCTTTAAACTCCACTCTTTCGCTAGGTTTGAAAATGGAGAATTATAAAAAAACTGCCGACTGACAGTTTTGTAACATAATTTGAATTATGTAATTATTTGTTTTCTAAATAAAATTCAAAGCGTTCGCCGACATACTGGCTTTTTACATACTCAAAGGCCGTTCCATCATCAAAATAAGAAACCTGTGTCAAGCCTAAAATAGCATGACCACGGGGAATTCCTAGGTATTTAGCGATTTTCTCCTTGGCCAAACGGGCGTAAATGGTCTGTTGGGACTTACCAATTTTATAGCCGTGCTCTTGCAGGGTTTGAAAGAAATGGCTGGTCACTTCTTCTTTTTTGAAATTTTTTATAAATTTCTCTGGAATTGAGGCAACTTCATAGACAACGGGGATATCGTCAGCGTAGCGAACCCGTTCCATGCGGATGATGTTCTCTGTCTTATGAATGCCCAGCTTTTCGACTTCTCGCTCGCTAGGCAGTGTCCGACGGTAGGAAATCAGCTGGCTGGACGGTATTTTCCCTTGAGACTTCATAATTTCTGTAAAACTAGTTGTTCCACGCATTTTTTCCTGAACGCGTGTACTTGCTACATAAGTCCCGCTACCGACTCGACGCTCTAGCACTCCTTCCTCCACCAGAAGAGTAATAGCTTGGCGCAGGGTCATTCTGCTGACCTCGAAAGTTTCAGCAAGATCACGTTCACTTGGTAAACGCTCGCCAATATCCCAAATACCCTCGTCAATATCTTTTTTTATTTGATCATGTATTTTCACATAAGCAGGTAACATCCATGGTCCTCTTTTCTGATTTTAAGCAGCTTTTTTATACATTTATTGTATTATCAATTAGTTTAAAAGTCAAACTAAATATCAATCAATGTAGGGAAATCCTATTTGTTTATCTTTTTTTAGAACAGATGTTTTAATTTCTCAGTTATTTTACTTACAGCTAGCCCTATTACCTTGGAAAAATTCGATTTTTGTGATAGAATGAGGGGAAAAGATTACTTCTTTTAAGAAAGGGAAAAGATGACAACTACAACTGAATTGCAAGATGTTGAAAAAATCATCGTGCTTGATTACGGCAGCCAGTACAACCAGCTGATTTCGCGTCGTATCCGTGAAATTGGTGTATTTTCTGAACTTAAGAGCCACAAGATCACAGCGGATGAAGTCCGTGCTATCCGTCCTGTTGGGATTATCCTTTCAGGTGGACCTAACTCAGTTTATGAAGAAGGTTCATTTGATATTGACCCAGAGATTTTTGAGTTGGGGATTCCAATTTTAGGAATTTGCTACGGTATGCAGCTTTTGACTCATAAATTAGGCGGGAAAGTATTGCCAGCAGGTGATGCCGGCAATCGTGAATATGGTCAATCCAAGCTGACTCGTACTACTTCTCCTCTTTTTGAAGGCACACCGGATGAGCAGCTTGTCCTGATGAGCCACGGTGATGCGGTAACAGAGATTCCTGCAGACTTTGTCCGCACTGGTACATCTGCTGACTGTCCTTTTGCATCTATTGAAAATCCTGACAAGAAAATCTACGGAATCCAGTTCCACCCTGAGGTTCGTCATTCTGAGTACGGTTACGATATTCTGCGCAATTTTGCTCTCAATATCTGTGGCGCTAAGGGCGACTGGTCTATGGATAACTTCATCGATATGCAGATTCAAAAAATCCGTGAAACAGTCGGTGACAAACGTGTCCTGCTCGGCCTATCAGGTGGTGTTGACTCTTCTGTTGTAGGTGTCCTCTTGCAGAAAGCTATCGGCGATCAATTGATCTGTATCTTTGTAGATCACGGTCTTTTGCGTAAAGGCGAAGCTGATCAAGTTATGGAGATGCTGGGTGGCAAGTTTGGTCTTAATATCGTTAAAGCGGACGCAGCGAAGCGTTTCCTTGATAAACTAGCCGGTGTCTCAGATCCAGAGCAAAAACGTAAAATCATCGGAAACGAGTTTGTCTACGTCTTTGACGATGAAGCCAGCAAACTGAAAGATGTGAAATTCTTGGCTCAGGGTACACTTTATACTGACGTTATCGAATCTGGTACTGACACTGCTCAAACTATCAAGTCTCACCACAATGTTGGTGGTCTGCCAGAAGATATGCAGTTTGAGCTGATTGAACCTTTAAATACACTTTACAAGGATGAAGTGCGCGCTTTGGGTACAGAGCTTGGTATGCCTGATGAAATTGTCTGGCGTCAGCCATTCCCAGGTCCTGGCCTTGCTATCCGTGTCATGGGTGAAATCACAGAGGAAAAATTGGAAACTGTCCGCGAATCTGACGCTATTCTCCGTGAAGAAATCGCCAAAGCTGGTCTTGACCGCGACATCTGGCAGTACTTCACTGTCAACACTGGCGTTCGCTCAGTCGGTGTTATGGGCGACGGTCGGACTTACGACTACACAATTGCCATTCGCGCTATCACCTCTATTGATGGGATGACAGCTGACTTTGCCAAGATTCCTTGGGATGTTCTGCAAAAAATCTCTGTTCGTATCGTCAATGAAGTTGATCATGTTAACCGTATCGTCTACGATATTACCAGCAAACCACCTGCAACCGTTGAGTGGGAATGAAAATATGCAAAAACCAGCTAAATTTTAGCTGGTTTTTAGTTGCAATTTTTTAGACAGTCTTATTGACCTAGCAGTCCCTTAAAGAAATTGACGATTGCATTCCAGATATTGCTGAAGAAATTACCGCCATCTTCAAGAAGTCCGTTTGCATCAAAGTTAAGGTTGATATTATTGAAGGTATCACCAGCCTTTGAAACAATACTGTTTTTCAAGTCGGTGAGAGTTTTTGTGAAATCAGAATTTGTGATGACTCCGCTGTTTGAAAGATTGACAGCAAAGTTAATAATCAGATTGATTTGGTCAGCTGTGACGGAACTGCTGAGACCGTAGTTTTTCAATGTTTCTTCAACAATTTTACGGACATCAGCTTCTGTCAAATTGTTGTTATTCTTTTTAGCATTGGCAACAGCTGTTTTAATATCTGTCAGGGCCACATTCAGCTTATCAGCATCGTAACCTTCCTTGCCCTGGTTCTCAGCATTGATATTTGAAAGTGCGGATAATTCTTCCTGAGCCAGATCTTTATTTTCCTGAGGAACGCTCGCTCCATTTTCCTCCAGCGAGTAATAAATACCAGCTAGGGCGCTTTCCCCAGTTACAGGGATAGGTGCTGCTACTGTGATTTCTGCATGCTGTACACCCAAGGTGACTGCCGCATTGCGATACATATCCTCTGTAACCTTGGTGATGTTTTGTGGCGTGACAATCTTGACTTGAAGCGGCTTCTTGTTACCCAACTTCTTGATTTTAACAGAAGAATATAGCTGCAAACTAGGATCATTTGCCACATTCATAATCTTTGAATAGACATCAGGTGTCATTGTTTTCAAAGGTTTAGAATCACTCGATGCATTGTAGCCTAAGAGCTGAAGCGTTTGCTCTTTTTGACTGTCATCCAAGGAATAACCCAAGACATACTCAGGCTGAACATAGGTTTCGTCAATGACTTTTTGGACATTCGTATCAGCAGTTGCTGTGGATACGGTAAAGAGTGTAGCTAGAAAAGCTCCTGCCGTTAGTAATGTTTTCTTAAATTTCATTTAACTCCTCAATCTATCTCTAAACAATAAGTTTTTAGAGAAGCTTCGATTATAATCAGCGGATTGCGCTGTCACATTAAATTAGGAAAGGAAAACTTTCCATAGGACAAAATAGTATAAAATGCTTAAAGTTTTCTTATAGACAAAGAATAGCCTGCAATTCTTAAAATCATTTGCCCCAAAGAAAATCAATCAATAATCTATCTACTTCTGGATTTTCATGCAGCTGGCTATGCTGAGCCAGAGGGCCAGTCACTCGTTTTTCCTGATAGGACTTGGCATTGTCAATTACAAGATACTTGAGACTGCGAGAAGAAACGTTTAAGACGGAACCATCTGATTGATTTTTAAAATCTCCATAGATATTAAGCACATCCACTTGATCTTGCGGATAAATTTCTCGCAAGCCCAGAAGTTTTTGATAGCTATCACTCATGGCGCTAGGTTGCCCCAATTGGGAATCTAGAATGGTCAAATTAGCCGGCAAATCCATGCCCTCCAAACCATTGACATGATTGGCGATATTTACCTGCTTTTGTAACTTTGGAAGTTCTTCATTTTGAGCATGCTCCAATAGGTAAAATAAAATAGACATATTTCCCATAGAATGTGCAACAAAATTCATCTTTTTAAAACCATATCTTGATTGCAACTCTCTAACAACTGCTGCTGCGTATTCTCCGTCCTGAGCATAATTGGCATTTCGATTGTCTTTGAATTCAACCATGACAATTGGATTAACGGCATCTTTCGGAATATCTCCTTTAAGAGTTACTTGAGCGTGACGATCAACTGTAGCAGTGACAATTGTTTGAGTAACTCCAGCTTGTCGGGCTGCCTCTACCATATGCTTTTCAGCATTGGCGCTTGATCCATAACCATGGAAAAATAAGGTCGGAGTCCTTGACTGAATATAGTCACTACTATTTAACTCTCTTGTTTGCAGCTTGGACACTAGAAATAAAGTGACAAGAGCAATAAACAGAAAAGTTGAGAGTGCTATGATAAACCGTTTACTCATTTTCCACCTCCTATCTTGTATGGATCGTATTATAACATTTCTAATAGCCTTAAACAACTAAAGAAGACGATGTTCTATTTAAAAAGAATTAACGAGAATTTAATATGTATTAAATCGTATTGAGTTTGTTTTTATTCGTATTAACTTGGATAGATAATCATCGCACCAAGAACTACCATGCTATTCAATTTTATCGTCATACCTTCTCTTATAAAGCTTTTGGGCTTTTTGCGTGTACTGCCTGATGAAATCAGTTTTAGCTTCTGTATAGGAATTACGATTGTGTTCGTACTTTTTCCATAAGATTAATTTTAACTCCTCGTAGTCCTTAGCGACATCTGGATGATCTTTCAGATAGTCTCGGAAATAGAGTTCATCATTGTCTCCGTAGTAGCGCAGATGCAGGTGAAAAATGCTCTCCGCAAAACCTTGCAGTGTATAACCCTTGTTAAAAGTCATTCGGCCTTCTGACTCTGACATAAGCAGGTAGCCATGCTCCAGCAATTCTCTCTTGATGCTCCCCATATCTTCACTTCGAGGAATTTCTAAAAGAATGTCAATAATCGGCTTAGCCCATATCCCCTCAATAGATGTGGAGCCAATATGATGCAATTTATACAACTGATTTTCTGGCAAAAAACTTTGTATTCTTCTGCTTTCCTCCTTATACCAAGCTGCCCAGTTCTTATTGTGCTCCTCTAAGAAAATCGGGAACAACTGCCATAATTCTTCTAAAGACATATCTTCTAGGACTTTTGCCATGTGACTTCTCCTTACCTTGTATCAAATGAGAATTAGAGTAAAGACTGGGAATCCTATCCCAGCCTCAGTTTTTATTACCAATAAAGCAAGCCATAAGTCAGTAAAACGCTGATCATGCTAAATAGTGAGCCAATCAAATAGTATTCTGCAAAGGATTGGCTTTCAGAAATTTTATTATAGCGAGCGATAGACTTAGCCGTAAAGACTAGCCCAATGGCAGTAAACTGCCCGAAAATAAGGGAAAGTCCCATAATCAAGCGCTCCAAAATCCCAATCATGGCACCAGCTCCTGCGATAGTCTCTCCGCTGTCTTCTCCTGCCTGATACTTGCTGAAGAAGAGTTTAAAGAGGATATTGACCGGCTTACCAGTAAGGGCGAAGAAAAAGAGAGCCTGCAACATGAGATAACGTTCAGACAGCCAATTAGGAGCTGGAATGTGCTGCTGTCCTAAGAGAAAATAAAGAGTAAAAATGCTCATCAGATGCAAGACCTGATCCAGTATAAAGGCAAACTTTTGAGCATGATGCCGGACAATCGATGAATTCAGCTTATACTTCAAGAGGTCAATAAGCGCATGACTGAACCAGACCAAGGCAAAATATAGCAGATAATTAGGTAAGATGAGCCCCAAGAGCAACAAAGGCAAGAGAACAATTCCCAAGTGGAGAATCAAAAAATTCAACCGCCGGCTTTTTAGGTCGGCCATTTTCTGACTTTGAAGCTGAAAATCAGCTAGCACATGGGCCAGCAAAGTCAATACAAGAATCGGATTCTGCATGAAAAATTCTGAAAATCCCATAAAATTTGTCATTCTTCAGCCTCCTTTGCTGCCTGTAAAATCATTTTCATAGCTAAACGGCGATTTCTTAGATAAACCTTTAAACCAGACGACTTGAGCCGCTTACTAAGCGCACTGGGACTAATCTGCAGAAGCTCTGCTATTTCCCCGTGAGAAAAATTCTCATCATAGATGTATTCTGTGAGCATCCGCTCGAGAACCTCTCTCTGACTGCTATTCCACTTACTCTGGATAAATGAAGTAGCTGCCAGCACCGTATTGACCGCCTGACTGAGCTCTTCATCTCCCAAGGATACAGCTATACGGCTGCTGCCGTAGTCGTTCTTCTCGTGAATAGCCTCAATGGCTGCGCGTGCCCTCCAGTAGGCCGGACCGTCGGCACCAATACTCTGCTCCCGATTGATATCCGTCACAATCTCCCCCAGGCCAAGCCCGAAGCGAATCGGATGAGGAAAGCCCAAGGCAATCTGATCAAGGAGCTGCATGATCTCAGGATTAGGCCGCAGCAAAGCCTGAAACTCGTCTCCAGTCGTTACTGTAAAAGGCGACACCAGATAATCTCGATAATCCTGATTTAGCACCGCCATCAATTCCTGCAACTCTTGCTGCGCCTGCTTGCGGTTTTTTAGCTGTTTGGACTCAATCAAATCTCCAATAAGAGCAATATAAAGCATAGCTGACCAAACCTCCTTTAAGTCCATTATAAAGGAAAATTCTTAAAATGTCTATTACAACGGAAAATTTTAGAAATATCCATTAGAACGGAAAGACTATTTTTTCTTTTTAGGTGCTGGCAAGGCAGGATAGGCAGCTTCAATCAGATTACAGAGAAAGGCAGCATCTTCTACTTCTTCTATATGAAGCATTGGCTTTGCACCTGGATAAGGGAGTTCATAGACTGGATTCTCTAAGAGAGTCAGAGCAGGCTGGACTGGCTTGAGCAGCAGGCGATTGTCATAAATCCCGCCGAATAAGCGGCCTTGATAATAGAGCAAATATTCCCCCATCATCTTACGAAAGCTGATTTCTTGACCTAAGCCCTGCAGCTGCTTCAGGATAAAATCTAAATATTCTTGACTAGATGCCATTGGAACACCTCCATGAATTGTTACTTTATTATACCAAAAATGGATGAAGATTGCTGATGTATCTTCTTCAATCCGTAGTCTGTCTATCCTCGGGTAAGCAAAAAAGCTAGACCTAACAAGTCTAACTCTTTTACTTCTTATTTTTTTAAAAGTCCTTCCTTGACCAGAAAGTCACGCGCAACGTCTTCGGCCTTTTTACCTTCAATGCCAACTTGATAATTCATCTGGCTCATCTGGCTTTCCGTAATTTTACCAGCCAGCTTATTGAGAACACCTTCCAATTCTGGATGTTTTTCTAACAATTCAGCCTTCATGAGAGGTGCCCCTTGATAAGGAGGGAAAAGATGTTTATCGTCTTCTAAAATCTGAAGTTGATAGCGCTCAATTTCAGGATCAGTCGAGTAGACTTCCATAATCTGAATATCACCTGATTTAATCGCATCATAGCGAAGGGCTGGCTCCATAGTTGATACATTGAGATTCAGTCCATAGACCGACTGAAGCCCCTTATTCCCATCTTCACGGTCGTTAAATTCTAGGGTAAAACCTGCTTTAAGCTTGTCTTGGACTGCTTTAAGATCAGAGATGGTTTTAAGATTGTATTCTTTAGCAACACTCTTAGGCACTGCAATCGCATAGGTATTTTGATAAGCCATGTGATTGAGCAAGACTAGATTGTCCTGTTTCTTAATGCCATCGCGTGCTGCTTCAAAAACTTCTTCAGCATCATTGCTGACCTTTGGAGCAGGCTGCAAGAGAGTTCCAGTAATCGTACCGGTAAACTCAGGATAGATATCAATATCACCTTTTTTCAGTGCTTGATAAAGGAAGTCAGTCTTCCCAAAATTAGGTTTGACTGTCACAGTCATATCCGTATTTTCCTCGATGAGAAGCTTGTACATATTCATAAGAATTTCTGGCTCAGGACCTAATTTCCCAGCAATAACCAGATGATCCTTGCTTTGTTTTGGTAGCAAGCTTGGCGTGTAAGAAGCGCCTAGTCCGAGGATTAAGACCGCAAAAGCTGTAAATACCGTCCGAAGATTAGCCTTTTCCATCCATTTAAGGAGACTGTTGAAAAGAATAGCCAAAACTGCGGATGAAATTGCTCCAATCAAGATCAGACTGGCATTGCGACGATCAATTCCAAGAAGGATAAAGGAACCTAGTCCGCCAGCTCCAACAAGGGCTGCTAGAGTTGATGTTCCGATAATCATTACCGTTGCCGTCCGAATTCCTGATACGATGACGGGCATAGCTAGAGGCAGTTCAAACTTTTTGAGTCGCTCCCACTTGGTCATCCCAAAGGCGACTCCAGCTTCTTCTAAACTAGGATCAATCCCATTCAAAGCCGTGACAGTATTTTCTAAAATCGGAAAAATAGCGTAAATCACCAGAGCAGTCAGTGCTGGCAGTGTACCAATCCCCATAAGAGGGATAAAGAGTCCCAGCAAGGCCATTGAAGGAATGGTTTGAAAGATTCCCGCAATTTGCAGCACCCAATTGGCTACTTTTTTATGACTATTGAGATAAATAGCGAGTGGAATGGTCAGGAAGATGGCCACTAGTAAGGTCAGAAGAGACAGCTGGAGGTGTTGCCCTAAGGCTGCCAACCATTCGCCAAAGCGCTCCTGAAAGGTAGAAAACAAATTAGCCATGTTGAACACCTCCAAACAAATCTGCTACGAAGCTGGTTGCAGGTGCAGATAAGATTTCCTCAGGTGTCGCCACTTGACGAATCTCCCCATCCTGCAGAACAGCAATCCGATTCCCCAATTTCAAGGCCTCATCCGTATCATGGGTCACAAAGATTGTCGTCATCCCAAACTGGTCATGGATACTCTTGGTTAAGCTCTGCAATTGCTTACGCGAGATAGCATCAAGAGCAGAAAAAGGCTCGTCCATCAGCAGGATTTTGGGTTGGGCAATAATGGCACGGACAATGCCCACCCGCTGCTGTTCTCCACCAGATAGCTCGCTCGGCATACGCTGAGCATAGTCTTCAGCAGGCAAGCCTACCAGCTCTAGCAATTCATCGGTCTTCTGCTCAATATCTGACTTGCTCCATCCTTTCATTTCAGGAATGAGAGCAATATTTTCAGCCACAGTTAGGTTTGGAAAGAGGGCAATCGCCTGTAAGACATATCCTGTAGAAAGGCGCAGATCACGCTCATCATAGTCTTTGATGCGCTTGCCATCCATGTAAACATCGCCATCTGTGGGTTCCAAGAGGCGGTTGATCATCTTGAGCATGGTTGTCTTACCTGACCCAGAAGGCCCAACTAAAACCATGAACTCTCCGTTCTCAATCCTTAAATTAACATTTCTCAAGACATTTTTTTCTGTATAGCGTAGCGCTACATTTTTATATTCAATCATTTCTTCTCCTTATTTATTACGATAACCTTGCCAAAAGACTGGCTACTTTCCAGATAAGCATGCGCATCCTGGATTTGTTCAATAGAAAATACTTTTTCAGGTCGTACATCTACCCGATAACGCTCCACAAAGTCCAACAAAGCTTGAAGCTTGTCTTGAGACACATTACCAGAAGCAAAGGTTGTCAAGTAGAGATTGCGGTAAAGCATTTCAATAGGGTCAAAATCTGGAATAGTCCATTGACCGCCCAGCAAGCCACAAGAGCAGATGATACCACCATCTGCCGTCCGAGCAAATGTATCAAGAATGGCACTCGGACCGACAAGATCCAAGACCTTGTCAAACTGCTCTTCAGTTTGCAAGACGCCATCCTTGTCCAAAATCACCTGGTCAAATCCTACTTCTTTTAGCTGTTCTTCCTTAGCTAGACTACGGCTACTTCCCGCTAAATAGACATTTGGAAATTGCCCTTTGAGAAGCTTTGCAAAAGCAATCCCAACACCACTAGTCGCCGCCCGAACCAGAACTCGGTCTCCCTCCTCAATCTTGAGATTGAGATAAGAGCCAAATGCCGTGTAGTAGGTTTCAGGCAGAGCGATTAAACTTTCCAAAGCAAGCTTTGTCCTCACAGGATAAACCTGTTCATCTGGTAGCAAAACATACTCAGCATAACCACCATCAAAAGTACGCCCCATTTCTCCCATGATGGAGATGACTTGCTGCCCGACCTGCAAATCGGGACGATTGGTCTCCTCTACAAGTCCCACACATTCAATCCCTAAAATCCGTGGGAATTGAACGGACGGCGATAGTCCTTGACGAGTAAAAATCTCACTATGGTTGATTCCAAATCCTTGTACTTTGACCAAGGTCCAACCTTCTTTAACAGTAGGTTTTGGAACTTCCACAACCTGCAGAACTTCTGGTCCTCCAGCTTCCTTAACAAGCACAGCTTTCATCTTAGTATCTCCTTTTAAAACTTCCCTCGGTTGGTCAAGTCTTCTACCTTAGGCATGACTTCTTTATTGTCCCAATGCTCCACAATCAAGCCATTCTCCAAACGGAAGATGTCATACTGGGCATAGGCCACACCATCGATCTGAGTCTGACCATAGCTAACCACATAGTTTCCTTGTCCCAAAAGCTGGAAAACAAAGTCAAAAGTAACCCCGTGTTCAGCCACATAGTTTTTATAAGCAGCACTTCCTTGGCCAATCTCATGATTATGCTGAATCAAATCTTCTGCCACATAATCACTCCACTGCTCTAGTTCGCCATTTTGGAAAATTTCTGTCAAGAAACGACGAACGATTTTTTTATTTTCTGCTGTCTTATCCAAATCCGTGATTTCAAAATCACCAAAAATCTGATCTAATTGGCCATTTTCTGGAGCGCGATAGTAGTCAATGACATCCCAATGCTCCACGATACGTCCATTCTCATCAGAACGGAAAGTATCTGTCGTCACCCATTGCGCTTCCCCGCCATTGAGATATTGATGGACATGGACAAAGACTAGATTGCCATCCTCAATGGTGCGGACAATTTTCATCTCACGCTCGGGATGACGCTCAAAGAAATTTGCAAAGAAAGCCGCAAACCCTTCTTTCCCATCTGGCACACCTGTCGAGTGTTGGATATAAGTATCCCCTACAGACTGAGCTTGAGCCTCAGCAACACACCCGTCTTGAATGGCACGAATATATAGATTTTGCACATTTTCAACTTGTTTTGACATGATTTATGCCTCATTTGCTTTCTCTTTCAGATTGGCTAAAATGCGTTCCTGATAATTTTCAAACTGGCGAATTTCATCTTCTGAGAAACCTTTGTAAAAAATCGCATCCAACTTTTGACTAACACGATACCCAACTTCTTTCTGAGACCAACCTCGCTCTGTCAACTTGACATATTTTTTTCGCTTGTCTAAACCACACTGACTAAAAGTCACCAAATCTTGCTCTTCCAACTTTTTCAGCATCGTCGTCAGCGTATTATTGGCCAATCCTGTCGCCAGCGCAATATCTGTAGCCGTAGCACATCCTGTCTCACTATTCCATAAAACAGTTAGAATCTTTCCCTGTTCACTCCGATAAAGAGCCTCAGGATCCTGACTCAGTAACTTTTGAAAAATCCGCCTATTCAACAAACGAATATGATGGGCAACTAAATGACTGTCTTTCATGCTCCCTCCAGTTTATTTCTATATCGAATTGTTTTTCATTTATTGTAACACCCGATATTACACTTGTCAAGAATTTTGTTCTATTTAGAAATAATTTTAAACTGAATAAAGATTTTAAACTAAAAACTCCAAACAAAAAACTCAGTGTAAAGAGGAAATCTGCCTCTCGCACTGAGCTTCTTTTTATCTTAGTAATATTCACCCTGACGGTAATCCCATGAGTTAAAGGTATCAGACAGGTGCATCATGATTTTGTCGATGTCCAAGCCTTTCCGGATGACCACTGGTGCTGGTGAGATGGAACGTTGCCCACCTTGTTCTGGAATCAGTTTTCCATCCTTGTCCACCATAGAGACCATAACACCTTGCTCATAGCGAGTTTCGATAGTCTTGTCTGGCTGGATAGAAGCTACATAATCATCTGCTTCAATGACGAGGTCAACAGCGTTTTCGATGCGCTCGCCAATTCCTTCGACCTTGCCGCGGTTTCCTTTACCAGATGGGTTGGCTGAGGAAGCATAAACCATCTTGCCTTCTTCCCAAAGCTTAGCTGCCAGCTGCTCGCCCGCCTTACCAAACTTAATAACAAAACAGCTAGTACCACGAACATCTGTCATCAGCTCTTCCCGACCATCACCATAAGCTTTGAGATTTTCAAAAGCTTCTGGCTTCCATGGAAGGATACATCCCAAGAGGATGTCTTCATCCCAATGCTTTTGATAAAAAGCTTCAATTTCCGGATTTAGCTGCGCCAAAGCACGAAGCTCATCCATACTGCCACAGAGGACAACACCTGGCTTATTACGGTTACGAGCCTTAGCTTCGAACTTACGCTCCAAGCCATCCTTATCGCTGGTCATAATGATGTAACCCACCTTGGTCGGGCAAACGATACATCCGCCATCGCCTTTCAGGATGTCATAACCTTCTTGTGAAAGAGTTCCGTTCCATTGAATGTGTTTTGTCATAAGTTTCTTCCTTTTCTATTAAATTAAGATTTATTTTACCATATATTTTTATCGGAGACAAGATGTTTTCAGAATTTTCTCAATATATCGAAAACAATTTTACTGCCAATAAGATGGACGATTTTTTTCATATTCTGCAATCAAATCCTCATACTGCAGGGTAATACCGATGTCATCCAGACCGTTGAGGAGCTTGTGCTTCCATTCACCATCAATGTCAAAGGAGAATTCTCCCACCGGTGAAAAAATCTTCTGCTGCTCCAAATCCACCGTCACTTCATCCGTCGGCTTCAGATTAGCCAAGGCTTGCCTCACTTCTAGTGGCTGGACGATAGGCAGCATACCGTTATTAAGCTCGTTATTGTAGTGAATATCCCCGAAAGATCCGGCAATGACTACCTTAAAGCCATAGTCAGCCAAGGCCCAGGCAGCGTGCTCCCGAGAGGAACCCGCTCCGAAATTGTCCCCTGTAACCAGAATAGTCGCCTTACGGTACTCCGGTCTATTAAAGACAAAATCAGGATCTTCCGTGTACTGATTGTCCAGATAGCGCCACGCGTACATGAGGTACTTGCCAAAGCCTTTTTTATCAATCAACTTGAGAAACTGCTTGGGCAAAATTTGGTCCGTGTCAATATTATCGTTCATGAGAGAAACTGTTGTCCCCGTGTAGATTGTAAATTTTTCCATAAAACTTCCTTACTGGACCTCCGGTAGCTGACGGACGTCTACAAATCGCCCAGCAATGGCTGCCGCTGCGGCCATAGCAGGACTGCAAAGATGGGTCTTTGCTCCAAATCCCTGCCGATCCTCAAAGTTCCGATTGCTGGTCGAGGCACAGTGAACTCCGTCTGGCACCTTGTCGGGATTCATCCCCAGGCACATAGAACAACCCGGATCGCGCCACTCAAAGCCTGCATCCATGAAAATTTTATCCAGTCCCATCTTTTCAGCAGCCCGCTTGACCGGACGAGAGCCTGGTACGACGATAGCTGTCAGATTGGGAGCAATGTGCTTACCAGCGACAAACTTAGCTGCCAGCTGCAAGTCACTGAGCCTGGCATTGGTACAGGAGCCGATAAAGATATAACCTAGGTCAATATCTTCTGCTTTCTTACCTGGTGAGAGGTCCATGTAATTATAGGCCCGCTCGTCGTTCATGTCACGGATTTCTGGGAAAGCCGCGCCAAACTCTACTCCCATAGAAGGATTGGTCCCCCAAGTCACCATAGGTGCCAACTGGGAAACATCCATCTCAATGACCTTATCATAGACAGCATCGGGATCACTGACCAGAGTCTTCCAATCAGCCACCGCCACCTCAAAGTCCTTGGGAGCGCCCGGCCGCCCTTGAACGTAATCATAAGTCTTCTGGTCGGGATTCATAATGCCCATCTTTGAGCCAAACTCTATGGACATATTGCAGATAGTCATACGCTCTTCCATAGTCAGATGGTCAATGGCATCACCGGCATACTCGACCACATAGCCAACACCCGCAGCTACACCGTATTTGGCAATCAAAGCGAGGATGAAGTCCTTGGAATAAACACCTTTAGGTGGCACTCCGGTAAATTTGACCAGCATTTTCTTGGGTTTGACCTGCCAAATGGTCTGCGTGGCAAAGACGTGCTCCACCTCTGAAGTACCAATTCCAAAAGCAATAGCTCCAAAAGCTCCGTGAGTAGCCGTGTGACTATCGCCACAGACGATAAATTTGCCCGGCTGAGTCTTGCCCGTTTCTGGGCCAACCATATGAACAATCCCCTGCAGTTCTGATCCGTGAGCCGCATGCTCGATGCCAAAATCCTTGACATTCTCAGAAAGTTTATCTATCTGAGCCTTGGAAATCACATCCCGAATATCATAAATATTGACCGTAGGAACATTATGGTCAAAAGTTCCAAAGGTCAAGTCCGGTCGTCTAACCTTGCGACCTGCATCTCGAAGTCCTTGAAAAGCCTGAGGGCTGGTTACTTCATGAATATAATGCTGATCCACATACATAAGCTGGGGTTGACCTTCTTGGCCTGTTATTACGTGTCTTTCCCAAATCTTATCAAAAATTGATTTTCCAGCCATACTAGCTTCTCCATATGTAATACAAAATTCCAATTTCCACTATTATTCCGCCAATCCAAGCCAACCAGAAATACCATTTTCTGGTCTTGTGATGAAAGAGGCGACCGCCTAATAAAGCGCCCAAACCTCCGGCTACCAAAGCTGACAGCAGCAAAGTCTTCTCTGGAATGCGGTAGTGATTTTTCTTAGCCTTTCGCTTATCCCAACCATAAAGCAGGAAAACGATAAGGTTCCATAGCAGGCAAATACCTGTTAATATCCATTTCATAAGTTATTGATAATGGCCTCCGTCATTTGAGCTGTTGTCGCCTGACCGCCAAGATCTCGGGTTAAAATCCCCTGAGCCAAAGTCTTCTCCACTGCTGCTTCAATCGCCTCTGCAGATTCAAGCTCTGCAAAACTATCCCGCAGCATCATGGCTACAGAAAGGATCATACTGATAGGGTTGGCAATGCCTTGCCCTGCAATATCTGGAGCCGAACCATGAATTGGCTCGTAAAGACTTGGTCCAGCAGCTGAATGACTGGCTGATGGCATAACTCCCAGCGTTCCTGACAAGACACTGGACTCGTCGGATAGAATATCTCCGAAGAGATTTTCTGTTACTACAACATCAAACTTAGCAGGATTGGTAATCATGAGCATAGCAGCGCTGTCCACCAGCTGGTGCTCCAAGGTCACATCTGGATAATCCTTGGCCACCTCATCTGCTACTCTGCGCCAGAGTTTGGAGGTCGCTAGCACATTTTGCTTATCAATACTGGTCACGCGCTTTCTGCGACCACGCGCAATGTCAAAGGCCTTACGTACAATCCGCTCTACCTCTTCATAGCTGTAGTCGTTAATATCACGCGCAGATCTGTCCTCCAAAATATGCTCACCAAAGTAAATCCCACCAGTCAGCTCACGCACGACCACGAAATCCACACCAGCAATTCGCTCCGCCTTCAAAGGCGACAAATGCTTAAGAGCATCGAAAATCTTAACCGGACGAATATTAGCATAGAGTTCAAGCTCCTTCCGCAGAGCGAGCAAGCCTTGCTCAGGACGAACTGGAGCATTATCATACTGGGGACTGCCGATAGCTGCTAGGAGAATAACATCCGCCTCCTTGGCCGCTTCTAGAGTTGACTGAGGCAGAGGATGACCTTCCGCATCAATACCAGCACCTCCAAAAGCTTTCTCTGTGACATGATAAATAAAGCCAAACTTGTCCGCAACAGCAGCCAGTACTTGGAGACCTGCTTCCATGATTTCTGGGCCGATACCATCACCCGCCAGAGCTACAATTTCTTTTGTCATAGTCGCTTCCTTCTAATTATTTGCAGGCAGATCGCGGTAAGATACCTGATGACCGATTTCACCTGCATTTTCCTTTTGTACAAAGGTATTGGCATGGATATAGGCAATGGCGCTGGCCTTAAGAACATCAAAGTCAATACCAGAGGAGTTGAAAATCGTATCTGTGTCCGTATTTTCAACGGCTACCAAAACACGAGCCTGAGAGTCAATTCCGTCCGTCACGGCCTCAATGTTATAGGCTAAGAGCTGGACAGATTGGTTAAAGAATTGGTCAATAGCATTAAAGATGGCTTCAACACTTCCCTTTCCTTCCGCCACACAGTTGACTGTCTCGCCGTCGCCATTAACCAGCTGCACATCTGCTGTGATAGTATGATCGTCATTGGTTGTCAACTGCAAATCATTAAAGTGGAAGCCTTCTGGATTTTCAACTGTCGTTCCAGCAATCAGAGCCCGAATGTCAGCGTCCGTGACTTCGTTTTTCTTATCAGCCAAGACCTTAAACTTAGCAAAGAGCTCATTAATTTCAGATTCTTCAAAGTCCAGAGACAGTTCTTTGAGCTTTTCGACAAAGGCGTGGCGACCAGACAGCTTGCCAAGCGGCAGTGAATTACTCTTGACTCCAACCAGCTCAGGTGTGATGATTTCATAGGTCAGTGGATTCTTAAGAACACCATCCTGATGGATACCAGACTCATGAGAGAAGGCATTGCCACCAACAACCGCCTTGTTCTTAGGCACTGGAATACCTGAGAAGCGGGACACCAGCTCAGAAGTGTTGATGGTTTCATTAAGGACAATATCTGTTTCAACTTGGTAATAATCCTTGCGAATTTCCAAGGCAACCGCTACTTCTTCCAGCGCAGCATTACCAGCACGCTCACCAATACCGTTAATAGTGCCTTCCACCCGTCTAGCTCCGTATTTGACCGCAGACAGGCTGTTAGCTACCGCCATTCCCAAATCATCGTGACAGTGAGGACTGTAGATAATCTCACGTTCCGTTTGTACATTGTCTATCAAATACTTGAAGATATTGCCAAACTCTTCTGGCGTAGTAAAGCCGACTGTGTCTGGAATGTTGATGTAGCTAGCACCTGCATCAACTGCTGTCTGGACAACTTGAAGCAGAAAATCAAGCTCTGTCCGTGTTGCGTCCTCAGGTGAAAACTCGACAATCTCAAACTTAGAACGAGCATAAGAAACATGCTCCTTAATGGCTGCTAAAATCTCTTCCTTTGACTTTTTCAGCTTGAACTCTCTGTGAATGGGGCTGGTCGCAATAAAGACATGAATCTGCGGATGTTTGGCATTCTTGAGTGCCTCGTAGCAGGCGTCGATATCAGACTTAACCGAACGTGCCAAGCCAGTGACAGAAGCTTTAGTGATGACTTTAGCAATCTCTTGCACTGCCGCAAATGAATCTGGGCTAGCAGCTGGAAAACCAGCCTCAATAGCAGAAATTCCCCATTTTTCTAGTTGTTTAGCAATGGCAACCTTTTCCTTAATAGAAAAATTCACTCCCGGTGTCTGCTCACCATCCCGAAGGCTGGTATCAAGAAACTCAACTTTTTGCATAGACTTTCCTCTTTCTTTATCGTTTAAAACAGCTATAAAAATCAATGAGAGATACAACTAAGAAATGAACTTTTAGTTCGCTTTTCTCAGTATATCCTAGCAAAGATTTTCGTGAAGAATAAAATAAAAACATCTCGCTGGAAGCCAAGCGAGATGTTGATTTACTCCCGCTTGGTAAGCCAAACAGGACTAATGCTTTCGCACTAGCCCGAGTAACGCAACAACAAAGCAAAGTTTGAATATTGAGTTGACTTCATGTTTGACTGACTCCTTTTGAAATGTTATTGATTAGTATTTTAGCACAGTATCATTCGGCTGTCAACAGATAATTCGATATTTTCTGAAAATTTTTAATATGCTGGATTATTTTGTGGTCTTATTACTATAAATGAGAAAAAGAACAAGAAGCAGGCCAGCTCCTCCTTCTAGTATTATATTATTTCTCACATTTCTCTTTTTTTATAATTTACTAATCAGGCTTCTTCATTCCTAAGCCGCCTCGTCTTTATCTTCGTACATACTGAACCAAGCGGAACATCATGAAGGTAAATAGAATTCCTGCAACGATCCAAATGGTTCGTAAGGCATAAAATTGGAGCAGATAAGTCGAAATAATGGCTCCTATGACAAAGCTTCCTAACAAAGCAACAAAGAAAATACCCTCTTTCAAGTATGGTTTTTCCTGCGTTCGCACAAAATTTCCAAAAGCCACCATCGTTTTCTTGATATTTCCTGTCATAAAGGAATTATTGTAGACTATGCCATCTACTTCTCCAAAGGCTGTCGCAACGACTCCCATACAGAAAGCAATCGGGGGAACGATCAGCATATTAGGCACGGTACTTGGCATAAAGCCAACTAGAGTACAGATGAGCACCATTGGTGAAATGCTACTTACTCGCCATATTGACTTCTCAAAAAAGGGACGGAAAACTGTTATCAGAAAAATTCCCAGCATAAAGGCTAGCATGGTAGCCAGTTTGACTTCAATCTCTCCAGTCTTGTGATGAATCAGCTCAACGGACAAAAAGACGACGTTTCCTGTCTGGCCCGCAACCAATGTACCCCCGCGCTCCATGAAAGTGTAAGCATCCACGAAACCTGCGCAAAAGGTCAGCAAACAGGCAAAAAACTTTGATCGAGAATGGAATTCCCTTTTGACGAACTTTCTCATAATTTACCCAAAAAGTCCAGTGTAACACCAGACTTCCTTTCTATCCTTCTCTAGCTTCCTCCAAAATCTTTTCAATCTTGGTGGTAATCAAATCAATCGCAACTTTATTAGAAGCGCCCTCTGGAATGATGACATCCGCATAGCGCTTAGTTGGCTCGATAAACTGATGGTACATAGGCTTTACAACACCCAGATACTGCTCAATGACACTATCCAAACTGCGTCCGCGCTCTTCCATGTCCCGCTTAATCCGACGAATAATCCGCACATCATCATCAGTATCGACGAAAATCTTGATGTCCATCAAATCGCGGAGGCGTTGATCTTCCAAGACCAAAATTCCCTCTACAATGAAGACATCCTGCGGTTCCTGACGATAGGTTTTATTGCTGCGCGTGTGCTCCGTATAATCGTAGGTCGGGATGTCCACTGGACGGCCAGCCAAAAGCTCCTTGATCTGCTCAATCATGAGGTCTGTATCAAAAGCAAAAGGATGGTCATAGTTGGTCTTAACCCGCTCCTCAAAGGTCAAATGAGACTGATCCTTGTAGTAAGAATCATGTTCAATCATGGAAATCTTTTCATTAGGAAAATGATCTAAAATAGCCCGAGATACACTGGTTTTTCCCCCACCAGATCCACCTGTAACACCAATAATAATAGGTCTGTTTTGCATTGTTTTCTCCATTACTTGTTATCTTATCTATTTTACCTTAATTCATGATATAATGAAAGGGTGAATCAAGAAAAATTCAGGAAAATCATTTTAAAGGAGAAAGTATGTTACAACTCGGTATCATCGGTACAGGAACCATTTCCCACGAGTTTATCAAAGCAGCTCAACTAAGTGGTGAGTATGCGTTTACAGCTGTTTACTCGCGAACCTTGAGTGCCGCGGAGCGTTTTGCGCAAGCTTATAAAAACGTCGCACTCTACACCGATATGATTGAATTCTTATCTGCCGACCTAGATGTGGTTTACATTGCCAGTCCCAATAGCCTCCACTTCAACCATGCCAAGGTAGCCATTTTGGCTCGAAAACATGTCATTGTTGAAAAGCCGGCTGTATCAAGACCTGAAGAATGGCGAGAATTGGTCAAGCTGGCAGCTGAACATCAGGTTTATATCTTTGAGGCAGCCAGAAACTACCACGAAGCAGCTTTTGCAGTCATTCGTGACTTCCTAAAAGACAAGAAAATCTGGGGAGCTAATTTCACCTATGCTAAATATTCCTCAAAGATGGAAGCCCTGCTGAGTGGACAAGAACCCAATGTTTTTTCTGCTAAATTCTCAGGCGGTGCTCTAATGGATTTGGGAGTTTATACACTTTATGCGGCTGTCCGACTGTTTGGTGCCCCACAAAGCGTCTGCTATACAGCTCAACAACTGCCAAATAGCGTTGATCTTAACGGTTCAGGCAGTCTGATTTATCCTGATTTTCAGGTTCGTATCCAAGCTGGAAAAAATATTCATAGCCAGTTGCCAGCTGAAATCTATACGGACCAAGGCACTCTGACCCTAGATGGTATCGAGTTTATCCGCTCTGCCATTTTCCAAAAGCTGAATGGAGAGTCGGAAAGTCTAGCTATTCACCAAGCAGAGCACCAAATGCTGGAAGAGGCTCAGGCTTTTGCTCGTGTGCTTAAAGGCGACCAGAAAGAGCTTTATAGCGACTACCTGCAGGCTGCTACTGCTGTGCATGAGTGTCTGTTTGCCATGAGAAAAGATGCTGGTATTAGATTTGAGGTTGACCATGATTAAAGAAATATTCCCAACAGTCTGGCAGGAAAAGCTAAATCAGCTCGGTTTTGCTGAACTGACTGCCATCCAAGAAAAAATATTCCAGCCCATTTCCCAGGGAGAAACGGTGCTAGGCATCAGTCCGACCGGTACGGGCAAGACATTGGCCTATCTCTTTCCTAGCTTATTGAAATTGAAGCCTAAAAAAGCGCAGCAGCTTTTAATTTTAGCTCCAAATACAGAGCTGGCGGGACAGATTTTTGATGTTTGTAAGTCTTGGGCGGAGCCTTTGGGCTTGAGCAGTCAACTCCTCCTCTCTGGTAATAGCCAGAAAAGGCAGATTGAGCGGCTCAAAAAAGGGCCGGAGATCCTAATTGGTACACCTGGTCGGATTTTTGAGCTCATTAAGCTCAAGAAAATCAAGATGATGAGTGTTGACACTATTATCCTAGATGAATTTGATCAACTTCTCAGTGATTCCCAGTATGCGTTTGTTGATAAGATTCTGCATTATGCACCGCGTGACCACCAGCTGATTTACATGAGTGCTACAGCTAAATTTGACCAAGAGAAGATCGCTGAAAATACTCTGCGCATCAGCATTGACGACCAGACTTTGGACAATATCCAGCACTTCTATATGCAGGTGGAAAAGCGTGACAAGGTTGAACTCTTGCGCAAGCTATCCAATGTAGAAGAATTTCGTGGTCTAGTCTTTTTCAACAGCTTGTCAGATTTGGGCAGCGCCGAAGAAAAGCTTCAGTACCGAGGAGCTAGCGCAGTCTCTCTAGCCAGCGATGTTAATGTAAAATTCCGCAAGGTCATTCTTGAGAAATTTAAAGATTACGATATCACACTCTTACTGGCGACTGACATAGTTGCGCGTGGCATTGATATTGATTCTCTAGAGTGCGTAGTCAACTACGAAGTGCCGCGTGATTTGGAAACCTACACTCACCGTTCTGGCCGGACGGGTCGCATGGGCAAGGAAGGCTATGTCATCACCTTCATCAGCCACCCAGAAGAATTAAAAGCTCTCAAAAAATATGCCTCTGTCCGCGAAATCATCTTGAAAAAACAAGAACTGTATGTGTGTCCTTAAGCGAGAATTACGGTAATCAATATTCTTATTTGATGATGGCAAAGCAAAAAGCATTGGAAATATTAAATTTCCAATGCTTTTTTTAATTTCTGCTGTAGTAAATCTGATGTGGTTGAAGCTGATTTTCTAATAGTTCATCAACTGTCACCAGAGTATAGCCGTTGTTCTTCAGATAGTCAAGAACGCTTGGCAGAGCATCGATGGACGTCTGATGGATATCGTGCATGAGGATAATAGATCCCGGCTGGGTCTTCACGATCTCCTGCATAATAGCCTTTGTATTACGTGTTTTCCAATCGAGACTGTCCACGCTCCACATAATAAAGGACTGATCTACAGCATTTTGAACCGTAGAGTTGATGGCTCCGTAAGGCGGTCTTGTGATCATAGGTCGTATACCAGTCGCCTTATAAATGGCTTCCTGAGTGTCTAAGATTTCCTTTTTGGATTGATTCAGAGGTAACTTGGTCAAATCCGGATGGCTCCATGTATGGATTCCGATTTGATGGCCTTCATCAAGGACACGTTTAGCCAGTTCTGGATTAGCAGCAACATTTTGTCCCACCATAAAGAAGGTTGCTTTAGCATTGTAGCGTTTCAGAATTTCCAAGGCCTGAGGAGTCGTTTTACTGTCGGGACCGTCATCAAAGGTCAGGGCAACCATTTTCTCATGCCGCTTGGTTTCATACTGCTGGTAAGCTTCCAAATCAGCCCCCTGTAAATATTCCGAACGGATTAGATCATAAAAACTAGACAGAGGCACTGTCACGCTCGACACACCGTTGATTTCTTTGGTCAGACGAATGGAAAATAAACTATCCTCGTAATGAAAATTCCACTGGCTCAGTTCTATTTCTCTAAGGTCATTTAAAGCTGCTGTTTGCTGACTTTCCTCCACCTGCCTAAAGGTTAGCTGACTGGTCAACTCCTTCAAGAAAATTTCCTTGGCAGCTTCTGGATTTTGAAACAGCTTGTCCAAAGTCACCGCTGCACCTTCCTGATTGATATAAGTCGAGGCTACCTCTCTTGCCTCCTCAGACTTGATGTCTCTTTTTGAGATGCTGTAATCTTTTCGCTGAATGACTACTTCCTTGGTATTGGCCAGACTAGTTGACTTTTCTTCCGTGTAGTAAAAGGTCAAAGCCGTCAAGTTTTCCTTCTGCTTTTTGTCATCAGAAATGCTCCGACTATCCTGCAACATTTTATCTTTGACACTTTGAAGAGGCTGCCCCTTCATCAGAGGATAAAAAGCTGCCACGTAATGGCTACCAATCCTACCAGACTGCTTTTCGGCATTGCCAGCATGATCTTGCTCTTCCTTGGCAATCACTTCTGTAACCTTTTTCTGGAATTCCCTTTCCTGAAACATTTCATAGATTCGCAGGCCACCAAAAATAAGAAATCCTAAAAGAAGCAGATTCAGAAGACTGAGAATCAGTCTGTATTTTCGTCTATGCTTCCTTTTATGTTGTCTTTTCATCTATTATCCCCTAAGCTATTGTCCTAAAATGATTCTAATGTTAAAAAACTTGTATCTTACAAGTGCTAAAATACAAGTTTCACCTATTTTTAAAGACTTTTTTCTCGAATCACTTCGACCTTATAGCCATCAGGATCTTTGATGAAATAATAATTCGGTGGATTTCCAGGCAGCCCTTTTGGCTCAGTCACTTCATAGCCCTTAGCAGCATGCTCAGCGTGCAAACCTTCCAAATCAGGCGTGCTAAGAGCAATATGAGCAAAGCCATCACCGATTACATAAGGTCCGTGGTCATAATTATAAGTCAATTCAAGCTCATAATCATCGCCATCCAAACCAAGATAAACAATGGTAAAAGCATACTCTGGAAAGTCCTTGCGGCGCAATTCCTTAAAACCAAACGCGTCTTCATAAAAGGCAATCGAAGCCTCTAAATTTTCCACTCGTAAACAAGTATGCAACATTTTTGATGTCATAGTTGTACCTCTCTCATTTCTTTCTTTTATTATACCGCAAAAGCAGTCAAATTTGAAATAATATGAAAAGTTTTTCAGTTTTTGCTGATTCGTTTTCTAATATCTGACCTAAGGGGAACTTTGATTTCAAAAATGGTTCCACGCGGTTTGTTGTCTTTGACTGTGATGGTTCCTTTTAAGGCGTCGACGATTTGTTTCGCCAAGGATAGTCCTAGTCCAAAACCACCCTTTTGCCGAGTCCGAGCCTTGTCCACCCGATAAAAACGATCGAAGACTTTTTTCTTATCGTCACCCGCAATCCCTGGACCATTGTCAGAAATTCGCAAGGTCAAGCTCCGATCATTGGTGGAGGCCACGAAATAGATCTCTCCATCTTCTTCCGTGTATTTGATGGCATTATCAAAAAGGATGGTCATAACCTGCTTAAGCAAGACCTTGTCTGTCGTGATTGATTTTGAAACCAGATTTTTAAAATCAAAGACCTTGTCGCTTTCCTCTGCAATAATAGCATAGTTAGAAAAAGCTGTCGTGAAGAAGTCTGGTGTGACTTCACCGTATTCTGGCTTGATACCGTCATCGCGCCGAGCTAGGTTAAGTAAGTTGGTCGTCAACAGACGCATATTTCGCACTTCCTCTAAACTAGATGCGATACTCTCACTAGACTCCATAATCGTGGCCTCAGGCTTACGGAAGAGAGATTCCAGACGATTTTGCAACACGGCCAAGGGCGTTCTCAATTCATGGCTGGCATTCTCAACAAAAGACTTCTGCTTCTGCATGCTGTCCAAAAGAGGCTTGACACTCATCCGCGCCAGATAGATACTGGCAATCAAGGAAATACCCCAAAAACTAATCATGACAATGGCAATCAGCTTTTCATGCTTTTCGCTAGTCTGCTCCAGCTGGCTGATACTGGTCATGACAACTGCGTATTTGACATTTTCAATTTCATCATCTGGATCAATGTCAAACATGTAAGCTCGATAACTCTCGACCTGTCCATAGCTATTAGTTAGTTGTATTTGCTTGATTTGATTAAGAAAGCGTTTATTAAATTTAATCGCATCAAAGTTTAAAAAGCTATTTTTGGCTGATACATTCTGATAATCATCATTCAAAAGAATAGCTGAAGTATTGGCGCTAACATTTACCCTACCCGGTTCCTCAATCTTGATATCATGAGCTTGCACAGACTCTGAATCTTTGTGCTCTGAATCCTTGTTCTCTGGCTCTTGGTATTGCCGGCCCGTCGTCCGATAGGCTAGATTGGCCACCCAGGCGGGATTTTGACTGAGACTTTTAAGATTATCATCAACGGTCGTGTAAAGGCTAGAGCGCATGACTTGAATAATAATGAGCGTCATGGCCGAGAAAATCAGGGTGAATACACCAAAATAGCGAATGAAATAAGAAAAATCATCCGCATATAAGGCTTTTTTGAGTTTATTCAGCATTCTTTAAAATGTAACCGACACTGCGAAGGGTTTGAAGATTATTCGCAAAAGCCGTTCCTTTCAATTTTTTCCGAATCTTAGATACATAGACTTCCACCACAGAAATCGTTGTATCGCTATCAAAGCCCCACAAACGATCGAAAATCTGTGTCTTGGGCAAAATAACATTTTGATTCTGAAGGAAGTAGACCAACAAATCAAACTCTTTACCCAGTAGCTCGACTTCTTTTCCATCTACCAAGGTCGAATTGGTCGAAAGATTAACCGTCACATCGCCATAGGAAAGGGTATTTTCATTAAACTTACCAGAACGTTTGAGCAAGGCCTGAATCCGCATCTTCAGCTCTTCCAGATAAAAAGGCTTAGTCAAGTAATCGTCAGCACCGAGTTCAAAACCATGGCCTTTATCATCGATACTTTCCTTGGCAGTCATGATGAGGACAGGAGTGCTCACCCCTTTTTCACGCAATTCTTTGAGTACTTGGAAGCCGTCCTTTTCAGGAAGCATCAAGTCCAGTAGAATCAGGTCATACACGCCGCTTTCTGCTTCGTATAAACCTTCTTCGCCATCAAAGACCTGCATAACATCTGCAAAATCATCTAAAAAATCAAATACTGAATTTGACAGACCGAGGTCATCCTCCACTAATAGAATCTTAATCATCCTGTTCCTCCCTTTCTAGAAAAAGCTTATGCTGTGTAGTTTAAATAAAGACATGGCAAACACTTCTCATTCTATCTTCACTTATCTTTTTCTATTATATCATGACTTGTCGAAAATGCTTTAAGAATTTGTTGTTTTCGAGTTATTTTCGCTATTCTTATCATCTTTTGTTGTGCCGTCAGCGTTTGATGGCTTCTTTTTTGATTGATTTCCTTCTTGCGGTCCTCCTGGCTGACCATTTCCTTGTGGTGGCTGACCTCCACCTCCACGACCTCCTTGGCCATCTTGACCGTTTTGTCCCCCCATCTGTGGTGGCATACCATTTTCATTTCCCTGCCCCTGACCTTGAGGAGCTTGTCCACCTTGACCTGGCATCCTGCCATCTTGCTTGTTTTGCTGAGGCATAGTGGCTTGCAATGAGCTCTGTTGCGGGCTTTTCTGGGTCAAAGTACCAATTCCATAGCCACCAATTGCTCCGACAGCTAAGGAGGCACTAGCTACTGCTGTCATCCACCATTTGGTACTCTTTTTAACTACAATCATTTTTTCCATATCCATTAAAGTTTTCCTCTTTCTAAATTTTGTATTTCATGGATTTTAACACTATGAAGCAATATAAATTTTGATTACACAAGTTCACATCTTTTCACGTGCTAGAGTTATTATAGGGAGTTTTGCTTAAACGGGACTGAATCTTTTCTTAAAGAAGACTGAAACTATGGAGGGGTAAATACACTCGAGAGTGCTCCGGCTAAATAATAGGTTTCGCTAGAAGGGAAACTAATAGGAATAAACGGTAGTGCATTAGCAAGAGAACGAAAAAGACGATTGCTGATGCAATTCGTCTTTTTTTATTCAAACAAGAACCAATCATGGATAGCTCACGACTACCTAAGATCAGTTTATTGTAGCTAGTTATCTCGACTAACAACCCCCGTTTCAGGATATGGAGCCAAAATTTCTCGAATATAGACTTTTCCTAAGTTCTTACCTTTATTGTTAGCAAACCATTCGTAAATTGGTCCGTTTTCCTCAAGCCTTGGATAGTCAATGGTGTCATTAATCACTTTCATATAGCTAGAAAGATGCTTCATGATAGCCTTTTGTTCGTCGGAGTAGCTTATTCCTTCATAATCCGACTTAATATCGCGAGTGTTTCTTTTTAATTTATGATTCTCATCTAAGCTATAAGTGATTTCGTCCAGCCCTTCAACAATTATCTTAACCTTCCCCATACCGAATGGTTTACCACGCCCAATCCTATGGAAGCAATCGGAATCAGGTTCAAGTCTTATACACCAGAGTAAGAGCTTCAGCTCTTCTTCGGTCACATCCTCAAAAAAAATGTCAAATTCACAATTCCCTTTTGTTAAACAACGAACCTTATTGCGCATTTTGTAATTGTTTTTATTATCTTTATCCTTGGCATGTGTATCCTGGCCGAGCCAATAAACCTTACGTCCCGCTAAGCGAGGAGTATATAACTGCCGTACCTCAGTTGCATCAGAAGCTTCCACTTCAATATAGTGTTCATAATTCCAAACAAGGACATCTTTATCTTTAGGAGCTTGTAAATAAAATTCGGTCGCAGAATAGTGGGGCTCACCAAGTATCGGTAAAACCAAGGGGGCTTCAAGTTCCGCTTTCCTGATAGGCTCGCTATCACAAAAACGCAAACGTGAAGCCAGAGCATGTCCTTCTCCATCTTGCCCTATCTTACCAAACAGACAACAAGCTGGACACCACTGATCGCCAGCTCCATCACAAGGCTGGTGCCCAGAATGATTTTCTCGGAGTATATTGGAAAAAGTATGATAAAAAACTTCACTCGTGATACAGGCAGGGGACATATAGAGAGCATTATCAACGTGAGCATAGTATACAGGTAATAATGGATACTCATTGATATTATGGTATGCTGCCTTATATTCCACATGTGCAGGTTCATTTGTCTTTCCGTATTCTTCCAACACCTTTTTAAACATTAGCATATCATCCGTTTGTACAAAAAAGAATGGTAATGAATTCTCTTTTTGTATATCTTCTATTTGCTGAGTGCCGGCTCTGTATAGATTTATTATCTTACCATTTTGTTTAAACTCCTGATAATTCTTTTTAAAATAGAAAAAAGATTCTGACTCCGTTCGTGGAGAATCCTCTTCAAATACCACATAGCCAGTAGCATAGGAGGCTTCAGGACGACAATAATCTTTTAGATTCTTATATTTCTTTCTTTCTATTATTTTTTGAGAGATTTCAGCTCTATCACAAGGCATTACGATATTCGTTTTTCTATTCCATAAGCCTGGTTGCTTAGAAATGATTACCTGCATTTTTTCATCAATAACTGATAGACACGAATTGGTTAATTGTTCGTAGACATTGCGAATCATGCCTCGGATTTCGCTCCCTGGAATCCGGGGTTGTTCTGGAGCTTTTAAAGGGAATTTACTTTCTTGGCTCAAGTCTTGGTAAGAAAAGAAATCTTGCCCTTTTAAAGTATCTTTGTCGAATTTTTCTTCAAAAGTCTTACTGGTATTAGGAATAAAAGTCGGAGACTCTATGCTTAGTTTACAGTGAATCCTTCCTGATAGGGAGCCTTTTCGCAGATTGGTTCGATTAGGAGCTTCATCTTTGATAGACAAGAAAGTATAGGGATTGATAAATTTATATGTATTGTCAGGCATCATTTTCTCCTTTAACTTCTGATAGGTAAGGAGTTGCTTCTTTTGTACTAAAAGCAACAAAACGCCAGTCGACTGACTGTAAGTCTCCATCAGCGGTATTGAAATAATTCCGTACAGTGATAAAGGCAGTCTCTCCTTTGTCAACAGGAATAGGCAGAGTAACTTCAATGCCACGGTCTTCTTTTAGAGTGGTACTACCATTTTCGCTACAGTTTTTCTCTGGATCTCCCCAAATCTTATGTTCTTCATCGAAAATAAGAATATCATCCCCCGTCTTATCTTGTCTGATACGACCTTGATAAGCATGTTCACCATCTTCCACTCGGATAAGATAGAGTTCTTTATTTTCATTAAAAGCACGCAGCTCTAGAAGATAGGCTCCCGTTCTACTCGTTTCGATCTTGTTCTCCGAAGAGCATTCCTTTATTTCGACTCCATCACTCCAATAATAGACAGCATAAGTATAGCCTGATAGGGATAGGCTATCAAACTGGGTTAAAGGCGTTATCTTACTCTTTATCGTTTGAAACTTCGTCATCTTTCACCTCTCCTTTTCTAAAAATTCCCCCTCCGACTGCAGTTTGACCACCAACAGCTAGATATCCCTCCTGTAAATCCTCAAAACAGACATCAAGTAAGGATTTTACAAAATCATACTGTTCTTGTTCATCTTTCAACTCTTGCGATAGGACGATCTCTAAACAGCAACTAGATCTATCCCCCTGAGTATATGCTAGTTTGTTATTAAATAACAAACCTTTTGAAGCTCCACCAGTAAAGCGATCTATAGCTGTTCGGGTTCTTAATATTTCTGAAACGTTTCCCTTTTCAAAATGACTCTCTTTGAAAAAAATATGTGAAGCCTGATTATTAGAAGCCTGAGGCCCGTCATTCTTATCACTTTTTTTCTCATGAACATAGCCAAATAAATAGTCTATAAGCGCTTTAGGCCAAGATTCTTTATTGATGTCACATTTAGGAAAAATATCACCAATTACTTCCCTATCTAACTGATTTAATATTCGCTCCATATGGTGTCGGAAGACTCCTGCCCAAGTTGTACCTGGAATCACTACTTCGTCTTTACTGTTTTTAAGAGGGACTGCATCAATTGTTCCCTCATCATACTGCTCATTGTGAGCATAGTCACGAATGAAAAGAAAACTATGCAACTGAAGCAGTGTCTTCAAAAAGTCATCATTTTGTGGTCCTAACAGCAGTTTTTCTGTAAATTCAGTATCAGACCATTTCCAAATAATATACTCCTCCAAATCATCTTGCTGTGTTAAATTAAAATATTTGCTTTTTACTCCCGCTGTATCTGAATCTAGAGAGGGAAGGAGTTTAAAATAGCCATATCCTCGATTGCTTTTTCCACCGATTCGAATCTCTCCATGATGAAAACCTGCAATCAAGGCTCTTACAAGGTTCTCTACTTCATCCCTTTTTCCCTTATCTACTTTAAATTCTAGTCGGAAGGAAAAGGCAGCTCCTGCTTCAACAATCTCAAAATCAAACTTACTTTCATCAACTGCTACTTTATTTTCCAACTTTACAGAGTCACGAATACGAGTGGGCGGTTTCTCAGCTCCCTCTAATTGTCCATCGTAGACAATGACTTGACTCTGCCTATATTTCGTTGATTCATGTCCCTTCTTACCTTCACCAAAATAGCTCTTCACCTTATCTTTAAAGTTATCATCTTTTTCCAAGTAGGCTCTACAAACTCCTGCTAAAGCCGTACCAGGTATAAAAGGTTCTTTTTTATGATTCCTCAGCAAATCCATATCAGAATAAGTATCGTCACCATTACCAATCATAAAAGGAGTTTCAGCTTTCAAGATCCCCTTAAACAAATAGATACTATCGCCCATATTAGTTCTCCCTCCCCTTATTATTTTTATACCAGAACTTGATAGCTGTTAGAATATATTGCAAATAGTGTAGAGAAGCTCTGACCTTTTTGTCTGTGTCAACAATGTCATCCATTTTAAACTCTTTAAACCTTTTAAGAATTGCCTCACAAATCTTCTGTTCGTTGTTATTTTTATCATTGCTGTTTTTAAAAACAGAGCCTAAAACTTCAAGTGTAGCTTCACCACCCTCTCTATTTAAGTTTTGATAGACGGCATTGAGTCGCATGAGTGACGAACTACTCGTTTTTTTCAAAAGGAAGGACTGTGTTTCTATTATCTCATAGGCTGACTTTTCCAGCTCTTTAAGCAGATGATTGAAATCAATCTGATCTTTTAAGTCTTTACCAGCTGAAGTGAGTTCAAATCCAACTTCACCTTCTACATTTTTTTCTTGGTTTTCAGACTTTTTAAATCCTATATTGGACAACTCAGGATTAACTTTTTGTATACGGTACTGTCCGTAGCCTTCTGCCTGAAGTAAACCCATAAAGCCTTCAGAACGCTTGGGCTCAATCTTTGATTCAACACATATTTGTGTTCCCATTGAAAAGGCACTAAACCGACGGCGTGGCATCTTCCATTTACCATTATAGCCTCCTGTCGTTGTTGTGCCTGTATAGATGTCACCAATGATTGGTTTCTTACTTTTATTAGGTTCAGTTCCCTCATCTATATTAAACAATTTTTCAACGGATCTTTTTAGAACATCTAGCGAGACAGAATTTAAGCCATATTCATCACAGAGAATGGTATCTGATAAGAGATTGACAATATAAACGTGTGTTTCTTCGCCTGATGGGCTAGCATCCTTACTAGTGTTATTATTCAAGTCACCTTCCATATTTCTGTTAGGTACAAGCGTCAAAACACATTTTCCAAACTGAATATTAGCTGAGCCTCCCAGACGGATTTCTCCGTTATATTTGGCAAGAATCTCTTTCAATTTATTTAATATGCTCTGATCGCCTTCAATAAAGCCTGCGAAAGACTGTCCAGCTTTCAATAAAGGAAGAGTGAAAAGGTCATTATCTCCTTTTGTTGTGACATGGTAACTAATGCTCTTTTGCATTTCATAAGAATCATAAGACAGAATGTTCGTACCCTCTTTGGACTTTTCATAGCCAAAATAAGCAAAACCTGTTTTTTGGGTGTATTGCTTCCCTTCACATCTTCTATAACCATCTGCTTGAGAGTAAATTTCCTCTTCATTCTTCACATTGATATAACTTAAAAGCATTGGGTAAAAAAACTTGTCATCTATGCAAGGATAAGCGTTACTAAATTTTACTTTAGTAAGTAACTCTTGAATATTTTCCTGTTCAATTCTACCGGCAAACCAGCCTTGCAAAGCTGTACCTGTAATATAATCTTTCTCTGAGACTAAATCTGTCTCCAAGCTAATATTATAACGAAAAATAGTAGATGTTTGACGTTCTCCATATGAATCATTGGTATATTCCTTCAAAGCATTTTCCTGTTCCTCTAAAGTACAAACGACTTCCCCATAACCTCTTGTACGATTGAGTCCGATATGTCGAAGAAGCTTGGCACATTTTCTCAAAAATTCTACTTTTTCACTACTTGAACTATCATCTAAGTATAGTGTCGCTTCAAATATTGTGCCACTTGGTACAGCTCCAATTGTTCGTAAAGATTTGGGTTTAGCAACACCATTTTTCATTTGAGTAGCGTGTCTAGCTACTGTATAATACTCAGCAACCGCGGACGGATTATATAAGGACGGCTGACTCTTAAAAAGCTTATCTAAATCCTCTTTTAGATTGCTCACATCTTTAATCTCTGCGTTATTGACGATGAGAGCACCAGCCTGTTCTCCTTTTCCAAACAATATTTCAACAAAATTCTTATTTTCAGGATCACAAGCTATCAGAAATTCTGCTTGTTCTCGCAGCAACCCCTTCAGACGTTTAGCCGGAATGTAGGGCAATCCATAATCATTATAAGCAGAAACTGTATCAAATTGGACACCATCACCTGTACCTGTACCACAGCACATATCAGATTTTAACTCAATCGTCAGTTGTAAGATTTTCATCTATTTGCCCCCTTTTAAATAATCCCAAACATCCAATATATCAAAATATGTCGCTTTATTTCCCATCCAAGGTTGCAACTCACACTTTTTCCTAGCCTTAATCATTTGTATCACATAATCAATTTCCATCTCGCTCGTTGCGTAGGCGTGTTGCAAAGCTTTAAGCTTATTATTAGCAATTCCGAGATTGACTAATTCCTCATAGGTATCTATAAAATTTGTATAAGTATATTCTTTAGGAATATTTTTATCATTTTCTTTTATATACAAATATGGCCTTCTTAATAAGCATTTGGGCTTTTGATTATTTTTGTCCAAATAGTAATTAGAGGCACGGAAATTTTTTATGTCTGTAGGCATACCACTTTTGATAATTTGAAAATCCATGCTCGAATGAGTAACATCTATATTATTTTTACTAAATGGATATTCTAATCCTCGTTTTTTAGCATTCTTACATAGCTGTTCTGCTATGTCATAAGCCGTGCTGAAAGGGAATTTATCGTGAACAAAGGCAATACCTATCCCAACAGAAATATGAAAATCTTTGAGATGAGAATAGTTTCCACCTTCTTTTTCCTTTTCTAATGTTTTCACAAATAAATCACAAAATTGTAAGGCCTTCTGTGATTTTATTATAACAGTAATATCATCTCCATCTGCTATAATTTCTCGATAAGGTATATTCTTAGTCAATTGCTGAGCTGCCCTGTAAGCTTTTTCAGTTTTAATTTCTTTTTTGAATATCTCATTAACCGTGCTATCTAAAGTATCTCTGTATATTTTGCTAATTTCTTTAGAGAGCTCACGCATTGCTTTCAGTTGTTCAAATAATGTCTCTTCTTCTTCTTGATTTTTATTTGCAAAATCAATTATCTGTTTTCCCATTGTGTTTCCATCAATGTGGATCACAGCAACAAAACTTTTTTCCTCCTCGTCTCGAAACTGCTCAAAATTATCCGCATAATATTGGCTAATTTCCTCGCTGCTTTTTTCTTCATCTCTCGCTGAATAAAAAATTTCATTTTTTTTAAATCGACCATAACTAGCATACTTGCAAGGACTATCTTTCAATGTTGGGACTAATACTATCGGCTCTTTGGTTTCATTATCCTGTGCACCAAATGAAAAACCGCGAGCAGTCTGAATTGGAGCTGTGTTTTGTTTGTAGGTTGTTAGAGCTTGCATTAATGGTTTTTGAATTTTTTCTACAAAGCTTCCCTTTTGATCTAAATGGTCTATTTCAATTTTGGCATGGCAAAGACGGATACCTCCACCAGAAAGTTCAAAAACTTCTTTTTGTAATTCAATAGTTACTGATTTATAACTTTCTTCATTCTCGTACAGTACAAGAGCATTACCACCACCAATGTAAATAACATTTCCAGAACGTCCTTGAGGAATGTCTTTTGAAAAATCTTCATCTTCCCAATTATTGTTTCCATATCCTAATTTTTTAGGTAGTAGTTCAAACAATATCTTGTGTACAATTTTCGATCCGCCTACCATTTCACGTAACTTATTTGTCGAGAATATGAAGCTCTGAATACCACTAATATCATAAATTGCAATACACTGTGTCATACTACTCTCCTTTTACATTGTTTAAAGTACTATCTACTACTTCAAGATAATCTGTACAAATAAAATTTTCTAATTCGGGATAAACAAAACTCTGATCAATCCCCATGTAGCGTAACTGCTCTAAAAATTCCTGACGAGATACTTCGGAAGCTTTATCATCATCTCCTTTTTCCAAATCTATTATCCAAACAGTATCTATGTATTTCTCTGGTACATTATTATTGTTTGATTTATCTAGAGCATTTAATAGCAAAAATCCCCATTTTGATTTTTAATGCGATCATTCGAAAAATGAGGACGAATAATGTAATCATTATCTAAATCTTCAAATTTTATCTTTTGATCAAATCCAGGATTATAATACTTGGTTTTATTAGCTAGATTTTTCATAACATCATAATTCTCAATAACAGAATTTAGGACATCTATGAGGATTAAATCCCACGCTTCTTTATTTAATGTTTTAGCATTAAAGGCCGCTTGCATATTTTTATAATTATTAATATAAGGAATTGGATCTATATTATTTCTTTTGCTGTTTATAAAGTTCATCAAATTCATATAAGTGCTTGGTTTGATTGATGAATCACCCTCTACAAATTTTTGAAGTTCTTTCTTCATAGATTCATAGTTATTTTTTAAATTTTTAATTTCATCCTGTTCTGCTGTAGATAATCTGGATAATGCAGCTATAACAGCAACGGTATTGTCAAAAACACTTTTTTGAGCATCCCAGCCTTTATTCTGTCTTGCTCCCAGCTTAGATTCAGATTTATTATTCTCTTCATTAATCTTTTCTGTATCAATAACATAGACATAGTGTTCCTTTATGCTGGAGTCCCCAGACAAGGCAAAAAATAAAGCGATATAGGGATTAAAACTAATATCTAAGAGTCTTGTTGGCAAACCATAGTGTTGCATGAGGAGTAAAATTTCTAGATTACTTTTACATTCTTTAAAAATATTTGGATAGCGACTTATAACAGCATCAATTAGATCACTTTCCCGATAAATTTGTTTATCTCCGCAACTATCTTTCATCTGACGAAAAATCTTGGGAGTGAGCTTCCATTTTTCAAAGCCAGGATATTTTCCTTCTCCACGAAAAACATATCGATGACGATAGGTATCCGCTTCTAGCATTTGAACTTTTTCGACAAAATCTCTGAAGTTTGTAATTCTAATTTCATTTGGCATTTCTTAATCCTCTCAATCATCTCTAGAAGTAAAATTTAGTGCTTCAAAAAATTTTGTAGATCTCTTATTATTTGAAAACAGTCTTGCTAGACGCTTTTTAATATCAGCTACAATATTTTTGATAGATTCATCGTGGCTTAGTAGCTTCTCAATCTCTTCTTGAAGCTTAAGTAAATAACTCTCTTGCTGTGTTATTTTTTCCTGTAAATTGTCTATATCTCCAGATATGTTGAAATTACAATGAGAAAAGGTATTGCGGATTTTTGTTCTAACACTTTCTTCAGCTTTTTTTATCGGTTCATAAATTTCGGATTCCATTTCTCCTATGACAGTATTTTTAAAATAATTTCTAAACTTATGTTTAAATAAATCATCTTCTTTGATATCATTATTTACTAACCAGATTAATAGTGTTACTAAAGCTTCTTGTGTTGTCACAGCTGCTTGACCAATACGTCCTTGTCTAGCGTACCATTTTCCTAGTTCAAATTGAAAGTAGGCAAGGCGTTTCATTTTTTCTTCATCTTTTGAAATAGATAAAGATTCCTTGAAATGCACTCCTAAATCTTTCGCAATTTCATCCCTTATAAATGTTACTGCTGGATCCTCAATTCCTTGTAAAAGATTAGTATCTTCCACTAAGCGTGTAATTGCTTGGTGCAAATGGTAAAGATCATTACGATTTGTTCCATACTCAAACTGGTTGAAGCTTTCTCTTAGGTTTTCGTAGTTCGGATCATTAGTCCTTTTATCTAATAGTTCCAGAAGAGTTTTGACACTTGCATAGGAACGAAATTCATTAGCTGCATTGATCCATGCCATTAGATTATCTACGCTATTAAGATTGACGATCGGTGTCTTATCTGGGTATGTTTTATCCTCAAACATACCATAAAATACTTCAAACTCCGCCTTCCAATTCAAGACCTTAGATACATAGTTTGACAACATATAGGTAAAGATAGGAAACGAACGAAATCCATTTGTAATATCACAAATAATTTTGTTTTTTTGCTTATTATCGAAAAGATTAGCTGCCTCCTTAACTAACTTTGTTTTAATGTCTTCAAATGTTTGCTTTAACTCTTGGTTAGTTGAACCAAGAGTTATTATAACAGGATGAAATGTGACTGAGTTATCTCTTAACTTTGTGAAATAGTAAGTTGCTGGTTCAATAGCTTTTTTTAGTAAATCTTCCTTTAGACTGACTTTATTGGTATCGGAGAACTCATTTCGAAAATCCTGATAATCCTTCATTGAAAAAGATCCATTTTTTATAGCAAAATGTCTATATATCTCTTCCCAAGAAGATGTAGCAGTTCCAACCAACAAAACCTTACTGACATTGATTTCAGTCTGATTTGTGAGATAGTATTCATAAGTAAATTTTGATATCACTTCGTTTTTTGAGATAGGGTCATAATAATTCGTTTTAGTGTAACCGAACTTATTGTCTTTAATAGAGTCTTCATCTTTAATTTGATCTTCTGTAGGTCTAATCGCACCTAAAAAAGCAACTAAAATTCCTTCTGTCATTTCATTTCCTCAATTCTAAATATTCCAAAATCTTGAGAATTCTTTTCACCAAGACTAATATTGTAAAGCAAGTGCATAGGTTCAGGATTGGCAAACAGGTGAAGGTTTCTCATATAAGCTTTGATAGAAGTTTTCTTATACAATTAGTTTATTCTTTTAATTCTTAGGAAATAGTGATATATAACTTGCATAAAGCTTATAACCTCAATTGTTATCTAATCTTATTTTGACTGATCTTACAGGAGCCAACCCTCCTTCTATAAACTCAGCTGACATGTAAATCTTTCTTCATAAAAGAGAACACCATATAGTAAACTCTTCTTAAGAATATATCTCAATCGCTCATTGGGATTAAAAACGTAAAAATATAAGTTTCAAAAAATTATAATCTGACTTGAACTATGGATACTAAAATATCCCAATAAACAACTGAAGATGAAACATAAAACTTCCTAATACCTGCTATCTAACGATATGTTTCCTTAACTACATTTCTAAAATTTAGTTTTACTAATATTAAAGTAGGAATAGGGACTTGGCACTCCATCTAACATCTATTCTAAAACTCCTTCCGATATTATTATACAAATAAATTAAATTATTTTTAGTTATATTATAGCACAAAATGTTAGCGTTTCCAATTTAAATATGTTTTGAGAATAAGAAAAAGACGAATATCTAGTACTCAGGATGAGCAGATATTCGTCTTTTATAACTATATAGTTCCCTAATTATTTATTATCTTTCTTGAATAGCTTTCTCAACCGCTGCTTTTTCACGGGCAATCAAGTCAACACGCGCTGCGATTTCTTTGATTCCCATGCTGATATTACGGCTGATAGCCATATCGTCCAGCTGCGGCTCAAAGAAAGCCTTGTATTCTGCTAGTCTTTCTTCTGTCTTGAAAGCATTAGCTGGATAAATGACGAATTTGTCGAAGCTCATGTCGCCACCCAGAGCAGCCTTAATCCAATCCCAATTCTCACGCGCCCAAGTCCAAGCAGTAGCTTGAGTAAATTGATGATTCAAGAGAGGGAAATACCAGCTCATTGCCAAATCTTGTGGTTTTACGATATCCTTGTTTTTCAAAGATTCCAAGATACGAGCAAGAGTTTCTGCGTCCTTAGTGTAAGCCAAAGCAGCTGCCAATTGGCGTTTGAAGCTACCGTCGACTGTTGAAACATAATCATTCAAGTATTGGTCGGCCAATTCTTTGCTCTCATAATGCTTGATTTGGTTGATGAGAATATGCAAGCGAATAGCTGCAGGCAATTTCTCCAAGTCTTCTTGATGAGCAGCAAAAAGACGACTTGCTTCTTGACTTGCTGCTTGATCATCGGCTGCAATCAGACTTCCTACAACGATCTGACGAACCAGCTCATCTTCATCACTTTCCCCTTCTTTTGCTTCAAAGCCTAGACGATCAAAGTTGAATTTGATAAGTTTAACAACCAATTCGTTATATGCTTTCTCGCACTCGCTTCCTTCGTCCACAAAGAGCTTGAGGCCATTCAGAACGGCTTTAACTCCTGAAACAACCAAATAGGAGGTTTCTTCTGTCAGTTTTTCAATAACTGGAACCAAATCAGCAAATGAAATACTGCCTGCTTCAGCCAAGAGACGGCGCTCTTGCACCACTTGAAGCTTGCTGGTGCTATCCAAGTCTGTAATGGTATCTAAAATCTGCTCAAGCAAGACACCTTGATAGTCCGTGATATAGTGAGCTGTATTTTCAGTATTAAAGCGCAGGGCACCTTGGTTTTGAGCAGCCAAGGTAGAGTAATTTGGAATTTCCAGCGTTTCTGTTTCCAGTGTATCTGGCAAACCTTTCCAGTTGCTATTTAGAGGCAAGACCCAAGTGCGTTTCTTATCTTCGTACTCCCCAATAAAGAATTGTTTTTGAGAGAGTTTGAGCGTATCATTTTCTACTGTAGCTGTCAAAACAGGGTAGCCTGGCTGTTCCAACCAAGAGTCCATAAAGGCTGCTACATCACGACCAGAAGCAGCTCCCAAGGCATTCCAAAGGTCACGACCGATGGTATTTCCATACTGGTGTTTAGCAAAGTAAGCGTTCAATCCTTTAGCAAAGGCCTCATCACCCAACCAACGACGAAGCATGTGCATAAGGCGGCTTCCCTTAGCATAAACGATAGCCGGATCAAACAAGGTATTGATTTCGTCAGGGTGCTTCACTTCCACATGGACAGACTGAACTCCGTCTGTCGCATCGCGCTTAAGCGCCAAAGGCACACCTGTTGTTTGGAAATTCTCAAAGATATTCCAGCTTGGTTCAATCGCATTTACACAGACATACTCCATCATGTTGGCAAAACTTTCGTTGAGCCAAAGGTCATCCCACCACTTCATAGTGACCAAGTTTCCAAACCATTGGTGAGCCAACTCATGAGCAACGACAAGTGCTACATCTTGACGGCTGGATACCGTAGAATTTTCATCTACTAAGAGATAAATCTCACGGTAGGTCACCAGACCCCAGTTTTCCATAGCACCAGATGAAAAGTCTGGCAGGGCTACGTGCAGCGACTGAGGAATCGGATATTTGACACCATAATATTCTTCGTAAAATTCAATCGAGCGAACCGCAATGTCCAAAGCAAATTCTAAATTGCTGGCTGGATGAGCCTTAGTTGCATAAACACCAACCAAAGTACCGTTTTTAGTTTTAGCAGTAATACCTTGCATATCCCCAGCAGCAAAGGCCAATAGATAGGAAGACATGCGAGGTGTTCTTTCAAACTTCCAAATGCCAGTCGCTTTCCGATTTTCAACGTCGATTTCAGGCATATTAGACAAAGCTAGTTCGCCTTCTGCTTGGTCAAATTTCAATGCCAAATCAAAAGTCGCTTTAGCTTCTGGCTCATCTACACTTGGAAAGGCTTCACGGGCAAAATGGCTCTCAAATTGCGTGGAAATGATCTCTTTTTTCACTCCATCTACAGTATAGTAAGATGGGTAAATCCCCGTCATATTGTCTGTAATCTTACCTGTATAGGTCAAGGTCACTTCCACAGGACCTGCTGATGCCAATTCAACATAAAGAGCTTCATTGTCATTATCAAGAGTGAAGGGACGAGCTTGTCCAGCCACTTCTACTGCCTCAATCGTCAAATCCTTTTGGTGCAAGGAAATTTTCTCCATTTTAGCTTCACCGGTAATGGTAACTTTCCCTGAGAAAGTCTTATCCGCACGATTCAAATCCAAAAAGAGATCATAGTGCTCTGGAACAAAAGTATCAATAAAATGTGCAACTGCTTGCATGTTTTTCTCCTCATCTAATTGAAGGGGCTGGTATTAAACCAACCTCCATTCAAGATTCATCTCTTACTATTCTACCATATTTAGTGACTTTATACTCATTCCAACTGACCCAAAATTGATTTTTGACTTCAAACATAAAGTAATCATTTTAAAGCCATCCTGTCATTAGCTTTTCTCTTCCTCAAAACAAAAAAGACAAGCTTAGCCTGTCTGATGGATTCGTCCGAAGGAAAAGTGAAGTTCATGTTTGCTTTGTTTCTTTCTTCAGTTCGTTCAATTTTTTATTGTATAAGCGATTTTCTTCTTGACAGGCTTCATTCAGTCGATCTTCGTAACGCCTTATTTTCCGCTCGCAATCTTCTCGATTTTCCTCAATTTGGTGTAATATATAAGATGAATCAGCAGGCGAACTGTGACGACAGAATGATATAACCCAATTGCTCATTTCTTCCGAAAAATTTCTAGCCTCCCGTTTCATATCGTGATAATCCCATTCCAATTCACTGGCTTTTCTACGAAATGCTAGATGTTCATCATCTAATTGTGCTATCTGCTTTTTTGTATCCATAATCCCTCCTACAGAATTGGACTTATCAAATTAGGCGTTGAGACTTCATTTAAGACATTCTTGATAGATTCGGCTGCTAATCCTGAAAAAGCACCTTCCAAATCGGCAGGAACCTGAACTGATGAGAATGATTTCATTGTCTCAGCCTGATTGGTGAGCCATTCTTGCAATAGGCGACTTTCTTCAAGGAGAGTGGCTCTTTTAGCTGAGATTAAACCTCGAATAGCCAGACGTTCCTGTATCCTCAGATACTCTTTTTTGATACGTTCTGCTTCCGCTCGATCCTCTATCATTGGTTCAATCATACGCTTCCTCCTATAATTCCCCAAAAATCTGGCTACCTTTTTGGTCGATTTCTACAATTCTATCAGCTGCCTTGTTTAATTTACCTGCTATACTTGTCATTTCCTTCTGATATGAGTTGGCCGAAGAAAGAGTTGCTGCTTCTATTCCAGTATTCCAAGCTAGCTCAAAGCTCAACTCAGACAGTAAACCCTCTATCTCTCCACCAGAAAGGTTATGAGCCAGCGTATACGCTGCTGATCGTAGTTCTGTTATATGCTGAGAGACACTTTCCTTGGCATTTGCAAGTTTATCTTTGATCGCCTGCTCATATACTTCAGCTTGTAACTGAGCCGTTTGCGCACTTGTACGAACAAGTTCCTCTCTCAATCTAATCATTTGACTGCCTGTAGTCGTTTTCAAAGAAGCGTGCAGTTCATCAATGCGTCGTCTCTTTAGAGTGAGTAATTCTTGCTTAGAAGGTTCTGGAGCAAAGTCTCCATATTCCTTTAAATACTCACGAACATAGTATTCAGGAGTCACCTTGTCCATCTCTAAACCATAATTTGCGATTGCTACATTTACTTTGTACGTTTTTGCTTTATATTCAGCAATCTTTCGGACCTGTTTTTCTGTCATGCCAGTAGCGAATAGATTTCTTTTATAATAATAATCTACATCTAACTTGTTTCCCTTCATTACTGGAGTTCTTGGTGAATGTCCGTCTTCCCCTTCAAGAACTTCAAATCTCATAGTTTGTCCATAGGGAACATAACCACTATTCCCGTCTAAGAAAACAACATCGCCTCGACTATCTCTATAGATAGTGGCGTTTTTATTAAGATAAGCTACTTGTTCTTTTGAAATACCGCCTGTATCAACAGCTTTTTTAGCCGCAAAATCCATAAAATTTGTCACTTTGATTGTACGGTTCTGTTTAAGGCCGTACTTTGAGGCTGTATAAGCTACACCAGGCCCAGCTTGACTGTGCCCAGACATATTAGAAATAATTCCGTTATGGGATTTTATCTTTTCTTCAGTAATTTGATAAAACACATCAATATCATCTGATTGGGGAGTCAGCATTCCAGGAAATATTCCAAATGACCCACTAGCAAAGAATGCTTTTTCACTTGAATCAACAATATCTCGATTTTTCTTCCAGTAATAGGGTTGATTCCCAAAATCTTTAAAATTTTCACCTGGAACTTGAGTCCCTGCTACTACAATAGCTGTTTCTTGGTAATTAGGATTCTCCCCTTTTTCATTATCGACAGGTACAACTGCCATTGCTTGAGTTGTACTATTTTGTCGATAAACAATTTGGTAGTACTTGTCTTGATTAGGTATTTGAAATACCGTACCCTCAGTAGCTCCTAGTTCTTTTTTAATCATCCCTTGCAATTCTTGAATTTCCTTATCATTCAGTGTCATGCGGAAGTACCCCCTTTTTTAGTTCTAGATTATAAATAACTTCAGCATTTGAGCTTCCAACATCTGATTTTTCAACACCTTTTAGCCTCCCTTCTTTTATTAAGGTTTCAAAATTAAAATCAATATCCTTTATTTTCTTCCCTTTTATTTCTTCTGGCAATGATTGTCCGTAAGTCACATCTTTAAATTCTCCTGAGTCTGTGCTTAATTCGATATAAGGATTCCCTGAATAATCAAAACTCAGACGTAAATAACCTATAGTACCATAAGCAGGATGTTGAAAGTTTTTATATAATCCTCCAAATTTCGCTTTATTTCCGTGAGAGTCATAAACAATTGGAACAATTTCCGCATTCAACATAGAAGATCCGTCATCCCCTGTAACATAAATGGGAGAAAATTCAATTCTTTTAATTCCTTTATAATGTTCTTTGATGTAGGTTCCAATTTGCTCTTCAAGAAGTTGAAATCCATGCTGATAAAGCTTGGTTGTTTTAGGGCCAAAGTTCGGTTTTGTAAGTTTATTGTACATATAGATTCCTCCTGATATTACAACGAATAAAATTGTTAAGACGATTATAATCTTTTTTTTCACAAGTATACCCCCTTACACCGATCCGTAAAAATGCTCACATGTTTTTCTAACAGTTTATCATAGTGTCTCGCCTTTGTAATATAAAATTTTTTATCACTTCCGCTAAAAATACTCTGTTACATCGATAAAAGTTTCATTCCTTAATGAGTTAATGTAATATCATCCTTCCTCTTTACTTAGCTTAACATTGTAAATGATTTCAGCTTTTGGGCTTCCTTTTTCATCCTTAATAACATCCTTTAACTGACCGTATTCAACTAATAATTCCATATTCAAATCAATCCCTTTAGCTCTTGTGAGTTTAGCTTCATCAGGTAAATGTTGCGCGTTAGAAACATCAATGTTATTCCCGTTTGAGTCCTTTAAATCTATAGCTTCATTTCCACCTCCATCAAAATTAAGAATTATATGTGAGACGATACCAAAGCTACTTGGATACACATTATTAACTTTAGTGCCAAGAGTGGCTTTATTCCCATATTTATCATAAATTGTCGGACGTACATAGGCATTTGAGAAAGTTGACCCTTCCTCAGTAATGTAGATTGGGGAAAACTCAATCTTTTCAACCCCTGAGTAATGCTCTTTTATATAAGTTCCTAGTTGCTCTTCCAGAAGTCGAAAGCCATGCTGATAGAGTTTAGCTGTTTTGGGGCTAAGGTTGGGTTTTGTTAATTTGTTATACATATAGATACCTCCCGAAATTACAACGAATAGAATTATTAAACCCGTAATAATCTTTTTTTTCACAAGTATACCTCCTCACATCTATATGAAAACGAATCCATTTTTTCTGCTTATAGCATATCACAATATTGTATTTTTTGCCGAGTATTTCTGTCATATTATTCATAAACAGAAACCTCCCCATTTAATCAAAGATTATTCCCATTCTGAATAACTCCCTCTTTTAATTTATAAGTTGTAGTCTATTTCAGCATTCGGACTTCCTACATCTGATTTCTTAACGTCTTTTAGCCTTACTAAATGTTATTAATATAAACAATGTCATTCTGTCAACGCCATTCCAAATAGTCTCCTTTCCTAATTTCTGTATTATAGACAACTTCTGCATCTGGACTGCCAATTTCACTTTTAACCACATCTTTTAGGTGACCAGCATTGACAAGCGCTTCAATATTTTCATCTATTGAGGGGTTGATTGTTAATTTAGCTTTTGGAGGCAAGCTTTTGTAATTCGTTATGTCAAGAAATTTACCATCTACATCAATTTCAATCACTTCCTCATCAAATCCATTAAAATCTAACCGTAGATCTCCTAAAAGACCGTAGCTTGCATATCCATGCTTACCAACTTTCCGCCCTAAATAAGCCTTATTCCCATGATTGTCATAAATTACGGGAACGATATTAGCATCGAACATAGTCTGCCCATCCCCACCTTGAACAAAAATTGGCGAAAACTCTATTTTACTGACTCCTGAATAGTGCTCCTTGATATAAGTTGACAACTGTTCTTCCAACAAACGAAATCCTCGTTTGTAAAGTTTTGCTCCTTTATCGTCTAAAACGTCACTGACATTATACGGCGAGTTTTGATGTTCAATCCATTTTGTCATACAGTAGCCCCCTCCTAAAACTAAGATTATTATTACAGCTATAATTGCAAGTTGTTTTTTCTTCATTACCTGTCACCCCTATATCTACATGAAAACGGTTCAATTTTTTTCTGTCATATTATCTATAAGAATAAATTTCCCTGTTTAATCAAGGAACATTCCCATTCTGAGTAGTTTCCTCTTCTGATTTCAAGATTATACTCTATCTTTGCTTTTGGACTACCACTTTCACTCTTCTTTACACCTTTCAACTGACCGTTCTGGATAAGCACCTCAATATTCTTATCCAATTTAGGTAGGGAAGACAATTTAGCAAATTCAGGCAAATGTTTATGATTAGACACTTCTACTGTTGTATTTTCATCAACCCTCAGGTCAATGGCTTCTTCACCAGTCGCTCCATCAAATCCTAGAAGCAAATCCCACGAATCACCATAGGCAGCATAGGTAGTGTCTCCTATTTTTTTCCCTAAATAAGTTTTATTTCCATTTGAATCAGTTATAGCTGCGATTATACTAGCATCAAACATTGTCTGTCCATCCCCACCTTGAACAAAAATTGGCGAAAACTCTATTTTACTGACTCCTGAATAGTGCTCTTTGATATAAGTTGACAACTGTTCTTCCAACAAACGAAATCCGCGTTTGTAAAGTTTTACTTCTTTATCGTCTAAAACGTCACTAACATTATACGGTGAGTTTTGATATTCAATCCATTTTGTCATACAGTATCCCCCTCCTGAAACTAGAACGAACAAAATTGCCAGAACGACAATAACCTTTTTTCTCATGATTATACCTCCATTACAGTATTCTATAAAACAAGACTTTCAGCTATCACTTTCCTACATTGTAGCATAATTTTTAGCATTATCCTCCATTTCTTTTTCAATCATTTCAACCAAAAGGGGAGTACTTAGGTCATATCGATAAATTATCTTTTTGTTTTAGACCTTTTAATCCATTGAAATCCCAATTTGCCTGTTATCTACATGAAGTCTAAATATCTATCTTTTAAATTCGTCTCATCTCATCTTTTCTCCTCCCAAAAACACAAAAAGACAAGCTTAGCCTGTCTTTTTAACATATATTATAATTCGATAATTTTACCCGTTTCAAAGTAAACGACCCACTCGCAGATGTTTTTGGCATAATCGCCGATACGTTCTAAGAAAGAAATAACCTGGAAATAATCACGGCCTGTAACGATGGCTTCAGGATTTTTCTTGATTTCTTCCGTAGCCAGGTCACGAATGCTATCAAAATAATGATTGATTTTTTCATCCATAGCTGCTACTTCATAGGCCTGATCTACAGAACCATTCAGGTAGAGATCAAGGGCAGCTTCAACGAAATTTTTCACATCGCGACCCATCTTTTTAATTTCGTCCTCAACAGCTGGAATACGCTGCTCACCTTTCATACGAATAGCCGCTTTTGCAATGGATACCGCATGGTCTCCCATACGCTCTAAGTCTGAAACAGCCTTGAGAACAGTCAAGACTGTACGAAGGTCTTGAGAAACAGGTTGCTGGAGGGCAATCATTTCAAATGATTTCTTTTCCAATTTCACTTCATATTCATTTACTTCTGCATCATCTTCGATGACTTCCTTTGCCAAGTCACGGTCATGTGTGACAAAAGCACGCACGGTGCGGTTGATTTGTGAGAGCACTTCTTGTCCCATTGCGTAGAACTGATTGTGCAATTTCTCCAAATCTTCTTCAAATTGAGATCGTAACATCATTCAACTCCTTATCCAAATTTTCCTGTAATATAATCTTCTGTTTCCTTATTTTGTGGGTTGAGGAACATCTCCTTAGTATCATTAAACTCCATCAAATCACCACCCAAGAAGAAGCCTGTTTTATCCGAAAGCCGGGAAGCCTGCTGCATGGAGCGCGTCACCAAGAGCATGGTATAGGTGTCCTTAAGTCCATAGAGAGTTTCCTCAATCTTACCCGCAGAGATTGGATCTAGCGCTGACGTTGGCTCATCCAAGAGGATAATTTTCGGGCTGGTAGCCAAAACGCGTGCTACACAAATCCGCTGCTGTTGACCACCAGAGAGACCAATAGCCGAATCATGTAAACGGTCTTTCACTTCGTTCCAAATAGAAGCCCCAATCAAGGAACGCTCCACCGCTTCATCTAAAACTTGTTTATCCTTGACACCGTTGATGCGCAGTCCGTAGACAACATTTTCATAAATGGTCATGGGGAAGGGATTAGGCTGCTGGAACACCATGCCAATCTCTTTGCGCAACTCCACCGTATCTGTCCGAGGACTGTAGATATTGTGTCCGTTGTAGATGACCGTGCCTGTTGTTGTTACTTCTGGATTCAAATCACCCATACGGTTAATAGCCTTGAGCAAGGTGGATTTCCCTGAACCTGACGGTCCAATCAAGGCAGTGATTTCATTAGGCATAAAGTCCAAGGAGACACTATTGAGTGCTTTCTTTTTATTATAATAAACCGACAAGTCCTTGACTTGCAAAATAGGTTCTGTCATAAATTCATTCCTTTAGTTTCTTCACCTCTAACCAAAATGACCAGAAACATAGTCATTGGTAGACTGCAGTTTGGCATTTTGGAAGATATTGGCGGTCTTGTCGTACTCAATCAAATCCCCCAGATAAAAGAAGCCGGTATAGTCACTGGCCCGGGCAGCCTGCTGCATATTGTGCGTCACGATGATGATCGTATAGTCCTTCTTGAGCTCAAACATGGTTTCTTCTAGCTGCATGGTCGCAATCGGATCCAGCGCAGAAGCCGGCTCGTCCATAAGCAAGATATCAGGCTTGACCGAAATAGCTCGGGCAATACAGAGCCGCTGCTGCTGGCCGCCTGACAAGGTCAAGGCTGATTTATGAAGATCATCCTTTACTTGGTCCCAAAGCGCGGCTTGCTTGAGCGAAGTTTCAACAAGCTCATCCAAAATCTTTTTATCTTTTACACCAGCACGTTCATGGGCAAAGGTAATGTTGCGATAAATAGACTTAGCAAATGGATTAGGCCGTTGAAAGACCATGCCGATGTGCTTACGCATCTCGTAAACGTTGATATCAGGACGATTGACGTCTATTCCTTGGTAAAGAATTTGCCCTGTTACCTTAGCAATATCAATCGTATCATTCATACGATTAAGACTGCGGAGATAGGTCGATTTCCCTGAGCCAGACGGACCAATCAGAGCTGTGATTTTATTCTTTTCAAATTGCATATCAATGCCCTTGATGGATTCCTTTTTACCGTAGTAAACATGCAAATCCTTGGTCGAAAGGGCTACCTTTTCTTCAGGAAAAGTAATGATATGTTTTTCATTCCAATTATATTCTGTCATTGCTTCTCCTTTATGCAGAGGTTAATTTCTTGTGCAAGTAAGAACCGAGTTGGCGGGCTCCAAAGTTGAAAATCAAGATAAAAATCAGAAGCACCGCTGCTGATCCTGCTGACACCACAGTGCCATCAGGAATGGTTCCCTCACTATTGACCTTCCAGATATGGACAGCAAGTGTCTCCGCCTGCCGGAAAATCGAAATCGGGCTGGTAATGCTGAAAATGTTCCAGTTAGACCAATCCAGAGCCGGCGCAGATTGACCCGCAGTATAGATCAAGGCAGCAGCTTCACCGAAAATCCGACCAGAAGCAAGGACAATCCCTGTCACAATCCCTGGCAGAGCCTCTGGAATGACCACATGCAACACTGTTTCCCAGCGGGAAATTCCGAGTGCCAGTCCTGCTTCACGCTGTGTATGGTGAACATGGCGTAAGCTATCCTCGACGTTACGAGTCATCTGAGGCAGATTGAAGACAGTCAGCGCCAAAGCACCAGAAATGATTGAGAAGCCATACTCAAACTGTACAACAAAAATCAAATAACCAAAAAGTCCGACTACTACCGAAGGCAGTGAAGACAGAATTTCAATACAGGTACGGACAAAGTTGGTCACTGGGCCTTTCTTAGCATATTCTGACAGATAAACCCCAGCCCCCATAGAAAGAGGCACAGAGATAATCAGAGTAATTACCAGCAGGAAGAAGGAATTGTATAGCTGAATCCCGATACCACCGCCAGCTTGGTAAGAAGAGGATTTCCCTGTCAAGAAAGACCAGGAAACATGAGGCAGACCTCTAACTAAGATATAGAGGATGAGAGAGGCAAGGATGGCAACAATGATACTCGCTATTGTGTAGAGAACACCAGTCGCCAATTTATCTAATTTCTTAGCGTGCATAGTTTTTCTTACCTCTTTCTTTTGTAATCAGTTTAATGACACTGTTAAAGGCTAAGCTCATCATCAAGAGCACCAGAGCCAGAGACCAAAGAACGTTATTATCCACTGTTCCCATAACGGTATTTCCGATTCCCATGGTCAAAACGGAAGTCAGCGTCGCCGCAGGTGTTGTCAAAGAGGTTGGTATCACCGCAGAGTTACCGACAACCATTTGGATAGCCAAGGCTTCACCGAAGGCACGTGCCATTCCAAAGACCACCGCTGTAAAGATACCCGAGCGAGCAGCCTTGAGTGTTACCCGCCAAATAGTTTGCCAGCGTGTTGCACCCATAGCTAAACTAGCTTCACGGTAGTGACGAGGTACAGCACGAAGGCTATCTGTCGTCATAAAAGTCACCGTCGGCAAAATCATGACAAAAAGTACGAAAATACCAGACAGAATCCCAAATCCGGTACCGCCAAAAACAGTCCGAACAAAAGGAACCACAACCTGCAAGCCGATAAATCCATACACAACAGACGGAATCCCAACCAAGAGCTCAATCGCAGGCTGAAGAATCTTGGCCCCTTTAGGCGACACTTCAGTCATAAAGACAGCTGCCCCAATAGCAAATGGCGTTGCAATCAGTGCTGACAAGATGGTAACAATGAAAGACCCCAAGATCATGGGCAGGGCACCGAATTCCTTACCTGACGGATTCCAAGTGGAGCCAAATAAAAATTCAAACACATTGACTCCGTTTACAAAGAAAGTCGACAGCCCTTTTTGTGCTACGAAGATTAAAATCATGGCTACAATCAGTACGATTAAAGACAGGCAAGCAAAGGAGATATATTTACCAAATTTTTCCAGACGAGAGTTTTTCGAAGGGGATAGTAATGTTTTTGCTAATTCTTCATTTCTCATTTGCTATCTCCTTTTAAGCTCGTAACATTTCCATCAGCATCCTTGCTGACCTGCATTTCCTTGATGGAAATATAGCCCATTCCTGAGACAATCCCATCCTGAACTTCGTCTGACAGCATGTAGTCCAAAAACTCTGCTGCAAGACCAGTCGGCTTACCCAATGTATACATATGCTCATAAGACCAAAGTGGCCAAGCATTGGTCGCAACATTCTTAGCCGTAGGCTCGTAGCCATTGAGCTTCAAAGTCTTGACCGAATCATCCACATAAGCAAAGGCCAGATAAGAAATGGCTCCCGGTGTTTGAGAAACAATGGACTTAACCATCCCATTTGAATCCTGCTCCTGACTTTGAACGGCTGATTTACCATTCATGATGACACTGTCAAAAGTAGCTCGGGAACCAGAGCTTGCCGCACGGTTGATGATGGAAATCTCTAGATTTTTCCCACCCAGCTGCTTCCAGTTGGTCACTTCACCAGTAAAAATCTTCTGCAGCTGCTCTGCCGTTAAATTATCGACGGATACTTCTTTATTGACAATCACGGCAATTCCAGCGACGGCTACTTTGTGGTCAACAAGGGCTGAAGCATTAATCCCTTCTTTTTCCTCAGCAAATACATCTGAGTTGCCAATTTCCACCGCACCAGACTGAACCTGGGACAAGCCAGTACCTGATCCGCCACCTTGAACATTAACCGTTTTTCCAATGTTGGTTGAACTAAACTCATCCGCTGCAGCTTCAACGAGTGGCTGAAGGGCTGTCGAACCAACGGCAGTCATGGACTCCCCTCGGTCAATCCAGCTGGAGCAAGCAGAAAGGTTAACTGCAAATAGCACTAGAACTGCTGACAAAATCAGCTTATATTTTTTCTTTACCATTTTTCTCCTCGAAATCTTGAGAATAATAGTGGGAGGTCTGTCGTAAGAATCTGAAAATCCCACTGTATCCACTATAACATAGAAAGAGGGCTTTGCCTAGTCTTTTGAACGAAAGCGAAGCCCCTTTGGGAAATAATTTTTCAAGGTATTTCCAGTAATTTTTGCAAAACCCAAACCGTTGCCTTGGGCAAGCACTTGATACCAGCCATTTGGATAGTTTTGTGAGAGTTGAACCGTCTCTCCTGCTACATATTTGCTAAAGGCCTCATCATCAATCTCAAGGACTGAGACGACTTCACTAGGCCTCAAGGCTAAACCTAAGGCAAAGCTCGGCTCAAAGCGATTTTTCTTAAATTCACCCAGATGCAAGCCATTGCGAGCAATTTTCAGCTTGGAGACATCTGGCAGTCCAGCTGGCAGCAGATAAAGATTGTCCCCAAAAGTATCTAAATGTCCTTCTAGCTCAATTTTTAGATGCTTTTTCTGGAAATCTTGCCAGAGTTTTCTTTGCTCAGCTGTCAATTTATTTTTGGTCGCCTTGATTTTTTTAGCAGACTGACTGCCTGTAAAGCGAAATTTCGCTACAAATTGCCCCTCTCCTTTGAAATGGTGGGGATACATACGAGCTGTTTCTTGGAAATCAATCCCTGCCACCATGCCATTGATTTTTGGTATTTCCAGCAATTCCAAAGAAAAATTCTCTAAAAGCCAAGCAACAATTTCTTCATTTTCTTCTGGCGCCCAAGTGCAAGTTGAATAAACCAACTGCCCGCCTGTCGCCAACATCTTGACAGCGTCCTCTAAAATTTCTCGTTGCAGACGCGCGCACCGGGCAGGATATTCCGGACTCCAATATTGAGTAGCATCTGGCTGCTTGCGAAACATTCCTTCGCCAGAGCAAGGAGCATCCAGAACAATGAGATCAAAATAGCCCTGAAAGACCTTAGCCAATCGATCCGCAGATTCATTTGTAACAAGAACATTTCGCGCTCCAAAACGCTCAATGTTTTCTACTAAAATTTTACTACGTTTGGCATTGATTTCGTTAGAAACCAGCACACCTGTATTATCTAAATAAGAGAGTAAATGGGTAGACTTCCCGCCTGGTGCGGCGGCCAAGTCCAGAACTTTCATGCCCTTTTGCGGTGCTGCAACTTGGGCAACCATTTGTGCTGCAGACTCCTGAGAATAAACCAGCCCCGTGACATGTTCCACTGACTTCCCAGACACTTTTCCGTAATAACCCCAGTCTGTATTTGGAATCGCATCTGTAAAATTTTTCTGATTCTCTTTTAAAGGATTACTGCGAAAGGCTGAAATCGGATCTTGATCAAAAGTCGCAAAAAAAGCCTCTGCTTCCTGCCCCAAAAGCTTATCATACTTTTCCTTAAAACCTACTGGAAAGTCCATATTAGCCTTTTCCCTTTCGTAAATACTCTTGTAATTCGTCTAATTTACACTTTGGTGCAATCATAATCGGCTCTTGAGTCTGAAAATTCGGCTGATTGCCATCTAGGGTCTGAATGACAAAGCCCAGTTTGTCAGCCATCACATAAGCAGCTGCGTAGTCCCAAGGCCAATTATAAGAGAAATAGGCCGCCAAACCACCCGCCAGAGCCTTGCCAAAACTAATCCCAGCGCTGCCATAGACACGCACGCCTAGGCAAGCACGAGATAAGTCAGCCACTCCCCAGTGATTATGCTCCAGCATACTAGCATTTGAAGCTATCAGATATTGCTGCAAGGGTTTATCGATAAAAGCAGACAACTTTCTGTCATTGCAATAAACATCAAAAGCCCCGCCTCCATGAAAAAGCTGGTCCCTTGTCACATCATAAATCAAGCCGAACTTGCCTTGACCATTCTCAAAATAAGCCAACATAATAGCAAAATCAGCCCGCTGGGTGATGAAATTATTGGTGCCATCAATGGGATCAATCACCCAGACATTACCATCCGCGATGTCGTGTCGCAGGTCATTTTCCTCAGCCAAAATCGCATCGTTCGGATACCGAGCTAAAATTTTCCCAACCAAGTCATCCTGGATGAGCCGGTCCATTTGAGTCACCAAGTCAGTCGGACTGCTCTTTTGTAGGACATCCAAATCATCATAGAGATGGTCTCTTAAAAAAGCACCTGCCTGATACACTATTTCTTTTGCAAAATGAAATTTATTTTCCAAGAGAAATCATTCCTTTCCCTTTTCTTTTTGCCTCCTGAACAGCGCGATAAAGAGAATAGCCACTGACCGTCTCAAACTCACGGCCAAGTCGCTTCTCTTCTCCCTTGCTGGGAACAACTTTCTTGAAGACTGTATAGGACTGAAGCAGTTTCTCCGCTTGAATCTTCTGTTCATAGGCTTGCTCTACATCATTAAAAAAAGAAAGCACTGAAGCAAGCTCTTCAGTGCTCCACGATAAGTCTAGTGGGTAACTATAATTTTTTTCCATATTTTAAATATCAGCACGCATAGTTGCGGCTCTGAGTTCTTCTTTCCGATAACCTCTAGGCAAAAAAGCACGAATTTCATCTTCATTGAAGCCGATTTGCATTCGTTTACCATCAAGTATAATTGGGCGACGCAAAAGACTAGGATTTTCCTCAATCAGCTTAATAAGCGTTGAAATCGATAAATCCTCTACGTCTAAATCTAGTTTTTGAAAAATTTTTGAGCGGGTTGAGATGATGTCATCAGTGCCATTTTCTGTCAATGAAAGAATATGTTGCAATTCTGGAGCAGACAGAGGGCTCGTCATGATATTATGCTCCGTAAATGGAACTTCATGACCAATCAACCAAGCACGCGCCTTGCGACAGGAAGTGCAGCTAGGCGATAAAAATAATGTAATCATGCTGTTCTCTTCTTATTTTTATATAGTAACTAACTCTATTATACTAAATTTTATCTATCTTGACTAGATATTTTTGAGAATCGGCCTGAAATACTAAGAAAAATATCAAAAACTGACATTTATTCCGAACATTCCCAATTTCTTGCCACTTCTTCATCACTCTTTAACTGACCAACCAGTTCTTCAATACCATCAAATTTGACCATATCACGAATCTTGTCCAGCCAGATAATCCGAATCGTATCGCCATAAATTTCCTCCGCAAAGTCAAATAGATTGGCTTCAAAACGAAGCTCATCTCCTTCAAAGGTTACATTTTTTCCGACACTAGCCATACCTCGATAAATCTTACCATTGTGCTCAACATCTACTACATAGACGCCATCTGCTGGCAAAATCACGCGATCCAAAGGAGCTAGATTAGCCGTTGGATAGCCAATGGTACGCCCTCTAGCATTGCCATGAACCACAATGCCCCGAGTAGAGAGAGGATAGCCTAATAGCTGATGCGTCTTGGCAACATCACCATTTTGGATGGTTTCTCTAATCCGAGTAGAAGAGATTTTTTCCTCATCTTGATTGACTGATGAGACGATGACAATCTGACCATCGAAATAGTCTGCAAGCTCCTCTGCCTTTCTCTTGTCAGATCCAAAATGGTAATCAAAACCTGCTACAACTGCCTTTGCTTTAAGCGCAGCAACGTACTTATCAAAAAATTCTTGGGCCGTATTTTTAGAAAAATGGCTAGTAAAGTCAATCAAGTAAAGGTAGTCCACACCCAAATTTTCTAAGTGAGCAGCGCGTTCCTCTGGATGATTCAAATGCAACATCAACTCTGGCTGATAGCGAACAAAAGCCAATTTAGGCGACTCAGGAAAGGTAAGGACAGCAATCTTCAGTCCTTGCTCAGTCGCTATTTTCCTAGCTTCCTTAAAAAGTGTCTGATGCCCTTTATGCAGGCCGTCAAAATAGCCCAGAACCAAGACTGTATCTTCTTCCTGATTTATCTCTAATTCATTATTTATTCGTCTTATTTTCATCATTTTTCTATTTTACTATGTATACGCTTTTTTTACAACAAATTAAATCCCATGAAAAGAACTTCTATCGCTCCAAGAAAACACCTTGCTATCTCTAACAAAGTGTCTCTGTAAATATTTAAAACTACACTGGTTACTGGCGATCATCATAGCCGTTTGGATGACTGGAATGCCATTTCCAAGCAGTTTCGATAATGGTTTCGATATTGTCAAATTTCGGCTGCCAGCCCAAAACTTCTCTTGCTTTCTCAGAGGAAGCAATCAGCGTATCTGGATCCCCTGGGCGTCGCTCTGCTATTTCCAAAGGAATAGGATGTCCGGTCACTTTGCGTGCTGCTTCTACAATCTGCAGGTTGGAAAAACCAGTCGAAGAGCCAAGGTTAAAGGCATCCGAAGGTTGTCCAGCACGCAAGTGTTCAACAGCCAGAATATGGGCATCAGCCAAGTCGAAAGGATGGACATAATCGCGAACATTAGTCCCGTCTGGAGTATCGTAATCGTCGCCAAAGACAGAAATCTTCCCGCGCTTGCCCTGAGCCACCTGAAGCACAATAGGAAGGAGATGTGTCTCTGGACCGTGGTCCTCACCAATTGAACCGTCAGGTTTGGCACCGGCCACATTGAAATAACGCAGGGCTACAAACTTGATACCATAGGCCTGGTCTGCCCAGCGCATAATGGTCTCCATCATAAGCTTGCTCTCACCATACGGATTGATCGGCTTTTGCGGAGTTGTTTCCAGAATCGGCACTTCCTCAGGAATGCCATAAGTCGCCGCAGTCGAAGAAAAGACAATGTTTTTAACGCCGCATTCCTGCATGACCTCCAAAAGAGAAACCATGCCAGCTGTGTTATTATCAAAATACTTGAGCGGGTCCGCCATAGACTCTGCAACCAGTGAAAAAGCAGCAAAGTGAATGACTGCATCGATAGATGGATGTTTGGTAAAGACATCACGCATAAAATCCTTATCCGCCAAATCCCCCTCATAAAAGACTGCCTGCGGATGAACGGCTGCCCGATGACCAGTCACCAAATTATCAACGACGACTACCTCTTCCTTGCCTGCTGCTACCAGACGATCTACCATGTGCGAGCCGATATAACCAGCTCCACCTAATACTAAAATTGCCATGTTTCTCTCTTTCTTGTCTTGATTTATACTTTAACTATTTTATCAAAAATAAGGACAAATGAAAACTCTCACTGCAATTATTCCTCTTTCAAACCAACAGATCGTACAAAGCGCATGAAAGCATCCTTCCCTTCCTCTGTTCGCTTGTAAACTCCCGCGTCTTCCAGCACACGGCTGAAAATTTGTCCAACTGAAGCCTGAACTACTCCTTCCACCGTTTCAGCAGAAACATTTGGATTTTGGTCTTTGAGTTGATTGGCCCACTCCTGATGATAGGCATCGACCTGACAGTCTTCTCCCCGCAAAAAAAGTTCCACCTGCTTGAGTTCTTCCTTGAGCCGAGGCGGCAGAATAGCCAGCCCCATAACCTCAATTAGGCCGATATTTTCTTTCTTAATATGCTGCACATCCCTATGAGGATGGTAAATGCCGTCTGGATGTTCCGTGGAAGTTTGATTGTCCCGCAAGACCAAGTCTAGCTCAAAACATCCATCTTTTTTGCGGGCAATCGGTGTGATGGTATGGTGAGGCTCACCCTCAGACTCTGCCAACACCTGCACACTTAGATCAGAATAAGTCCGCCAAGCTTGCAAGATCTTGTCAGCCAACTCAATCAACTGTTCCTTCTTATCAGACTTCAGACGAATGACCGACATAGGCCACTTGACAATGCCTGCCTCTACCTCTTCAAATCCGCTAAAAGCAAAACTGCAATCCAGCTCTGCTATTTCCATAGGAAAAGTATGCCGTCCGCCCTGATAGTGGTCGTGGGTCAGGATGGAGCCGCCGACAATAGGCAGGTCGGCGTTGGATCCTGCAAAATAGCCTGGAAAAGTCTCGACGATGTCTAGCAGGCGCTCAAAGGTCAGCCGGCTGATAGCCATGGGAAGGTGCTGGCTGTGCAGAAAGATGCAATGCTCATTAAAGTAGGCATAGGGCGAATACTGGAAGCCCCATTCCTGTCCAGCCAAATCAAATCGAATAATCCGATGGTTGGTACGAGCTGGATGGTCCAAGCGACCTTGATATCCTTCATTTTCCATACAGAGCTGGCAGGCTGGATAATGGCTGTTCTTAACCTTTTTAGCTGCCGCAATTTCCTTGGGATCCTTTTCTGGCTTAGAGAGATTAATGGTGATTTCCAAATCTCCATATTCAGTCGGTGTTTTGAAAGCAATGTTTTTAGCAATAGCCTTGACCTTGATGTAGTCATTCTTTTGACTAAGCTGGTAAAAATCAGCCACAGCTTGCTCAGGATTGGAGCCATAAGTCGTCCAGAAGTCCCGATTGAGCTGACTAGGGGCTGGTGTGATGAAGTTCATAAGCTCAGCACCAAGGATTTCACGCGCAGTCTGACTATCCTCAATCGTCTCTAATCTAACTGCCTCCTCAACCAGCTGGTCCTTGAGGTCAATCAAGTCATCCAACTCAGTCTCAACTTCTAAAACACCATCTCCCACTCGTGCCAAAACACGATTGGTCAGGTAGATTCGATCCATTTCCTGAAATGAACTTCCAGCAATGACTTCCGTGATAAATGCATCTAGAACTCCCTGACTCATTGATTCTCCTTCTTACTTTCTAAATAGTCTCTGACAGCATCTAAATCCTGAAAAACTTGTTCTGTTTTATTTAAGAAAGACTGTGCTGGTATTTTTAAGTCTGGAATACAAATGACTGGTATCCCAGCTCTATACGCTGCCTCAATCCCTGCTTCACTATCCTCTAGTACTAAGCAATTCTCTGGTAAAACGTTCAAATCTCTACAGGCCTTTAAAAATATATCAGGGTAAGGTTTGCTTCGCTTTACATCTTTTGCAAAAACTAGATGGTCAAATAGGGACAGTATATCATTGCTATCCAAGATCATTCTCGCTCGAGATTCAACACTTGAAGTTGCTAAGGCGATTGGAATACCTTCTCTTTGCAAAAAAGCAAGCAAATTTTTAGCACCTTTTTTTAAATTTACACCTTTGGCTAATATTCGAGCTTCCAGTTCATAAACTTTTTCCAAGGTTTGGTCAAAGTTCCAAGGTAAATCATAGGTATCCAAAAATCGTTGAACATTCTCCTCTTCCCTATGTCCACTGTACTCTCTAGAATATGTTTCTTCTGTGAAAGGAATTCCAAAATCTTTAAGCAATTCTTGATAAACTTTTAGAGAAATGATCTCAGTATCAGCTAATAAGCCATCTAAATCAAATATTACAGCGTCCATTTACTTCTCTCCTAGTCTAAAACGCGAGTGCCACCTGCAACTTCAGCGATATAGAAGCTTGGAGCGTATCCAACGACTTCCTCGTAGTGCTTGCCAACAGCTTCCTTAAAGGCCTCAACAGTATCTTTTCGCACCAAGGAAATGGCACAGCCACCAAAACCTGCCCCTGTCATACGAGCACCAAGAACACCTTCCTGAGCCCAAGCAGTATGAACGAGGGTATCCAATTCCAAACCAGTCACTTCATAGTCATGTTCTAAAGAAACATGAGACGCATTCATGAGACGGCCAAACTTGTCAAGATCACCTGCCTGCAAAGCTGCCTGCGCTTGCAAAGTCCGTTGATTTTCTAAAACGGCATGGCGAGCCCGTTTGAGGCGATTTTCGTCCTCTATCAGATAGCTATACTCATCAAAGGACCACTCGTCCAACTCACCCAAGGTAGCGATAGACAGCTTACGGTTAAGTTCTTCAACAGCTTTTTCGCACTCCGACCGACGCTCATTGTACTTAGAGTCCGCCAACTCACGTCGCTTATTGGTATTCATAATCACTACAACATTGTCCTGGAGATCAAGCGGCACCAAATCATACTCAAGAGTATTGGTGTCAAGGTAAATAGCCCGCTGGTCAGCTCCCATCCCGATAGCAAACTGGTCCATGATGCCAGAATTAACCCCGATAAATTCATTTTCAGTTAATTTACCGATTTTCACTAGGTCCAAACGTTCCAAGTTCAAATCAAAAAGTTTCTCAGCAATGATACCCGTTAAGAGCTCTAATGACGCAGATGACGACAAGCCAGCCCCATTGGGAATATTTCCATAAACATAGACATCCATGCCTCGGTCAATCGTATGGCCAGCCTCTTGCAGAAAATGTAGAACTCCTTTTGGATAGTTGGTCCAGTTGTGTTCTGTTTCAAAACGAAGGTTTTCCAATGGCACTTCAATGATGCCTTTTTCTTCAAAATTTCCCGAGAAGAATCGCAAGAGCTGGTCGTCCCGCTTGCGAGCCGCCCCATAAGTTCCTAGAGAAATGGCTGCAGGAAAGACATGGCCGCCGTTGTAGTCGGTATGCTCACCAATCAGATTAATCCGACCGGGTGAAAAGAAAGTGTGATCCGCTTCTACTCCAAAAACTTTGGCAAAATCTGCGCGGACTTGCTCCGCTGAAATTAGGTTTGACATAAGCTAAACTCCTTTAAAATGAATGATCGACATTGTAATCGTTTTCTTATATTTATTATAACTGTTTCCGAGTAAAACTTCAATAAATTTAGTAAAATTTTACTTAATAAAATAATTGGGTAATATTTACTAAATTCATCTTTGTTATTTACTTGTTTTTGAGGTATAATAGCTCATATAAGACAATAGGAGAACAAAATGGCTACGATTAAGGATATTGCCCAGGCTGCTGGGGTCTCTCCCGCTACGGTCTCTCGCGTACTCAACTACGACCCAGCCATGTCAGTCAGTGATGGCACTCGTAAAAAGATTTTTGAAATCGCTGAGCAGCTGAACTATAAAAAATCAAGAAAAAGGAAGCCAAGCAAGGCTCAAGCCTACCGTATCGGGCTCATTGAATGGTACACTGAGCAGGAAGAGCTTGATGACCTTTACTACTACTCCATTCGCTTGGGTATTGAAAAAAAAGCCCAAGAATTGGGCTATGAGATTCTCAGAGTCTTTCAAAATGATTCTCTTGAGCAATTGAAAGACATTGATGGCTTGATTGCCATCGGCAAATTCAGCCCAGCTCAAATCCAGCAGCTGGAGCAGTACAGTAGCCACTTAGTTTTTGTAGACAGTGATACGCTTAACGCAGGCTACAGCTGTGTGACGATTGATTTTGAGAATGCTGTACAGAAGGTTCTTGAGCACTTCATGAACGCTGGTTTTGACCAGATTGGCATGATTGCTGGGCAGGAAAGAACCTCTGACCAAGCTAGCCTCATCAGCGACCCTCGTTTGGCAAGCTTTCAGCAATATCTATCTGATAAAGGAATCTTTCAAGCTGACTTGGTTAAGGTAGGCAGCTTTTCTTCGGAATCAGGCTATCAGATGATGACAGAGCTCCTTAGCGAGCACGAGAACCAGCTCCCGCCCGCCTTCTTCATCTCTAGCGATGCTTTGGCTATCGGTGCCTTGCGGGCTCTGCAAGAACACGGAATCCAAGTTCCCCAAGATGTCAGCATCATTTCATTTAATGATACCTCTATTGCTAAGTATATCTATCCCAGTCTCAGTACGGTCACCGTTTTTACTGAAGAAATGGGCAAGCAGGCTCTGCACATTCTGAATCAAATTTTAACATCCGAAGAGGATTCCATTCCCTATATGGTCAAACTTTCTACCAAGCTGACCATTCGAGAAAGCAGTATTTAACAGTGAAAGAACGAATGAAAACCTACGAACAATTATTTACCATTCTCAGCCAAGCTGACGATTATGTCAATGGAGAAAGTCTAGCTCAGACATTAGGCATTTCCAGAACCTCCATTTGGAAGGCCATTCAACGCTTGGAAAAAGAAGGAATCCAGATTGATTCCGTTAAAAATCGGGGCTATAAGCTCAAAGCGGGGGATTTACTAATCCCAGAAATCATTGAAAAAGAGGCGCCCATCAAGGTTTCCTTCAACCCCAACTGCCAATCTACTCAGATAGATGCCAAAGCAGGTCTGGAAGCGGGCGGCGAAGCAAATACCCTCTATCTAGCTGCTGCTCAATCAGCCGGACGCGGTCGCTTCGGCCGAAACTTTTTCTCTCCAAAACAAGGCGGCTTTTACATGTCCCTCCATCTCAAACCCAACCTGTTTTTTGATCAAATTCCCGCCTATACTCTCCTGACGGCCGGAGCCATCTATCAAGCTGTAAAAAATCTAACCCTCATAGATATAGATATCAAGTGGGTCAACGATATTTACTACAAGGATAAAAAAATCGCAGGCATTTTAACCGAGGCCATTACTTCCGTCGAGACAGGCTTAGTAACAGATATTATTATCGGGGTCGGGTTTAATTTTTGCGTTAATGATTTTCCAGAAGAATTGCAATCTAAGGCTGGATCACTCTTTACAGAGCGAGCTCCTATCAGCAGAAATGAGCTGATTGCTGAAATCTGGAGATGTTTCTACGAAAGCGATCCCCAAGACCTGCTCTATCTTTACAAAAAGCACTCTCTAGTCCTCGGTCGCCAAGTGAGCTTCCAGCAAAATAATCAAACCTATAAGGGAATTGCTAGCGATATCTCGGACAGTGGCCAACTTCTAGTCCAGTTGGAGAACGGCCAAAATATCTGGCTCAACAGCGGGGAAATTTCACTAACTAGCTGGTAGTTTGTACAAAATTACATTCAAAAAGCACTTGATGTTCCATTTCAAGTGCTTTTCTGTATAGTCTTTCTTCCAGTGTGAGTCGCTATTTAATCCCTAATGCAATCCGAGCATAGCGACTCATCTTTTCCACTGTCCAAGCTGGATACCAAACCAGTTTGACTTCTGTCTTAGTAACCTCTGGAACATCTGACATGGCGTCATAAATCTGGTCAGTCAGAAGATCCGCCAGAGGGCATCCCATGGTTGTCAGGGTCATATCGATTTCCGTTTCTCCATTGGTCTCGTCAAAACGGATTTCATAAATCAAACCGAGATTGACAATATCAATCCCCAGCTCTGGGTCAATGACCTGCTCCAAGCTCTCCAAAATACGCGTTTTAATCTTTTCAACTTCTTCAGGGCTATATTTTTTTTCTGACATGCATATCCTCCTTATAGATATAGCAGAAATTTCAAGTTAGCTAGAGGAGGCCTTGGTTTTCAGCTAGGATTGCCGACTTGACACTTCCTACTGAAGGATTCCTGCCTCTTCTTGCTCTTCAGTTCTTAATCTTCGATAAAGTCTCTGAGTGGTTTGCTGCGGCTTGGATGGCGGAGTTTACGCAGGGCTTTAGCTTCAATCTGACGAATCCGCTCACGAGTCACATTGAAGACCTTGCCGACATCTTCCAGCGTCCGCATTTTTCCATCGTCCAGACCAAAGCGCAGACGCAAGACATTTTCCTCGCGGTCTGTCAGCGTATCCAAGACCTCATCCAGCTGCTCACGAAGAACGACACGAGTCGTGTAGTCGACTGGGTTTTCAATCACTTCGTCTTCGATAAAGTCTCCCAGATGACTGTCATCTTCCTCACCGATAGGTGTCTCCAAGGAAACTGGCTCTTGAGCAATCTTAAGAATCTCACGAACCTTGTCTGGCGTCATATCCATCCGCTCAGCGATTTGCTCCGGCGTTGGATCTTGACCCAATTCCTGCAAGAGGTTGCGTTGCTCGCGGACCAGCTTGTTAATGGTTTCCACCATGTGGACTGGAATCCGAATAGTCCGAGCTTGGTCAGCAATCGCACGGGTAATGGCCTGACGAATCCACCAAGTCGCATAAGTTGAAAACTTAAATCCTTTGGTGTAGTCAAACTTATCAACAGCCTTCATCAGTCCCATATTTCCTTCTTGAATCAAATCAAGGAACTGCATACCACGGCCGACATAACGCTTAGCAATGGAAACAACCAGACGAAGGTTGGCCTCAGCCAGACGCTGCTTGGCTTCCAAGTCCCCCTGCTCTACCAAAATCGCCAGCTCCTGCTCTTCTTCATTGCTAAGAAGCGGCACAACCCCGATTTCCTTCAGATACATGCGGACTGGGTCATTAACCTTGGCTGAATTGCTACCCAAGAGCTCTTCATCGGTCAGTTCTACTTCTTCCTCTTCAGCATTCAAGACACGCGCACTAGGATTTCCTTCCTTATCCGTGATAGAAATACCCGCATCCTGAATGCGTTGCAGCAAATCCTCAATCCCATCGGCGTCCAAAGTGAAAGGAATGACCAGCTGGTCATTGATTTCATCGTCTGTCGCTACACCTGTCTGCTTATGATTGCGGATAAATTCTGCAATTTGAACGTCTAATGTTGTTACTTCTTTTTGTTTTGTAGCCATACCTACTCCATTCTTCTTTTTTGTGCGATTAAGCGCTCCACCTCTAATATAGCGGCATTCTCATCTCCAGTATGCAAAGCTTCTCGAACCTTTTTGCTAATCAGCTGATTATTCTTACGAAGCAATTCGCGTTCCCTAGTCAGCTCAACTTCTGCTAACTCTCCGTCTTCCATCTCCTCTGGCAAATCTTCCTCCAACATCCGATACCAAAGTTGCTGGACTCTTTCTGGTAAGCTAGATAAATCCTGCGAAGTCACTTCACCATTGGCCAGTAAAAGCTCGTATAGCTCCTGCAGTTCCGCCGTATCAAAGGCAAAATCTGTACGAAGCCGGTAGTTATTCAAAACCAGCGGATTATGTACCATCCGATAAAGGATATGGATTTCTGCCTTTATCAGCCGTGATAGCTGTTTAGACAACGGAAGATCTACCAGTACAGGGCTTCTTGGAAATTCCGACTGCTGTCCGCTTCGACTACTTCGCTCAGCCAAACGACTGTTGTTAACCGTATTCTCCACCTGCTGGTAATCAAAATCTGGCAGTAACTCAGCCAACATATAAATATAGGAATTCTGAGCTGTAATAGACTGCGTCTGAGCAATAATAGGCGCCATTCGCTCTACAAATTCAATCTGAGCCTGCAAATTTTCAATATTATCCGGCTTGAGATAACGCAAAAGGAACTCTACATCACTAATTCGCGTTTTGGTCAGAAATTGTCGCAATTCCTCGGCAGAATTTTTTGCAATAAACTCATCGGGGTCCATATTGTCGGGAAAGGATACAATCTCTACCGACATATCTCGCAGCTCCTCTAAAGCCTTGGCTGTCGCAGCCTGACCAGCCCTGTCTCCATCATAAGTCAGAATGACTTTCTTGCAATACTTACGCAAATGCTGGACATGCTCAGGAGTCAGAGCTGTTCCCATAGATGCGACTGCATTTTCAACTCCAGCCCGATAGGCCGCAATCACATCCATGAAGCCCTCCATCAGATAGACCTCATGGCTCTTTTTAATCACCGGCTTGGCCTTATCCAGATGATAAAGCTCATAGCTTTTATTAAAAATAGGGGTGCTGCGACTATTCTTATACTTAGCAGTCTGCGAACCAGCCTCCGAATCTTGCCAGATCCGACCAGAAAAGGCGACAACCTGACCCTTGTCATTGGTCAAAGGAAACATGATCCGGTTCTGAAAAGCATCGTAGACAAGATTATTCTCTGCCAAATTAAAAAGACCCGAGTTCATGATAGTGGACTCATCAAACTTACCAGCCATACTCTTATGAAGATAGTTGCCTTCATTGGGAGCCAGCCCGATTTGAAAATGCTTAATGACTTCATCCGTCAGCCCACGCTGGTAGAGATAAGCGCGCGCTTCTTCTCCTATCTTGGTCGTCATCAGAACCGCATGATAAAACTTCGCTGCTTCTGTATGAATATCATAGAGCGCTTGATGCGGATGATCCTGTCTCGGTCGATCTGCGCTAGCTCTCTCCATACCTAATGAAATGCCCGCTCTGTCTGCGACAATCTGCACAGCATCCATAAAGGATACGCCTCGGTAGTCCTCAATAAACTTGAAAACATCCCCCGACTTGCCACAGCCAAAGCAGTGATAGAACTGCTTGTCCTCTACAACATTGAAAGAGGGCGTCTTTTCGCCATGAAAGGGACAAAGTCCCAGAAAATTTCTCCCAGCCTTGGTCAAGGCCACTGTTTCTCCTATGACATCGACGATATTGACACTATTTTTTATTTCAGAAATCATTTCTTTATCCAATAGACAATACCTCCAATTTATCACAGAATATCACTCTATATTTTATAATAATTTGACGCAAATGTAAAACATTTGATAGGAAAATGACTTGAAATAATTGCTACTTTAAGCTATAATATAACCACAAATATTAAATTATTTTTTGAAAGGAAAAAAAATGTTAAAGGATCTTAAAGAATTTTTGCTACGCGGTAACGTGATTGACTTGGCAGTCGGGGTTATCATTGCGAATGCTTTCGGAGCAATCGTCAATTCATTGATTACTGACGTTATCACTCCCCTCTTCCTCAATCCAATTTTGAAAGCTGCAAACTTGAAGCAAATCGCTGAATTGAAATGGAACGGAATTGCTTATGGTAACTTCTTGAGCGCCGTGATCAACTTCTTAGTAATCGGTACTGTTCTCTTCTTCATCGTTAAGTCTGCTGAAAAAGCACAAAGCCTTGCTAAAAAGAACGAAGAAGCTGCTGAAGAAGCACCAGCTGGACCAACAGAACTTGAAGTTCTGCAAGAAATCAAGAGCTTGCTTGAAAAACAAAACTAATATCCAAACAGCACTGATTTTTTCAGTGCTGTTTTTATTATGTGCTTCCCATTCAAAAGAAAAAAACAGCCAAATCGGCTGCTTCCTCATTCTATTGATTAGAATTTTTTACGTTTACGAGCTGCTTCTGATTTGCGTTTGCGTTTTACAGAAGGTTTTTCATAGAATTCACGTTTGCGTGTTTCTTGAAGAGTACCAGCTTTAGTAACCGCACGTTTGAAACGACGAAGAGCATCGTCAAGAGATTCATTCTTACGTACTACTGTTTTTGACATTTTTTTCACTCCCTTCAAGTCCAAAATCTATATAATGATACCATACATAGAAAGTCGTGTCAAGTATTTTATGTCATTCGTATGTGTCTGGATTTTTGAGGTTTGAGAAACCATATTGCAAACGGAAATACTAAGATATAAGCTTTGCCTAACTTTTGGGATGCAAGTCATTCAAAACGGCTGGTTTTTACTTTACAAGCTCTTTCGTTTTTTTGCTTCTTTCGAGAGGGAAATATTCTTAATCTTTTCATAGCGTAAGAAGCGTTGGATGAGGCGCTGGTCGCTTACATCTGGTTTCAAATCAACCACATAGTCCAACTTGATAAACTTATTGTCAACTGACTGGACCGAGGTCAACTCAAAGCTTTTGCAGGCTGTTTCAAAGATTGCTTCAAAAAGTACTTCATAGTCTAATTCAGCTGGAATCTGAATTTGGACATAACGTCTGGTTTGACTAACCGAACTAAAGCCCATCTTTTCAAAGAGCAACCAAAAGAAGGAAATGAGGAGTGTGAAAAAAACTCCTAGAGTTAAGAAACCCATTCCTGTCGTGATCCCTATCGCTGTCGCCATGAAGATGGACAAAAGTTCTTTGGATCCTCCTGCTGCTGATCGGAAACGAATCAAACTGAATGTTCCTGCTACAGCGACACTGGTTCCCAGATTTCCATTTACCAAGAAAATGATAATAGAGATAATGGCTGGCAAGAGAGACAGCGTGATGACAAACTCCTTGGTATAAATAGTTTGGTGCTTATAGACCTTTGCCAAAATGATTCCCAAAATCAAGCCTGTCACGAGGGAGGCTATTAGAGCTAGGGGGTTAACCTTGATTTCAGCCGAAGAATAGATACTGTCAAATAGTTGTGTAATCATTGTTTCTCTCCTTAAACCTTGACGGCTTGAGGAACCAACTCTTTAGATTTTAGGTAGGCTTTGCCGTATTTTGAGAAGGACTGATCTTCAAGGCCGTATTTGTTCAAAATTTCATACATCCACTGAGGATATTCCCCTGGAACCTTGATTTCCATAATCACCATATCGTCCTTTAATAGAGGATAGCCGTGGCGTCCTGAAGTCAGGTCCACATCATAATCACGGAAGCGGATATTGGAATCAACCGTCACACGAACTTTTTTGTCCTCTGAGCCTTTCATCGAGTAACGGTCATAGTTAATCACCATTTTCGGTTTTAAGCCTGCATAACGCTCCTGCAACAGCTCCACTTCTGTCTTGACCCGCTCATCAGAAATAGTCTGGTCTGCAAGTCCCTTCTCAATAAAATTAACAACCGAAGTCAAATTTGAAACCAGACGATACTTGAAGCCAACATCCTCTGACTTTTTCTTGATCTCCAAAAATACCTGACTATCTTTTGTTGGCTCCGCTGCATAAGTCCGCATCCGTAGCTTTTCACGACCACCTCTTCTAGCAATCGAATCCTGGATCATTTGAAAATCATCATTGTCAAAATAGACATTTGAAATAGTAGACGTTGCGTAATCATCTGGAATGAGGTAAGCATGCATTTCAGCTTCTAAGCGAGCCAAGGTCGCACAGTCTATGATGTACTTTGTTTCAACACGTTGGAAGTTCGTTTGGATTTGTTTTTGTTTCATTTTAATTCTCATTTTATTCTACAAGTGTCGTTTAAAGTTTTAAAAGAAAGAGAGCACTTGCTCTACCATTTTCTACTTTCCGGACAGTATTTTCAAAACTTTATTCTACATTTGTAGTTTATAGTTATACTCTACACTTGTAGTTTTTAAAAGTCAAGAGGAAATGACTAAAATTTTAAAAAAACTTTAAAATTGACCTTAATTTATGAGTTGAAGACTAGATTCTACAAAAAATAAAGATAAAAAAATTCTACCAATCGCTGCTTCTCTCAAGAAATCTTGATTGGTAGAATTTTTTATCTAATCGTCATCATCATCGTCGTCATCGTCTTTGTCATCATCACGATCTTTATCCTTACTCTTTGAGGAGCTAGTTTGAGCAGGAGGTTGGACAGGTGCTGTACTAGTGTTTGTATTTGAATTTGTCACAGTATTGGTCGCAGGAGGCGGAGAACTAACACTTCCCGTCTGACCCGCATTCCCATTCCCACTTCCACCATCAGCTGGAGTCGCTGCAGAAGACGATGATGGCGGAACTTCTTTTTCAACTGTCACTGTCTTTTCGACAATGGTATGCTTGGATTGGACGACTTTTCCAGTCTTGACATTAACAAGCATCTCATGAGCCGTCTGTCCGTGTGAAAAGAGAATCTTATAATTGCCTTTCTCACGTAAAATCTGCACATCCTTAATGTCCTTTTCAGCCAGAGAAAGTTCCTTCAAAACTGTTTCTAAAACCTGACGCTGACTAAGTCCTTCCGCTTTCTTCGACTCTAAGACAAGTTTACTATCTTGTGCGACTGGATTTTCTAAGGCAAAGACCGAGCTAGTCAAGAGCAAAAGTAGAGGAACTGCTACTAGGAAAGAAGCAGACAGAAACTTTTTCGGCAGGCAGCTGTCCATAATACCAATAATTCGCCGCTTAAGATTAAACTTATCCGAGTAAAAACAAGTCGTCAAAGCAATCGGAGTCTTCTTACTACGATCGATCATTGTCAGAATGGTCTCACCATAAAAAGTCCGATAAGCTGTGTCTTTTCTACTCAAAACATCGTAGTCGCAGTACATTCTCCTGCTTCCTGAGTTTCCCGACAGGCAAAACGGACAACCGGATTAAACCAATGCAGGCTCTTAGCGAGAATCGCAAAAAGATTAATCAAGACATCATAGTGCTGATAATGAGTCAGCTCATACTGGAAAATCAGCTGCAGCTCCTCCTCCGTATAGTCCAGCTCCGGCAACACAATCAAAATATCCCTGAATCCCAGCAACATTGGACTCTGTGTCATAGGATAGTGGAGCAGACGAATCTTACTTTTAACGCCCATCTTTTCTTTGATCAAATGCAACTGGAACAAAGTCTCTTCGTCCGCAACCTCTGTCCCCCAACGTTGCAACATCTTTTTGAAACGGATATAAGAATAGGCATATTTCCCTAAGTTAAATGCACAACCAAGCAGCCAGATAACAAAGAATATTTCAAACCAAGGTAGACCCAGAAAAGCCTCCCAGAGATTTGCCTGACTAGCTTTTTCAGCTACTTGAGAAACAGCCTGCCCTCCACTTGTCTGGCTAGCCCTAACGGTTGTCTGAATAGTCGCCCCAGTACTCAGCCGAATCAAACCAGAGCCAAACTGAGGACGGAATGGGAATAAAAAAACTCAGCAAGATTAAAAACCAAGTAAAATACTTGACCTTGACCGAAATCTTGGTTTTAAGGACTGCAAAAAGAAGGCTCAAAAACAGAATCAAGATCGAGGTTGAGAAACTGGTTAAGAGGAAAGACAAAAGGAACTGTTTCATGGATACTACCTCATCTTACTCTTTCTGATTCAGCAAATTACGCAGCTCATCCAGTTCATTTTCTGAAAAAGAATTAGATGAAAAGAGAGTCTTGACAAAGCCTCCCATGGAATGTCCGCTGTAGCGCTTCAAAAAGTCTGACGTCTCTACTTCTAAGTATTCCTCTTCCGAAATTAAGGCCGTATACTGCCTTTCACGTCCCTTGCGAACACTTTCTAAAAAGCCCTTTTCCGTCAAACGAGCTAAGACTGTCAACAAAGTCTGAGGCTTCCAATGGTTATCTTCACCCAGCTTTTCCATGATTTGGGCTGAAGTCGTTGGATTTGGCAAGTGCCAAATAATCTTTAAGATGGCAAATTCACCATCTGGTAAACGTTTAATTGAATGATTCATTATATTCCCATCCTTTCTAAAGTCTCTTCCTAATTTTATTCTACACATGTCTAATAAAAAAGTCAATCATTATGTAAAAATAGAGCTGGGAATCACTATTTCCCGCTCTTTTTAGAAAAATAAACTCAACAAAGTCAACATTGCTAGTCCGCCCTGCTTGAACAAAATTTTCGGATCGCTGGTCACTGCACCGTAAGCAGCTACCAAGATGATATAAACCATAAAAATCCCCAGCCAAACTGGACTAGGCTGTACAAAGGCCGCAATTAAAACCAAAATACCCAGCAAACCATTATAAACTCCTTGGTTTTTGAAAAGTGTATTGACCGACTGCCGCTCCAACTCCTCTTGAGGCATACCAAAGACCCGTGCTGTCGTAGCTGAAGTCGTCGCAATGGTCTCTAGGTACATAATATAGAAAAATTCCAAGGCAACCAAACTTGCCAAAATCAGTGTAAAAATAGACATTTCTTCTCCTTATAGAAATTTATGACGAAAAGAAGTATAACATAGTGCAAGAGAAAGCGCTAAAATTTAGTTCCAATAAAATGGACAAAGTCTATTAAAATGTTTTATGATACCTTTTTAAAATAGGCGTAGCAGAAATGAGCATTTTCTGATCAGATGTGATACAATCTTTTTGAAAAATGGAGGTAAATTATGTTAACCTATGATTTAATTGTCATCGGCTTTGGTAAGGCCGGTAAAACATTGGCAGCCAAAATGGCGGCCCAAGGAAAAAAAGTTGCTTTGATTGAGCAAAGCAAGGCTATGTACGGGGGAACCTGTATCAATATCGCCTGCATCCCAACCAAAACTCTCTTAGTCGCAGCTGAAAAAGGTCTAGCTTTTGACCAAGTAATGGCTGAGAAGAATGCTGTAATCAGCCGTCTCAACGGGAAGAACTACGCAGCAATCAGTGGCGCTGGTGTCGACATCATCGATGCGGAAGCTCATTTCCTTTCAAACAAAGTCATCGAAATCACAGCTGGCGATGAGAAAGAGGAATTGACGGCTGAAACTATTGTTATCAATACCGGTGCCGTTTCCAATGTCCTGCCAATTCCAGGACTGACTGAAACCGAGCATGTCTATGACTCAACTGGCATCCAAAATTTGAAGGAACTTCCTAAACGTTTAGGAGTTCTGGGTGGCGGTAACATCGGCCTAGAATTTGCTGGACTCTACAACAAATTAGGCAGTCAAGTAACTGTACTGGATGCTGCACCTGTCTTTCTCCCTCGAGTAGAGCCTTCTATCGCTGCTCTGGCTAAGCAATATATGGAAGAAGACGGAATCCAGCTCCTGCAAAATGTGCAAACCAAGCAAATTAAAAATGATGGTGATGAAGTTGTGGTTGTGACAGAAGATGGAGAATTCCGCTTTGACGCTCTGCTCTATGCTACTGGTCGCAAGCCTAATGTTGAACCACTGAAGTTGGAAAATACAGATATCGAGCTGACAGAGCGCGGAGCTATCAAGGTTGATAAACACTTGGAAACATCTGTACCCGGCGTTTTTGCAGCAGGCGATGTCAATGGCGGTCTGCAGTTCACTTATATCTCACTGGATGACTTCCGTATCCTTTATAGCTATCTGGCTGGTGACGGCAGCTACACACTGGAAGACCGTAAGAACGTCCCTACCAGCATGTTTATCACACCACCTTTGGCTCAAATCGGATTGACTGAAAAGGAAGCCCAAGAGCAAGGACTGCCGATTGCAGTTAAGGAGATTCCAGTCGCAGCAATGCCTCGCGGACATGTCAATGCTGACTTACGCGGTGCCTTCAAGGCTGTTGTCAACACTGAGACCAAGGAAATCGTCGGAGCGACTATCTTCGCAGCTGGGGCTCAGGAAATTATCAATATCCTGACTGTAGCCATGGATAATAAGATTCCTTACACCTACTTGAGCAAGCAAATCTTCACTCACCCGACTTTGGCTGAAAACCTCAATGATTTATTTGCTATTTAATGTTAAGCCCCTGATGGGGCTTTTACAATCCCTACAAAAATTTAACTACATTTCAACCTCTTTTTGTGGTACAATAATGCTAGTTTATTTTAAAAAGATTGAGGAGAATTATGTCTGAACTGTATGATATTACGATTGTCGGCGGCGGTCCAGTTGGCTTATTCGCTGCATTTTACGCTCATTTGCGCCAAGCCAAGGTTAAAATCATTGATTCCCTGCCTCAGCTGGGTGGTCAGCCGGCCATTCTCTATCCAGAGAAGAAGATTCTGGATGTGCCGGGCTTTACTAATTTGACTGGCGAAGAGTTGACTCAGCGTTTGATTGAGCAGCTGGAAACTTTCCAGACTGAGATTTGCCTCAATGAAACAGTGCTGGATATCGTTAAATCTGATGATGGCTTCTCCATCACGACTTCTAAAGCCCAGCATCAAACAAAAACCATTATCATTGCCATGGGGGGCGGCGCCTTCAAACCGAGGGCTTTGGAGTTAGACGATGCTGAAAGCTACAGCAATCTCCACTATCACGTTTCAAACATCAGCCAATACGCTGGCAAAAAGGTTGTTGTTCTGGGTGGCGGTGACTCGGCTGTTGACTGGGCGCTAGCTTTTGAAAAAATCGCAGAAACTAGCCTGGTTCATCGTCGGGATAATTTCCGTGCTTTAGAGCATAGCGTGGAAGAACTCAAGGCTTCTAGTGTTGAGATTAAAACACCATTTGTACCTAGTCGATTGGTCGGTGAAAATGGCAAGATTACCCACTTGGAAATCAGCCAAGTCAAAGGAGAGGATAGTCAGCTTTTGCCTCTGGATCATCTCTTTGTCAACTACGGTTTTAAATCCTCTGTCGGCAATCTCAAAGATTGGGGCTTGGAGCTCAACCGTCACAAGATTTTGGTCAATAGCAAGCAAGAAACTTCCGTGCCAGGTATCTATGCAGCTGGTGACTGCTGCGGCTACGAGGGAAAGATTGACCTGATTGCGACTGGGCTAGGTGAGGCACCTACCGCTGTCAACAATGCCATTAACCATATCTATCCTGAGCAAAAAGTCCAACCCAAACATTCTACAAGCCTATAAAAAACCGCTGCCGAGCTCAAGCTCAGCAGCTTTTATAATTCATCTGCGATTTTATTGATTTTTCTCAAGCGATGATTGACACCGCTCTTAGTCAGTGGCCGGCTCAGACTATCAGCTAGCTGCTGGATGGAGTAGTCTGGATGTTGGATACGAAGCTGGGCTACCTCCTGCAGATCTACAGGTAAACTCTCAATGCCGATATTATCGCTGATTTTGGCAATATTGTTGATGGTTTTCATACTGGCTGTGACCGTACGGGCGATGTTCGCTGTCTCCGCATTATTAGCGCGATTGAGGTCATTACGCGCTTCCCGCATGAGCTTAAGAGACTCAAACTCAGCCGTAGCTTCCATAGCCCCGATGACAATGAGAAAATCCATGATATCCTCAGCCCGCTGCAGATAAGTAACAGCCCCCTTCTTGCGCTCAATGGTCTTGGCATCCAGCAGAAAACGGCGCATCAAAGCAGCTAAATCCTCAGCATGATCCAAATAAACGGACAGGATTTCCAGCTGGTACTTGCCCGAGTCTGGCTCCCGCATACTACCACTAGCCAGAAATGCTCCCCGCAGATAGGCACGACTGGCTTCATCATCTGACAAAATGGCCTGATCAATCCCTGCCTCGATACCAAAAAAGGAGTCAGCCAAGTGTAGGTCAGATAGGATTTCTTCAACTTTCTGATCCAGAAATACTGTATAAACGCGATTCTTGCGCAGATTAGTCTTCTGATGGTGGCGGATTTCTGATTTGACCTGATAAAGGTCCGACAGCAGCTCATAGAGATGGCGAGCAATCTTGGCATTTTCTGTTGAAATGGATAAGGTGAGGCCGGTCGAAGAAATTCCTAAACTACCAGCCATCTTGATAATGGCAGCCAACTCGTTTTTGTCTTTTACAGATAAGCTTAAAAGCTCTTCTTTTACTTTTACTGTATAGCTCATTTGCGCACCTGTATGATCTGCATCAATTCATCAACAAGCAACTCGCCGTCATGGAAAGCTCCGCCATTTTCCAAACGAAGAAAATTCGAGGAAATAACGCGGGGAACTTGCTCCTGCAGCCCTCGAAAATTATGGTCAACCTGAACTAAATATTCATCAAATTTATTGCTGTTCATATACTCGCGCGGGACTGGCTCGATATTGACCAAGACAGTATCAATGAACTTTTTGCCCAGATGACGATGCAATACTTGAACGTGGTCGCTATCTGAAAAGTGCTCTGTTTCGCCGCGCTGGGTCATAATGTTGCAGACATAGGCCACTTCTGCTTTGGTCTCTAGGAGGGCTTGGCCAATTTCCTCAATGACGAGATTTGGCAAGATGGAGGTAAAGAGAGAACCCGGTCCCAGCACCACCATATCGCTATCCAAAATGCTCTGGACCACCTTTCTACTAGCAACAGGCTTTTCATCATCATAGGTATTGGTCACATAGACCCGCTCTATCATGCCAGTCTTACTGGCCAGATTGCTCTCACCGACAACTTCCGTTCCATCAGTAAACACAGCATGCAGAGTCAGCGGAGTGTCGCTTGAAGGGTAGATTTTACCTGTCGTATGGAAAAACTTGGTCAGAAGCTGCATGGCATTATAGGTCGAACCCTGCATTTCGGAAATGCCAGCAATAATCAGATTACCCAAGGGATGACCTGCTAGAACGCCGTCTCCTTTGGCAAAGCGATACTGGAAGACCTTCTCATAAAACTTTGGCATGTCAGACATGGCCACCAAAACATTTCGAAGGTCACCCGGCGGCGTCAGCTGCTGGATGTTTTTCCGCAGCTCACCAGAACTGCCGCCATCATCTGCTACTGTGACAATGGCTGTGATCTCCACATCCTTTTTCCGCAGGCTGTTTAAAATAACTGAAATTCCTGTACCGCCGCCGATAACTGTAATTCTCGGTTTTCTCATGAGCGGTTCACCGTTTCCTTCCGGCGATTTTTGTCGCGATGACTGGCATTAACTGGCCAGTTTTTCGCTAAATCATCCGCCAAACGCTGTGCAAAAGCCACACTACGGTGTTGTCCACCTGTACAGCCAACTGCAATAGTCAGCACAGACTTTCCTTCCTTTTGATAGCCTGGCAAAATCGGCTCAATCAAGCCTAACAGGTTCTGGTAAAATTCTTCTGACTCCGCATGGTTCATGACATAGTCAAAGACATCCTTGTCCAATCCTGTCTGATTACGCAGCTCAGGTTTATAGTAGGGATTAGGCAGAAAACGCACATCAAAAACCAAGTCCGCATCCAGAGGCAAACCATATTTAAAACCAAAACTCATAACCTCAATGCGGAAACTGTGCAGATCAGCTTGATTTGAAAATTGTTCAGAGATGGTCTTTCTGAGCTCCCGTGGTGTCAGTTCCGTCGTATCTACAACATTTTGACTGAGATTTTTCAGAGGTGCTAAGAGTTCACGCTCCAGTTTGATTCCATCTAAAATCCGCCCGTCGGCGGCCAAGGGATGACTGCGTCGGGTTTCTTTATAGCGAGCCACCAACTCCTTGTCGGCCGCATCCAAAAATAGAATTTTAAAATCAATTTCTGTGCTTCTTTCTAGCTCATCCAGAATATCCTGAATCTCCAAAAAGAAGGAGCGACTCCGCATATCAACAACCAGAGCCAGTTTATCATTGTCAGTGGTTCCTTCAACCAGCTGCAAAAACTTTGGTACTAGGGTCGGTGGCATATTATCAATGGTAAAATAACCCAGATCCTCAAAAGACTGGATAGCAACGGTCTTTCCGGCACCGCTCATTCCTGTCACAATCACTAATTGAATCTTGTGTTCAGCCATTCTTTCTCCCTTCGTCTAACATTTTATTTCTAAAAAAGGACGGGAAACTTCTCCCGGTCCCAAACATTTATTCTACAATCTCAGCAATGACTTCAATTTCGATTTTTACATCACGAGGCAAGCGAGCCACTTCCACTGCCGAACGAGCTGGAAATTCACTCTTAAAGGCTGTTTTGTAGACTTCATTAAATGGCACAAAATCATTGATGTCACTTAGGAAACAGGTCGCCTTGATCACATGGTCAAAATCTGTTCCAGCTGCTTCCAAAATAGCTCCTACATTTTTTAAAACTTGCTGGGTCTGCTCTTCAATCGTTGCACCTACAATTTCTCCTGTCTCTGGTGATAAAGGAATCTGACCACTTGCAAATAAAAGGTTGCCGACGATTTTTCCTTGGACATATGGTCCGATTGCTGCTGGTGCTTTATCTGTTTGTACTATTTTTGCCATTGTATTCTCCTCATTTCTTTTATCTTACTTATTATATCATAAAGTCAAAAGACTGACTATTCTTGTCCCCCTTCCCATTGACTTTTAGGAAATTTTTCTTTATGATAGTAAATGCATAATTCAAAACACTTGTTTTGGACTGGTTCGCAAACTTCCCAGTATAAAAAACTAAGTACCCTTATATTCTAAAGTAATGTAATTGCGCATAGTTTTTTCTGGTGTCCTGCCACTTTGGCAGAACTAACTGAGAGGTTGAGACTGAGGTTTCAGCCTTATTTTATTTCTCAAAAGGAGGACCTATGAAAAGAAAAGTTATTATTGACTGCGATCCTGGCATAGACGACAGCCTAGCTCTGCTCTATGCCCTGCAACACCCTGAACTAGAGGTCGTTGCTTTGACCATAGTCGCTGGAAATGTCCCAGTGGAACTTGGTCTTGAAAATGCCTTTAAAATCCTGGAAAGGCTGAATCGGCTAGATATTCCAGTATATGCAGGAGCCGACAAGCCCTTGGTTCGTGATTTCGTCTCCGCTCAGGATACCCACGGCATGGATGGATTGGGGGAAAGCGGGATAGCAAGAAGCAGTTCCACCCAAGCCCAGCCACAAGCAGCTTATGACTATCTGGCAGACTATTTCCAGAAAAATAGTGACACTTCCATCATTGCACTGGGGCCTTTGACCAATATTGCCTTGGCTCTTAGGAAAAATCCTAACCTTGGGCAGCATCTAGACCGTTTTGTCAGTATGGGCGGCAGCTACAAATCGCACGGCAACTGTTCACCCGTAGCGGAGTACAACTACTGGTGCGATCCGCATGCAGCCCAAGAAACCTACGAAAAACTTGGAAAGAAGATCGAAATGGTCGGTCTAGATGTCACTCGAAAGATTGTCTTGACACCCAATCTCTTGGAATATATGCGTTTTATCAATCCTGAAGTCGCCGACTTTGTCGGAAAAATCACGCGTTTTTACTGGGATTTTCATTGGGAGTATGAACATATCATCGGCTGTGTCATCAACGATCCATTGGCTGTTGCCCATTTCCTGCATGGAGACCTTTGCCAAGGCTTTAACTCCTTCGTCGATCTTGCAACGGAAGGCATTGCCATGGGACAAACGCTGGTTGATGCCTATCATTTTTATGGTAAGCAAGCCAATGCTAAGGTGCTGACCCAAGTAAACAGCCACCTCTTCTTTCAGGATTTTCTCTCCGTGATACTCAACACGTCAAAGGAAATCATCTGCCAAGATCTAGAAACTTTAAATTTAGGATAAAATTATGAAAAAAACAACACCATTTACCATCACATTTACAGCTATCTGCATCGCTCTAAACTATATCGGAGCTAACATTGCCCTTTTTCTAAAACTTCCTGTTTATTTGGATACTTTTGGAACGATATTGGCTAGCCTCATTTTAGGACCTATTTGGGGAGTAGGAACTGCGGTTGCCAGTGCTCTTATTAGCGCTTTTACAACGGACATTTCTGCTATTTATTTCTCTCCAGTAGCCATTCTTTTGGCTCTGCTTGTCTCGGTCTTTTTCACTGCTGATTCAAAACCAAGACTAAACCTCCTCTGGAAAACGGTTCTAGTCTCTCTGCCAGCTACTGCTTTGGCCTCTCTGATCACTGTGATAGTCTTCAACGGAATTACCCCAAGCGGATCTAGTATTATCGTTCAAGGTTTACACGGTTTAGGCTTAGACTTGGTCACCAGTACCATCATTGTCCAAGCACTGACCGACTATGCAGACCGCCTCATCGTTATTGGGGTTAGTCTTGCCTTCATCCCACAACTCAAAAAAGTCAGCCCCAGAATCTTTGCAAAATCCAACAATGCATAAATCAAAAGAACTACTCAGAAACAGTGATTTCGAGTAGTTCTTTTTAGTTTAACATTTGTCTTTTATCCGTCTTTAATGTCAAGTTATAAAAAAGGAGTAGACAGACCCTTCTAGAGTCCAATCCTACTCCAAAGCTACATTTGAGATTAGTTTCGTCCTTTGAGAACAGCCTCAATGATTGCCATTCTGACAAAGACGCCATTTGTCATTTGTTCTACAATTCGAGATTTTGGAGCTTCAACCAAATGGTCTGCAATTTCTACATCGCGATTGACAGGCGCTGGGTGCATCAAGATAGCGGTATCCTTCATACGGTCATAGCGCTCTTGCGTCAAACCGTGGAGTTTATGATAATTTTCCTTAGAGAAAATGGAGTTGTAGTCATGGCGTTCGTGCTGTACGCGGAGAAACATCATGACATCCACTTGGTCAATAACTTCGTCAATCGTTACGAACTTACCATAGTCAGCAAATTCCGCACTTCTCCACTCATCTGGACCAGCAAAGAAAAGCTCAGCACCGAGACGTTTCAAGATTTGCATATTAGATTTGGCTACACGTGAGTGATCAAGGTCACCAGCGATAGCTACTTTCAAACCATCAAAATGACCGAATTCTTGGTAAATTGTCATCAAGTCAAGTAAACTTTGGCTTGGGTGCTGACCAGAACCATCACCACCATTTACGATAGAAGTTGTAATTGTTGGGCTTTCGATCAATTCTTTATAGTAGTCCACCTCAGGGTGACGGATGACACAGACATCTACACCGAGAGCTGACATAGTCAAAATCGTGTCGTACAAGGTTTCTCCCTTGTTGACTGAGCTTGTCTTGACATCAAAGTCAAGCAGGTCGCATCCAAGTTTTAATTCTGCTACTTCAAAAGCCTTGTGAGTCCGTGTTGAAGATTCAAAGAAGAGATTTGCAACGATATGCTGCTCATCATAATGAACCTTTGCGCCGTTTTTAAATTCAATCCCGCGCTTGATCAAAGCCATTACTTCTTCGTTCGTAAGGTGTTCCATAGATACAAGATTTTTAAGTGCGATTTGATTTGATGACATGATGTTATACTCCTTTTTTATTAAAAACTTTGGACAAATGTAGCAATCTCGTCAGCCTAATTTTTAGGTTCTGGCAGGATGAGGTAGAGGGCAATTCCGAGAACAGTTGACAAGGCAACCCCTGAAACTTGCAGACCTGATAGTTGCAGGGTCAGACCACCGATACCAGATACCAGAACGACACTGGCAATCAGCAGGTTCTTTTTATTGTCAAAATTGGTTTGTGCTTCAATCAGAATTTTCAAACCGCTGGAAGCAATTACCCCGAAGAGGGCGATGGAAATGCCACCCAAAACTGGACTTGGAATCGATTGGAGCAAGGCAGATACTTTCCCAACAAAACTCATGACAATAGCCAATACAGCAGCACCAGCAATCACATAAACACTGTAGATTTTATTGAGCGCCATAACCCCGATATTTTCACCGTAGCTGGTTACTGGCGGAGCACCAAAGATACCCGCGATAACCTGAGCCAGACCGTCTCCAGCTAAAGTCTTATCCAAACCAGGCTCTTTAAAGAAATCCTTGCCTGTCAAGCTATTCAGAACCATTACATGCCCAAAGTGCTCTGTCATCGTTACAAAGGCAATCGGTGCCATTGTTAGGATTGCACTTGGATACAATTTAAAATCATAATCTATAAACGGAAGATTCATCGGCGGAACGTGGAACCAAGAAGCTTTTGTCACGTTGGCAAAAGAGATAATCTCCTGACCTGTCACCGATCCAACAATCAGAGCGAAGATATAGCCAACAATCAAGCCCAGCAGAACTGGAATAATACCAACGATTTTCTTACCGTATATGTTAAATAGAATGACACAGAGGAGGGTTACCATCCCGATAGCAAAGTAGGTGATGTCGTAGACCTTCTGGTCTCCAACGGTCTTATACATCACATCGCCAACGGCTGTACCCGCTAGACTCAGACCAATCACCATGATGATCGGCCCCACCACTACTGGCGGCAAAATCTTATCAATCCAGGCGTTTCCTGCGAATTTCACGATGAGGGCAACGATGAAGTAGACCAAACCTCCCGTGATAGCACCTTGCGCAACCGCAGCAATCCCATCTGTCTTCATTAAGATTTGCATGGCAGCGATATAAGCAAAGCTGGAGCCCATATAAGCAGGGATTTTGTACTTGGTCACTGTCAAGTGGGCCAGCGTTCCCAAACCACTTGAAAACAGGGCTACCGCTGGGTCAATTCCCACCAGAATCGGAACCAACACTGTCGCCCCAAACATAGCGAATAAATGTTGGAATGAAAGTCCTAAGAGTAAGCCAGGTTTTGGCATATCATGGACATCGTATTTAACTTCTTGACTCATCTTGTCTCCTCCTCTACAATCAGAACTCGGTCCTGACCATCTTTTTCAGTCATTTCAACAATAATCTCTTCAAGGTGGCTCGTTGGAATATTTTTGCCAACATAGTCTGCCCGAATCGGCAACTCACGGTGCCCGCGGTCCACTAGAACAGCGAGGCTAACACGTGATGGTCGCCCATTGCTGACAAGATTATCAATGGCTGCGCGGATCGTCCGACCTGTATAGAGCACATCGTCAACAATAATCACTTCACGCTCAATAATGTCAACTGGAATCACTGTCGTGTCTTCCTTGACCTTGATATCGTCTCGGAAGGGCTTTGTATCCACTTCGCAAACTGGAATCTCAATTTTCTCTAGCTGAGCCAGTCTTTGCTGGATCCGCTTGGCAATGAAAACCCCTCTGGTCTTAATGCCTGCCAAAACGATTTGGCTTAAATCCTTGTTGCGCTCGATGATTTCATAGGTGATCCGCGTGATGGCACGATTCATAGTGATCTCATCGACAACTTCCTTTGTCTTCATCTAAACCTCCTAAAAACATTAAAAAAGCCTCCTTTTGCAAGGAGACCTCAGAAAATAGAGACAGGCTGAAACAAGACGCACTTGTCACACTCCACCCATCATTTTTACTTTGCTCCTTGCCTATCTCTCTGGATAGAATTAAAGGACTATTTAATTGTTTATAACTATACCACAATTTTAATTCCATTTCAAGAAAAAAATGAACTTTTTTCATGAGAAATTGCTAATCCATTTCAACAAAATAAAAAACAGAGAACATCTGTTTTCTATTTCCCACTATAATACTCTAAGCTTTCTTCTTTGAAAATGAGATAGATTTGATTCCGTAAAAAATATAACCAAAGACCAGATAAGCCACAAAGATAATCAAGCACATCTTGATAACATAAGGCCAACCGTGCTTATAGACATTAAGGAAAAAGTAGGGAAAGGGTTTATCCTTAGCATTCGGAATATCAATTTTCAAGAAAAAACCGTTAATAAGGGCAAAAATCATGTAAATCAGCGGAACACTTGTCCAAGAAATGGGATCAAACCAACGATACTGTCGGGTTTTATCAAATACAAGAGTATCAAAGAAAAACATGAGTGGCACAATGTAATGGCAAAGGAAATTTTCCAAGCGATAAAAATCGGTCGCAATCGGAGCTAGGAGCAAGTGATAGACCACGCAGGTAATCATGATACACATGGTCACACCACCCTTCACGCGCAACAGCTTGGAACTCTCCCAATTATTGTTCGTCCACATTCTAAAAATGAGATAGGCGGTAAATAACAGAACCAGAAGATTAGACAAGACCGTGTAGTACATTAGCATTCCCACTCCAAGTTTAGCAATTTCCAGATAGACCCCTACAAAAGCCAAAACCAAAAGAAGAAGGCGATAAGAAAGAATTATTTTTTTATTCATAGCGCTTCTCAGATTTTCTTGACAAATTCTGACTTGAGCTTCATAGCACCAAATCCGTCAATCTTACAGTCAATATTGTGGTCGCCTTCGACGATGCGGATATTTTTCACGCGCGTTCCTTGTTTGAGATCCTTAGGAGTACCTTTGACTTTCAAGTCCTTGATTAAGGTAACTGTATCCCCATCGGCCAACTGGTTTCCGTTTGCATCAATAGCCACTGGACCAGCTTCTCCTGCTGCAACTTCTGCAGGATCCCATTCATAAGCACATTCTGGACAAACCAAGAGGACACCATCTTCATAAACGTATTCTGAGTTACATTTTGGACAATTTGGCAAATTATTCATTAATTCATTTCTCCTTATAAGTGGGCAGACATTCAGAAAAAAATAAGAATCGAATGACAGCCATATTTTACCGTCTTATTATACGATATTTTATCTTATTTGACAAATGGGCAAAGAAAATCACTTGTTTTCAAAAAACTTTCTTGACTTTTATGACAAAACAATGTACTATTCTAGTGTATATACAGTAGATAAAAGGAGTTTATTATGAAACCAACATCCAAAAATCAGTTTATGACACTGACCGCTTTCTTGACTGCCCTAGCCATCGTTATTCCGCTGGTTATGCCGATTAAGATTGTCATTCCGCCCGCTTCCTTCACTTTAGCCAGCCACGTTGCAATCTTTCTGGCCATGTTCATCTCACCACTCATGACAGTGATTGTCGTCCTCGGCTCTACTATTGGATTTGCCATGTCTAGTCTCCCTTTCATCATCACACTGAGAGCCCTGTCTCACCTGCTCTTCGGGACTATCGGCGCTCTTTACCTGCAAAAGTATCCTGAAACACTGGATAGTCAGAAAAAGATTTGGATCTTTAATTTCGTCCTGGCCTTGATTCATGCTTTTGGCGAGGTAGTGGTCTGCATTCTCTTTTACACAACGACAGACTATCCGGCCAATGCCTTCTATATCCTCTTCGCTTTAGTCGGATTTGGAACAATCATTCACAGCATGGTGGACTTTGTCATTGCAAAATTTGTCTATCAGGCTCTGAAAAAGATTCGTTAAACCTTGAATCTTCTAAAGTTTTGATTTACAATGAAGTTATGACAAAAAAACGAAGAAATGATTTATTAGAGCTTTTAAAAGAAGCTCGGCAACCTTTAAATGGACAATTTTTGGCGGAACAATTTCATGTCACTCGTCAGATTATCGTTCAGGATATTGCTCTGCTGCGAGCCGATGGCACTCCCATTATCAGTACCAATAGGGGCTATCTCTATAAAGAAAGCAATCAACCCGCTCATTTTCACAGACTTTTTAAACTCAAACACAAGGCGGACGATATTGAAGCCGAACTTTTGGCCATCGTTGATAATGGCGGGCGGGTGCAAAATATCATGATTGAGCATCCTGTCTATGGGGAAATCCAGACCTATCTGAAATTGACCTGTCGTCGCGATGTGCAGCAATTTTTAGAGCAAGTCTCAGAGAGCGATTTTCGTGCCTTATCCGAGCTAACAAATGGAATTCATTACCATTTAATCGAGGCAGATTCTCAACAGGACCTAGACTATATCGAGGAAGCCTTAGCTACACTGGGCTTTCTGCAAGAATAGGCATAAGGATAATATTGTAGATTGAACCAGTTTTGAAGGGAATTCAAGGCTGGTTTTTATATTTTAAATGAACAAGAAACTTTGTCAACTTCCTCGAAATAAGGTAAAATAAGAGAAAGAAATCTGTAGGGGGACAGAATGGCAGCAAAAGCTAAATACCAAATCATCATGGATAAAATCATTAGGGACATTGACAAGGGAAGACTTACTAGGGGGCAAAAGATTCCCTCCGTCCGCAAGCTGGCAGACCGCTACCAATGCAGCAAGGATACTGCCCAGAAGGCCTTGATTGAGCTTCGTTATCAAAAGTATATCTATGCCGTGCCTAAGAGCGGCTACTATGTCTTGGAAAATGACCAAAACAAAAAGGAAGATATTGAGCTGGCTGTGACAGACGACCGCCATCAAGCCTATGAAGACTTCCGCCTTTGTGTCAATGAAACGCTGATCGGTCGAGAAAACTATCTTTTTAACTACTACTCCCAGCAAGAAGGACTGGAGGATCTGCGACAGTCGGTCCAGCGCTTGCTCTTGGACTCCGCGGTCTACACTTCTGCAGACAATCTGATTCTGACTTCCGGTACCCAACAAGCCCTCTACATTCTCTCTCAGATCGACTTTCCTAATAGCAAAGAGACCATTCTGGTGGAACAGCCCACCTACCATCGGATCAACGACTTACTGCTAAATCAGAAACTGCCTTATGAGACCATAGAGCGTAAGCCGTCTGGGATTGACCTAAAAGAGTTAGAGAGGATTTTTCAAACAGGGCAAATCAAGTTTTTCTATACGATTCCCCGTTTCCACTATCCACTAGGACATTCCTACAGCCGTCAGGAAAAGGAAGAAATCCTTGCCCTTGCTGAGCGTTATGATGTCTATATCGTTGAAGATGACTATCTGGCCGACTTTGATAGCAAGCGAGAACTGCCTTTTTACTATCTAGATGACAGCCAGCATGTTCTCTATATCAAGTCTTTTTCCACCAGTCTTTTTCCCGCCCTGCGCATCACTGCTTTGGCTCTGCCACCTCAGATTCGAGAGACCTTTCTGTCCTATAAAAAAGCGGTTGACTACGACAGTAACCTCATCATGCAAAAAGCTCTCTCCCTCTATATTGACAATCTGATGTTTGAAAAGAATCGTCTGGCATTATTGAACCAACTGGAAGTTGAAAAAAATAAGGCACAATTCCTCTTGGACGAACTTCATTTCCCTCTACCCCACCAGTTGACAACCGATGGCGTGATTTTTGACCTGCAATCCCTCTCATCAGTCAGCTCCCTCAAACATAGCAAGCTGCCGCTGGACTTTTTTGAAAGTAGCTACATTCAGACCTGCCCCTACTACTATGCTAAGCTACTGTTTGATGATTTAAAGGAAAATCTGGAAAAATTGAAAGACTATCTAAAAAAGTTGTAGGCATATTGTCCTACAACTTTTGTTTGAATTTCTCCTTGTTTATCAGGCATCCATCATCCCTGCCTGCAGCTGATACATTTTCTTATAGGTCCCATTTTGTGCTAGAAGCTCTTCATGGCTACCAGACTCAATGATGCGCCCTTTATCTAAAACGTAGATGCAATTGGCATCCTGAATCGTGGACAGCCGATGGGCAATGGCAATAGTGGTTCGACCCTGCCGCATTTTCCGGAGAGAATGCTGGATCAACTCCTCAGTTTCCGAATCGATATTGGCTGTGGCTTCGTCCAAAATCAGGATTTTAGGCTTGGTTGCGATGGTTCTGGCAAAAGCCAAAAGCTGTCGTTGGCCACTAGAGAAGGTGGACCCGCGTTCAGTAACTGGATTATCATATCCCTGAGGCAGTTGGCTGATAAAGTCATGGGCATCGACAAAGCGAGCTGCTTCCTCTACCTCTGCTTGTGACAGACTCTCCTGATACATGCGGATATTGGAGGCAATGGTGCCGTGGTAGAGAAAGGGATCCTGCAAGACAAGACCGATATTGCGGCGTAACTCTGCTTGACTATAGTCTCCGATGTCTCTGCCATCGATAAGAATCCTACCTTTTTCAAATTCATAAAAGCGCAGAAAAAGGTTGATAATGGAGGATTTTCCCGACCCCGTTGGCCCGACAAAGGCAATCGTCTCACCTTGCTTGACGCTAAAGGAAATGTCCTTTAGAATCTCTCTTTTTCCGTCATAGGAAAAGCTCACATGCTGAAAGTCAATATTGCCCGCCTGAATCTCAGGTCCTTCTTCTGCTTGCTCAGGCTCAAAGTCTCTACGGTCCATCAGTTCAAAAACGCGCTCCGCTGCTACCATAGAAGTTTGAAGAACAGAGTAATTTTGCATGACATCGATCAAGGGATTGAAAAGCTGGTTGACATACTGGATAAAGGCATACATGACACCTGCAGTCACTCCAGCTACTTGCCAGCTCAAGCCAAAATAAGTCAGAATAAGAGCATAAGCCAAAATTTTCAGCAAGGACATAGCAGGGCGTAGAAAGAGGCTGTTCACATTCAGATAGCGATTGCTAAAAGCCAAATGTTCCCCATTGATTTCTTCAAATTCTTCTAACAGGCGCTTTTCCTGACCAAAGGCTTGGATGATCCGCATCCCTTCAATACTCTCAGAAAGTTTGACGTTGAGGTCGCTCAGTTTAGCTCGGACTTGCTTGAGCAAGCGATTGGAAAGCCGCTGATACAGGATAATCGAACCAAGCATGATAGGCAAAAAGAGGACAATCAGCAGAGTCAGCCGCCAATTCAGAGCCAACATAGTTACGATTGTCACCACCAAAATAAGCATGGAGCTGAGGAAGTTAGAAAAAATGCTGCTAAACATATCAGCCACTGACTGGGTATCGTTTGTCAAGCGAGAAACGATAGCCCCTGCTGCAGTCTGGTCAAAGTAAGCCATCCCTAATTGCTGCATATTCGCAAAAGTTTCCTGCCGAAGATCGCGGACAATGCTGTAGGCCACCCTTGCAAAAGCATATTGCCCCAGAAAAGTAAGGAGCACCCGCAAAAGAAAGAGACCATAGTAAATTGCCAGCAGATAGAGACCACTTGAGGCTGCCTCTCGGCTGACAAACTGGTCAATATAAGAACGAGCCAAAAGTGGCAAGGCCGTCGTCACCAGAGTTGTCGCAAAAATAAAGACTAGAGCCAGGAGGCTAATCCATTTGTAGCGCCACATATAATCTAGAAGGCGTCTAAAAGTTGATTGTTTTGTCATTTTGCAGACTCCTCCTCAAAGCGTTCATATAATTGTTGATTTTGATAGGTTTGAGCATACCAGCCCTGTGCTGCCAGCAATTCTTGGTGGCTACCTCGTTCCTTAATACGGCCATTCTCCAGCACTAGGATCAAATCCGCATGGACAATGGCTGACAGACGATGGGCAGTGATAATGGTCGTCTTGCCAGCTCGTTCCTGCTTGAGATTTTCTAAAATCACATGCTCGGTCTTGGCATCTACTGCTGACAAGGAATCATCCAAAATCAAAATTTCTGGATTAGTGATGAGGGCTCTGCTCATAGCCAAACGCTGCTTCTGACCGCCAGAAAGCGAGACGCCTCGCTCTCCAAGTAGCGTATCCAAACCATTCGGCATAGCCTTAATATCTTCATAAACACCACAAAGTTGGACTGCTCGGATGACTTGCTCTTCTGATAGTTCTGGATTGGCAAAGCGGATATTGTCCCGAATGGACAGGGCAAAGAGTATCTGATCCTGAGGCACATAACCAATCAGACCACGCAGATCCTTAAGAGCATACTCTCGGATATCGTGGCCATTCAGATAAATTGCTCCTTCCTGAATATCCTGCTCCCGAAGCAAGAGGCGCAGCAAGGTGGTCTTCCCAGATCCAGTCGGCCCTACAATCCCCAAGGTCTGCCCTTTTTCTAATGTAAAGTGAATATCCTTCAAAGTCACTTCGTTCTCATAAGCAAAGTAATCGATTTCATAGTCCAGTCGGCCATTTTGGATACTGGCAAGTGGCTGCTGGGCTTCCTTGACATCCGACTCCTCCGCCAACAACTGTTCGATCCGTTCATAAGAAACAGCTCCCCGCTGGCTGATATTCACTAGGTACCCCATCGCTTGCAGCGGCCAAACCAGCATATCCAGATAAGTCATAAAGGTAACCAGTTCACCGACTGTAAATTGACCTTGGGAGATAAACATTCCTCCGAAAATCAAGGTCAGAACATAGGATAAGCCGACAAAAATCAGCACCATGGGATCAAACAGGGAATTATACTTGGCAGCTAAAATATTCTTTTGATAGACTTCTTGGTTAATAGCTCCAAAAGACTCCGTCTCCGCATTCTGATAGCCAAAAGACTTGGTCACTTTAATCCCCGCTACGCTTTCCTGAACTTTGTTGTTGAGATCAGAAAAAGCCTCCTGAGCCGCTTTAAAGCTCTCGTGATTCTTCCGACCAATCAAGCTGGTCCCCCAAGACAGAAAGGGCAGAGGAAGAATAGCAATCAGGGTCAGCCGCCAGTCCAAGACCAAAACCATGGTGATGAGGGTCACCAAGGCTGTAATAGAAGCATCTACCGCTGACATAACACCACCGCCAGCCACACTGACTACCGCATTGATATCATTGGTCGCATGAGCCATGAGGTCACCCGTTCGGTATTTTTGATAAAAACTTGGCGACATTTGCGTAAAATGCTCAAAAAGCCGAAAGCGTAAGATACGCCCCAGATTATTGGCCGTACCAAAGATATAGAGCCGCCAGACATACCGCAAACCATACATGATAAAAGCGGACAAAATCAAAAGGAGAAGATTATAAGCAAGTTCTCCAGCAGTCAGGCTCTGCCCTGCAATCCTGTCTATAACCTGCCCAATGACTCGTGGTGGAATCAGATTAAAAACACTGACCAGAGACAAGGCCAAGATGCCAATCATATAACGTCGCTTCTCCAGTTTAAAAAACCAGTCCAGTTTTCTGATAAGATTCATTTCGTTTCCTCATTCCAAACAAAGGACGGACAGCCCTTAATCTGACTGTCCGTTTCTCACTATCTCTATTATACGCTATTTCATCTAAAAATGAAACTCAGGCAAACTATGCTCATCTTTTCTTGGTCAGGACAAAGCTGGTATCCAGCAAATCAAAAAGTTGCTGGTCGGGCAAAGTTCCATCCAAGGGCAGGCTGAGCCAGTATTTTTTATTCATATGAAAGGCGGGGAAAATTCCCTTTTGCTGAATAAGTTCCGCAACTCGGTCACTCTTGACATTGAGAACCTCGATCGCACCACTGCGCTCCTTTTCAAACTTGGACCAGTCGGTCGTCAAAAAAGCTCCGTACCATTTCTTGCTATCCTGATGGCGAAAAACAGCGGCTCTATTAGCGCTTTTACGAGAAGAATTTTCCCAAAGATACTCCAACTGCCCCTGATAAGTAGTCGCCACATAGTTACTCAGTCGCTGACTTTGCTCATAAAGAAAGCCTACTTCCTCAAAGCAATGCTGCCGAATATCCAGCAAAACCTCCTGGCAGGCCGCCCTGACTTGTCCGACAAATTCTCCAGCCATACTTTCCATCTTGACCTGCCGGTACTCATCACCTGTATCCAAGTCAAGCACCTGAAAATCCAGCTTTCCATCGGAAATCAGCACATTCATCTGGAAGTCACCAGCCATAATCTCAGTCGAATAGTTGTATTCTGCATCAGCCCTGACAAAGCCATAATCCAGCAAATTTTCTTCCTTCAGCCTGTATCTGTCAAATAAATCCAGCATCCATTTTCCTTCTAAAATACCACCCTGGTCCCATGCAATTGATCAACACCCAAAGTGTCAGTAATCTCGGCACGATTGTCCAGATTAACCCCACCACCAGGTAAAATTTCTATCCGCCCTGCCGCATGCTCAATCAATTCATCCAGCCAGGCCAAATGCTCTAGAATGGACTCTAACGCTGGCCCGCCATGTGTCAAAATCCGCTTCACTCCATGTTCAACCAACCAGTCTAACTCTCCGAACTGATACTCAGCAGGAATAGCATCAAAAGCCATATGAAAGACCACATCTAGCCCCTTAGCCGCTTCAAGCAGCCGTTCCATCTTAGGATAATCAATCTCGTTATTTTCTGTTAAAACACCAAAAACGAGGCCATGGCTCCCCGCCTCACGTGCCTTCTGAATGTCCGAAAGCATTATCTCGATTTCCATATCTGAATAAACAAAATTCCCACCGCGAGGACGAATCATGGTCATCACAGTCGCATCATAAGGCTTGACCATTCGTACTGCAGCCTCGATGACACCGTAGCTAGGCGTTGTTCCACCAACTGATAGGTTATCACACAGCTCAACCCGCTTCGCTCCAGCCTCTAAAGCCTTATCTAGTAAGGTGACATTCTCTGCACAAAATTCATAAATCATGGCACTACCTCTTATTTACTATATTGATTTTCTACTTTTTATTATATCACAAAATTTCCTCTAACATGCACCCCTAGCATATTTGCCACTGCTTTTCTCAACAATTTTATATTAATAGGCTTGCAAAAATTTTCTATTATCTACTCTTACAAATCTTATTTTCAGTTATTTCCACTACGACCATCTTCCAAGACTTTTCAACTAGAGAAATGTTGACTTACGGATGTCTTTTGTTCAAGATTGTGCTAAAATAGACTTAATCTATGAAAACAAGGAGCTTTTATGAAATACCCTAATCTTTTAGATCGTTTCCTGACCTATGTCAAGGTCAACACACGCTCAGACGAAACATCTACTACTACACCCAGCACTCAGAGTCAGGTCGACTTTGCTAACAATGTCCTCATTCCTGAAATGAAGCGAGTCGGCTTGGAAAATGTCTACTACCTGCCTAATGGCTTTGCGATTGGAACTCTGCCAGCCAACGACCCTAGCTTTACCCGCAAAATTGGCTTTATTTCTCACATGGATACAGCGGACTTCAACGCAGAAAACATCCAGCCACAGGTCATTGAGAATTATGACGGCGGTGTGATTCCGCTCGGACAATCTGGCTTTAACTTAGATCCTGCAGACTTTGCCAGTCTCCATAAATACAAGGGCCAAACCCTGATTACGACTGACGGAACAACCCTTTTGGGAGCAGATGACAAGTCCGGTATTGCTGAAATCATGACTGCTATCGAATACCTGTCTGCCCATCCAGAAATCAAGCATGGAGAAATCCGAGTTGGCTTTGGACCAGACGAGGAAATCGGTATCGGGGCTGATAAGTTTGACGCTGAGGACTTCGATGTCGATTTTGCCTATACAGTAGATGGCGGACCGCTAGGAGAGCTCCAGTACGAAACCTTTAGTGCTGCTGGAGCAGAACTGACCTTCCAAGGTCGCAATGTTCATCCGGGAACTGCTAAAGACCAGATGGTCAATGCTCTCCAGCTGGCTATTGATTTCCACAACCAGCTGCCAGAAGCCGACCGACCAGAGAAGACTGATGGCTACCAAGGCTTCTACCACCTGATGAATCTGACCGGGACTGTCGAAGAAGCCCAAGCTAGCTATATTGTCCGCGACTTTGAGACAGAGGCTTTTGAAAATCGCAAAGCTGCTATGCAGGCCATCGCTGATAAGATGAACCAAGAGCTGGGCAGCGAGCGTGTCATCCTGACCCTCAAAGATCAGTATTACAACATGAAGCAGGTCATTGAAAAGGACATGACACCGATCAATATCGCCAAAGCAGTCATGGAAAATCTGGACATCCAGCCGATTATCGAGCCGATTCGTGGCGGCACTGATGGCTCAAAAATTTCCTTTATGGGCATCCCGACACCTAATCTCTTTGCCGGCGGTGAAAACATGCACGGCCGCTTCGAATATGTCAGCCTAGAAACCATGGAACGCGCTGTCGATACCATCATTGGCATCGTCTCTTATCAAGATTAAAAACGAAACCACAGAAATTCACGAGGAATTTCTATGGTTTTTTCTCACTCCGGTAATTCTATCTTCAAACTCATATCCGTCGGTTGCAATACCTTCTGAGCAGCAGCTAGAAAAGCTAAGCCGTTATCCGATGGAGAATATTGGAAGGTGATATGGATGACTTTTTTGTCAAAGTTATCGCCGTATCGTGCCACATACTGCTTGCTTTCGAGGAAGTGAATATAATTGTTAATTTTTTCTTGCAAAATTTCCAGATGGACTGCTTCTATCTCTTCCTGCCAGTCGACTGGATCCACCAGAAGAAGCTCTAAATGATTATCAACTGTACCAATAGCATCAAGTTCAGTTGGCTTGAGTTCTGAAGAGATGGCTTTTTTTACAAGAGCTTTAAACTCTTCAACATCAAACAACTCACGTTGATCTTCTATATTTGGTAGCATAGTTTCAGGATGATTACGTATGTAGTTTCTATCAATATCATCTTGCTTACTTAAGGGCCAGCGCCCTGTTTCAGCATAAATCATGACTTCATATGCTCCCCTAGAAGATTCAAATGCTTTATCCATCAGTTCCTTATTGATAGGATAGCAAACTTCTGGACCCATGGCTCCTCCAATTTCTTTAAAGAAGCTAATTTCGTAATAACCATCTGTCTCATATACAACAAATCCATCGCCTCTATGTACAATCGTATCTGAATGATTATAATCATCTAACTCATCTGCCTTTGGCCAACGATGATGTTCACAATAAAACATTACTTCTAAAGAATCTTTTTCTGATTTTGAAACACGTTCTGCTAATTCTTGGCTAATGGGATAGTTAAGCACTTCTTTCCCTCTACTCCAAAGGATCTGATAATCATTGTTGTTTTTTAATATCGTACAATTTTTGTATTGCTGAATTTCTGTTGTCATATAAACACCTATTCAAATACCTTTCCTATTGTATAATCACCTGGTTTAAATTGATCTACAACTGCCTCTGGTATACCGCCCTTTGTAAAACCTCCTGGTTCCCAAAGACCTTGCCAAGCACCTGGTTCATTGCCTGACGGCATACGTAAATTTTTAGGATTTTTAACATTAATAGTAAGAGGTGAATCACCTAAATACCCTCTATCTAAGTCCAATAGTTCCTCTAATACTCTCGGATTCCCATCTGATGCCAATACAGCTTTATCATATATAAATTTTGGCATTACATAATGTCCCTTTTCTGGTCCAATATTCCCACCAAATTCCATCACAGATTTATTAAATCCTTACTTGCAATGCCATTTTTTGCGCGCTCATATCTTGCTTTCTTTGCTTTGTTAGCTATTACTCTCGCTTTTAATGCTGGATCTTTTCCTACTTTTACTCCCCACTTTCATTTTGTATGATTGACGAAGAATCTGATTGAGTATCTCCTTGACTGTCTCCAGTGCTGGCTGAACTATCTGATTTTGGAAAATCCAAACTATACTCAGTTTCTGTACTAATCGTCGGAAGATCAATATCTACTATCTCCTGATTTTGAACAGGATGATAAGAAGCGAAAAAGGCCCAAACCATATAAACAAGAATGGCTGGATATACAATCAGATGTTTCCCAAAAAAATTCCCAGAAGCTTCAGCACCTCTTGTAGACATTCCTTTCAATTCTGGATACTGATTCTCGTATTGTTTCTTTTTTGTCCAATACGGCCTTGATATAACAATACCTGCAAACACAACTAAGCCAATTGAAACATTTTCAAAGATTAGATTCCTAGATCCTGAATGAATCAAAATAAAGGATAGAATAGCTCCTGTAACGGCCGTTAGCAAGAATATAAGGCGACTATAAATAGCTTCTTTTTTTACTCTAAGATATTCTTTGATAGGTAATTCTTTTTCTATCATGATGACAATCCTTTCATCTATCAGTCTCTGTTTATTTTAACACAATATCAATCAAATAAGTATAGGGTTGTGAGAATAAAAAACGAATGATGGTCTTAGACTTGGCTTGGTCTTCATCATTCGTTTTATTCTTGTTTTACATCAAAATGTAAGCTTAGCTAATCTAAACAGTTTTTAGCTGGCCATCTGCTCCAGTAAAGCTGATGCTTCTGCTTGCTGGATTATATCCGAAAGTATCTGGGCTGACACCATAGAGCTGAGAATGAGACTCGTTTGTTTCCTTAGGATGGAAGAGTTTTTTGATTGGTGTCGTAAGCAGGCTGTTTTGTCAGGGTCAAAACTAGGCACTGCTTTGGAGTATAGCATCAAATACGAAAGCACCTTCCGAACAGTTCTCTCGGACGGTAACTTAGTCCTTTCCAACAATCTAGCTGAGAGGGCGATAAAGAGCTTTGTCATAGGCAGAAAAAATTGGCTTTTTTCTCAGAGTTTTGAGGGCGCCAAGTCGACAGCTATTATTTTGAGCCTTTTGGAAACGGCCAAGCGACATGGACTTGATTCAGAGAAATACATGACTTATCTTCTAGACCATCTACCTAACGAGGAGAGACACGCAAAAAGGGAGATTCTAGAGGCTTATTTACCATGGGCTGAAACTATTCAGGAAAAGTGCAAATAGAAAACGTTCCAGAGTCAAATCAACTTTGGAACGTTCTTTCAATATACCTTGTTATTGGGCGGTTACAATTAGGCTAATAGCAACTTCTCCAAAACAAATGAGGCTGGGACAAAAGTCCTAGCCTCTCAATTGTCTTTGGATTGTCGAGCAAGACGCAGTGGTTTAGTGGGCTCTACGCTGATTTCATCAGCTTTTACAGCCCTACTCAACTGTGCGGAGGTGGGACGACGAAATCGAATTCTAACGGATTACCGATTTCTGTCCCACTCTCAAAGTTTATGCTGTATCAAGCCACTATAATCGACAAAAGTCTATCTAGCATTGCTGCTCTTAAGCTTCTGTACCGTTGATTACTTCTATAATCTTCTCGATAATCTCATTATCTAGATATGGTTCAAATTGAGGCAAGTATTCATAATAGTTCTTATAAGTATCGGCCTGTCCTGCCAGAATTAAAGCTCTGAAGCCTTGGTAGGCAACTTCAAAATTCCCTATTTTGACACCATTTTCTAACAATTCAAATGGAATCCAATAGTCATAAACCCTGTTCCAGCTGAAAAGACTATCCGGATTCAACTCTAAATCCTTAGCCATATAAGCATAAGCAAAAGCAATGTGATGCTGCCCTGCCTCTCTATATAATTTGGCTAATTGAGACCATGCTTCAGCGCGATTAGGGTTAATCTGGATAGCTTTTTCCAAATACTCCCGTCCTTCAAGAGCTTTCCCTTCATTTTCATAAATTTGCGCTATTTCTAGACAAGAATAATAAGCTTCCTCTGACCATCCATCCGTCATAACTGCACGTTTTTTGAACCAAGACAAGGCCTCTTGATATAAACCTGCATCACGATAAGATCTCGCGCAATAAAAGGTATATCTAGGCTCTAAATCAGGGTCTTGATTATTATAAACAGCATTTGCAAGTACAGTTGCATCATGATAATATTTATCATCGTCTAGACTTCGAGCGCCTCTTGTTCTTGCAATGACTGAATAAGGTCCTACAAGATTTCCATAACTGGCACCTTCAGGCAATTCAATAAATTCATGCACAACTCCTCGCCAATAAATTTCTGGATTATTTTTAACAAGAGCTACACGACGAAATGAAAGAACTCCACTCTCATCTGAAAAATTGAGATAATAGGCATCTGCTTCAAGATCAGTAGAAATTTTTAAACTACCTTCAACGAAATCATCTGCATCAAAGATTAGAATATAGTCTCCCTTTCCTCTTGCATAATTTAGGGCTAAATTTCTATTATGTGCAAAGTTTTGCCATTCATCTTTGTGCAATTCTCCTGGAATTCCCACCTCACTAAAAAAGTTCAAGATGAGGTTTTCCGTTCCATCTGTGGAGCCAGTGTCAGAAATGACCCAGTAGTCAAATGTGATTGAATTGACCAAATTTTGGAGTGTTTCCAAAATTATATGGGCTTCATTTTTTACAATCATATTCAATACAATTGATGACATTCAATTCCTCCAAAACATTAATACAACAAAACTAGAGGCTAGTAGAATTTTAATAATCCTAATAGCCTCTGTTTTACTCTAAACTTGATATTGCTTAAATTTTATAAATAGAATATCTTAGAGTTCTTCTTCTTTTCGCTTAGAAACACCTAAGGCAGCTAGAAGTGCAGCTGATAGAAGTCCTGCGCCTACCACACCTACTTCATGGTTGCTATTGTCACCAGTCTTAGGAAGGGTTCCTGACTTAGCTACTACTTTGGTTGTTCCTGCAGGTTTTGTTGGCTTAGCTGGAACTGTTGGAGCTGTTGGAACTACTGGTTTTATTGGATTAGTAGGGCCAGTTGGGCCTGTAGGACCGGTTGGACCTGTAGGGCCGGTTGGACCAGTTGGGCCTGTAGGACCTGTAGGACCGGTTGGACCAGTTGGGCCGGTTGGACCAGTTGGGCCTGTAGGACCAGTTGGACCAGTTGGACCGGTTGGACCAGTTGGACCGGTTGGACCTGTAGGGCCGGTTGGACCAGTTGGACCGGTTGGACCTGTAGGACCGGTTGGACCGGTTGGACCAGTTGGACCGGTTGGACCTGTAGGGCCTGTAGGACCAGTTGGACCGGTTGGACCTGTAGGACCGGTTGGACCAGTTGGACCGGTTGGACCAGTTGGACCGGTTGGACCGGTTACACCCTTGCCATCTTTACCGTCCTTACCATCTTTACCATCTTTTCCGTCTTTGCCGTCCTTACCATCTTTTCCATTTCTGATAATTGTAGAAGATGTTACTTCATCAGAATCAACCTTACCATTGTTATTCTTATCAATTCCAACAAGAATAGTAACACTACCATCTTCATTTTCAACGAGCGTTACAAGTGAGCTTTGACCATCTTTTCCGTCTTTGCCATCTTTACCGTCTTTTCCATCTTTAACGATAGTAGCAGAGGTTACTTCATCTGAATCAAGCTTACCATTGCCATTTGTATCAAAACCAATCTTAATGGTGTGTGTTCCATTTTGGTTATCAACTACTTCTGCTAATGGTGTCTTACCATCTTTACCGTCTTTCACGATAGTCGTTGACGTTACTTCACTTGGATCAAGTTTACCGTCGCCGTTCTTATCAAGACCGACCTTAACAGTGTGCGTACCGTCGTTGTTGTTAACTACTTGAGTTAATGATGATTTACCATCTTTTCCATCTGCACCAGTTGCACCAGTCGCTCCTGTAGCACCAGTTGCGCCGTCTTTAACGATAGTCGTTGACGTTACTTCACTTGGATCAAGCTTACCGTCGCCGTTCTTATCAATACCAACTTTAACAGTATGAGTACCGTCGTGGTTGTTAACTACTTCAGCTAATGGAGATTTACCATCTTCACCCTTAGCTCCTGTTGCACCTGTAGCACCAGTTGCGCCATCTTTGACGATAGTCGTTGACGTTACTTCACTTGGATCAAGCTGACCGTTGTTGTTCTTATCTAGACCGACTTTAACAGTATGAGTACCGTCGTGGTTATCAACTACTTCAGTTAATGATGATTTACCATCTTTACCATCTTTACCATCTGCACCAGTTGCTCCGGTCGCTCCTGTAGCACCAGTTGCGCCGTCTTTAACGATAGTTGTTGACGTTACTTCACTTGGATCAAGTTTACCGTCGCCGTTCTTATCGAGTCCAACTTTAACAGTATGAGTACCATCGTTGTTGTTAACTACTTCAGCTAATGGAGACTTACCATCCTTACCATCTTTGATGATAGTTGAAGATGTCACTTCGTCTGGATCAAGCTGACCGTTGTTGTTCTTATCAAGACCGACTTGAACAGTATGGGTGCCATCGTTATTGTCTACAACCTTAGCCAATGATGGCTTGCCATCCGCTCCGGTTGCGCCTGTAGCACCAGTTGCGCCATCTTTCACGATAGTCGTTGACGTTACTTCACTTGGATCAAGCTTACCGTCACCGTTCTTATCGATTCCAACCTTAACAGTATGAGTGCCGTCGTTGTTGTCTACGACTTGAGCCAATGATGGCTTGCCATCTTCTCCTTTAGCGCCAGTTGCGCCTGTAGCACCAGTTTCACCTTTATCGCCTTTAGCTCCGGTTGCGCCATCTTTCACGATAGTCGTTGACGTTACCTCACTTGGATCAAGCTTACCGTCGCCATTCTTATCGATACCAACCTTAACAGTATGGGTACCGTCGTTGTTGTTAACCACTTCAGTTAATGATGATTTACCATCTTCACCTTTATCGCCCTTAGCTCCGGTCGCTCCTGTAGCACCAGTTGCGCCATCTTTCACGATAGTCGTTGACGTTACTTCACTTGGATCAAGCTTACCGTCGCTATTCTTATCAAGACCGACCTTAACAGTGTGCGTACCGTCGTTGTTGTTAACTACTTCAGTTAATGATGATTTACCATCTTTTCCATCTGCACCAGTTGCTCCGGTCGCTCCTGTAGCACCAGTTGCGCCGTCTTTCACGATAGTCGTTGACGTTACTTCGCTTGGATCAAGCTTACCATCACCATTCTTATCGATTCCAACCTTAACAGTATGAGTACCGTCGTTGTTGTTAACTACTTCAGCTAATGGAGACTTACCATCCTTACCGTCTTTGACGATTGTTGAAGATGTTACTTCGTCTGGATCCAACTGACCATTGACGTTCTTATCAAGTCCGACTTGAACAGTATGAGTGCCATCGTTGTTGTCTACAACCTTAGCCAATGATGGCTTGCCATCTTCACCCTTAGCTCCAGTTGCACCTGTAGCACCAGTTGCGCCATCTTTCACGATAGTCGTTGACGTTACTTCACTTGGATCAAGCTTACCGTCGCCATTCTTATCGAGTCCAACTTTAACAGTATGAGTACCGTCGTTGTTGTTAACTACTTCAGTTAATGATGATTTACCATCTTCACCCTTAGCTCCGGTCGCTCCTGTAGCACCAGTGGCACCGGTTGCGCCAGCTTTTCCATCTTTGACGATAGTTGAAGATGTTACTTCATCTGGATCCAACTGGCCGTTATTGTTCTTATCAAGTCCGACTTGAACAGTATGGGTACCATTGTTGTTATCGACAACCTTAGCCAGCGGAGATTTACCATCTTTTCCGTCTTTGACGATAGTTGAAGATGTTACTTCGTCTGGATCCAACTGACCGTTGCCATTCTTATCAAGACCAACTTTAACAGTATGAGTGCCGTCGTTGTTGTCTACGACTTGCGCCAATGATGGCTTGCCATCTTCTCCTTTGGCACCAGTTGCACCAGTTGCACCAGTTGCGCCAGTTTCACCTTTAGCTCCGGTCGCTCCTGTAGCACCAGCTTTTCCATCCTTACCATCTTTGATGATAGTTGAAGATGTTACTTCCTCTGGATCCAACTGACCGTTGTTGTTCTTATCAAGTCCGACTTGAACAGTATGGGTGCCGTTGTTGTTGTCAACAACCTTAGCTAGTGGAGATTTGCCATCCTTACCGTCTTTGACGATTGTTGAAGATGTTACTTCGTCTGGATCCAACTGACCATTGCCATTCTTATCAAGACCAACTTTAACAGTGTGAGTGCCGTTGTTATTATCGACAACTTGCGCCAATGATGGCTTACCATCTTCACCTTTTGCTCCTGTAGCTCCAGTTTCACCTTTATCGCCTTTAGCTCCGGTCGCTCCTGTAGCTCCAGTTGCGCCAGCTTTTCCATCTTTGACGATAGTTGAAGATGTTACTTCTTCTGGATCAAGCTGACCGTTGTTGTTCTTATCGAGTCCGACTTGAACAGTATGGGTACCATTGTTGTTGTCTACAACCTTAGCCAGTGGAGATTTTCCATCCTTACCGTCTTTAACGATAGTAGATGAGGTTACCTCATCTGGATCCAACTGACCATTGCCGTTCTTATCAAGACCAACTTTAACAGTGTGAGTGCCGTTATTATTGTCCACGACTTGGGCTAATGATGGTTTGCCATCTTCTCCTTTAGCTCCGGTCGCGCCTGTAGCACCTGTTGCGCCTGCTTTTCCATCCTTACCATCTTTGATGATTGTAGATGATGTTACTTCATCTGGATCCAACTGGCCGTTATTGTTCTTATCGAGTCCGACTTGAACAGTATGAGTGCCGTTATTGTTATCAACAACTTTAGCTAGTGGAGATTTGCCATCCTTACCGTCTTTGACGATTGTTGAAGATGTTACTTCGTCTGGATCCAACTGACCATTGCCGTTCTTATCCAGACCAACTTGAACAGTATGGGTGCCGTTGTTATTATCGACAACTTGGGCTAATGATGGCTTACCATCTTCTCCTTTAGCGCCAGTCGCACCTGTAGCACCAGCTTTTCCATCCTTACCATCTTTGATGATTGTTGAAGATGTCACTTCGTCTGGATCAAGCTCACCATTACCGTTCTTATCAAGACCGACTTGAACTGTATGCGTGCCATTGTTGTTATCAACAACCTTAGCCAATGGAGATTTACCATCCTTACCGTCTTTAACGATTGTTGAAGATGTTACTTCGTCTGGATCCAACTGTCCGTTGCCGTTCTTATCAAGACCAACTTTAACAGTGTGAGTACCGTCGTTGTTATCTACAACTTGAGCTAATGATGGCTTACCATCTTCTCCTTTATCGCCCTTAGCTCCGGTCGCTCCTGTGGCACCTGTTGCACCTGTCGCACCTGTCGCACCTGTTGCGCCAGCTTTTCCATCTTTGACGATAGTTGAAGATGTTACTTCATCTGGATCAAGCTCACCATTTCCGTTCTTATCAAGACCAACTTGAACTGTGTGTGTGCCATTGTTATTGTCGACAACTTTAGCTAGTGGAGATTTTCCATCCTTACCGTCTTTGACGATTGTTGAAGATGTTACTTCATCTGGATCCAACTGGCCGTTGCCGTTCTTATCAAGACCAACTTTAACAGTGTGTGTACCGTCGTTGTTGTCTACGACTTGCGCCAATGATGGCTTGCCATCTTCACCTTTGGCACCTGTTGCGCCAGCTTTTCCATCTTTAATGACTGTAGAAGATGTCACTTCATCTGGATCAAGCTGACCATTGTTGTTCTTATCGAGTCCGACTTGAACTGTGTGTGTGCCATTGTTGTTATCAACAACCTTAGCTAGTGGAGATTTTCCATCCTTACCATCTTTAACAATGGTAGATGAGGTTACTTCGTCTGGATCCAACTGACCGTTGCCATTCTTATCAAGTCCAACTTTAACTGTGTGAGTGCCATCGTTGTTGTCTACGACTTGAGCCAATGATGGCTTACCATCTTCTCCTTTGGCACCAGTGGCGCCTGTTGCTCCAGTTTCACCTTTATCGCCTTTGGCTCCGGTTGCTCCGGTAGCACCTGTTGCGCCAGCTTTTCCATCTTTAATGACTGTAGAAGATGTCACTTCGTCTGGATCAAGCTCACCATTACCGTTCTTATCGAGTCCGACTTGAACAGTGTGAGTACCGTTGTTGTTGTCTACAACCTTAGCTAGTGGAGATTTACCGTCCTTACCGTCTTTAACGATGGTAGATGAGGTTACTTCATCCGGATCCAATTGGCCATTGCCATTCTTATCAAGTCCAACTTTAACTGTGTGTGTACCGTCGTTGTTGTCTACGACTTGCGCCAATGATGGCTTGCCATCTTCACCTTTGGCACCAGTTGCGCCTGTTGCTCCAGTTTCACCTTTATCGCCTTTGGCTCCGGTCGCGCCTGTAGCACCAGTGGCACCGGTTGCACCAGCTTTGCCATCCTTACCATCTTTGATGATTGTAGATGAAGTTACTTCGTCTGGATCAAGCTCACCATTTCCGTTCTTATCAAGACCGACTTGAACTGTGTGTGTGCCATTGTTATTGTCGACAACCTTAGCTAGTGGAGACTTACCATCCTTACCGTCTTTGACGATTGTTGAAGATGTTACTTCATCTGGATCCAACTGACCATTGCCGTTCTTATCAAGACCAACTTTAACTGTGTGAGTGCCGTTGTTATTGTCCACGACTTGAGCTAATGATGGCTTACCATCTTCTCCTTTAGCACCAGTGGCGCCGGTCGCACCGGTTGCGCCAGCTTTTCCATCTTTGACGATAGTTGAAGATGTTACTTCATCTGGATCCAACTGGCCATTATTGTTCTTATCGAGTCCGACTTGAACAGTGTGAGTACCGTTGTTGTTATCGACAACCTTAGCTAGTGGAGACTTACCATCCTTACCGTCTTTAACGATTGTTGAAGAGGTTACTTCATCTGGATCTAATTGACCATTGCCGTTCTTATCAAGACCAACTTTAACAGTATGCGTGCCATCGTTGTTGTCTACGACTTGCGCCAATGATGGCTTGCCGTCTTCACCTTTATCACCTTTAGCTCCGGTCGCTCCTGTAGCTCCAGTTTCACCTTTATCACCTTTAGCTCCGGTTGCTCCTGTAGCTCCAGTTTCACCTTTATCGCCTTTGGCTCCGGTCGCTCCTGTAGCTCCAGTTTCACCTTTATCGCCTTTGGCTCCGGTCGCTCCTGTAGCACCTGTGGCACCTGTTGCGCCAGCTTTTCCATCCTTACCATCTTTGATGATTGTAGATGATGTTACTTCGTCTGGATCAAGCTCATCATTGCCGTTCTTATCGAGACCGACTTGAACTGTGTGCGTGCCATTGTTGTTGTCTACAACTTTAGCTAGTGGAGACTTACCATCCTTACCGTCTTTGACGATAGTAGATGATGTTACTTCGTCTGGATCTAATTGACCATTGCCGTTCTTATCAAGACCAACTTTAACAGTATGAGTGCCGTCGTTGTTGTCTACGACTTGGGCCAATGATGGCTTGCCATCTTCACCTTTGGCACCAGTTGCGCCTGTAGCTCCAGTTTCACCTTTATCGCCTTTAGCTCCGGTTGCACCAGCTTTTCCATCCTTACCATCTTTGATGATTGTAGATGATGTTACTTCATCTGGATCAAGTTCGCCGTTGCCGTTCTTATCGAGACCGACTTGAACTGTATGCGTGCCATTGTTGTTGTCTACAACTTTAGCAAGTGGAGATTTTCCATCCTTACCGTCTTTGACGATTGTTGAAGAGGTTACTTCATCTGGATCCAACTGACCGTTGCCGTTCTTATCAAGACCAACTTTAACAGTATGCGTGCCATCGTTGTTGTCAACGACTTGCGCCAATGATGGCTTGCCGTCTTCACCTTTATCGCCTTTGGCTCCGGTCGCTCCTGTAGCTCCAGTTTCACCTTTATCGCCTTTGGCTCCGGTCGCTCCTGTAGCACCTGTGGCACCTGTTGCGCCAGCTTTTCCATCTTTGACGATAGTTGAAGATGTTACTTCGTCTGGATCAAGCTCACCATTACCGTTCTTATCAAGACCGACTTGAACTGTATGCGTGCCATTGTTGTTGTCTACAACTTTAGCTAGTGGAGATTTTCCATCCTTACCGTCTTTGACGATTGTTGAAGAAGTTACTTCGTCTGGATCCAATTGGCCATTGCCATTCTTATCCAGACCAACTTTTACAGTGTACGTGCCGTCGTTGTTGTCTACGACTTGGGCCAATGATGGCTTACCATCTTCTCCTTTGGCACCAGTGGCGCCTGTTGCTCCAGTTTCACCTTTATCGCCTTTGGCTCCGGTTGCTCCGGTAGCACCTGTTGCGCCAGCTTTTCCATCTTTAATGACTGTAGAAGATGTCACTTCGTCTGGATCAAGCTCACCATTACCGTTCTTATCGAGTCCGACTTGAACAGTGTGAGTACCGTTGTTGTTGTCTACAACCTTAGCTAGTGGAGATTTACCGTCCTTACCGTCTTTAACGATGGTAGATGAGGTTACTTCATCCGGATCCAATTGGCCATTGCCATTCTTATCAAGTCCAACTTTAACAGTGTGAGTGCCGTTGTTATTATCGACAACTTGGGCTAATGATGGCTTGCCATCTTCTCCTTTAGCGCCAGTTGCGCCAGCTTTTCCATCCTTACCATCTTTGATGATTGTAGATGATGTTACTTCGTCTGGGTCAAGCTGACCGTTGTTGTTCTTATCGAGTCCGACTTGAACTGTGTGTGTGCCATTGTTATTATCGACAACCTTAGCTAGCGGAGATTTACCGTCCTTACCGTCTTTAACGATGGTAGATGAGGTTACTTCATCTGGATCCAATTGGCCATTGCCGTTCTTATCCAGACCAACTTTAACAGTGTGAGTGCCATTGTTATTATCGACAACTTGGGCTAATGATGGCTTGCCATCTTCTCCTTTAGCTCCTGTTGCACCTGTTGCGCCTGTTTCACCTTTATCGCCTTTAGCTCCAGTGGCTCCAGTTGCACCTTTATCACCCTTAGCTCCGGTTGCACCAGTAGCACCTGTTTCACCTTTATCACCTTTAGCTCCGGTCGCGCCTGTAGCTCCAGTTGCACCAGCTTTTCCATCCTTACCATCTTTGATGATTGTAGATGATGTTACTTCGTCTGGGTCAAGCTGACCGTTGTTGTTCTTATCGAGTCCGACTTGAACTGTGTGTGTGCCATTGTTATTATCGACAACCTTAGCTAGCGGAGATTTACCGTCCTTACCGTCTTTAACGATGGTAGATGAGGTTACTTCATCTGGATCCAATTGGCCATTGCCGTTCTTATCCAGACCAACTTTAACAGTGTGTGTACCGTTGTTATTATCGACAACTTGGGCTAATGATGGCTTACCATCTTCACCTTTGGCACCAGTCGCGCCTGTGGCACCTGTTTCACCTTTATCGCCTTTGGCTCCGGTTGCTCCGGTAGCACCTGTTGCGCCAGCTTTTCCATCTTTAATGACTGTAGAAGATGTCACTTCATCTGGATCAAGCTGACCATTGTTGTTCTTATCGAGTCCGACTTGAACAGTATGGGTGCCATTGTTATTATCGACAACCTTAGCTAGTGGAGATTTTCCATCCTTACCATCTTTAACAATGGTAGATGAGGTTACTTCGTCTGGATCCAATTGGCCATTGCCGTTCTTATCCAGACCAACTTTAACAGTGTGAGTGCCGTTGTTATTATCGACAACTTGGGCTAATGATGGCTTACCATCTTCTCCTTTAGCGCCAGTCGCACCTGTTGCGCCTGTTTCACCTTTATCACCCTTAGCTCCTGTGGCACCGGTAGCACCTGTTTCACCTTTATCACCTTTAGCTCCAGTCGCGCCTGTAGCACCAGTGGCACCGGTTGCGCCAGCTTTTCCATCCTTACCATCTTTGATGATTGTAGATGATGTTACTTCGTCTGGATCAAGCTCACCATTTCCGTTCTTATCAAGACCGACTTGAACAGTATGGGTACCATTATTGTTGTCGACAACTTTAGCCAATGGAGATTTTCCATCCTTACCATCTTTAACAATGGTAGATGAGGTTACTTCGTCTGGATCCAACTGACCGTTGCCATTCTTATCCAGACCAACTTTAACAGTGTGCGTGCCGTTGTTATTATCGACAACTTGGGCTAATGATGGCTTACCATCTTCTCCTTTAGCGCCAGTCGCACCTGTTGCGCCTGTTTCACCTTTATCGCCTTTAGCTCCAGTGGCTCCAGTTTCACCTTTATCACCCTTAGCTCCAGTTGCACCGGTAGCACCTGTTTCACCTTTATCGCCTTTAGCTCCGGTTGCACCTGTAGCACCAGTGGCACCAGCTTTTCCATCCTTACCATCTTTGATGATTGTAGATGAAGTTACTTCGTCTGGATCAAGCTCACCGTTACCGTTCTTATCAAGACCGACTTGAACAGTATGAGTACCGTTGTTGTTGTCAACAACCTTAGCTAGTGGAGATTTACCATCTTTTCCGTCTTTAACGATAGTAGATGAGGTTACTTCATCTGGATCGAGCTGGCCATTGCCATTCTTATCCAGTCCAACTTTAACAGTGTGGGTGCCGTTGTTATTATCCACGACTTGGGCTAATGATGGCTTACCATCTTCTCCTTTAGCGCCAGTCGCGCCTGTGGCACCAGTCTCACCTTTATCGCCTTTAGCTCCGGTCGCGCCTGTAGCTCCGGTTGCACCTGTGGCGCCAGTCGCGCCCTTATCACCTTTTGGTCCTGCTGCACCTGTGGCTCCAGTTGCGCCAGTGGCACCTTTATCGCCTTTTGGTCCTGCTGCACCTGTGGCTCCGGTTGCGCCAGTCGCGCCCTTATCACCTTTTGGTCCTGCTGCGCCTGTGGCTCCAGTTGCACCAGTTGCGCCTTTATCGCCTTTTGGTCCTGCTGCACCTGTGGCTCCGGTTGCGCCTGTTGCACCTTTATCACCCTTAGGTCCAGTTGGTCCCGCATTACGTTTGACAACCATGATGGTATCTACAGGATCAACGTAATTGTGTCCTTTAAATCCTCTTACAGTTCCACCATTTTTAAGTGTCTCAAGTTCTTGAGCTGTAAACTTAGGATTCGGTACGTCATTTAGGTTTTCTGGTTTTGGTCCTACAACAATAACTTGTCCGTCTTTACCTTGTTGGTAAACAATCTGAGAACCAGTTTGATTGTCGAAGGCGCGTTTTTGATCTGGAGTGGCATTCTCATAATCTACGACTCTGACATTATGTGGAATATCCATGACAAATCTGTCATAAGACTTTTCTGGTTCTGGTGCTGGAACTTCATTGACATATGCTGCAGGAGTATAAGTCAAATTAGGGTTAGTTACGACGTTATTCGCTTTTACGTTGGTATTAAATGAGAACCATTGGCGAATCGGACGTGGCCAGTGCTGACCAGGGTTAGTGGTGGCAATATCAAAGCTCAATGATGTACCACTTGTAACTTTTGCAGCACCCGCTCCCCAGAATTCATTTGGATTACCTTGTTGGTCCCATTGATATTCAGTTTGGCCTTTATAAGAGTTATTCTTACCATTTGCATAGTACCAACCATTTGCCTGTGGAACGATAGAAGAACCTACAATTTGTACATTCTGCATATTTGAGCTCAAATTACCATAAATTTCAGCGTAAATATCATTCCCGTGGTGGTTACGTGAAGCGAAAGAAACAACACCAGGTGTTCTGCCAAAGTCTACCTTAGTGCCATCCGCATAATAGAATTCCCATTCCATATGCAATTGGTTACCAGTTCCTTTACGATCATAGCTGGATCCATTCCAAACTGTCATAGTTGGATCTTTATGGATAGCCATTACCATACTATCATCATAAGCAGAACTCTTCTTAGGCGTATATCGAGCAATAGCTTTCGTAATAGGTCGACCACCGGCAAATGAGTTATGCAAGGTGTACTCTACTGTTGTGGTTCTACCAACTTGCGTATGAACCATGTAGTAAGCATCTGTTTGATCCTTGATGATTCGCTCTGCTGCCGGTTGGCTTGTATCGGCTCTAGTGATAACTGCATTCGGTTGAGTAGTTGTCCCGTCTCGCCACTCATTGTAGCTCCGACTATCCAAAGCTTCACGAACATATTGATTTCGGGATGTGAGCGTACTGTCTTTGACGAACCAGTCTCCTTGTGCCAGCCTAATCCTAGCCGTTGCGTTTGGCTCATCAGAGAACACGAGGTTTTGAGGAGCAATTTGTTGCAAACTTCCTTCTTGACCAGTTAGTTGTTGAGCTCTTTGTTTAGCCGTCAAGTAATCAGAGATTTTTCTATTCATTGCCTGAGCTTCAGTATTTTGAAGATCCGCTGCTTGACGTTCTAATCTGCGTCTTTCTTCGTCAGTTGTTGCGGTTCCAAAATTTCTAAGCTGGTTCGGTGTAACTGGCAAGTTCTCTGATGCTGCTCTATCCAACTGAGTTTTCAAGGCATTCGCTTGAACTGTAGCTAGATTACCATCTTGAGTAACAGTATAGTCAGATCCTTGGCGAGTAGCACCAGTATTTCGGAATCCTGATGTACCACTAACACTTCTGAATCCTGATGTGCCTGAACGCTTAGGTTGTGCGGCTTCATTAGTTTCAGAACTTGCTGTTTTTGCCTCTGATTTTTCTTCTTTTGGCTCAGCCTTTTCTTCTGCTTTAGCTTCTTTCGGAGCGCTTGTTTCTTCTGACTTTTCATCTTTTGAAACAGCTGCTTCTTCTGCTTTAGCTACTTCTTCAGTGCTAGGTGCTGCTTGTTCCTTAGCTTCAGTTGCTTGAACATCTGCACTTACTGACGCAGCATTCTTTTCAGGTTCGGCTTGTGCTTCAGTTGCCGGTTTCTCAGACTCTTTTTCATCTGAAACTCTAGCAGCTTCTGCTACTTGAGCTGCTTGATCTTGTGCAGAAGGACTAACTTCTTGCGCACTTGCAACTCCCCCTCCTAGAAAGAAAATACTTGATCCTAGAAAAACTGAACATGCACCCCATGCTCTCGTCTTACGAATTGTAAAACGTTGCCTTTCTATTTTCTTCCAGTCTTGTCCCATGTATTGGAACCCTCCTTATTATTTAAAATTGTCACTCCCTCAAGTGTACCATATAAGTGGGATTTAAGCAATTTTATAGCCCTTTTATTACTTAATCATTTTTAGCAAAACTGTCCAATTTTTGAGTATTGCTATTTTAAAAATTCACAGTAAATTTTATAAGTGTTTCTGATCTATTCGAACAGTATATTTATACATTTTTTAGTTTATAGATTTGGTTAATTATTCTAGGCATAAAAAAATCCTGAAAATAAATTTCAGGACCCTGATATTTTCATATCATCAAAGAAAAACTTTTCTAGGTTTGTAGGTTTCTTCCCTTTTTTCTAAGATGGCGATAAGCTTACCTTTATGGAAACCAGCCAAGATTGTTGCCGCATTTTCAATGAAAATAAAGCGACCGTGGCGGACTTCCTCTAGCTGCTCTACCGTTAGTTCAATCTTGGGTAGATCACCTGTCCCCAACTCCAAAGGCTGAAGAAATGTAAAATCCTCCACTGCCACTCGCTCCGCTATTTCATCCAAGGTCAAAGCATCATCCAAGCTCATACCTGCTGAAGAAGTCCTTGTCAGCTGGGACATGTGACTGGCAAAGCCCAGCTTAGCTCCTAAATCAACAGACAGGGTTCGGACATAGGTCCCCTTGCTGCACTTGACTCGAAAACGAAAACGAGCTTGCTCATCTTCATAGGCAATCGGACTGGTGCGCTCAAAGCTATAGATAGTCACCTGCCGCTCTGGGCGCTCCACTTCTTGACCTGCACGCGCATACTCATAAAGCTTACGGCCATTAACCTTGACTGCTGAGTACATGGGCGGTATCTGGCGAATCTCACCAGTCATAGATTCCATGGCTTCATCTATGAGAGCTTCTTCTAAAAGCTCTGTCACCGGCGTCCGCTCTAAGATGTCTCCGCTGGCATCTTCTGTTGTCGTTGAGCATCCTAGCGTAATCTCCCCCTCGTAGACCTTGCCTTCCTCCTGCATAAACTCGACCAAGCGTGTCGCCTTGCCCACAGCAATCGGAAGCACCCCGACTACATCTGGATCCAAGGTGCCCCCGTGACCAATTTTCTTCGTTCCCAAAATTTTACGCAGCTTAAAGACCGCATCATGCGAGGTCATGCCCGCTTCTTTTCTTAAGTTGATAATTCCGTTCATTGATTAACTTTCTAAAAATACTAAAACTCGCTTTTGGAAGCCCTTATGCTGTTCATATTTGCTGTAGACATTACTTTGTTTCCTCTGCTATTTTTCATGATTTATTTATGTTGACTTTTTAAATGCAAAGCAAAGCCGGCAGTCACTTTTTCAAATCCAACCGCCTTATAAAACTGATGTGCAGCATTTCGTTCAGCAGTTAATCCACTATTTAGAGCCAGTGCCTTAACTCCTTCTTTTACCGCTTGTTTTTTCAATTCATTGATTAGCCTACTAGCAATTCCTTGTCGTCTTGCTTCTTTTGCAACTGACAAAGCTAAAATACGATAGTAAGATCCATCTGATTCAAAAAAGAAGAGCTTTGCATAACCTAAGAAACCTAAAATTTCTCCGTTTCTTTCAGCTAAAAGACAGCCATAATGCGGCTGAGAGAGAATCATTTCTAAACGTCGAGCCAGCTTAGAAGCGGTCGTTGGATAGCCCAAGTCTTCGTATAGAGACAGTAAGGCTTCAGCATCTTTCATGGTTACTTTTCGTATCTGCATAGGAGCCTCCTAGTCTCCCTTCAAAGCTTCAAACTTAGCTTTCATAGTAGGATTTTTGCGTGTCAGTTTTTTGACAGAGACGTCGTCCAGCTTGTTGTTTGCTAAGCGCAGCTGGTTTTCAGAGGTCGTCAGGAATTTCTTGATTTCTTCCATCCGGCGGATAGCTTTGTCAATCTCTTCGATGGCCTTGCCAAAGTTGGTCGAAGCAGACTGATAGTTCTTGGCGAAAGCTACTTTAAAGGCATCCAAATCTTCCTCAAAATGCGTAATATCAATGTTCTGCTCCCGCACCAAGGCCAGTTCTTGCTTGTACTGGAGCGAGTTGAGCGCAGCATTACGCAAGAGGGTAATCATGGGCAAGAAGAACTGTGGTCGGATAACATACATCTTCTCATAGGCATAGGACACATCGACAATACCCGAATTGTAGAGTTCGCTGTCAGCCTCCAGAAGTGTCACCAGAATAGCATACTCACAGCCTTTCTCCCGCCGGTCCTTATCCAGCTCTTTGAAAAAATGCTCATTTTTCTTCTTGGTCGCTGTCTCATCGCCTTCATTTTTCATCTCAAACATGATAGAGAGGATTTCTACACCATTTTCATCCACCTCACGGTAAATGTAGTCACCCTTGCTGCCTGTTCTGGCATCATTGTCCTTGCCAAACTCCGCTCGCGGAAACATGGCCATACGGTTCTTGTTAAACTCGTACTCACAGTGCTGTTCCAAACTCTCGCCAATCATTTTAGTAGACTGCTTGGCTTTGAAATCCTTATAGAACTCTATGGTCTCATCTTTCTGCCGCAGCTCTACCTCATAGCGCTCTTTAAGCGAGGTCTGAGCCAGCGCTGCTTCCTTTTCTTGCAAAACTAGCTGATTCTTAACCTCGTCGCGCTCTTTTTCCAGAGCAGACAAGGTCTTTTGCAATTGATTTTCATGCTCCAAGCGCAGAGTTGTCAGCTGATTTTCCAGTTGCTGGACTTTCTTATCCTTCTCCTGCAATTGAAGACTAGCTGCCTGCTCAGCCTCTTTCTTTGCCAATTCCTGCTGGGTCTCAAATTGAGCAATTTGACTTTGAAGATTGCTAATTTCCTGCTCTTTCTGCGATAGCAGGGCTTGTTGAGCATTCTGGGATTTTTGCTCTGCTAAAGCCAGCTCCTGCTCAATCCGAGCATGAATTTCCTTGTCAAACTCTGCAGTCCGAACCTGCGACAAAAGCTCACTGTACTGGCTCTCATTGACAGTAAAAACCTCCCCGCAGTTGGGGCATTTGATTTCGTTCATGGGGTACCTCATTCAAGATTTTTCTCTACTTCATTATATCATTCTTCCCTTTAAATGAAAAACAGCAAGCCGTTAGCCTGCTGTTTGTTGAGGGAATTAATATACTTTCCCCATTATCTTCTGAAGGGTCAATAGAAATTTTTTTAGATGTTTCCTAGTTTACCCTAAAGCATGTCCACTGAAAGTTAGCTTGTTATTTCAAACCGTCAGAAATCGGTTCAAAACTGGTAAATCCTTCATTTCCCCAACTCCTGCGTCCTCTTGTAAGCAGCTTGAACGGCAGCCATGACCGTTCCTCGAAAGGCATTTTCTTCCAGACTGGCTACCCCAGCGATGGTCGAACCGGCCGGACTGCAGACCTGATCTTTGAGCTGGGCTGGATGTTGGCCGCTGACCTGACTTAGCTTGGCAGCGCCTAAGAGGGTCTGATTGGCCAGTTCAAGCGATATGTCGCGACTGAGTCCTGCCCGCACCCCAGCATCCGCCAAAGCCTCTATAAAGAGATAGACGAAAGCTGGTCCACAACCAGCAAGAGCTGTCGCTGCATCCAACTGTTTTTCCTCTAATTTGACCAAAAGGCCAGCCGAAGACAGAAGCTCACGCAACAAGTCTTCGTCCGCTTGATTCGCTTGCTGGGATAAGGCATAGCTAATAACACCCTCGCCTACGGCTACTGGTGTATTAGGCATGATCCGAATCCAACGATGATGGCTAGGTGTCAATTTTTCTAATAGCTCCAAAGACAAACCAGCAGCCATCGAAACCAGCAAAAGAGAGTCCCGTTTTTCTAGAACTTCCTGATATTCAGCCAGCAAGTCAGCAAATTGAGCTGGTTTGATACCCAGAAAAATCACTTCTGCCTGAGCAAAAACTTCTTCATTACTGACCGGTTGTCCACCAACTTCTGCAGCAATCTTTTCAGCCTTGTCACGACTGCGATTGGCCAGTAGCAATTCGCTTCTATATCTCTCATCTTGGGCAACTAGGCGAGCTAAACTGCCACCCATATTTCCCAGACCGATAAAACCAATTTTCATCATTATTTCCTCACTTGACCCGTCCCTTGGATGACATATTTATAGCTGGTCAACTCTTTTAGTCCCATAGGACCTCTGGCATGCAGTTTTTGAGTGGAAATCCCCATTTCGCAACCAAGGCCAAATTGACCGCCATCTGTAAAGCGGGTTGAGGCATTGACATAAACTGCTGCGCTATCCACCTGCTCTGTGAAGTAAGCCGCCGCTGCATCATTCTCCGTCACAATGGCATCCGAGTGATGAGTGCTGTGAGCTTCAATATGCTCCACCGCTTCTTCCAGCGAGGAAACCAGCTTGACAGCTAAGACATAGTCCAAAAATTCGGTGTCAAAATCTTCCGGTCTAGCTTGCGAGCCTGATATATACTGAGCTGCTTTCTCATCCAAACGTAATTCAACAGCTTTTTCTTTCGCAGCATTACGATCAGTCACCAGCATCTTCTGCAAACGTGGTAAAAATGCTGCTGCAATTTCTTGATGAACTAGTAGAACTTCCATGGCATTGCAGACAGAGGGGCGACTGGTCTTGGCATTCTCAATAATCGCTAAAGCCTTGTCCTGATCAGCATCCTTATCTACATAGACATGGACTATTCCAGTACCTGTCTCGATAACCGGCACAGTCGCATTTTCCACGACTGCCTGAATCAATCCCGCGCCACCACGAGGAATGAGCAAATCCAGATATCCCTTGGCCTTCATCATTGCCTGGGCGGAAGCCCGACTGGTATCAGAAACCAACTGGATACAATCCGGCGAAATCTTGGTCTGAGCCAAGCCTTTTTTCAAAGCTGTGACAATGGCTAGCGCTGTCTGATAGGCATCCTTACCGCTTCTGAGAACGACTGCACTGCCACTCTTTAGCGCCAGAGCCGCAGCGTCTGAAGTGACATTGGGCCGGCTTTCGTAGATAATCCCAATCACGCCCATAGCCACCCGCTTTTTACTGATGACAAGGCCGTTATCAAGCTCAGTCTTTTCCAAGACTTGCCCCACAGGATCCTCCAAGTCAATCAGCTGACGAATGCCCTCTGCCATGCCAGCAATCCGATCCTCATCTAGATAAAGGCGGTCCAGCATCACATCAGAGATTTTACCTTTAGCCGCTGACATATCCAGTTCATTGGCTGCTAAAATATCCGCACGAGAAAGCCAGAGCTGCTTTGCCATTTCTTCCAACGCTTTGTTTTTCTCAGCAGTCGTAGCCGTGTTGATTGATTTTTTTGACTTTTTTACAATTTCAAATAATTCTTGTGTCGAGGTCATAGAGCCTCCTTTCGTAAGATACAATAATTTCTTTTTTCTATTGGCGAAGATGTTGGAGAGTTCGGGTAAAGAAAATAAGTAAACTCCTATTTCCTCTTAAAATTCAGAAAAGAGCAGTTGAAGCTCTGGAGTAATAGAAATCCAATCGTCACGGTGAATTACGACTCCTTTTGGCTTGCTAGAACGCAGCATATCCTTGAGGGCAGGTTTACCAAAGCGCACGCGCCCCTTTCCCAAAATCGCACCAGTCTCTTCTTCGTATACCGTCACCGTATCTTGGTAAGAAAAATGCCCATCTAACCTAACAATTCCTGATACCAGAAGGCTTTTTCCATCGTAGCGGAGTGCCTGTGCCGCTCCCTGATCTACATAGATAGTACCTTGGCTCTTGGCATAGAAGGCTAGCCACTGCTTTTGCGTCTTCAAGCCCTTATCCTGCGCTAAGAAAAGGCTCCCGTCTCGAGTCTGGCTCGCCGCCTCCAATAAAGCATTGCTTTTAAGTGACGAACAAATATAAACTGGTACACCAGACATGGTCGCAAGAGTTGCTGCTTTTATCTTTGTCAGCATGCCACCAGTTCCATTGCTCGTTCCTGCACCGCCAGCCATATCAATCAGCTCAGAGCTAATCTTGTCAATCTTTTCAAGCCGCTGGGCATCTGGATTGGTAGAGGGATTGGCCGTGTAGAGTCCATCGACATCTGTCAAGAGCACCAAGAGGTCTGCCTGAACCATGGCAGCCACTTGAGCACTGAGCGTATCATTGTCCCCCACCTTTAGCTCCTCGATCGAAACTGTGTCATTTTCATTGATAATGGGAATGGCACCCCGATTAAGGAGGACTGACAGAGCTTGGTGGGCATTTTTGTAACGCCGCTTATCCGCAAAATCATCCTGTGTCAGCAAGATCTGGGCAGACACAATCTTCTTCAAGAGCAGATTGGTGGTGTACTCCTCTAGGAGAAGGCCCTGACCAACAGCTGCCGAAGCCTGTTTATCGGCTACCTTGGTGGGGCGTTTTTTAAAGCCTAGAGAAGAAAAACCTGCCGCAATGGCTCCAGACGATACCAAAATCAACTCATGTCCGGCTTCATGCAAGACCGATAATTGATGCGTGATTTCCCGCACCTTTGCCCGCGACAGGCTACCGTCAGGATTTGTCAATGAGCTCGTTCCAACTTTAAATACAATACGCTTTGCTTTCATAGCTTCTCTTTTCCTTACTAGATTTTCTTATTATACCATAAGGATAGCAAAATTAAAAAAACAATCCTCCCCATTTCTGCTCTCCTAGCAATAGAAAATATGCTATAATATTCACAAATACTATTGGAGAAAAACTATGATTAAACTAATTGCCCTTGATATGGATGGAACCCTACTAACTGAGGAAAAAAAGATTCCTCAAGCTCATATTGATGCTATCCACCAAGCTATCCAAGCTGAAGTAAAACTGGTCCTCTGTACAGGTAGACCACTCGTGGGGGTCAAGCCCTACTATCAGGAGCTGGGCTTGGAGAATGAAAATGAATATGTCATCGTAGACAATGGCTGCGCCATCCATCAGACTAGCGATTGGCAGGTCGTTGACTGGCAAGAATTAAATCCAGATGATATTCGCTACCTCTACAGTTTAGCCGAGCAGAGCCAAGTACAGTTAACCTTGTTTGATGAAGAGCATTACTTCGTCGTGGGAGAAAAAGCCAGCAAAATTGTGACAGATGATGCAGCTCTTGTCTTTACGACTCCTACTGAAATCAGCCTTGAAGAAGCTTGCAGCGGTCAGCATCGAATGTTTCAAGCTATGTTTCTAGGAAATCCTGAGCAGGTAGATGATTTTGAGACCAAGTTCGCTCAAGAGCTCTGCCAACGATTCAGTGGCGTCCGTTCCCAGCCTGTCATCTACGAGGCGATGCCAAAAGGTGTTACCAAAGCCTTTGCCCTAGAGCGTCTAGCACAACGCTTAGAGATCAATCCTGAGGAAATCATGGCACTGGGCGATGCGAATAACGATATTGAAATGCTGCAATTTGCTGGCTTGGGCATTGCCATGGGGAATGCTAGTCAATATGTCAAAAACTTGGCCGACTATGTAACAGAGAGCAATGAAGAAAATGGTGTCGCCACAGCTATTGCTAAGTTTATTTTAGAGCACTAATCCTGTACGATCATCCCATTTCCATAAATTAAAAAGACAGCTGTAGGAGAGAGAGCAACTGTCTTTTTTTGATATAAATCAACTAAGTTTAGAGAGTGAACTGTTTTCCTTTGCCTTAAAACAATTCTTTGTATAAAGCAATGGTTTCTTCCAAAGTCGGCATGAAAGGATTGCCAGGTGCGCAAGCATCAATCAAGGCATTCTTAGAAAGGTATTCAAAGTCAAAGTCCTTTTCTTCAATGCCAAGCTCGGTCAATTTCTTAGGAATACCGACCGTTTCAGACAAGGTTTCGATTTCTGAAATGGCATATGCTGCACATTCTTCATCAGTCTTGCCTTCGGTATGCAAGCCTAAAGCTTTAGCTACATTTCTAAAGGCTGCTGGTACACGTTTGGCATTTTCACGCTCAACTACTGGCAGGAGCATAGCACAGCAAACGCCATGAGGCAGATGATAGACCGCACCAAGCTGGTGAGCCATCGAATGCACATATCCCAGACCTGCGTTGTTAAAGGACATGCCGCCGAGGAAAATAGCATTGACCATAGCTTCACGCGCTTCTATATCATGGCCATTAGCAACTGCTCGTGGCAAATATTCCTTGATCAACTCAATAGCGCCAATAGACAACTTCTTGGTCACGCCATAAGCACCAGGAGTTACCAAGGCTTCAACAGCATGGGTCAAAGCATCCATCCCAGTTGCTGCCGTTAAATTAGCTGGTTTGGAAACCATGAGCTCTGGGTCATTGACAGAGATGAGAGCCAAGCTATTTTTATCAACCATCACCATCTTAACCTTACGTTCTTCATCCGTGATAACATAGTTGATAGTGATTTCGGCAGAAGTCCCTGCCGTGGTGTTGATGGCTACAACTGGCAGACCCTTTTCTTTAGACTTGTGGAGCCCTTCATAATCCTGCGGCTTGCCCCCATTTGTCGCCATGATGGAAATACAGCTAGCAGCATCCTGCGGAGAGCCACCGCCGACACTGATGATAAAATCACAGTCATTTTCCTGAAGAGTAGCTAAGCCATCGTAGACATTCTTACAAGAAGGATTTGGGTCTACACCTTCAAAAACCACATATTCAATGCCTTCTGCTTCTAGCGGCTTGATGACTTTTGGTAAAATGTCACTGGAAGCAATATAGTGGTCTGTAACGATGAGAGCTTTCTTAAAGCCCAGCTCTTTGACATGACCGCCAAATTCATTGATGACACCCTTACCAATCAAATTGACTGATGGAACGTAGAAAACTGACATAATGATTTCCTCCTTAATTGAGCACAAAACTCTATTGCATATGTTAATATAATTTTACTACTTTCTCTACTGCATTTCAAATAATTATACAAGTCAAATTAGAAAAAAGAGAGTGGGACAGAAATCGGTAATTCGTTAGAATTCGATTTCGTCGTCCCACCTCCGCACAGTTGAGTAAGGCTGTAAAAGCTGATGAAATCAGCGTAGTAGAGCCCACTCAACCACTGCGCCTTGCTCGATAATCCAAAGACAATTGAGAGGCTAGGACTTTTGTCCCAGCCTCTTCTTTGGCTACTTGCGATACATTTTGACTTGAAGATAGAGGTCATTGTAGGTTCCGAGCCATTTTGGACCTAATTGCTGATAGACTTCCAGATGCTTCATGGTTTCTTCGGTTGGATAAAAGGCCTCATCTTCCTGTACTTCTTCTGGTAGCATAGCCTTAGCAGGAAGGTTTGGCGTTGAATAGCCAACATAAAGGGCGTTTTTATAAGCATTTTCTGGTCTCAGCATGAAATTGATAAACTGATAGGCAGCTTTTTTATTTTTGACCGTTTTTGGAATAACGATATTGTCAAACCAAAGGTTGCTGGCTTCTGTCGGAACGACATAGCGCAGATCTTCATTGGCTTCCAGCATTTGACGAGCTTCACCAGAGAAGGTAACACCGATAGCCGCGTTATTCTGAATCATGTAGCCCTTCATCTCATCAGCAACGATGGCTTTGATATTGGGCGTCAGAGTGTAAAGTTTATCGACAGCCTCCTGCAGCTGGTCAGCATCTTTGGAGTTAAGACTATGACCATTCGAGTTTAGACCAATCCCCATGACTTCACGGGCTCCGTCAATCATCATGATGGAGTTTCTGTATTCTGGCTTCCAGAGATCGTTCCAATGCTCAGGTGCGTGCTCGACCATTTTAGTATTGTAAACAATTCCCAGCGTTCCCCAGAAATAAGGAATGGAATACTGGTTTCCTGGATCAAATGGCTGATCCAAAAAGTCTGAACCAATATTTTCCAAGCCTTTGATCTGGCTATGGTCCAATTTCTCCACCAAGTTTTCCTTCATCATTTTGGCAATCATGTACTCACTTGGGATTGCGATATCGTAGGTTGTACCACCTTGCTTAATTTTTGTGTACATGGCTTCGTTAGAGTCGAAGGTTTCGTACTGCACCTGCACGCCTGTTTCCTTGGTAAACTCAGTCAGTAATTCCGGATCAATGTAATCTCCCCAGTTATAGACAACCAATTTATCACTGCCCTTGCTATTGGCTTTACTCTCAATCCGATAGCTAATTCCCCACAAGATCAGGATAATCGCAAGAATCCCTGCTAGAAACGAATAGAGTTTTTTCATGCTGCTTCCTCCTTCTCACGCGTGATAAAGTAATAGCCAATGACTAAGACGATACTAAAGAGAAAGACCAGAGCAGACAGGGCATTGATTTCCAAGGAAATTCCTTGCCGTGCACGGGAATAAATTTCTACGGAAAGAGTTGAGAAGCCATTTCCTGTTACAAAGAAGGTCACAGCAAAGTCATCGAGTGAGTAGGTAAAAGCCATAAAGTAGCCGGCAATGATCGCTGGTGTCAGATAAGGCAGCATGATTTCCTTGAGCATCTGGACTTGACTAGCTCCCAAATCATAAGCAGCCTTAATCATGTCGTCATTCATTTCTTTCAACCGTGGCAAAATCATTAACACAACAATGGGAATTGAAAAGGCAACGTGACTAGCTAAAACAGACACAAAGCCCAGCTGGAATTTAGCCGTGGTAAAGAGAATCAGGAAGCTAGCCCCAATCATGACGTCAGGCGCCACCATCAAGATATTATTGATGGATAGGAAGGCATCCTGATATTTTTTGCGGGCTTGGTAAATATAAATAGCACCGAAAGTTCCGATAATCGTGGCAATGAGGGAAGAAAGAAAGGCTAAGAAGAACGTCTGCGCCAAAATTAAAATCAAGCGCGAATCTTCAAATAACTTTTGAAAATGAACCAGATCAAAGCCCGTAAATTTATTCATGTCATCGCCAGCATTGAAAGCATAGGCAATCAAATAAAAGATCGGAAGATAAAGGATTAGAAACACAATCGCTAAATAGAGATTAGCAAATTTTTTCATCGTTCTCTCCTTTCCTTGGTTGCCCACATGGTGAAGAGCATGGCAATAATCAGAACCACTCCGATGGTTGAGCCCATTCCCCAGTTTTGCGTTGTCAAGAAATGCTGTTCAATGGCTGTTCCCAGTGTAATAACACGGTTCCCACCGATCAAACGCGTCAGCATGAAGAGGCTGAGACTGGGAATGAAGACGGACTGCACGCCACTTCTCACACCATTCATTGAAAGCGGAAAGACGACATTGCGGAAAGTCTGCCAACGATTGGCACCCAAGTCATAGCTAGCATTGATGAGATTGGGATCCAAATCATCCAAGACGTTGAAAATCGGCAGAATCATAAAGGGCAGCTCAATGTAGCTAGCAACAAAAATAAAAGAAAAGTCAGTGAAAAGAATCTGCTTGGGACCGATACCGATAAAGGTCAGAAATTCATTCACCGAGCCGTTTTGCCCAAAAATACCGATGAAGGCATAGGCCTTAAGCAAAAGATTGATCCAAGTCGGTAAGACAATCAGCATCAGCCAGAGCTGGCGATGCTTGAGCTGGGTCAGAAAATAAGCGGTTGGATAGGATATGAACAAGGTCACCAAGGTGATGATGCCTGCGTAAAATACCGAATTAAAGCTCATTTTCAGATAGGTCAAATTCTGCGACGTGAAATAAATCCGATAGTTTTCCAGAGTGAACTGCCCCTCGATATTAAAGAATGATTTCCAGACAATCATTATCACTGGAGCTATGACAAAAAGCAGAATCCAAAGAAAATATGGAAGCATAAAAAGGTTAGAGGTTGTTTTCTTCATCTCTTTCCTCCTCAATGGCATTGATCAGCCCTGCTTCTTGCTCTTCGATTTCTACGTATTCTTCAATCCGAGCATCGAATTCTTCTTCGGTTTCATTGAGGCGCATGATATGGATATCTTCTGGCTCAAAGTCCAGACCGATTTCTTCTCCGACGATGGCCTTGCGGGTCGAGTGAATCATCCATTCATTTCCGAGTTCATCATAGGCGATGATTTCATAATGAACCCCGCGGAAAAGCTGGGTATCTACTTTAACCTGCAGTTTTCCTTCTTCAGGCAAGGTAATGCGCAAATCTTCTGGACGGATCACCACTTCAACGGGTTCATTTGGTCGCATGCCTCCGTCAACTGCTTCAAAACGCTTGCCATTGAATTCGACCAAGTAGTCTTCGATCATCTTACCTGGCAGGATATTAGATTCTCCGATAAAGGTCGCAACAAAGTGGTTAATCGGCTCATCATAGATATCCACTGGCGTTCCTGACTGGACAATCTCCCCTTCATTCATGACAAAAATCCAGTCACTCATAGCTAGGGCTTCTTCCTGGTCGTGGGTGACAAAGACGAAAGTGATCCCAAGACGCTGTTGGAGTTCACGTAGCTCATATTGCATATCCGTCCGCAACTTCAAATCCAGCGCAGAAAGGGGCTCGTCAAGTAGGACAACCCGTGGCCGATTGATGATGGCACGGGCAATGGCTACCCGCTGGCGTTGACCGCCTGAAAGTCTCCGAATTGAACGGCGCTCATATCCTTCCAGTTGAACCATTTTCAGAACTTCAGCAACCCGTTCTTCAATTTCTTTTTTGTCCACCTTCCGCAACCGCAAAGGAAAGGCCACATTCTCAAAAACATTCATATGCGGGAAAAGAGCGTAGGACTGAAATACGGTGTGAACATCCCGCCTATTGGTAGGAATGTCATTGATGCGGACACCATCCAAAAAGATGTCTCCCGTTGTCGCATCTAGCAGTCCTGCAATAATATTAAGGATGGTTGACTTCCCAGAGCCAGAAGCTCCAAGAAGCGTATAAAATTTTCCTTCTTCTAATTCAAAGTTAATATCTTTGAGAACGACGGTGTTACTGTCTTCAAAAACCTTCGAAACGTTTTTGAACTCAATAATTGGTTTTTTCAATTGGCATAAATTCCTTCTTTTCCATGTATTAACAGATTTTTGGCTCTGTCAGACCAAAAAAACCTCTCGAGGGCTACTATGGCCCTGCATACTTGCGATATCGATAGGCTTTCACCCCCTTTACTAATGACACATGGATATTAGTTATCCCAAAGACTTGGACAAATCTTAAAAAAGCAATCAGACAATTACATATCGGACTCTTATGCTTCTCCGATAATTCGAACTTCTCGTTCCAGAGTGACACCTGAATGCTCCTCGACTGTTTTAATGACATAAGCAATCAACTCTTCATAATCGCTAGCTGTACCATGATCGACATTAATCATGAAACCAGCATGCTTTTCTGAAACCTCTACACCACCGATTCGATAGCCTTTTAAACCGGCCTCACTGATGAGCTGACCAGCAAAATGTCCCAGAGGACGCTTAAAGACAGACCCACATGATGGGTATTCCAAAGGCTGCTTGAGTTCACGCAGATAGGTCAGACGTTCCATTTCCTGACGAATGTTTTGGTGGACACCTGGTGCCAGACCAAACTTAGCTGAAATCACAATGTCGCCAGTTTCTTGAATAAGTGAATGACGATAACCAAATCGCATATCACGCGCATCCAAGGTCTTAATTTCTCCTTCAGGTGTCAAGACCTTGCAAGAAACAAGCACATGAGCAATTTCTCCGCCATAAGCGCCAGCATTCATAAAGACAGCTCCGCCAATACTACCCGGGATGCCACAGGCAAATTCAAAGCCAGTTAAACTATGATGCAGGGCAATACGAGTAGTCTGAGTTAGATTGGCACCTGCTTCTGCCTCAATCGTATAGCCATCTACTGCTACATTATTTAGCTTATCAAACATGATGACAAAGCCTCGAATACCGCCATCTCGAACAATAATATTACTTGAATTTCCAAGTACCAACCAAGGGATGTTTTCACGATTGGCCAACTTGACAACCCGTGCTAACTCATAACGGTTGCGTGGAAAAACTAAGAAATCGGCAGCTCCGCCTACCTTCGTATAAGTGTATTGACTCAAAGGTTCATTGAAACGGATGTCGATTCCTTCTAATTCCGCAGAAAATTTTTCTAGGTTTTGCATGACTTACTCTCTTTTTTACAAATTACACCCTATTATATCAAAATTAAATGATATTTACGATAGACTAAGGGAAATAAAGATTCTTTTTCAAAGCAAAAAGAAAGAGGAGAACGAAGATTGTAGACCAACACTGCGTCCACAAGTTCGTCATCCTCAAACTCTCTTCTATTTTTCTACACGTACACCCTGAGTATCGACTTGCAACTGGAAGACTTGTCCATCAAGGCCTTGTTCCTTGATTTGCTGATAAATCTGCTCAGCCTTATCTTTCGGAGATAAAACCATGACAGTCGGACCAGCTCCAGAGATATAAGTCGCAAAAGCGCCCTGTTTTCTGGCTAAGAATTTAATGTCAGAAAATTCTTTGATAAGCGGTTGGCGATATCTCTCATGGAAACGATCAGATTCAATGGCACGACCAGCTGTTTTCATATCGCCCTTTAAGAGCGCTGCAACAGCGACATTGGCTACAGAGCTTGCTGCAACAGCTTCCTTGTATGAAAGGCGATTAGGCAAGACACGGCGGCTTTCAACTGTTCTCAACTCATAATCAGGAATAAAAGCGATAAAGCTGACCTCTGGGAAATCTGACACGACAGCTGAAACTTGATTTTGGAAAGAGCTTGCAATCACTAGATTTCCATAAATCGCTGGTGCGACATTGTCCGGATGCCCTTCGATTTTTGTCGCAATTTTCAACTTTTCATGATCAGATAAGTTCAGATTTGCTAACTGATTAGCCAGTTCAATCCCTGCCACGATAACGGAGCTAGAAGAGCCGAGACCGCGCGCCAAAGGAACATCGCTGGTCATTTTTAAGCGATGAGGCTGAAGGTCTGGAGCCAATTGCAGGGCAATCTTGATTAGTAAATTACGTTTATCAGTTGGAATTCGAGGATTGAGGTCATGCTCAATAACCCACTCCTCACTTTCTTCCAAGACTTCAATTTCTAAATATTTGGAGACTGCGACACCAACTGAGTCAAAACCAGGCCCGATATTGGCACTGGTCGCTGGTACAATAATTTTCATCTTATTCTCCTAATACTTTAAAGGTGTTGAGCAATTCGAACTCTGGTACCTCACGGAGCTTGGCAACAACATTTTCTAGCTGAGTCTTGCTGACAGCATGCGTGATGATAACTACACGAGCAGTTTCACCATCCGTACCTTCTTGCAGAATTTGCTTGAAGGAAACTTCTTCAGCATTGAAGATTTCAGCCAAATGCAATACTTGACCCTTGGCATCTGGAGCCAAGATAGAGAAATAATAGTTGCTCTTAACATCCTCAGGCTTAGCCAAGACAAGCTCGCGACTAAATTCATTGAAGGCTTTGCCGATCGTGCCTTCATTTAAGCGACGGACAATACGGACGATATCCGCAACGACACTGGTAGCAGTTGGTTTTTGACCTGCACCTGGACCGTAATACATGGATTCTCCGATACCGATTGACTCGACAAAGACCGCATTCATTACGCCGTTTACGCTAGCTAGCGGATGCGCTTTTGGCAAGAAAGTCGGTGTCACTTCCGCAGCGATTCCTGATGGCGTTTCCTCAATTGAGCCGACCAATTTCACCACATAGCCCAAATCTTGAGCAACTGCGACGTCTTCAGGCGTGATGTTGCGAATACCTTGGTGGTTGACATCTTCAAACTTTATATTCATACCGAAAGCAAATTGGCTGAGGATGACCATTTTATAGGCTGCGTCAATTCCATCAACGTCGTTAGTCGGGTCACTTTCAGCAAATCCTAAACGTTGTGCTTCTGCAAGAGCATCCTCGTAAGACCAACCTTCTTCTACCATCTTGGTCATCATGAAGTTAGACGTTCCATTGACCACGCCCAAAACGCGGGTAATCTTATCAGATGCCAATGAATTGACCAAGGTACGCAAAATTGGGATACCGCCCGCAACAGCTGCTTCATAATAGAGAGCAACGCCATTTTTCTTAGCAATATCTAACAATTCAGAACCATGAACAGCCAGCAAGTCTTTGTTAGCGGTTACCACATGCTTACCTGCTTCAAGTGCACGTGTGATAAAGGTTTTAGCTGGTTCAATCCGTCCCATCAGCTCCACTACGATCGCAATTTCGCCGTCATTTAAGATTTCATCCACATTGGTCACAAAGTTATAATCATTTCCAGCTGCCAAAAGACGTTCTTTTTCGGCATCATCCTTGACCAAAACTTTAGCAACTTCAATCTCAGAATGAGCAGCCTGAACAATCTTTTCTCCATTTTCTTTCAACAAGAAAGGAACACCACTAGCAACTGTTCCAAAACCAAGTAAAGCAATTTTAATAGACATGAGGAACTCCTTGAATATTTCTTATATAAAAAACATTATAACAAAAATATATAGAAATGCCTACAAATCTATTTGTATATTTGTTATAATGTAAGTAAAAATTTTAAACTCATGAGATTAGAAGGAGATACCATGACAGATAAACACATTGGAAGACGCATGCAGAGACATAAAGCTAAGAAAAAGGCATTCCTTTTTTCTATTATCAATCTTTTCTTACTCCTTGTCCTAATCGTAGGCGGAATTTATCTTTGGAAGACTCAGTTCTCTCCTAGCAAACAATCCTCTGCAGGCAACCAAACCGTGCAATCCACCTCGAAGCCAGACTCTACCTCAACAAATGAAGAAGCTTCAAAAATCAAGTGGGTAAAACAAGACGAGCCTGTTAAGATCCCAATCTTGATGTACCATGCGATCCATGTAATGGATCCCTCTGAGGCAGCCAATGCTGGTTTGATTGTAGATCCAACTACTTTTGAAAGTCATTTGCAGGCCCTGAAAGAAGCTGGTTATTATACTTTAACCCCAGATGAAGCTTACAAAGCTTTGACAGAGAATGTCCTGCCTGAAAATAAAAAAGTAGTCTGGCTGACCTTTGACGATAGTTTGAGAGACTTTTACACCAATGCCTTCCCGCTACTTCAAAAGTACCAGATGAAGGCAACCAACAATGTCATTACTGGCTTTGTCCAAGCTGGCCGTGAAGATATGCTGACGCTAGATGAGATCAAAGAAATGAAGGAAAAGGGAATGTCCTTTGAAGACCATACCGTCAACCACCCTGATCTATCAACTGCCACTACTGATCAACAAACCCTTGAACTACGTGATTCTAAAGCCTTTTTAGATGACAATCTTTCGCAGAAAACTACGACTGTTGCCTATCCATCTGGCCGCTATAGTGATGCGACCTTGCAGATTGCTGAAAGTCTAGGCTATAAGATGGGATTGACGACCAATAACGGCCTGGCTTCCCTGTCTAATGGGCTGCTCTCACTCAATCGTGTTCGAGTGAACCCAACTACTACTGCAGAAGATTTATTAAACGAAATCGCTACAAATTAATCTTAGAAAGCTTGCTTCAGACGAAGCAGGCTTTTTCTATTTCCGATAGCAGCTTTTTCCAATCACAAAAAACACCAGTTCCAAAGAACTGGTGTAAAAAATTATTTAGACTTGATATAATTGATACCGTCTGCTTTCGGAGCAACAGCTTTACCAAAGAAGGCCGCAAGAACCACAATCGTCAAAACGTATGGCGCAATCTGTAGATAAACCGTTGGCACTTTTGAAAGAAGAGGCAACTGATTTCCAATAACGGCTAAACTTTGAGAAGCTCCAAAGAAGAGACTTGCCAACATAGCACCAATAGGACTCCATTTACCAAAAATCATAGCTGCCAAGGCGATAAAACCTGGACCTATGATAGTTGTCACAGCAAAGTTAACGGAGATCGACTGAGCATAGATAGCTCCGCCAATACCGCCGAGCAAACCAGAAATCATAACACCGCAATAGCGCATGAGATAAACATTGATTCCTAGTGTATCTGCTGCCTGCGGATGTTCTCCAACTGAGCGAAGGCGCAATCCAAATTTTGTCTTAAACATAATAAACCAAGCAAGGAAAGAGAAGGCGATGGCCAAATATCCCATCAGACTTGTATGTTTGAAGAATATATCTCCTATGACGGGAATATCAGACAAAATAGGAAAATTAAATTTACCAAATGAACGCTGAATGTTGTCTGTTTGTCCCTTGTTGTAGATAGCTTTCACAAGGAAAACCGCCAAGGCTGGTGCTAGCAAGTTTAGAACCGTACCACTGACAACGTGGTCTGCACGGAAGTTAATAGTTGCTACAGCATGGATAAGGGAGAAGAGCACTCCGACTAAACCAGCAGCAATCAAGGAAAGCCACGGAGTCAAGCTGCCAAAACTACTTTCGAAAGTCAGGTTAAAGAGAACGCCTGTAAATGCTCCCATTACCATGATCCCTTCCAAGCCGACATTGACGACTCCGGCATGCTCCGAATAAGCTCCACCGATACTTGTAAAAATCAAGGGAGCCGCATAAATCAGCATAGATGATACTAATAAACCTAATATCGTTACAATACTCATCCTAGTTTCCCCCTTTCACTTTACCAGCTTCTTGCTTACGGTTTTTAAATAATTCAAAGACTGTCTTACCAGTCAGACGCTCAATCAGGTAATGGGCGCTGACAAAGAAGATAATCGAAGCTGTCACGATATTGACTAATTCTGTCGGAATCTGAGCCACGTTCATACCTGGCGCACCGACACTTAGAACTGCAAAAAGGAAAGCCGCAAAAAGGATACCAACTGGAGAGTTTGCTGCTAAAAGACTAACTGCCATACCATTGAAACCAACGCTCAATGAACTTCCTTGCACAAAGACATTCTGATAAGTACCCAGTCCTTCTACTACTCCTCCAAGTCCTGCAAGGGCTCCAGAAATAATCATAGACAAAATAATAGTCCGTTTAGAAGACATCCCTGCGTATTCAGATGCATTCGGGTTCAGTCCTACAGCGCGGATTTCAAAGCCAAGTGTTGTTTTCTTCAGCATATACCAGATTAGCACAACTGCAATCAAAGCAAAGAAAATACCAATATTCATCCGAGAGTTAGCTGTCAAACTTCTCAGCCATTCTGTTTGATAAATAGCATTGGCTCCAACACGCTTACTAGAGTCAACACTCTGCATCACAGATTTTGGAAAGCTGCGGATAAAAGCATTTCCAACGAAGAGGACGATGTAGTTCATCATAATCGTAACGATGACTTCACTCGTTCCTAAATAGGCACGCAGAACTCCTGGAATAGCACCAATGATCCCACCAGCTACTGCTGCAATAACTACAGTTGCTAGCAACATCAGAGGGCGAGGTAGGTCAGGGAAGGAAAGGGCAAACCAACCAGCTAGAATCCAACCAGCCAAGGCCTGGCCTGGAAGTCCGACATTGAAAAATCCAGCCCGACTAGCAACGGCAAAACCCAGACCAATGAGAACTAGAGGTCCCATCGCCCGAGAAATTTCACCCAAACTTCTCAAAGAACCGAATGCCGTTTTAAAGAGGGATTCATATCCCCAGATGGCATCATAGCCAAAGATAGCCATGACAATCGCTCCCAATAAAATCCCTAAAAGAACTGAGATTAAGGGAACTGCGATCTGCTGTGTTTTTTTAGACATTTGAATCTCCCTTCTAAATCTTACCACCAGCCATGAGAATACCAAGTTCTTGCTTATTGGTCTTCTCTGGTGTCACAATTCCTTGAATCTTGCCATCATGGATAACGGCGATTCTGTCAGAAAGATTGAGTATTTCATCTAGCTCAAAGCTGACAACAAGAACTGCCTTGCCCTGAGTACGCTCCTCAATCAAGCGTTTATGGATATATTCAATCGCTCCGACATCAAGACCGCGGGTTGGCTGACTGACAATCAACAAGTCTGGATCACGATCCACTTCCCGAGCAATGATAGCCTTCTGCTGGTTTCCTCCTGAGAGGGCTGAAGCAGGTACATACTCGCTAGCTGCCCGCACATCAAACTCTTTCATCAGATTGCACGCGTAAGAGTAGATATTGTTGTAATTCAAGATGCCGTTTTTGCTGAGCGGCTCCTTGTAGTAAGTCTGCAAAGCAATATTTTCAGAAATGGACATCTGCAGCACCAAACCATCGCGATGGCGATCTTCAGGTACGTGGCTGACCTTCATTTCAGTAATCTGGCGTGGTTTCTTACCAATCACGGACTGGTTCTTGATCAAAATTTCACCCGAGCTTGCTTTTCTAAGTCCTGTAATAGCTTGAATCAACTCAGTCTGACCATTTCCGTCAATACCAGCAATCCCAACAATCTCACCAGCACGAACATCCAGTGAAAGTCCCTTAACAGCTGGAACGCCGCGATTTTCTTCGACGACAAGATTCTTGATTGAAAGAACCGTCTCTTGCGGATTAGAAGGTTTCTTCTCAGTCTTGAAGGAAACAGCCCGTCCCACCATCATTTCTGCCAAGTCTTGGTTGGTTGCACCAGCAATTTCAACTGTTTCGATCGATTTTCCTCGACGAATAACGGTCACTCGGTCAGAAACTGCACGAATCTCATCCAACTTATGGGTAATAAGAATGATAGACTTACCTTCCTTGACTAAGTTTTTCATGATTTTCATCAATTCATCAATCTCAGATGGTGTCAAAACAGCTGTTGGTTCGTCAAAGATGAGGATATCTGCACCACGGTAAAGGGTCTTCAGAATTTCAACCCGTTGTTGTGCTCCTACGGAAATGTCTTCAATCTTGGCAGATGGATCGACCGACAAACCATATTTCTTAGACAAACGCTTAATTTCTTGCGTAGCGCGTTTCAAGTCTAAGATACCATTTTTTGTAATCTCACTTCCAAGAATAATATTTTCAGCAACAGTGAAGGCTTCCACAAGCATAAAGTGCTGATGCACCATCCCGATACCAAGTGAGGCCGCCTTTGATGGAGAGTCCAGCTTAACTGGCTTTCCGTTTACTACAATCTCACCACTAGTCGGCTCAAGTAGGCCGGCCAACATATTCATCAAGGTTGACTTCCCGGCACCATTTTCTCCTAAAAGAGCGTGAATTTCACCTTTTCGGAGTTCCAAATTGATTTTATCATTGGCCACAAATTCACCAAAAATCTTGGTAATTTCTCGCATTTCAATGACATTTTCATGTGTCATGGCTCTTTCCTTTCCAGAATTTCATTTTATATCGATATAACCTCCTCGGACTCCTATCCTAGTAGGCTTAATCGATGCAAAGGCGTCAGAATTTAAAAATGAGCGACCCTAGTAGGTCGGATCGCTCAACATTCAATTATTTATCAGGAACTGTGATGCTACCGTCAAGGATTTTAGCTTTCGCTTCTTCAACAGCTTTTTTAGCATCTTCAGAAAGGTTGGTTGTTGTCAAATCAACACCACCGTCTTTCAAACCAAAGGTTGTAGTTTTACCACCTGGGAATTTACCTTTAGCTGTTTGGTTAGCAATGTCTTGGACAGTCTTACCAACTTGTTTCAAGCTTGATGCCAAAACAAAGTTAGACTCTTTACCATCTTTAGATTTGTATTTACCTTCTTCAGTTTGGTCACGGTCAACACCAAGAACCCAAACTTTTTCATTTTCATTTCTTGTTTCGTTGATTGACTTAGCTTCGTTAAATACTCCAGCACCAGTACCACCAGCTACTTGGTAAACAACATCCGCACCACCAGCATAGTGAGCAGCAGCAATTGTTTTACCTTTAGCTGCATCGCCGAATGAGCCAGCATAGTCCACTTTAATCTTGATAGATGGATCAACTGATTTCACACCAGCTTCGAAACCTTTTTCAAAACGTGTGATAACAGTTCCTTCTATACCACCAATGAAACCAACTTGTTTTGTCTTAGTCGTTTTTGCAGCTGCAACACCAGCAAGGTAAGCTGCTTCATTATCTGCAAAGACTGCTGAAGCAACATTCTTTTGACCTTCAATCACATCGTCAATAATAACGTAGTTAATACTTGAATTATCTTTAGCAGCAGATTCAACGGCATCACGAAGGGCAAAACCGATACCAAATACTAAGTTGTAACCATCCGTAGCAGCTTGGTTTAGGTTGTTCGCGTATTGTGACTCGTCTGTTGATTGGAAGTAAGTATAGCCGTTATCTTTTGAAAGGCCATTTTCTTTCCCCCAAGCTTGCAAACCTTCCCATGCAGATTGGTTAAATGACTTATCATCAACACCACCTGTATCGGTTACGATAGCAGCTTTTAAATCAGTTTTAGCGTTAGAGCTATCTGATTTAGACGCACGATTCCCACATGCAGCAAGTCCGATTGCTGCGACAGACACTAGACCAAGACCTAGCCATTGTTTCTTGTTCATTTCTGAACCTCCTATATAAGATGTGCAACTTAGTTGCAAGTTTAATTTTGGTCAATTGACCAGCAACAGACTCAAGTTAAGTCTGTAAAAGAGTATGGAAGTAACTCCTTGACCGTCATCACGACCGTCGATTTATCTTTAGCGACCAAGGTCACTGGTAAATCCTGATTAAAAAACTCTGCCATTACTTGGCGGCAGGCACCACACGGAGAGATCGGTTTTTCCGTTTCTCCATAAACAATTAATTCCTCAAAGTCTAAAAAGCCTTCAGAAACAGCTTTAAAAATGGCTGTTCGCTCTGCACAATTGGTCAAGCCGAAACTAGCATTTTCGATATTGACACCTGTGAAAACTTGACCATTTTTAGCTACTAAAACAGCTCCGACAGGGAAATGAGAGTATGGAACATAGGCATTCTTCGTGGTTTCTACAACTAAATCAATCAAATTAGTAGTCGCCATTAGCCACGTCTCCCTCCATAATCGCTACACCAGAGGATGCTCCAATGCGAGTCGCACCAGCTTTGATAAAGGCAAGTGCATCTTCGTAAGAACGGGCACCACCGGAAGCCTTGACTCCCATATCTGGCCCAACTGTCTTACGCATCAAAGCTACATCTGCAACGGTTGCACCACCAGTTGAGAAACCAGTGGATGTCTTGACAAAATCCGCACCAGCTTTCTGAGCAATTTGACAAGCTTTCACTTTCTCATCATCTGTCAAGAGGCAGGTTTCAATAATAACCTTAACTAAAGTTCCTTTGGCAGCTTCCACAACAGCTCGAATGTCTCTTTCAACTAAGTCAAAATTTCGAGACTTTAAAGCGCCAATATTGATGACCATGTCGACTTCATCCGCTCCGTTTTGGATGGCATCACTCGTTTCAAAAGCCTTGAGCTCCGGAGTATTCGCTCCCAGAGGAAAACCAATGACCGTACAAACTTTAACATCTGTCCCTTTCAATGCTTGCGCAGCAAAACTCACCCAAGTTGGATTGACACAGACGCTCGCAAAGTCGTATTTCTTTGCTTCCTCAATTAAGGTTTCAATCTGCTCCTGACTCGCATCAGGTTTCAAAAGCGTATGGTCAATGTATTTGTTTAATTTCATGTTTGATTCTCCTAAAATTAAGCGATCACTTCGACAATCTCGCTTACTGCAACGCTTTCACTACCTATTCTAACATTTTTTTGGAATTCTGTAACTAGTTCTTGAGAAATTTTTTCATTTGCGTAAATTTTTGCGACAATTTCCCCAATTTCGACTGTTTCGCCAACCTTCTTTTCAAACACGATTCCAGTTTCATAATCTAGTTTATCAGATTTGACTGCTCGGCCTGCTCCTAATCTCATCGCAAACAAGCCAAATTCCATAGCTGGAAGCTCTGTGATAAAGCCAGATTGCTCTGCTCTCACTTCAGCCACATAAGCCGCTTGGGATGGTCGATACAAGTCCTCTAGATCTCCACCTTGAGCCGCAATCATCTCTTCAAATTTTTTCAAAGCCGCTCCATTTATCAGATGCTCTCTAATTTCAGAGACTGACTTCTCAACATTCGCCAAATCAAGCATAATCCGAGCGAGCTCGCAGATAAACTCCGTAATATCTTCGCGTCCTTGTCCTTGAAGGATTTCCAGCGCTTCTAGGATTTCCAAACGATTGCCAATGCTAGTACCTAAAGGCTGACTCATATCCGTAATGACTGCAACTGTTCTACGTCCGACAGCCTTACCCAAGTCTACCATGGTACGGGCTAGGACACGGGCATCCTCTAGATTTTTCATAAAGGCACCTTCACCGACGGTTACATCCAGTAAGATGCTGTCTGCACCAGCGGCGATTTTCTTGCTCATAACCGAACTGGCAATCAAAGGAATCGTATCAACTGTAGCGGTCACATCACGTAGAGCATAGAGAAGCTTGTCTGCCTTAACTAGCTGGTCTGACTGACCGATGACGGATACACCAATCTCCTGAACCTGCTTGATGAAATCTTCCTGACTGCGCTCTACCTGGTAGCCCTTGACAGACTCGAGCTTGTCTATGGTACCACCCGTATGCCCCAAGCCTCGTCCGCTCATCTTGGCAACGGGCACGCCAAAGCTAGCTACTAGAGGAGCCAAGATTAAGGTAACCTTATCTCCCACTCCACCAGTCGAATGCTTGTCGACCTTAATCCCTGAAATAGCTGACAGATCAAACTGCTGGCCTGTCCCCACCATGGCCATGGTCAAATCAGAAATTTCCCGAGTAGTCATTCCTTTAAAGTAAACAGCCATAGCAAAGGCCGACATCTGGTAATCTGGTACTGTTCCAGCTACATACCCCTCAATCAGCCATTCAATCTCTTGACTGGACAACTCTAGTCCATCTCGTTTCTTTTGAATAATATCAACTGCCCGCATCTTTATTTCACACTCCTTAGGATATAATAGCCTTTGTCCTTCTTGAGAGTCTCGCAGTTGCCAAACACTTCTTCCATCTTGGTTTTAGCGCTGGGAGCTCCTTGTTTCTTTTGGATAACAATCGTCAAATCCCCATCCGCTAGCAAGTGAGCATAGCTACCTGAAATAACTTCATGCACCACCTGCTTACCGGCCCGAATCGGTGGATTGCTGATAATATGATGGAATTGTCCGGTCACATGTTCGTAAACATTGGACTGGAAAATATCTGCAGATACTTGGTTCGCATCCGCGTTTTTTCTAGCCAAATCGAGCGCCCGCTGATTGATATCCACGAGAGTGACTTCCAGCTCTTGCGCTTTAGCCAGAGTCAAGCCCAGCGTTCCATAACCGCAGCCGACATCCAGCAGCGTTTCTTTTTTATTAAATTCCAAGGCAGACAACAACACTCGACTGCCGTAATCGATCATTTTTTTGCTAAAGACACCAGCATCCGTTAAAAAGGTCATCTGTTGTCCTAATAGTTCCACTTTTAATTCATGAATGTCATGTTTGGCATCCGGATTTTCTGCAAAATACATTTTAGTCATAAAACCATTTTATCATAAATTTTCTAGATTTGTAAATCGTTTTCATTTCTCCAAAAGTATGTTATACTAAAATCCATCATATAGGAGTAACTTATGACAAACGAATTTCTTCATTTTGAAAAAATCAGCCGCCAAACTTGGCAGAATCTGCATCGAAAGAAAAATCCACCGCTCACTGAGTCCGAACTCAATTCTATCAAGAGTTTCAATGACAAAATCAGCCTGCAGGATGTAACGGATGTCTATCTGCCTCTGACCAATCTCATTCAAATTTACAAACGTTCCAAAGAGGATCTCGCCTTTTCAAAAGGTATTTTTCTGCAAAAAGAAAGTAAAAGACAACCTTTTATTATCGGAGTTTCTGGTAGTGTTGCCGTTGGAAAATCAACCATTAGTCGTCTGCTGCAAATCCTTCTATCACGAACTTTCACAAATGCAACCGTTGAATTGGTGACGACCGATGGCTTCCTCTATCCTAACCAAACCTTGATTGAATCAGGCATTTTAAATCGCAAGGGTTTCCCTGAAAGCTATAATATGGAACTTTTACTGGATTTCTTAGACCGCATCAAAAATGGTCAAAACTATAAAATTCCTGTTTACTCGCACGAAATCTATGATATTGTCCCAAATGAAAAACAGGAAATTAAGGCAGCTGACTTTGTCATCGTAGAAGGCATCAACGTCTTCCAAAATCCGCAAAACGAACGCCTTTATATGACTGACTTTTTCGACTTCTCCATCTATGTAGATGCCGAAGTCGAAAATATCGAGTCTTGGTATCTGGATCGTTTTAAAAAATTACTGGCACTAGCCAAGCACGACACGAATAACTACTACCATCGCTTTACGACCCAGCCTGAAGAAGAAGTCATGGCGCTGGCCCATAATATCTGGGAAACAATCAATCTGGTGAACCTATTAGACTATATTGAGCCAACACGTAACAGGGCTGAAGTGATTTTGCACAAGGCTAAAAATCATGAAATTGACGAAATCTATCTAAAAAAATAATTTAGGCTTGTCAAATCACAACTTTTCATATATAATTAGATAGTTAGTATTTTCAATGGAGGTGAATAACTTGGCAAACATTAAGTCAGCTATCAAACGCGCTGAATTGAACGTTAAACAAAACGAAAAAAACTCAGCTCAAAAATCAGCTATGCGTACTGCAATCAAAGCATTTGAAGCAAACCCGTCTGAAGAACTTTTCCGTGCTGCTAGCTCAGCTATCGATAAAGCAGAAACTAAAGGTTTGATCCACAAAAACAAAGCAAGCCGCGATAAAGCACGTCTTTCAGCTAAACTTGCTAAATAATGCATCGCGCATACAAAGGAGCTCCACGGAGCTTTTTTTGTTGCTCACTGTAATTAGGAGAATGTATATGAAGATTGCTATCATCGGCTACTCCGGCTCTGGCAAGTCAACCTTAGCCCAGCAGTTAGGCCACTTTCACCATATTCCTGTGCTTCATCTGGACACGATTCGGTTTGAAGAAGGCTGGCAGACTCGTAGTCAAGACCAAGTCAAGGCTGATTTAGCGGATTTCCTCAAGCGAGAACAATCCTGGGTCATCGATGGCAACTACTCCTTCGCCTGCTTTGAGGAAAGGATGGCTCAGGCTGATCAGATTATCTTTATGAACTTTTCTCGCTGGAACTGCCTCTATCGCGCCTTCAAACGCTACCTCAAATACCGAAATCAGGTACGAGAGAGTATGGCTTCTGGCTGTACTGAAAGACTGGATTGGGAATTCATCCGCTGGATCCTTTGGGATGGCAGGACAAGAGAGACTAAAAATCTCTATCAAAAGGTTCGTCAGACCTATCCTGAGAAATTTATCGAATTGCAGAATCAAAAGCAATTATCAGACTATGTAAAAGAATCTGGGACAAAAGTCTAACCTTAAATATAAAAAGCGAACAAAACGGAGTTATCTGACACTCAGAATTCTGTCTTGTTCACTTTTTTGTCTAATCTATCAATTTTAAAAATTTATAATAAAGAATCACTAAAATCAAAATCTTTTTGTCCCAGCCTCGTTCAGTCTTATTTGTCAAGAAAAATCAGAAGTATTCATCGATGAGGTAAAAAGGTGAAATTCCAACTTACAAAATTGTAAGAAAAATGAGAGAAATGTAAGCTAAAGAAATGGAAAGAAGAAACTCTTTCTTGTATCATAGGAAAGGAAAAAGGAGTATCCTATGAAAAAAATGATTGACAATAGCAGTTTGAAACTGCTTGCTATGCTTGCAATGCTGATTGACCATATCGCCTGGGTATCTTTTCCACTGGCTACCAATATGAATATTCTCTCTCCTAACTGGCTGGCCAATAGTATGCACATAATAGGCCGCCTGGCTTTTCCAGTCTTTGCCTTTTGTATTGCAGAAGGCTATCGGCACAGTCATGATGTGAGCAAGTACATGAGACGATTAGGGCTGCTGGCTCTTATCAGTATCATCCCTTTCTCTCTGATGGGCTGGGTTACTGGTCTTGGCTTTATCATGCAAAATACGGTTGTTACTCTCTTTTTGGGGCTCTGTGCTCTTTATTACAGTGATCAGCAAACAGCAACCTGGAGAAAAGTTCTAATTATTCTACTCTGTTTTACTCTGTCCATTATCGCTGACGGCGGACTGACGGGAGGAGTTTTTGGTATCTATGCCTTTGCAAAGATTAAAGACCCAATCTTCCGAAAAATTGGCGGTGTCTTGGTACTGAACAGTGTGCAAATCCTAATTTTGGCCTTCAATTTCTCCTATGATGGTCTGGCTGATCTGGCTGCCACCTGTCTTCTGTTTCTCCTCGTGACCTCTTTCTACAACGGTCAAAAAGGGGCAAATATTGGAAAAGTATTTTACTGGTTTTATCCCCTTCATTTGCTCGCCCTGTCTCTGTTTCGAATTGCCTTTCTCTTATTTCTAATGTAGTTAATGAATGTATTAAAAGTTGCAGTAGAATACCTGTTAAGTTAATTTTTCTTTTGGTAAGTCTAAATAATAGAGTAAAAGAGTCTGGGACAATAGTCTCTTTGCTACAAAAAAGAGTTTGGGACAAAAATATTTCAATTTTTAAAAATCTTAATTATTAAGCCCTTCAAATCTATAATTAAATGCGAAAAGCGAACAAAGTAGAATTCTGATTACCAGAAAACTAGTTTTGTTCGCTTTTTATATTTGAAGCCAGACTTTTGTCCCAGCCTCCTTTTCTTATTCTTCTTTTACAAAAACCAATTCTTTATCATCTGAAAGATCCGCTCGATAGGCAAAACCTGCAAAAGAGAGCTCTTTGATTTGGTCAAGATGATCGACTTGGGTTTCCATCAAAGCAGTCAAAAATTGCCCACGCGCCTTTTTAGAAATAGTAGAATGACTTTTGAGTTTGCCAGCCTTTTCTTCTAAAAATTTAAAACGAAGCATCTTCTCTCTGATCGATTTTTCAAAAACATCCTCAAATTCACTGGACAAGAGAGAAAGCAGCATATCTTCGTCCGCTACTGCTTTTGTATACTCTTCCCGCCAAAATTTTTTCAGCGTTTGACCATTGGGCTTTAGCCCCACCAAAAAATCCAACCGATGAGGGGCAATCGGACTCAGGGCAGGAATGACCCCATATAGACTAGAAGTTAACAGCAAATGCTCTTGAATGTAGGAGCTTTCCTCTTGTGTCCAATCTTTTCGCTTGATATTGCGATACATGAGCCCGTCAAATAAGTGCAAGGCTGGATAAGTCTCCGCTTCATTCTTGCTCAGATTTTCAATTCGCTGGTATTCTATTTCAGCCATCTGCGGACTGATTTTGTATAATTTTTCCAGCTCCTTGGCTGAAAATTGTAATAACTCTTCTATTATGATTTTGCTTTTGGGCGTCAACTGGGAGCGACCCAGCGAGCTCTGTTCTTCATTCATTTCTTTAGCAGTCGGAATTAAAATCTTCATATTTTCCCTTTCTCATCTTGGATTCAGAGTCCATTTTCCTGTTTTCCTTACTCATGATTATAGCAAATTTTGGACTAATTGGATTTATTCTTGACTTTAATTTTCAAAAATGATATTATCTAGTTATCGAAACTAGATATTAGAAAGTTTGAAATTTGGAAACGAAAAATCTGTTCCCGAGATGGGATGAATTACCTGTTCTTGACCTGTATCTGGACCAAGTCCTGCTCTACGTCAACAAGGTCTGTACGCCAGCTTTTACTGCATCCGACAAAGGCTTGACGGCATCCATGATCAATAATTATGTCAAGCATGCCTACCTTGAAAAACCTCTAAAGAAAAAATACAATCGGCAGCAAGTTGCCCGCTTGATTGCCATTACAAGCTTGAAAACTGTTTTTTCTATTCAAGATATTGCTGCTACTTTAGATATGCTCAATGCTGAGACCCAGTCTGAAGAGCTCTACAATGATTTTGTGGATTATATGAACGGACGGAAGCTTGAAGTGACTCCGATCATTGCCAGTGCTTGTCAGACCTTAAAACTCTACCAGCAGACCCTTGCTTTTATCCAAGTACCCGAAAAGGAGGCCGATAACGATGAACTACGCGCTTAAACTCAGTAAACAACTCTCTTTTGGAGAGGAAATTGCCAATGCTGTTACCCATGCCGTCGGAGCTGTTTTGATGCTGATTCTCCTTCCGATTTCTGCTGTTTACAGCTATGAAGAGCATGGCATGGTTTCTGCTGTTGGCACTTCTATCTTTGTCATAAGCCTTTTCCTCATGTTTCTCTCTTCTACCATTTACCACTCTATGTCCTATGGCTCTACCCACAAATACATCCTACGGATTATTGACCACTCCATGATTTATATCGCTATCGCGGGCAGCTATACGCCAGTCGTCCTTTCACTCATGAATGACTGGCGGGGCTATCTGATTATCGCGATTCAGTGGGGCACGACCATCTTTGGCATTCTCTACAAAATCTTTGCCAAAAAGGTCAATGAGAAATTTAGTCTGGCCCTCTATCTAATTATGGGTTGGCTGGTTATCTTTATCATCCCGCAAATTATCGGACAAACTGGACCAGTGTTTTGGGGACTCATGCTAGCAGGCGGTCTTTGCTACACAGTCGGCGCTGGTTTTTATGCCAAAAAGAAGCCCTACTTCCACATGATTTGGCACCTCTTCATCCTAGCCGCTTCTGCTCTCCAATACCTAGCAATTGTCTATTTCATGTAAAACTGCTTTTCAAAGCAGTTTTTTTCTATAGCATAATGCAGCTCTTCAACCAAGCCTACAGCAGATCTACACTAAGACCTCTCAAACGCAGCAACTTTGAAAATAATATAAATTTAAGCTTTCTCTGCTAAGATAAAGATAGAAAAGATGATCTCTGGCATTTAAATCTGCCAGTTATGGAAGGGAAATGAATGACTATTTTATCAAAAATCCGCCCATCACAGCCTCTGAAAGAACTGAAATGGTTCGATATTCTTGTGATTACTCTGCTCATGTTTGGTCAGTTCATCTACACATCAACCGAACTTTATCTAGCTAGCTTTGCAACAACAGCGACGACAGCAGCAACTGAAACAGTCAGCAATACAGCTAGCGAAGGCGCAGCATTCTCAAGCAATTTCAATCTTCAGCTCCTGATGCTGGTCTTGACCATTCTTTACCTATTGTTTCGGCGCTTTGACTTTAAGCAGCTTCCCATCCGTCTGAGCTGGTCGGTTCTCCTCTGGACTCCTCTTATTTTTGTAGTGGTAGGGTTCTTTGGTGACATTGTGACGACACTAAGCGGCGAGTATAATTACTTTGATCCAACTCTCTGGTCCTATATAGATTTGCTAGAAATCTTCCGGAAATTTGCTGATCTGACACCTATGGCCATACTCTACGGACTGTTCAATGGCTTCTATGAAGAATTCTTCTTTCTGGGTCTTATGACCTCGGTCAAGGATAAGCATAAGTGGTGGGCACTGGCCTACTCTACCATCATTCGGATTTCTTTCCATACTTATCAAGGAATGCTCTGGGCCTTGGTTATCGGAGTGGTCTATGGTCTCTTCTACTATTTTCTTTACAAGTACAAGGTCAAGAACCTCCTGCCTTTCTTTCTCATGCACGCCTTGGCGGATATGTTTGGCTCCAGCTTAATGTATGTCTTGATTAACTGGCGTTCTTAAAAGGATAAAAATCAGCTGACATACAGTTTATATCGGAAAACTATAAAATAAATCGCAACTAAAAAGCTTAGAAACAAGGTATCAAGTAACCTCGCTGCTAAGCTTTTTATTATGGTCAATTAGCAATTGAAACTAGCAATTTCGCTATCAAGTTTTTTCATATAATAGCGATAGATCAGATAAGAAACAAGTCCACAAATCAAAATCAGCAGAACTGAAAGGAGATAGAGAACTGCGAGAGTCAGGAAGTATGAAATCGCATAGAGAACGCCAATCACGATCATCACTCCAATGGTAAAGGCTAGTGCCAATAGGGTCTTACCCATACTGTTATCTCGACTCATCAGCTCGTTGACATTGGACCAGTTGGTCACCAGATGCTTATAATCCCGATGATAGCCCCAAGCACTCCAAGCTAGACTGGCCATAAACCAAACCAGCAGCATAACGAGAAACGTCACCAAATGAACATGAAAGATAAGACTAGTCACCAAAAGAAGAATCACTGGTAGAATGGACTGAATAGCAAAGAGATACCAAAATTTGAGACGAACGTATTTTTTGAGCTCAAAGGGCAAAACCTTCAGATAATCAAAATTTTCCCGCTCCAAGGATAAACCTATAGAGGTCAGATTATTCCCACCCGAATTGAGGGTAGCGATAAACATAGATAGGAAGCTAAGCGGAAGTAAAAATCGCGGAATCAAGAACGGGCTAACATCTAGATCTGCTTTGACTGCCCCCATGGCCATACTAAAAATGATAATGTAAGGAATCAGTGCCGACATAAAGAGAGCCTGCAAGATGACCGAACCTTCACTCAGCAGCCGAATGTGATAGCGCCAGACGAACTTCTTAAAATTCTTGGCCTCGTCCATATTGATATCGTGCACTCGCTCACGTTTTCCACTTGCTGCTCCTGTCATCAAGGCTGCTTCATAAAATTCTGGTATGACCTTGAACTTAACCACCAAGAAGAGCAGAGCCGCCACGGCAAGCCAAGCTAGAATTCCTAAAATTGCAGACAAGCTAAAAGGATTGATGATAAAGTCGTAAAAGGCTACAACGGGCGGGAAATAAGGTGTGGCTATTGTATTATTGGCGATACTACGACTGTTCATTTGATTGATAAAGATATAGAGTCCTACCGAACCAAGGGAAACCAGCCCTAGAATCACATTGGATAGAATAGTCTTATACTTTCTAAAGAAAGCTGTCTTGGTGATAAAGTGCACCAAAATCAAAATGATAAAGGTTATAACCGAGCTTAAAATGACAATCGAAATCAAGGCCATAGGCAGACCGACTAAAGGATTTCCGCCTTGAAGACCTAGCACGATGAAATAGCTATACATGGGCAGAATCGCAATCAAGAGAGTCAGGACAACAGAGATGCTCTTTCCGACAATGATTTCTGATTCACTAAAGGCATAGGGCCGATAGGACTGCAAATCCTTGCTTTCATAAAAGACATTATAGAAAACCAAGAAGCCCTGTGACATGGAAAATATAGCAAATACGGAGACCATATTGGCAAAGAGGCCCGGATTTCCTACCATGTGATTGAAGGCACTCATGATACCAAAGAAGAACAGGTAGACCAACCCCAAAATCAAGTACATTCGAATAGCCTGCAGGGAGACATTGACTTTTACCTCTGGATTTTTTTCCTGCTTCTTGCGGTATTGCTGCAACTGCGAAGCTTGGATAGCATAGAGAATATTGATATCAACTAATTTTTTAATCGCTTTAAGGCGCATCTGAACTCACCTCTTCTCTTCGGCCAGCCAGACCTAGATAGATGGTTTCGAGGGACTGGTCTGGATGCTGGGCTTTCAAGTCTTCAACCGTTCCGTAGAATATCAGCTCTCCTTTTTTGAGAATGGCAATCTTGTCGCATAGCTGCTCAGCCACTTCTAACACGTGGGTTGAAAACAGAACTGTATTTCCCTTGTTAGCATGCTCACGCATCATCTGCTTGAGATCAAAAGCTGCCTGAGGATCCAAGCCCGTCAAGGGCTCATCCAAGACCCAGATATCTGGATCGGACAAAAGGGCACCAATGACAAAGACCTTCTGCCGCATACCATGTGAAAACGACTCAATTACTTCATAACGATGGCTAGCAAAGTCAAAAATAGCCAGCAGTTCACCCAAACGAGCCTCTACTTCTGCCGTAGTCATATCGTAGGAAGTCGCCACTAGCTCCCAGAATTCATTGGCTGTCAGGCGCAAGAAAAGATCAGGAGAATCAGCTACATAGCCGATTTTTTTCTTGATTTCTAGACGATTACTGGATAGCTCTTTGCCGTCCACAAAAATTTGTCCCTGCGTCGGATTGATGACGCTGACCAGGGATTTAATGGTCGTTGACTTACCCGCTCCATTGTGACCGATCAGACCGACAATCTCACCGCTTTCCAAGGTCAGATTCAGATGGTTAAGCGCCAGCTTGCCATCATAGTCTTTTGTAACATCTCTAAATTCAATCATGAGAATCTCCTTTGCTATGTTTTGAGGTTATTATACTATCCTAAAAGTCATTTGTCTAGAAACTAGCGAAAAAGTTCGGATTTTGCTTTAAAACAAGGAAGAACCATCCTTTAAACCTTGAAAGATTGAGCATTCTCCAGCAGATAGAGCAAGAAATTGGGAATGGTTTCTAGCATATCCTGCTCATAGACACGCTCAGTCAGCTGATGCAAGTCCTTGCCCCATGGACCGAGATTGATGCCGGGGATATGATTGGCCGCAATTTCTGGGAAATCCAGATGATAGAGATTCTCAGGTACAGGCATACTGGCAATCAGGTCTTGGTATTCAGCGGCAGGCTTCTCTAAGGCACAGTAACTAAGGTCACAAATTCCCATGAAAAATTCGTCCACTTGGAGCTGACAACCAGCTTCCTTGTCCAGATAATCTCGATAAAGTTGAACGACCTTGTCAATCCTAATCGGACTATCTGACAGACGGCGACAATTCATGGATGGATAGTAAGGCGGCGCGATCGCTAAGACAACCAAAGCTTCCTTACGGTCATAAAAATCTAAAACTTTCTGGATATTTTGAATGCTGATTTCTTGATAGGAGGCACCCTCTTGCAAGGCTTGTTGCGCTTCCTCATAAATTTGCTGCAAAGTGTCTTCAAAATCGACTTTTTCTTGGCATTCTTGCAGTAATTCCTGATAGGTCAGCACGCGCGGTTTCGGTACAAGCTTGCTTTCTTGATAGACTTTCTGAAGCTGACAATAGTTTTGATAAAAGTCCTCCACTGCTTCCTGACTGAGATTCTTTATGGCCGCTAGCAATTCACTTGGACTCTTTTCTAAATAAAGGACGCTGAAATAGCCTGCTGCACGCAGTACAGTTGACACATCGTAATTTTCCTTCAAATCGCGCAGATAAGACCATGATGGCAGAGGCGAGCGTTCGCCGTAGGCCATGTCGGATAGAGCCGGATTGAGGTCAATTTTTTCAGCAACCTTGGCCAGCAAGGATAGCGCATTGATCCCCTTGAGTGGCTCTTTCATGTGAGAAAGGATACCCTGAGTCACGACAACTGGCATCAACTTGCCGACTGTTCCTACATGAAGTACCTTTTCCTCCGCTGACTGGCTCTCAAAAGGCTCAGAATCCACCGCCAGAAGGTAATGAAGCTGGAAACGCTCCTTCAATTCAGCAAGCAAGGCTGTTGCTGCCCGCATGCCTTGGGAATAGGATTCCTCATCTCCGACCGACAGATAGAGCAAATTGACCTGGCCAGACTGTATCTGACTGTATCTTTCCACCACTCCCAGCTGCAAGGCCAGAGCCGCTTTCATGTCGCAAGAGCCCCGACCGAACCGCCACTTGTCCGACGCAATATCCGCTAAAAGATCTGAATCTGAAGAAATGGAGGGTAATTTTTCTTTCAGGGACTGATTATCAAAAGCCCAGTCTTTGAGACTGCCAAAGTCCTCAATGTCCACCGTATCATGATGATGAAAAAGAATCACGGTGTCAGCTGTATCTCGCTTGACCAGAGCCCAGTTGACACTGCGGTTATAAAAATCATTTGGAATCTGATAGCAGCCAAACTGTTCTGGATGCTCCTGAAAATAAGGAATCTCCCCTATCCGTTCCTGAAGAAAGGCTTCAATCTTCCGCTCAGAACTAGTATGGGTAAAACTTTCAATCGCCATACTTTGATCAAAAATATCTTGAATATACTGTTTCATTCTTTCTACCTCTATATTGCTGGCATTGCTGACTTGTAAGCCAAGGCCAGCTGAAAGACGATAAGGCAAAAGCAGCCAATCTTTACCTAGTCAGGAATGTTTGGCTGCTTTTTTCTTGTAATGACTAACGACGAGAATATTTCTTAACGAGGCCAGACATGCCGAATGTGCTGACAAAAAGCACCAAGCCTAGATAGAACATTCCTTTTTCTGAATGGCTACCAGTTTTTGGCAAGGAAGCTGCGGCTTGTTGAGCTTGTAGAACAACTGCCTGCTCCACTTGAGACGCTTCTGGTTGACTAGCCAATTGTTGCACCTGAGGCACCACTTTCTGACTGCCTAATTGCTGCACATGGTCAGTCGTTCCTTGCTGCTCTTCTTTACGTCCAACCCTCGAATTGACTGACGGAGCTTCTTCTTGTGGCTCCTGTCTATCAAAGATATATTCTGGGACTTCTCTGATTTCTGGTGCAACTAGTTTTTCCCCAAGAATTTCAGGTAAGTTAGCATATTCCGTATCAAGGGCACTTGCTACATAATCAGCTTTTTGAGAACGACTCGCTTCCACAGTTGGTACTAGCGCACTAATAGAATCCGTCTTGAAAGTCACCTCATACTGACGCTTAATTGTCAGGTCGCTAGGGTCATAAGTATTGAAGACCAGAGCCAGCTTGTGGCCTTTTTTCACCGTGTAAAGATTCGGCTGCAAATACATGGTATAATCATGGAATTGGCCGACTTTTGGCTTAATGCTCTTTTCTGAACTAGACGGTGTATAGCCTGATTCTGGATTGGCTAAGTTTAGCCAGCCCTTAGCAATGACCTTGTATTTGGTTTTGGTTGTCGCAAAGTTTTTAACATCCAGATTGCTGAGATTGCTGCCCATCCAGAAGTCACCAGCCTTGCTGTCATCACTAGCAGCACCATTTCCAACAACATCAAACTCTTCGTCTGATACATCTACCAAGAGCGCATTGACCTGCAGATTTCTGCCACTGCCCTTAGCTAAAGCTGCCTTGAAGTGAACTGGGATATGACCTTTGATAGTTGTGTCTTCTTTGACTTCTGTCATAAAGGTCATGTTGGCCTTAGAAGAAGCTTGACTGACTGCCTCATCTCGCTTGCCAGTGTCAATCCCAGCAGCCGCATAGTCACTGGAGATGGTCTCTTCGAGACGTTTGGACTTAGCTGTCAAAATCAAACGATTGGTGCTTTGCCAATTATCATAGCTCGTCCATTTATTTGGATCGTAGTTATTTTGTGCCAAGACAGCAGGAAGCTTGCTAACATCGTTCTTGACATCGTAAAGATAATGAGAGAACCAAATATTGAGCAAGTCGTAGAAATCTTGATTGTTGGCCTTGATACCATAACCTCGAGAGATAGCTGCAGGATGGACATGGTCTCCTTGGTGGAGATAGAGTTTTACATTTTGTCCCGCTTTTTTCAAGACATCATACATAAGCTCGAACTGTTTTGTTTTGACGTTGTCATCATTTAAGCCATGTACCAGCAGGGCGCTAGTCTTTATCTTTCCTGAATTTAGGGTATAATCGCGTTCCCGCCAAACTTGGCTATAATTGCGACCGTGAGCTTTTTGGTCCTTGTTTAGCTGATTGATGTAGTCAGCATACTTGTTCCAGATTGAGGCCCAATCGTCTTGGTCGAGCATCCGAGTAGAAACGTAGAGTGACAGCCAAGACAGATCACTGTATGGCGGATTGCTGTAAGCTGTTCCTTGACTATTGAAATAATCATACCAGCTAGCAATTCCTGCGGCTGGAACGATGGTTCTAAGGCCTTCTACACCCGTTGTTGCCACACCGAAAGTTGTCGTACCGGCCCAAGATAGGCCAGTCATGCCGACTTTGCCATTGGCCCAGTCAGCCTTGATTTCAATATTGCTAGTTCTGTCTGTGTAGGCTGTCCGTTTACCATTGACCCATTCAACAATATTTTTAAAGGCTTCTACTTCCAAATCAGATCCAGTTGTATTGAAGCCTTCTGAACCCTTAGTACCCAGACCAGCACTGGAAACAAAGGCATAGCCGCGCACTAGGAAGTAATCATACCAGTTCAAATTCTCGTAATCATAAATCCCTTCATAAGGGCTATAATAGTACCAATCTGACGCTTTGGCCTTCTTTGCCGCATCAATACTGCTCATGCTAGAAACCGGTTGGCGCTTAGCGGGCTTATTGTGCAAACTCTTCATATCATAAGAACCGTTTGTCGGCAGATTGAGGCTTTCTAAGGTTACATAGTTTTCATCCAAAGTCCCCGCGACGTAAGGACGGGCTTCTAAAATCGTCGAAGCCTTAAAATCACCTTGAGCTACTGCTTTCGGAAGTTGTACGATAGCCTTGACGAGGTCACGCTTTCCGTCTCCATCCGTATCATGATCCGTCTCAACATAGACAGGAAAACGGACGATGTCGCTTTTCTCATACGAATAGTCCTTATCTTCCTTAGCCCCACTGCTGTATGGGAAAATTGGCTGTGCCCGACCATTCAAAAAGAGCGGTGCTTTCTTTTCAGCACGATAGGCATCATGCAGGCGCTTGGCAACTGCATACATAGTCTTCAGATTGCTTCCCTGTACACTGGCTGTCAAATCAGCCTCTTTGTCAATCATTCCCATGCTCTTGGCTAGATTCACCCTATCTTGAGCACTGGTGCCTAGCTGAGATTCATTGACGGCTGCCCATTTCAGTAGCTCATCGACTGCTTCTTGTAGGGTCAATTCCTTATCAGCCAAGGCTGGATTTGAAAGGCTCCCCGTATAAGCAGACAGGTCTTGGCCTTTGGCAGTAGCAGGCACAGCAGAAGGCACTAAGCTAGCATCTTGAGCCAAAGCTAAAGGTGGCGACTCCAATGATGAAGCAGACTTTTCAGAGTCCACAACTGATTTTTCAGCAGTGACCGATTCCTCTTCTTGCTTTTCTGGTCTTTCAGTAGCCGACGATTCCTTGCTTTCAACCTCTAAAACTGCTGGTTGCTGGACTGAAGACACCGGTTCAGACGGCTTTGCGACAGCTTCTGTTTGAAGAATTTCCTTGCTTTCGACATTCGCCTGACTCGCCTCATCGGCTTGAACAACCCGGCCTAGGGCCAAAGGTGCAAATAACGAGACTGATAAGAGTAACCTCACTAGTCCTCTCTTTTTCATAAAGAACCCCTTTCTTTTTATAAAGTTTATTACTTGTCCATTATACTATGTAAGCGTTTTAAATTCAATGCTAGTTTTGGCTTATCATCAAAAAATATAAAATTAACTTGTATAAACGTTTGTATCATCATTCTTCTTTTGGTAAAATAGACCCATCCCAAGAATGTGAGGTATCTCGTATGGAAAATCAAACATTAATGCAATATTTTGAATGGTACTTACCAAATGATGGCCAACATTGGAATCGCTTGGCGGAGGATGCTCCTCGTCTAGCATCAAAAGGCATCCGCAAGGTTTGGATGCCACCAGCTTTCAAAGCAACAGGCTCAAATGATGTCGGCTATGGAGTTTATGATCTCTTCGACTTAGGTGAGTTTGACCAAAAAGGAACCGTCCGCACCAAATATGGTTTTAAGGAAGACTACCTAAAAGCTATCCAAACTCTCAAAGCCAATGGCATTGAACCCATGGCTGACGTAGTCCTCAATCACAAGGCAGCTGCGGACTACAAGGAGCGTTTTACTGTCGTTGAAGTGGATCCCAACGACCGAAACATAGAAATCTCAAAGCCATTTGAAATAGAAGCGTGGATGCATTTTACTTTCCCAGGCCGCAATAAAACCTACAATGACTTTGAATGGCATTGGTACCATTTTACCGGTACGGACTATGACGCCAAAAACAACAAGTCAGGCATTTTCCTTATCCAAGGAGACAATAAAGGCTGGGCGGATGATGAGCTTGTGGACAATGAAAACGGCAACTATGACTACCTCATGTATGCTGATATTGACTTCAAGCATCCAGAGGTTATTCAAAACCTCTACGACTGGGTTTACTGGTTTATCGAAACAACAGGCGTTCAAGGATTTCGTTTAGATGCTGTCAAGCACATTGACTCCTTCTTTATGAGAAATTTTATCCGCGATATAACTGCAAAATACGGTGAGGATTTCTATGTTTTTGGAGAATTTTGGAACAGCGATGAGACGGCTAATAACGACTATCTAAAAAATATCGAATACCGCTTTGATCTTGTTGACGTCAAGCTCCACCATAATTTCTTTGACGCTAGCATAGCTGGGGCAGACTTTGACCTACGGACGATTTTTGATCAGACTCTTGTCAAAAATCATCCTGAATCAGCCGTGACCTTCGTGGACAATCACGACACCCAGCGAGGACAAGCTCTGGAGTCCACTGTCGAAGAATGGTTCAAGCCAGCAGCCTATGCTCTTATCCTACTTCGAGAGGAGGGACTGCCTTGCGTCTTTTACGGCGACTACTATGGTATTAGTGGGGAGTTTGCCCAAGAGAGCTTCCAAGACGTACTGGACAAGCTCTTGGATATTCGTCTCAACCTAGCTTACGGTGAGCAGACTGACTACTTTGACGATAGCAACTGTATCGGATGGACTCGCCAAGGCAAGGACGATGGTCAGCCAATCGCTGTTATTGTCAGCAATGATCAAGCCAGCAGCAAACGTATGCTGGTCGGGCCAGAATGGGCTGGTAGAGAATTCAGCGATTATCTGGGCAAGAGCTCTCAAATCGTGACCATTGACCAAGAAGGCTGGGGAGAATTTCCAGTGGAGGAAAAGTCAGTCAGTGTCTGGAGTGTCGAATAATCTGTATATTCAAAAAGGAGAGGGAATCTTTCCCTCTCCTTTTTCTAGTATTTCAAGCTCCTATAAAACTTGCTATTTTAGAAACTTCTTTATTTTTTCCGCCAACTCATCACTGGCATAATCATGCACATAATGAGGGCAGTCTAGTAGAATTAGCTCTGTCTGTGAATGCGCTGCTGCAAAATCCTTCTGGAAGCTCTGCCATTCTCCCTGACTATAGCCAGTCCCTTGGCCATTTGAAGCAAAGAGCAGGATCGGTCGTTCAGGAAGCTTTTCCTTCGAAACTAGCTCAGCATTTTGCTTGACCTGGGTGACCTCTTCATAAACAGCATTTGACAATGGACGACGATAAAAGAGAGCCTTGTATACCTGCTTTTCTTCTGCTGTCAAATTGCCAAACGCAAGAGCGGGAACCTGCTTGTCAGCATCATAAAATACCCGGCTTAAACCTAAATTAGCAGCCATTTGTAAGCCTTTATAAGCCAAAGGATAGAGCTTCAAATCAGTGTAAGAACTCGGCAAAGCCATATCCAGTCCGATAATGCCTTGGACTTCTTCTGGATATTTTGTAGCCCAATGAAGCGCTTCTAGCCCAGCCATAGAGTGAGCCACCAAAGTATGTGGGCCAGTTATTTCAGCCTTTCTTAAAGCCTGCCTCGTCTGGGCAAGTACCGTGTCAATATCTCTACTATCTCCTTGAATGTCATCGCTAAAACCATAGCCCAAGCGTTCGACCACAACTATGCGATAATCTTTTTCCAATCTTGAATAGAGGGTTCTAAAGTCAAGAATGGGAGATGTTGTGCCACCGCCCGCCAAAAAAACCAGCGTCTGCTCTCCCTGACCACTTACATAGACATTCATTTTCTTGCCATCTACTTGAACCAGCCGACCTGAGGGATTATCAAGCAATTTCTGCTCTTTAGTCAGGCAGATTTGATGATAAGTAAAGATTAAGACCAGAGCGCTGATGATTGTAAAAAGCAAACACAGAAAGAATTTCTTCAAATACCTGAACACCATAACTTTCCAAATATCTTTAAGCATCTACGAAGACTTAACCAATTGAACAAGAACAGCCATTCTGCTTCCCACAGGATACTCAGATTCTGCCTTTTATTCAAAGCTAAATGTCCTACTCTTACTCCACCAAGGCACTTCTCAGATAAGCATCCACCATACGCTCTGTCGCGACAACCGAGTCAATATGGGTACGCTCGTAAGAGTGGCTGGATTCGATGCCAGCGCCTAGCAGGGCGTGCTTGACTTCTGCTCCCGCACTCATGGCAGCAGAGGCGTCTGATCCGTAAAATGGATAGATGTCCAGTTTGTAAGGAATGTGCTGATCCTTAGCCAAATTCACCAAATGCTGGCGGAAAGCATAGTGATAAGGTCCCGAAGCATCCTTGACACAGATGGAAACCGTGTATTCATCTGTCTGCTGATCGTCACCCATAGCGCCCATATCAACCGCCAAATATTCTACTGCTTGCTCAGGCAGGCTTGAATTAGCTCCATGACCAACCTCTTCAAAGACACTGAAAGCAAAATGAGTCGTCACCGGTAGCTGAATATTTTCCTCTTTATAAACGCGCAGAAGATTGAGCAAAATAGCTGCGCTGACCTTGTCGTCGAGAAAGCGGGACTTGATGAAGCCAGACTCAGTAACCGTGGTACGAGGATCAAAGGAAATAAAATCTCCTACTTCGATTCCTAAATCACGCGTTTCTTTCTTACTCGTCACCTTTTCGTCCAAACGGACTTCCATATTGTCCTGAGTTCGCTCCACCGTCCCAGCATCCTTGTAGACATGGCAGGATGTCTGGTGAACTAAGATTGTACCGCTGATAGTCTTGCCACTGCTGGCCACATGGACTAGACAGTTTTCTCCTTCAATCATGTTCCAAGGAAAACCGCCAATCCGATCCAGCTTGAGGCGACCGTCAGACTTAATAGCACGCACAATAGCCCCCAGTGTATCCACATGGGCCGTCACGATCCGATGTTGGGCATCATTTGCTCCCTTAACCACGACATGGACGCCGCCTTTATTGGTCCGAACAGGCTCATAGCCCAAGCCTTCTAGTGTCTTCACCAGATAGTCCGCAACCTCAGCCGTAAAGCCTGTTGGGGAAGGGATAGCCATTAATTCTTGTAAATATTGAACAGTTTGATTCATCATAACTCCTTTAGATCATTTATACTGTCAATTATAGCATAAATCCGCTGCCAAATATCGTCCTGACTGGCTCTTTTCTCCTGATTTTAGATTGATTTAGCAAAGTCCTCGATGAAATTGGAAAATCTATACAAAAATCCTCTTCTCCAAGCATATATCAATCTCGGAGAAGAGGATTGCTTTATTTTCGTCTAAAATAGGGAGAAGACTGCTACTGCAAGGACAGCACCAATGATTGGTCCGACAACTGGAATCCAAGCATAGCTCCAATCGCCATTTCCTTTGTTTGGAATCGGAAGGAAACTGTGCATGATGCGAGGTCCTAAGTCACGCGCAGGATTGAGGGCATAACCAGTCGTTCCACCAAGTGAAAGACCAATCCCAACAATGAGTGTTCCGACAGCAAAAGTGCCAATGCCTGCTTGCAGCTTATAAAGCCCTAGAGCGAAGATAGTCAGCACAAGGACAAAAGTTCCAAGAATTTCGCTAATCAGGTTCGAGAAGGTGTCTTTGATAGCTGGTCCAGTGCTGAATGTCCCAAGAATATTAGCTGGATTTTCTTCAGCCAGATAGTGAGGCTTGAACTGCAGGAAGACGAGGAACTGTCCGACCATAGCACCTGCAAACTGAGCGAGGATATAAGGAAGAACAGATGCCCAAGGCAAATCACCTTTGAGAGCTACTCCGATAGTTAGGGCAGGATTCAGATGGGCTGGGCCAAGGTTGCCAGATACAAAAGCAGCGATGGCAACGGCAATCCCCCATCCCATGGTGATCACAATCCAACCAGAGTTGTGACTCTTAGTTTTGGGAAGCACCACGCCTGCAACGACGCCATTCCCCAAAAGGAGCAAGAGCAGGGTCCCTAAAAATTCACCAAATATTTCTTTCATCATCTATATTACTCCATTTAAAAGAAGGGGTGGTTAGACAGGAGAACTGATCCGCCACCTCTTCTTCTATTTTCTATTTTTTCAATTCTGCTAAATCATTATTTGCAAGGGCAGCTTCTAAGTCATTTCGATAAGCTGCTTTTTCTTCTTCTGTCCAGTCGTAGAATCGTCCCATTTCATCCAGAACAGGCTCTACAATAACATCTAAGCTATCCCGCATAAAGAGCATGTGATTTGTCCGGCGAAGCAAAAAGTCAACTGGGCTGAGTGCTAATTCATTACGCATAGCATAATGCAGTGACAAGGTATCAGCTAGGCTGAGACCTGGTGCTTGTTCGATGCTGTGTGCGAGGGCAAAGACTTTAGGAGCATTCGAACCGTAAAGGTTTGCAAGATAGAAGGCTTCTTTGCTGTCTAAGCCGCGTGAGACACCAAGTTGAGCAAAAGCTTCGATTTCGGAATCCACATTTGCTGGATTGAGCTCTCCTCCTGAAACAGGGTAGGTCTTAGAGTTGATGAGCTTGAAGCTGCGGTCGAATTCTGCTTTGAGGATGTCAACCACGCGCTCCATAGCGCCTTCCGCCATCTTACGATAGTCTGTGATTTTACCGCCAGCAAGGGTCAAGAGACCATTGTTATCACGATCCAAACTAGAGCCACGAGACACTGCAGATGGATCCAAGTGTTTTTCAGATGTACTGCTTTCAAGCTTAGTAACAGCCGCTTCGACATCCTCACGAGATTTTTCTTTAGCCAGATAGCTCTCAACGGTCGCAATCAGCGCATTGAAACTTTCGTCGCTAATGGTACCATTGTTTCCACCATTGTAGTCAGAAGCACTGTTGCCTGCGATGAGAGGACGCAGACCTGCCCAGCTGCTTTCGATATCGTCAATCGTGATGTTTGCTTCTGGGAAGCGATTATTGACAATGCCCAAGAGGTAATCCACATCTTCTTGTGTTACTTTTGGATGCTCTAGGTCGCCAGTGTAGTCAGTGTCAGTCGTACCAAAGTAGGTTTTATTTTCACGTGGAAGAACAAAGACCATCCGGCCATCTCCCAAGCCTGTGTCAAAGTAGACTGGCTGCGAAACCTTGATCTTGCTAGAGTCAACTACCAAGTGAACACCCTTGGTTGGACGCATTTGTGAGTATTGCTCCCCATTATTTGACAGATTGCGCACCTTATCGCTCCAAGGTCCAGTTGTGTTGATGACCAAGCGAGCTTTGATTTCAAAGACTTCATCCGTCAAGAGGTCACGCGCAACAACGCCTGTAATCTTTCCAGATTCATCAAAGAGGAAGCCTTCTGCCTTTACATGGTTGACAATCAGGGCACCGTCTTGGTTGGCGCGTTTGATATTTTCAATCACGAGGCGAGCGTCGTTGTTGCGGAAGTCAAGATAGACACCGCCGCCGACCAGGCCTTCCTTCTTAAGTTCAGGTTCCCGTTCTAAGACTTCTTCCTTGCTCAAGACCTTGTTTGCTGCAGGAGTGTTGTTGACACCAGCCAAGAGGTCGTAGAGGTCCATAGCTACTTTGAGACGGAAGAGGCTGAATGTCGCTCCATCCTCATCGTAAACTGGCAAGAGCATTGGATCTGGTTTTGGAATATGGGGGGCAATTTGCTGAACCACAGCACGCTCCGAAACTGTATCTGAGACCACCTCTACGTCGAATTGCTTAAGGTAACGAAGGCCTCCGTGGACCAATTTAGTAGAACGGCTAGAAGTCCCTTCAGCAAAGTCCTGCATTTCAATCAGACCGGTCTCCAGGCCACTGGCTGCTGCTTGCAAGGCTACACCAGCACCCGTAATCCCACCACCAATAATCAGGAGGTCCAAGGTGCGTTCCTGCATCTTTTTAATCGATAATTCACGTGTTTTCTTTGAAAATTCCATAATTACACACTTTCTAACTTAGTCATTTCATGCTTCTACTGGCTTTATCATCAAAATAAGACTCAGTATTTAGTCGTCGATCTCTGCAAAGACTTGAGTTGCCTTAACGGCTTTTTTCCATCCTTTGTAGAGTTGTTCCTTGCGGGATTCATTCATCGATGGCTCAAAGAGTTCTCCTGTTTCATTGAGAGTGCGGAGTTCGTCTAAGTCTTTCCAGTAGCCTACTGACAGTCCTGCCAAGAAGGCTGCACCGAGAGCCGTTGTTTCTAAGTTTTTAGCACGGGCAATGTCAATTCCCAAGATGTCAGCCTGGAACTGCATGAGGAAGTTGTTCATAGCAGCACCGCCGTCGACTTTCAGCACTTGAATGGCAGTATTGGCATCCACCTGCATGGTATCAATGATGTCACGTACTTGGTAAGCGATGGATTGCAAAGTAGCCTTGATAAAGTCTTCCTTGCTGGTTCCACGGGTCAAGCCAAAGACAGATCCGCGGGCATTTTGATCCCAATATGGAGCGCCTAGACCTGTAAAGGCAGGTACGACATAGACTTCGTCATTGTTGTGAGAGTCGAGAGCATATTTTTCAGATTCTGGCGAATTTTCAACCATCCGAAGACCGTCGCGCAGCCATTGAATAGCACTTCCGGCAATAAAGATAGAACCTTCTAAAGCATAGTAAACTTTGCCATTAATTCCATAGCCAATGGTTGTCAAGAGGTTGTTTTCAGATAGTTGCATCTCTTCACCAGTATTCATGATGATGAAGGAACCAGTTCCGTAAGTATTCTTGACCATGCCAGGCTCAAAAGCTAACTGTCCAAAGAGAGCTGCTTGCTGGTCACCTGCCATACCAGAGATTGGAACTTCTCCACCGTAGAAATGGAATGGAGCAGTCTTACCATAGATTTCTGAGTTAGAACGAACTTCAGGAAGCATAGCCTTTGGAATGTTAAGGATTTCCAAAATCTCATCATCCCATTTAAGTTCCTTGATGTTATAGAGCATGGTACGGGCTGCATTTGAGTAGTCGGTCACGTGAGCCGCGCCGTCAGTTAATTTCCAAACCAGCCAGGTATCGATGGTACCAAAGAGCAATTCGCCCTTTTCAGCTCTTTCTTGCGCTCCCTCTACATGGTCCAAAATCCAGCGAACCTTGGTAGCAGAGAAGTAAGCGTCAATGATTAAACCAGTCTTTTCGTGGAATTTTTCCACATAGCCTTGGCTTTTCAGCTGTTCAGCCAGGGGAGCAGTCTGACGAGATTGCCAAACGATAGCATTATAGATAGGAAGACCTGTATTTTTATCCCAAACGACAGTTGTTTCACGCTGGTTGGTGATACCGATGGCTTCGATTTGACTTGGTTTCACACCACTTTCAATAAAGGCTCCAGCAATTACTGACTGAACAGAATTCCAAATTTCATTGGCATTGTGCTCAACCCATCCAGCTTGAGGGAAAATCTGAGTAAATTCTTTTTGACTGGAGCTAACTTTTTCTCCTTTTTTGTTAAAGATGATGGCGCGGGAACTAGTAGTTCCTTGGTCGATAGCCATGATGTATTTTTCTTGTGACATGAACTGTCCTCCTAGTAAAAATCTTGAGGATGTTTCCTCTACAGTAACTAGTATATAAAATAAAACGCTTTCTTTTTTATCAACTTTTTTTAAATTTTAAAAAAATCTGAGGAGATTGTGTGAAAATCACAAAGAAACCTGGATTTCTCCAGGTTTCTTAATGAAATATCATGTGACGGATTTGAGCCAAATCTTCCAAATCCAAGTCATTTTTTAAATAATAGACGGGAACCTGCGGGCTCTGATGAATGGGATTGTTGGTGATGATGAGGTCATAATTTTTAGCTGGGTCGTAGGCTTCAATGCTAATAAAGCGATTGTACTCTAAGTACCGTCTTAAAATGGCTGTCATCCTGGAAACAACGATAAAGCTATCTGTCAAGTCCATTCCTATCTTGATGACTTGACCGTCATTTTCAGCAATGTACTCCATCAGCTGGAGCCATTCCCACAGCACCTTTTTATCCAGAGATGTTCCCTGCTGGAAAATAGGCAGTTTGCTAAAAATAGTGTCTGCCACTTGTCGATAATCGTCTTCGCTCCATAAGTAAGGATGGCGCAATTCCAAATCATGCTTGTATTTATCTTGCAAGAGATAGCCTCGGAAAAGAAAGACGCGGGCGCAGAGCTGGCTGAGTTCGTAGGTCACCTGATCCTCGATGTAATCCCCTAGCAAGTTCTGGCCCTTCATCTCTTGAATCAGTTGCGTAATCAGGCTGGCAATTTCACCGCCAAAGCCCAGTATATACTCTATGGTGTGCAGGGGTAAAATCCGATGGGAAAGCAGAAATGAAAAGAAAATCATCATTTCGCCATCTTCGAGACTTAGAGTGATGTGCTGTCCGGCAAAGAAATCATTTGTCCGGCGATGCAAGCGCTGATAAAAGATATTTTCAAAATAGCTCTGCATTTTCTGTTCAATATTTTGGAATTGACAGGCATTGACGCGCAGGCGCTGTTGGGTGATATGTGCCCAAAGGACCAAGTCTAGCTTCTGCCCTTGAGAGAGTTGGGCTCCGCAAAGTTCTTCTAAGACGGTAACTTCCTGCCTTCTTTCTGGTTTTTGAAGTTCTTTTTCCCAATCTTGGCTGGACCAGACCTTACGAAAGAGGCAGAAATAAAAATAGCGGATCTGGTGCTCAGGCCCTTTCAAGCGGCCATTTTGGATAGATAGCTCAAACTCTGATAAAATCTGATTTAAACCGGATATATGACGGCCGAGTGTTGCTTCACTGATCATCAGCTCTTGGGCTAATTGATGGGCTAAAAACTGCTGATGATAGAGCAGGTAATTTAAAATCTGGTATTTGATAGAATTGTCTAAGAAGAGTCTACGAATATCCCGTCCCTTGGTATCTGGACCGACAGACAGACTGAGCGTTTCGTCCTGAAGCTGGATGGATAAGGCTGCATGATGGTCCATAGCCTTGTCGTTAATCAGGCTAATGTACTTGGTCAAGGTTGCTTTTGAGAAGCCAGTTTCTGACATGACGTCCTTCAAACTGGATGTAGAATGCTGCTGTAAATAAGACAGGACAATAAACTGCCCCGCCTCACTCTTTTCCATTAAGTCTGCTAGATACATCGGAAAAACCTTTCAGTTTGCTAATCTTAGCTTAACACAAAAATAAAAAAAGACGAAGCAATCTGCTTCATCTACTACATCTTTCTATGACTAAAGGAAAAAGGAAACCTGAACCAGCTGGATGATTTTCCCAGCCGTCTCAGGATTCCCTTGTATCATCAGGATTAGTTCACCTTTTTAAGCATGGTATTTACATATTCTTTGCAAAATCCAAACGGAACCCAACCTTTTGACCTAATTGAGTCAGTTCAGTCAAAGTCTCCCTGCGACAGACAAACATGACATAGCTGTCGCTATCAATGTCCATTGCTCCGACGTAGTAGCCTGCTTCCTCCCATTTTTCATCCAAGACCTTGCACCATGATGGAATGTCTCCATCTTCATCTAGCCACTCATCTTGCAGCGGGAGATTCTTTTGATCTGCCAATTCTTTCATGAAATAGGTGAAGTCTTCTAACTCAGCCTTCCAATCCAGCTCAATAGCATTACCACTCTCAATTAACTCATCCGCAATCCCGATCCAAACGATGGTATCTTCTGATTCATCGTCCTCTATCCCACGATCGTCATAGCGATCGATATTTTCATCAAAGTAGTCCCACGGTGAGGCAAGACAAGTTTCTATAGCAGAACGGACAGAGCTGTCCTCTGTAAGTAGTTCAACTATGCTGGTAAACATTTCTTTGTTCAGTTCATTTGTCATAACTGACTCCTTTCTTGTCCATAAGGACATATTTTTAACGTTATTGAAAAAATTTTTATCTGTAATCCCGACTAATCCTAGTCATAGGACTGATGATTTAGGCGATTATCACTTGTTCGTTTAAGAAGGTTTCATCATCTATAGTGTTCAGAACCTTCAACATCTCGGTATTGGAATTCTAAATCCAAAATCAATTTTTCACCATATTCCAATAATTGAGCTTTAGTGAGAGCATTTACATTCTTGCCAGAAAAAGCAGGATTTGCCTTCAAGTCAACTCGACAACTTCCGACAAGACTCGCTTGGATATAGGCTGTATAGTCATTTCTAGCAGACGCCCAGCCCATTAGTTGAAAGTCCATTTCAAAGCGAATGAACAATTCCCTACCATTCTGCTGCAAGTCTACAATAGTAAGGCCTTCGCTATCATGGATTTCGGATGAATCAACCATATCTAGCTTTTCTCTATTAAGATAGGGCAAATTCTCAGATAAGGCTTTGAATACGGACAATTCCTCTACTTTATGAGCAATAAATTCCCATAAAATAATTTCTAAATCTTTTATTCGTAAGTACTGCTCTTTAATCATGATGCCTCTTAGTCTTTGCTAATAAGATGATGACACCTAGTAAAACAAGAATTCCGATTACAAAAACAGCTATTTCTAATTCTTTTAAGCCTTCAATATAGGGTACGATATAGATACTTGATTCTACAAGTAGGAAACCGATAAGAATAAGGGCAATCGAAAAATATATCTGTTTTTTATCCATTTTTATGTCCTTCCCTTAACTAGAGTTTCCATAAAACTTAACTAACTAGAAATTCTATTTCCCCTCTACCCACTTATCATTGTCCATGATGAAGGGCTTGGCCAATCCTTCCCCTGTGTAATCTTTATATTTTGTCTGCAAGTATTTGTAGACATCTTCCTTGGTCGCAAACTTGATAGCCTGGTATGGCTCTTCAAAGGTCAGCTTTTCGACAAACAGATAGCCGTCTTTATCTGGAACCAAGACGCCGACATGCCCTACAAAGAGAGAATCACCGTCAAGATTATCGTGGACGATGACGGAGAGCATCCGAGCCTTTTCGTTAAACTTAAACTGTTTGAAGTAGTCCTCCATCTTCTTAGCATGGACCTTGACATCTTGGGTCGCTTCAGTCTTGACTCTTGAAAACAGGATATTAAAATCTTCCTTATCCTTGGCATCAAAGAGCTTGCCCTTGTCAATCGAATCATTATCTATGAACAAGAGTTCGTCATCTTTTGCTATTTGAGGGATGTCGATGCTATTTTTCAGCAAGGTATAAGTATTGATCCGGCAATTTGTCCCGATAAAATCACCCTTCTTGGCCTGCCAAAGAGGATTGATTTTTTCTACATCATATTCGGTTTTGGTAAATTTAGTGAAATCGCCCCTTAATCCAGTAGAGCCGACAAGACCGTTGTAGTCATTGACTAGATTGACAAAGTTATCGACACTGTCTTTATCCAAGTTGGCAGCCAATAGGCTCTTAACTTCTTCGACACTTTTTTGACTATTTAGATTTGAATAAGTGGCCTTCCATGGGTATTTTTCTGAGCTAGTCTGACCAACTGTCTGATTCTCTTGACTGCCGTTTGATTGCTTTTGTGCCTTCCCACATGCAGCTAAGCCAAGAACTGCCAAAGTACAGGCACTCATCAAGATAATCTTTTTTACTTTCTTCATTCTTTCGTCCTTTTTACATTTTTCCTATATTCATCTTCAAATAATTCCTCTTGTTATTATATCAAGAAATACTGAAAAACAGAAAGGAAAAATCTATCTTGGATAGAAACTCCCTGAAGCCATAAAAAATGACTGCAGTTGATAAAAGTGCAGTCACTTTGTTTTATGAATTGATGAGCAAGGTAGAGTAGCTAACTCCACACGCCAACTTAAAGAAAGGAATCACTATACACTGGTAAGTCTACTTAATCTTATGCTTGTTCATCTTTTCTTCAAAAATAGCTGTCATGATAGCGCGCAATTCTTCACGCTCCTTTTCAGGAAGCTCTCCTGCTTGCTTAGCTACAGCGTAAAGTTCTGGATATTGCTTGGCAACTCGCTCAACCGTCTTGGTCGTTGCATGCCCTCTCACAAGGAAAGGAATTCGCTTAAGCCATTCTTGTGGCACAAGGTCCAAAATCTTTTTAGCAGCTTCCTTATCGCTAATGACAGCTGTACTAAGCCCCTCTTTGATCTGCTCCTGCTCTTTTTCGGTAAAATCTTTTAATTCCATTCTGAACTCCTCTTTTCTAATAAGTTACTTGCTCTTCTTAAATAGACTGCTCTTAGATTGGTTTTTTGAAATTCGAGTAACTCTGACAAAATACTTAAGTCAGATTTCCAAAAATTAATTTGCAGCAGTTTCCAAAACTTCCGTAAAGATTACGAAGCCTTTTGGTAAGATATGAAGCTGCCCATCCGAGATTTGGCAATGACTTGCTAAAGTAGTCGAATCACTGTCTAAGAGGTAATTCTCCTTGGATTGGTTAAAAATTGCTCGGATTTTTTGTCCATCGTAATTCCATTCCAGAGATAGCACATCCGGCTTGATTTCTTCTAGACTATATTTCCCATGCTGGATAATGCCTGAAGCATCCTTGCGAAGCTGAATCAACTTCTTCATGAAATCGAGCATGTCATTGTCACTGGAAACACGTTCCCAAGGCATGACACGACGACAATCTGGGTCTGGCCCTCCGTCTAACTCTAACTCGGTTCCATAGTAGAAACACGGTGTCCCCCTTTGTAAAAAGAGGCAGGCTAGTGCAGACTTAACGAGTTGAACATCTCCCTTGGCAGTGGCTAGAATACGCTCCGTATCGTGCGAATCCAGAAGATTGAACATCACTTCCGAAATCTGCTGTCTATAATACATAGACTGACCGTTGATCTCATCAATGAATTGATGCGTTTTCTTAACCCCACGCAAGAAATAATCCTTGATACTATCAGAGAGAGGGTAGTTCATGACCGCGTGGAATTCATCGCCATTTAGCCAAGGCTGAGAAGTGTGCCAGACTTCACCAAGGATATAAAGATCAGGCTTTTTATCCAAGACAGCCTTACGGAAATCTCGCCAAAATTGGTGATCGACTTCATTCGCCACATCCAGGCGCCAAGCATCGATATCAAAATGCTCGATCCAGTAGGTCGCAACGCTCAACAAATAGTCCCTCACTTGAGAATTGGCCGTATTGAGCTTGGGCATATAGCTCTCAAAGGCAAAGGTATGGTAAGGGAGCTTTCTTGGATTGCCAAGCTTATCCTTGGTCACAGGGAATTCTTGAACATGGAACCAGTCTTTATAAGCTGAATTTTCTCCGTGTTTAAGGACATCCTGCCACTGTGGAGATTGGTCTCCAATATGGTTGAAAACAGCGTCCAGCATGATTTTCATTCCTCTCTGATGGGCCTGATCCACCAGTTTACGGAAAATTTTCTTGTCTCCAAAATGATGGTCAATTTCGAAATAATCCGTCGTATTGTACTTATGATTGCTCGGGGATTCAAAGATAGGACAGAGATACAGGCCTGTAATCCCTAAGTCTTGCAAGTAATCCAGATGGTCAATAATCCCTTGTAAATCGCCACCAAAGAAATCCTCACTTTTAGGCGTGATTGACGAATCCCAGGCTAGAGCTCCTTCTGGCGAAAGAGCAGGATTGCCATTTGCAAAGCGTTCTGGAAAAATCTGATACCAGACCGTCTTTGAAACCCAGTCAGGAACATGACAAGCATCAATTTCATGAATATATGGAAGCTTAAAGCCATTCCCCTCGTAATGAAGATTTTCAAGCGTGTTTTCAACACACCCCTTATCGCCATACAAGATAGTCTGGCCTTGCTTATCCTTAATCTCAAAGAGATACTGGAGTCGTGCATAGCCAACTGTAATCTCCACTTGCCAGTAATCAAACAAAGCATCGGAGGTGACTTTGACCATTTCCTTGCTGTCTTCATAATAATCCTCCATGAAGATAAAAGGATCTCCATAGTGCAAGGCTATACTTTCGATATCTCCCCTTTTCGTCCGAATGCGAATGTGCATTGTCTTATCTTTATAAAGATAAGCATACTCCGACTCTGGTCTGTGGTAAATTGCTGACAATTCCATATTTTCTCTCCTAGATTTCTCTTTATAAGCTCATCGTAACTTTATGCAAACGATTTCAAAACCTAGCCCTAGTATATCACTTTAAAAAAACGATTGCAAGATGTTGAGTTGCAAATATTATAACCTGAGAGGAAGGCGCCAAGTCAAAATTCACATGGGATTGGTACTCATGGTCAATAATCTACTCAAGCATAACAAGATTATAGCTAGAAACTAAAACAGAGACTCACAACAAATGTAAATCTCTGTTTTTCTTAGCCAAGAAAACTTTTTGTCCCAGACTCCATAATACATTTCTGTTATTTAAAGACTTGGATAATATATTGACTCCTTCAACTTACTCTCGTTAAGTTTCAGAATAGTCGCTATAGCTGCAGCTTCAAAGCTCCAATATCCACAATATGTATCTGAGCTACTCTTATGTGAATTATACCAAGCATATCCTGAATGATTCTTGTACCAACTATCCAAATATTCCAGAAGAGCGGCTTCCTTATCACTAGCTTCAAAAACACCATCCAATGCCGAAAACTCTTCTCTTAATTGTGTCTTATTATCCCATGTTGCTTTTTTACCTTGTACATTGTTTGCAATATATTTAAGAAGTCTATCCTTCTCAATAATATCAATATTGTTCTTCACCAATTTTATGGCTTCACTCTTATCATTAACCATTACTGCCAGTGACAACAATGTAAGCAAATCATCATGTGTAATGTTTTTATATTCACTTGCTATCTTTATCGCCTTGCTGAGCAATGCTTTTATGTCATTCTTAGATGCACCTGCTGAAAATTCTGCCTTCAATAGATCAATTTCATATCCTGTTAAAGATACCAGTATTCTCTGTTTCTTTTCCTCGTCAGATTCTTTCAGCTTAGCGGTTTTCTTTTTAATTCTTGAATATTGATAATCTAAGTAGTTATCAAAATACAAGCTATCTTTACGAATGTCTCTCATTTGTTACACCTCCAATCAATTTCCATTCGATGGTTCTATTCGATTTCCATCTTTATCAAAATACTCAACTATAGTCTTATCGCCGACCTTATTTCCCTCCGAATCCACTTTCTGCGTATCTGAATGGATATTCCCAGTTTCATCAATATTCGGATCTATATGATAAATTTCGTGTGTCACTGAATCTGGATCATCTTCTGCTGCATCTCTAATCTCATCAGCTTTTTCTTTTCCAACAGCATCATCCAACCTCTTATCAATCCAGTTATCTGACATCTGCTTACCATCAATAGTTTCTGACAACTGAGAAGTATTATACTTCGCATCGGCAATAACATAAGACTTGCCTTCATCTGTATTAGTTTTTTCGTATACACCATCAATTCCAGTCTTAAATCCACCTTTTTTATCATCAAGGCTTGTTACTCTATGTCTATTGAGTGGCTTATATCCTATTGATATGTAATACTGGTCCATCATCATTTCCCCAAGATTTCCCAGTTCCTCATTTGTTAGTTTTTCACCATTTATGATTCTTTTAAGAGCTTCTTTAATCGCTGCTTTTTGCACTTCATTTATTTTATCGTCCTGTTCTGATTTACTATCATCGTTTTCAGGATTACCATTTTCACCAATTTTATCAACAAAATCGTCAAAAAATATATTATCAAACAGCTCTTTTATTAATGATTTCTTGTTTTCACCGCTTTCAAACTCATTAGTATCATTTGCCTCTTTTGATTCAGATTTTTCGCATGAATCAGACTCAGGCTGTCCGTCCTTAATATCATCAGAAAACAATGCACTAATCTTGTCAGCAAATATAGCTAAACTCTTTGGTATTTTTTCAGATTCGGATGATTTGTTTTCAAAATTATCAGCATTTGATTTTATCTCTTTTGTCCCGTTTCCACCTTCAATCATTACATCCTCCTCTTCTGACCATCCATAAAAATAAGTAAATTATTAATCAACTCTTCATACTCTCTTTTTCCTTCTATTCGATTTTTTTCAAAAGCAAGTATTGCAAGAATTTTGTTCACTTCCTCTTCTGTAAAATCGTCCAAATTAGGAACAAGCTCGTCTTGCATAGCTACGCACCACTCTTTGATTTCATTTCTGTAACAAATATTCCTTTCTAAAATGGTATCAGGAGCGAATATTTCGTATACAATAGATTTTCTCAAATCACGGAATCTCTCAACATTCTTCTCATTGCAAAGCTTAGTAAGTTTTATTTTTAATTCTGTAGAAAGTCTTGTTTTTTCAATTTCATCAAAGATGTCTTTCGTACTAATTTTATCAACTAAATGCGCAGGTTTAAGTACTAATTGAACTATTTTTTTCTTGATTGCAGCTGAATCTGGAATGTTTTCTCCCTTCCCTGTATACTTCTTACTTTTTTTGTCATCCCATTCATCAATATGGCATAGAACCGGTTCTATCCAGTTATTTTGATATACTGCACATACGCCAGTTTTAAGCTTTGCCAACTCTACAATCTGATTATCATTCAAATTTGCCGCCCTACCAACCAGTTCTCTGTCTGTCGCATCAGGCAAGCGTAAAATGATCTTTGTATTTGTATTTCTTATGACTGACATATCCATCAAACCCGGAGATTGATCTACAATTATAAATCCCTCACCATAAGTTCTCATTTCTGCTATTGCATTAGCCAACATCTCAACAGATTTGCCTACCAAATTAGATGACTCGGCGCTCTGCTCAGTACTTGTTCTTTTAAGCAAATTATGGGCTTCTTCCAAAATAGTAACATGACTCAATACTTTGTTGTTTCCTTTTGCTGATGACATCCTATATTCTTGGAGCTTCACTACAAGTAGTCCCATCAACAAAGACTTCGTTTCGTTAGAGCCGACTCTGCTCAAATCAACAATAACGTTTTGATCAAATAACTCTTCATACGAAAGTTCATTGCTAGTTAATATCTGTCCGTTAATACCATTTGTCAATGAACTAATTCTCATTGATAAAGCACCAACATAATCGCCCTTACTGTCCGCAGAATACTTGGATTCACTAATAACAGTATTAACTTGATTTAAAACATCGATAAAATTCGGATAGGTCTTCTTTCCATCAAATTCATATTTGCATTCAGAATTTGTTAAATCCCATCCTGCAACCTCATACGCTCTTTCAATTGACTCTTTTAGAACTGCTGGCATTGCTGCATACATAGGCCAACATACATTGAAAATTTCTATCAGGCGATCAATATGCTCCAAAACATGAATATCCTCTGGAAAACTAAACGGATTTATTCTTAATAACTTAGTTTTCTTTGGATTTGTCCCTAATACTTGTACATTATCATATCCACCAAATATATCCTTATATTCCCCTTTGGCAGGTTCAATAACCATAAAATGTGTCTTTTCACTATCCTCGCACATTTCAAAACACATCTTATCTAAGAGGTGATATATCGCATTAGACTTTCCAGCTCCTGTAGATCCAGTAACAAAGGTATGAGATGTAAAACTATTCTTATTTAGAAGAACTCTTGCTACCTCGTCATCATACATGTGATGTATGGTCCCAAAATCTATTTTTTTACCTGTTGGTCCTTCTTGAGCATAAAGAACATTTCTTCCAAAGCTAGCACATTCAATCACTGGTATTCCAGACACTGACTTTTTAGGCAAGCCCATATAAATTGATAATTCTCTACCACTAACCAAAGTTGATACAGATGCCCTACTATCTTCATTTTCTTCATCCGCAAGATCAAATATTGGATGATTAAATGCGCATAAATATGGAATGAGGCCCTTTGAATCCTCCTCATCCCAAATACTAATATGTGATGCTTCAACAGAAGAATGTTCTCCCTGAATAATTGATTTATATGTACTTGCGACTGACAAACAGGTTGTATAATCCTCTGATAAGAAATAAACACCGCAATCATACATTCCGTAATCTTCACATTCAGATATTCTTTTTATTTGCAGATCTGTTCTTTCTAAAATAGATTTTATACTTCTATTTTCATAAGTGATTTGGAGGCCATCACCTTGAGATGAACTAAGTGCATTTGCAATTGAGTTTTGCTCACTTAATGATTTGGATGTTCCTTTTGTATCTGTCCTACCTTCTGCATCGCTTTTATCTTCATGGTGTCCATGCATATAGTGATAGTCTTTCGAAACACTAGTACCTAGCGTAGTAGAAGCACTCGCATTGACACCAACTCCGAAAGGAGCAACAGATATTCCCGCAGTTGCTGTAACACTAGCATTCACTCCAACGCTACCTCCTACTGTGTATGAGCTGTTAGTTCCTTTTGTAAGAGTATGTGTCTTAGTCTTTGCTACACTTTCATTGGTCGTATCTGTTACCCCCTTAATAACGCTATCTGTAACTGTTTTGCCGTTATTTTGATTTACGGTATATTCAGATTTTTCAAATGGTTTCAATGCTGAGTATATTTCCTCGTATCCAGTTCTAATCGCTTCACGATCATGATCTCCAACTGGATCCGCAATAATCATAACCGTGCATTTTTTCCCTTTTAAAGAATCTGCAAGCTTTTCAAGTCCTTGAATATACTTTGCATTTTCGGTGTACTTTTCTTCTTTTAGCGCCGCTATACCTGTAACAGCCGATACACAAACATTATTTTCAAAAATGCTTTGCACGATTGACATTCTGATTGCAGCATCTTCTATCTCTTCTATTTTACTTCCCGGAAAGTTCGCCTCGAAGTTTTTAATTAGTGCTGTAATCTGTTTTTTGGGAACAAATGAATCATCTGTTTTCTTACAAACAGTGCCCAAATAAACATCAATATTACTACCATCTGATTTTAACAGCATTACTAAGGTTGCATCCTCATACATGGAAGTTGCATTATAAGCGACTGTCAATTTATCAAGAATATTTTCATCCTTATCAAATACGACCCTTGTTAATTTAGATAGCATTATATTGGTTCCAACAATACAAGTAGGCACCTCAGGGTTTTCAACAGGTGCAAAAGAAACATCATATGACGGGATAAATACAGGTCTTTCATCAATATTAGAAATATATTTTCTCATTATTACCTTATCAACTTTTGCTAAGGCATCATCTAGTTCACCATGTTGTCGTACATCTACATCCTCTTTCGCCATAAATTCTCTACCTTTCCTATAATTATTTACCAAAAAGAATAAAATAGCTAGCAATCAAAGCCACTAATATCAAAATCCACCACCAATTTTTCTTAGTCCATTCTACGAATGACAACCGTTTCTTCTTTTCATCGTTACCGGTTGCTATAACGACTGATTCTTTTTTTATTGAATTTCCTTTTGATTGAGAAGAAACCGACAAACGGTTCTGTAGCTTTGCCTTACCGTAAGTCATTTTATCTTTATAGATAATTTTGCCTTCCTCTTTGATTTTTATAAAGCGAGCTTTAGCAAAATTGTCTCTAAACCATACCAACTGTAGTTTATAATAATCTTCATCCCACATTTCTTTTTCATATTCATCTTCTTGCTTTACATATGGTTCTGTGAGTTTGATTTTTTCACCGTGATATTCTATGCTTTTTTCCTTGATATATCTTTTGGCTTCACTAAACTCTCTTGTTGAAAAAGTAGGATCTGACCCAATAATACCTATAAGTAGCCCTCTTAATACCCCAACTTCTTTATTCTTAATAGCATCATCATAAGTAGAATTAGGAATAAAATATTTCATATCTTCCATTATTTGACCTCCTAAACTTGTGTATATTCTATTTTTTCAACAAGTGCTTCAATATACTGTCTTACTTCATCAAAACGCATCACTTGTTCCGCATATGTTTTTTCATCCGAGGCAATTTGAGCTGCTTCCTCTTTTATTACGATAATATCTTTATCCTTTTCCTTTATCAGTTCAATAACTCGATCCACTTTACCTTTTGTTTCATTCTTAAGTGACCTTATATCCTCTCGATAGTCCTCCTTTAATTTAGCAACATATTCATCAACCTTAGCTTCTATTGGAGTAATATTTTTGGAAATATATTCTTCTATATTTATATATATCTTTTGAATAGTTTCAGGCTCTTTTCTAGTTTTCCAAGCCGATCCAATTGATTTAAAGAAAGGTCCTATACCATAACCAAATTCTATATGGGATTTATTAGGATTTTTTTCATCCCTAGATTCCTCTTCTGCTTTTGTAAATGAATCTTTATCAACGATTTTCTTATATGCCATAGTATCCTTTAATGAGAAGCTTCCATTTGTCATTAAACCTGCACTTTCTAACTCTTGCAAATACTTAATAAACTCATCGTACAGTTCAATTGTTGCTCCCCTCTTCTTATCCTTAACCTTCTTTACTGTGTCATTTATCTGTCCTAATAACTGATCTATCTTTTTAGATATCTCAGCAATAATTTTGTCTCCTTCTGACTTGGATACTGTACTACGTCCAGCAACCTTCTCAGCGATACTGTTCTTCACATCGTAAAAGCTAGAACGAATATCATTTATCTCAGGTACAGTTTCTGTAATCTGATCAATCTTTTCTTTTACGCTGTCCATTTTTCCTTTTACGCCTTCTAGAGTAGCTTTTCTTTGCTCCTCTTGCGCCTTTTCCTTTTCTTTTTTTTCTCTGGATAGAACAGCACCGCTGTAAATTTTTTTTGCTTCTTCTAACGCCTCAATTTTAAGTTTATTCAATGAATTCAACTCATCCAATATATCAATAAAACAACCTAATAATTGACGAACCTTTATAGGATAAGCATAGCTTTTTATATATTCCTGAATTGCATTTTCCAAGGCAGGCAAACCAGAATGAATTAATATACGTTCTGGTACACTTAGTTCTCCATCTAAAGCTTGTAAATAGTTATACTTTGTAGCCTCTGAAACCGCACTTTGTTCCTCCAAGCAGAAATTATGATAGTTAGCATATTGAGTTTTAATCTGTTCAATATACCGTTTAAAATTATCGGAAAGTTTTGCCGGGTCATAATAGTACACTTTTTTACAAAACGATTCGTAATATCCATAGAGTTCGGCTTTTTTTGTCATACCTTCAGCAATTCCTGGTTCAGTTGTATAGCCATTAACTACAGCTAATGCAGCTCCTGAAGTAATAGGAAACACCCTTGGGTTTACAATATTTCTTATTCTTGCTGAATTTGGAACTTTCTTTATATTTGTGATAAAGTTCTTTACGTAATTTTCAAGATTTTCCCCCTGATTTGAATATGATAAAGCATCACACTTATTCATTACAAAAAGAAATCTATCATTGAATGCTCCACCATCCCGCTCTGCTGATTCTTCAATAATATCTAAGAGTTCAACAATATTCTCATCTTCAACCTTTTCATCAGAAATGAGAACTACCATCTCTTTTTGTTTAGACTCCAGCACATCCTTTGTAATCTCAATATGTGATTTCTTAGAAAGACGCTTTACCTCTTCTTCAGCTTTTTCAGTGTCATTTCCTGTTGCGCTATCTGTACCGGGCGTATCTACTATTACAATTTTGTAATCTTTTTTCACTCCTTCTGGATATAGAATTGAAAGGTCAGTGTATACTTCTATTATTTCAACAGCATCCTCTACTGCTTTAATTCTATCTTGAATTTCTTGTTCATCGAAACACTTAAATTCTTTAACTTTTCCATTCAGTTTATATTTAACAATAGCCATGCATTTTTCGTTTTCGCTATGAATAATTCTACATATTTTAGCAGTGCATGTTCCGGACGCTGTTGGCAATAAATTCTTTCGAATTAGCGCATTTATTGTAGAAGATTTACCACTACTATATGTGCCTGTAAACACAATTCTAAATTCTTCAGCATCAATTTCCTCATACGTTTCTTTTAAGCATTCATATTTTTTTATGAGTACTTCTGACTTTGACTCTCTGACGATTTCTTCAAAATAATCTGTAAGCATCAAATTAATTACTTCATCAATATTCTTTTTCATTTCAGAGTCAGCTACAATTTCATCCGTAAGGTCACAAAAGGTAAGCTTTGCACCAAGTTTACGCACCTCATTCTGTGCGATAAGTGCTTCTTGTACACTATCATAATCTATCTTTCTTCCAGAAAACTCGACCACTATATCCTTATCGCCCATTAAGCACAGCGTTTCCAATAAACCTTTCCAGTTATCTCGGCTTATCGGATCAATCCACGATTGAATAGGCATATGTACATCCGCATCCAAATATTTTTTTAAGTTAGCATCGCAATGCTTATTTTTCTGTATTTCCTTTCCATCAACCACAACCACGGTTTTCATTTCATAAGGATCATATTTTATAAATACTTTTCTCATTTTAGTTCCTCCAAATTTAGATTTTATCATCTCACAATAACATAGTGTGTCATCTTAAGAATCCTTTTCCTTTTAATTACCCCTTCAGTAATTATACTTGTCAATTATTTCTCTATTCTATTATTTGTCTATTCTTAGGACTCAATCTTTTTTCCCCAGTTCTGATACTCTCCTGTAGTTATTCTTCCATCAATTGATCTATTAGTATATTTGTGAATAGCCCACTATCGTCCAAATTTAACTGCTCCTCGTATCTCACCACTGGAACACATAATTTTAGTCCGTCGTGGAGACTATCTCCACTCTACGACAGCTATCGCATGGACGGAACATCTACTTCTACTTCGCTGATAAATCAGCTCGTACAAGCAGTGATACCGTCTCAACATGATGCGTCTGCGGAAAGAGATCCACTGGCTGGACTTTCTTTAGTTCGTAGCCTAGCTCTTGATAGAGTTTAATATCACGCGCCATAGTAGCAGGATTGCAGGAAATGTAGACAATCCGCTGGGGCTCCATGCTGACACTAGAAGTGATAAAGCTTTCTGTCAGGCCCTTACGCGGCGGATCGACTAGGATGACATCCGCCTTGATTCCCTGATTCAGCCAAGTTTGGATGGCTTGTTCTGCAGGGGCGCAAACATAGCTAGCATTGGTGATACCGTTGAGTTCTGCGTTGCGCTGACTATTTTCCACGGCCTCAGGAATGACCTCGACTCCATAGACCTGCTGGACTCGGTCAGCCAGCGACAGGCCAATGGTGCCAATACCTGAGTAGGCATCCAGCACAATATCCTCTTTTTTAAAATCAGCAAAGTCAAAGGCCGTCTGATACAGCTTCTCTGCCATCTCAGTATTGACTTGGTAAAAGGCTGGCGCAGCAATCTGGAACTGCTTGCCCAGCATGCTGTCAGTGATGAAATCTTGGCCGTAGAGTGTTCGAAATTCCCGACCGAAAATGGCATTTCCCGGCTGGTCATTGATATTTTGCATGATGGACTTGATAGCTGGGAAAGCCTCTGTCAAACTCTCTATTAACTGCTCCACTCGGAAGATCTTAGGCCGACTGGTCACCAAAATCACCATGATTTCACCAGAATAATGGCCACGGCGGACAACCAGATTACGGATCAAACCAGTGCCCTCCTTCTCATCGTAGGGCTTGAGGTCGAAGCGACGCAGCAAGTCGCGTACAAAAACGATAACTTGGTCAATAACTGGATCCTGAATATAAAAGTCCTCAATCGGTAGGAGGTCATGGGAATTTTTCCGGAAAAAGCCAGTTTCCAGCTGTCCATTGACACGGCGAACTGGCACCTGTGCTTTATTACGGTAGGCCAGTGGCTGATCCATGCCCAGTGTCTCCATCATTTCTACGTCCGAAATGCCAGCAATTTTATAAAGGCAGTCCTGCACTTGCTTGCCTTTAAAAGCTAACTGGGCTGGGTAGGCTAAGTGCCCTAAATCAGCAATCCCAGTCCGCAGATAGGCTAAATTAACATGCTCATTGCGCTGGTCAGACTTTTTCACAAATTCCTCAACACGGCCAAAGCCGATTTTTTTATTGACCTTGAGGACACGCATGCGAATCACTTCACTCGGCAGGGCATTTTCAATGAAAAAAACGCGGCCGTCTACCTTGGCCACACCCGCTCCCTCATGACTCAGATCTACAATTTCTACTTCAATAATATCGTTCTTTTTTAACATTTCTTTACTTTCTAAGCAATCCTGCGTTCAACTACAATTATACTAAAGCAGGGAATCACTGGATTTTATACTGTTTATTTCTTTCTTCCTATTGGAAAATATGGTCACATTTCTGCTCTGCTATTTTCCCAAAAAGAAAAGGAAGAGACAAAATCTGCCACTTCCCATTATATCATAAGAGCCCTATCTTAATCCCATTTGTTTCAATCTTTCTTTATAGGCTTCAAAATCAATCAAGAGTCCTTGTCCACCATACATATCATAGGTATCCGTCCAGTCGCCTAGTTCTGGTATAGTGAGGCGCTCTATCCCATTGCGTGAATCAAGCACCAAGGATAAGCCTTGTGACCAAATAAAACTCTGAGGTACATTGGTCGAGGTCAAGGCAAAAACTTTTCCTAATGCTTCAGATCCTGTAAAAAGCTTCGTAGGGTCTTTTATCTGCTGCATGATAGCAGTCAAGACTTCTTGCTGGCGGCGTGTACGTCCAAAGTCACCCTCATCGTCCTTACGGAAGCGGGCATAGTTTAAGAGCGTCCGACCGTCCATGTGCTGACGACCAACCTTGATGGTTTGAGTAGGAACCACTCCATCCTTCATGTTCAAATCATCTGGAACTTCCACTTCTGTGACTTTTTCGCCATCAATAGTCGAAAATTTAGCATCCATGAATACACCATTTGGAAAGAGGGTGTCAATTGCAGTCGCAAAGGTATTAAAGTCCACTAGAGCATAGTATTTAATGTCAATATCGAAGTTATCTTTCAATGCTTGGCGCACTGCCTCAGCTCCACGATGATTGTCTTGTTCACCAAAAGTATAGGCGGAGTTCAATTTTTGATCATAATAATCATCATCCGTCGGCTCCGTGTAGGAATTGCTGACGCCGTCAATATGAATCAAGGTATCACGCATAAAGCTAACCAACTTCATTTTATGGTCTTTATTACCAACGTTCAAGACCATAATTGAATCAGTCCGAGTCTCCGTTGAATTTTCTCCAATTCGGCCATCTGTCCCTAAAACAAGAATGTTGATCCCATCTCGAGCATCATGACCATCAAAGTACTCAACATCAGCCGCTTTAAGATTTCCTGGTCTCGCTGTATTTAAGCCTTTGAAAAACATAAAGAGCATGCCAGAAACAACCAAAAGCACAAAAATGAGGAGCCACATCAGCACGCGCTTCGGACGAATTTTTTTGTAGGTTCTAGGAGTTTTCTGAGTTGATTTTTTCGTTTCTTGCTTTAAAGAATTACGGGAATTCTTTTGGCTTCTGCTAAGAGAACCTTTACCCGGGTATTTAGGTAACAAACCGGATGAATCCGTCTTCGGATCTTCTGATAAAGCCTGCACGGTCTGCTTGGTAGCCGTTTTTTGCGCAGCATCTGACCGTCCTTTCGACTTTTGGCGGAGGTACTGATACTCCTCTTTTTCATGTTCGTTAAGATAGTAATAGTTTGTATGGAGATAATCCAGCCTTAACTGCTCGTGTCGACTCAGATTTTCTGTTTCTCTCATCTCTGCTCCAATCTATAATCCTGAATTTGAAAAACGGGATAGCTGCCTAGAATTTTAAATGTGATACCAAGTGTAGTAAGCTCTTGGTAAGCGAAATCCACTAATTCTTTCCGTTCATTATCAATATCAATAATAAAGAAATATTCCCCTAGGGCTGTTTTAAGAGGGCGGCTTTCAATCTTTGTCAGGTCAATGCCACGCCAAGCAAAGGTTGATAGTGCCTTATACAATGCACCGGGCAGATTATCCGGTAAGGTCAGAGCTAAACTCTGCTTTTCCTCTTGCTTTACAAGCTTAAGAGCAGGGGTGGTTTGTCCCAAAATCCAGAAACGAGTGAAATTTTCCTCCATTTCCTGAATATCCTGAGCCACCACTTGCAAACCATACTCGACTGCCGCAGTCCGCGGTGCAATAGCCGCAAAAGGTTGGTCAGGATGCTCTGCCACAAAGCGAGCCGCATAAGCTGTACTGGCAGTAATTTCAATTGCTGCTTCTGGATAATGCTGGCGAATATAGCCTTTTCCCTGAGCAAGCGCCTGAGGATGGGAAAAGACTTTCTCAATGGGCTTGTCCAAACTGGTCGCCAATAACTGCTGCTTAATGGGCTGAACAATCTCTGCTACCGCTTGGATCTCAGCCTGATGGAAAAGATAATCCAAGGTCTCATGGACACTTCCTTCAATCGAATTTTCCACGGGAACGACTGAATAATCCACCTCTTTCCCTTCATAGGCCTTCATCACTTCTGTGATATTTTGGTAGGGCACCAAGTCTGCTTTGGGAAAGGCTTCTTGGGCAACATGGTGGGAAAAAGATCCCTTGGGTCCTAAAAAAGCTACTCTCATTGAATTTCCTCAATAATTTCTTGTGGCGTTTTTCCTACCACGTCAATTGTTTGTGTCGCGACCGCCTCATAGAGAGCCTGGCGTTGTTCAAAAATCTCCTGCAAATCTGCCTTGCTCTTGGTCAGATACAAGGGGCGCTGATTTTCCTGATCTTGCTCAATCCGACGAAAGAGGGTCTCAAAGTCAGCCTTCAGATAAATATTTTGGGGATTTCGGGCTAATAATTCACGATTTTGGGAGCTCAAGACAACACCCCCTCCCGTAGAAAGCACGACATCCTGCTGGATACACTCAGCCAAGACTTCAGCCTCAATTTTTCGAAAGACTGGTTCACCATATTGAGCAAAATACTCTTGGATGGACATGCCGATCTTTTGGACAATCAGCTCGTCCATATCCAGAAAATCTGCTGACAAGGCTCTCGCAATCGTTGATTTTCCCGCTCCCATGAAGCCAAGTAAAATCTTAGCCATTCATCAAGCCCTCCAAGTCTGAAAAGAAGCTTGGATAGCTGGTATTGATAGCCTCTGCCCGCTCCAGCTCCACCTGACCATCCGAAACTAATAGAGCCGCAATGGCTGCCATCATTCCAATACGGTGGTCACCGAACGTATTGATGCTTGCACCATGAAGAGGCGTTTTTCCATCGATAATCATACCATCTGCTGTAGGGGTAACGGCTGCTCCCATGCTATTTAAGGCATCTGCGACAACCTGAATCCGATCGGTTTCTTTTACTTTTAACTCCTCTGCATCTCGGATTACCGTTCTGCCCTCAGCTTGGGTCGCTAAAAGGGCAATGATCGGAAGCTCGTCTATCAAGCGCGGAATAATTTCTCCGCCAATCTCCGTTCCCTTCAGCTCAGAAGTCTCAACGGTAATCGTAGCGGATTTGGCCACCTCATCTATATTAGAAAGGGTCATCTTACCGCCCATTGCCTTGATAACATCAAGAATCCCTGTCCGAGTTTCATTGATTCCTACATTTTCAAGGACGATTTTGGACTGGGGCAGAATCAAACCTGCAACCAGCCAGAAGGCTGCGCTGGAAATATCACCAGGCACTCTCACTGCTTGCCCAGTAAAGGTCTGACCACCCCGCACACGGATTTCCTTGCCCTTGACCTCAATTTGACCACCAAATTGGACAATCATATCCTCTGTATGGTTACGGGTAATTTCCTTTTCAATAATGACCGACTCGCCTTGAGCCTGTAAAGCGGCGAAAATCAGGGCTGATTTGACTTGAGCGGAAGCTACTGGCAGCTGGTAATGAATCGGTTTTAAATCTTTTCGGCCATGAATGTGTAGTGGCGGTAAATCTCGTTCTGTCTGACCCCAAATATCCACACCCATTTGACTAAGAGGCAGGGTTACCCGATCCATCGGACGTTTGGACAAACTATCATCCCCAAACATCTCTGCTGCAAAATCCTGACCTGCCAAGACACCCGAAATCAAGCGGATAGAGGTCCCTGAATTTCCCATATCCAATTTATTGTGCGGTGCCTTGAGTCCATCAAATCCAACACCATGGATCTTGACAGTCTTTCCATCATCCTCTATCTTGACGCCTAAATCGCGAAAGACCTGCATCGTAGAAAGGACATCCTCACCTCTCAAAATATCGTGAACCACTGTAAGGCCCTTGGCCAAGCTCCCGAACATAATCGAACGGTGACTGATTGATTTGTCGCCTGGCACACGGATGCGGCCATTCAGACCTTTTGCCTTTGTTCTTAACTTCATAGATGCCCCTTTCAATTGCTACTAACTTCTATTTTATCATAAAAATAGCAATTTTCTAAAAAATTCTTGTATTCATTCCGACTTCTTCCTTCTTTCTACTTTTCTACATGATAAAAGAGGCTGCGACAATCATCTCTCAGCCTCCCTTTATTCCTTATCAAAACCACGAGAGTACTAGATTCTTGCTCTAGTTAATCTCTGATTTAGCCATTATTTGTGTCCTAAATGCTTATCAATCTCATCCATAATCCGCCCCATCACATAGCTAATCTGCAGATTACGACCAATCAGAATGGCCCAGAAAATAGCCATCAGATAGTGCTCAGACATGATTGCTTCATTAAAAAAATATGTTTCTAGGGCTGTAAAAGCCGCCATTACTATAAATTGTCGTCTATTCATTCTTCCATTATAGCATGAAAAATCATAAAAATCTAAATTCAATCATCTTGCACGGTGATTTTTTCTGCTAGAAAATCAAAACCTTCCGGTATCAAACTTTCTTCCTGCTTTTCAACTGCTTCTGCTTTATTGCTACGACTTCTAGCTGAAAATTCTGCCCGAATTTGAGTCCAGTCCTCTAGGGAAATAGCCAGAATATCTGGTGAAAAACCAGCAGCATTGCTCAGCAGATTTCCAAACATGGTATTGAGATTTTCTCTTTTCATGGTCTGCTCAGCGTTGAAATGAGACTCAAAAGCCAAAATAGCATGATTTTCGTTAGCTGCAACTGGCTGCGAACCGATGAGCAGCGCCTTGTCCGCTCCTGCCAAACTCTCGATAATTTCACCCCAAGCATTTTGCAGCTTGGTCAAATTGCTGCGAGCCAAGTCAGGATTTTCCACTGCCTCTTCCAAAATGGCATTGACCTTATTGCGATCTACTCGATAGGTCTTAGCCTTCTGAGGTCGTGCCTCTGATTTCTTAGCTGCTGGAGCTGGCTGACTGCCGACATTGGCCAATTGCTGCTTGAGCTCTTGAATTTCCTGCTTGAGATTAGACAGTTCTTCTGCCAAGTTGTCAGGAATCTGGTCCAAGCCTGCTTTTTCCTCAGCCAGTCGAATAGTCATCATTTCTGTATAAATCTTAGGCTGCAGGGTATTTTTGATGTCTGCTAAACTCTTGGTCGCTATCTCAATCATGGCAAAGAGAGTCTCCTGCGGTGTCTTGATATTTTCCAGAAAGAGCTCACTAGTATGATGATTTTCCCCACCAGTTTTGACAATAATCAAGTCACGCAAATATTGCAGGAGGTCCGTCACAAAACGAGGCATGTTTTTGCCGCTGTCAAAAATCAGATTGAGATTGTCTAAGGCTGTGACTGCGTCATGCGCAATCAAGGCTGCTACATAGGCATCCAAGGCACCTAAGCTGATAGAGCCTGTGATCTCTTCAGCAATATCAGTAGTCAAACGATTTTCTTGGGTCAAGCTAAGAGCCTGATCGAGGATAGACAAGGCATCTCGCATACCGCCCTCAGCTCGACGGGCAATAATCTGCACACCTTCTTGCTCAAAATCAATGCCTTCCTGCTCCAGAATCCACTCAATATGACCAATGATGTCCTGCGTCTTGATAGACTTAAACTCAAATCGCTGAACACGAGAAAGAATGGTCGCTGGAATCTTATGCAGCTCTGTCGTCGCTAGGATAAAGACCACATTTTCGGTTGGCTCTTCCAAGGTCTTGAGCAAGGCGTTAAAGGCTCCAGTCGAGAGCATGTGCACCTCATCAATGATATAGACCTTGTGCTTGGCAAGACTGGGCGCATAGGTAGACTTGTCCCGAATATCACGAATCTCATCGACACCATTATTAGAAGCCGCGTCGATCTCAATGACATCTTCAAGACTCCCCTCAGTGATGGCCTGGCAGATATAGCAGTCATTGCAGGGCTCACCATCCTTTTGATTAGGACAGTTCATAGCCTTGGCAAAAATCTTGGCAACACTGGTTTTTCCTGTTCCACGTGGACCAGAAAAAAGATAGGCATGGCTGATTTTCCCTTGCTCAACAGCCTGCCGCAGAGTGGTCGCTACTACCTGCTGACCCACCAGCTGACCAAAGGTCTGACTGCGGTACTTTCGATATAAAGCTTGATACATTAGGCTTTTTCTCCAAACATTTCAAAATTCCAGGTCGTTTTTTCAAGCAAAATCTGGACAAACTTTTCCAGATATTCCTGATCTAGCTTATCATAATCATCCGTCAAGGCCGAGTCCAAATCCAGCACTCCCAGAAGACGACCGTCTTTTACCATGGGCACCACAATCTCACTCTTAGCCCGGCTATCACAGGAAATATAGTTGGAATGCTGGGTCACATCTTCTACGATAATCGTCTGCTTTTTCTCAGCTGATTCCCCACAAACACCCTTACCTAGCGCAATATGGACACAGGAAACACCACCCTGAAAAGGCCCCAAAATTAGCTCATTCCCATCAAAAAGATAGAAACCAGTAAAAACCGAATGAGGCAAGACTTGATTGAGCAGGGCGCTAGCATTAGAAAGATTGGCCAAAGCGTTGGTCTCACCCTCCAACAAGGCTTCCAGCTGAGCCAGTAACAGTTGATAATTTGAAATTTTTTCCCTTTTATTCATACTTTCTATTATATCAAAAAGCCCGTTCTACAGAAGAAAAAATAAAAACTTTTTAGCTTCTTTTCTAGTCCGAGCTTCAAGTTGAAAAACATTTTCTTATTCTGACCGCCACAAAGGATAGTCCTAAGCTTCATCTTTCCTGCTCAAAATATAAGAGGCTGAGATTATCAATCCCAGCCTCTTATTCCTATAGAAAGGCGATCTATGCTCAACTCATCTGTTTACAGCCACCCCATAAAGCGGATAAGGTACATATTTAGTCGTACCTGACGCGAATAGTAGTAATTTCCACCATTAATATAAAGCTTGGGGCCGTAAAAAATAGAAAGTATATTATAGTATGAATAGGTTTTTCCAGTCACATTGCCAAGACTCGGTGCAACCACTTCTTTTGAGTATTTTTTTGCAAGCTCGAGCGTATTCTCGCCGCCATTTTGCGCAACATAGTCGATATAAGCCTGGCCGAAATTGTAGGCCTGAACTGCCGTCCAGACATCCACCTTTTTCTCGCTGGCCAGCTCTAGATTGTCCGATAAAGTCTGAATACCTTGCCGAACACTTTCTTTATTGTCTGTAATCGAATTGATTTCGCCTGTTGCACTCTCACTAGACTGCATGAGGTCGTTGTTTCTTCCCTTGGTTTCTGTGTAGATCATGGCTAGGACTAGCTCTTCATTAGCCGCTGTGTCCTGCTCGTCCAGCACTTCTCTAACCAAGCTTTGATAGGTCATAACCTGCTTAACATCACGATGGACTTGATAGCCTTTTATCGCGATGGCAGCCAGAATGATGAGCAAAATCAATCTTCTGATAAATTTAAACATTATTTACTTTGTATATCCTCGATATTTTTGATGAGAATAGAGTAAGTCCCGTTGTCGTTCTGGATAAATTCCACGGATTCAGCATCCTGATAGACATTATTGGGAACAATTAGCTCTATTCCATTAGAGAGGGATAATTTTTGATTTTCGAACTTCTTTTTCTGGCGACTGCTGTCAATCTCATCAAACTTGATTGGCTCTGGCACAGTTTCCTTAACTTGGTCAATAAAGGTAAGTCGGGCTGTCAGATTGCTGTCAAACAGCTCGTCTGCCAGCTTTTCAGGAGATAATTCATCATTTTCTTCCAGATTTTTGAAAATGCTGGATTTGACCTTAGACTGGAACTGAAAGTCGTCTGTGTTAAAGCTTTCAGCAATCTTTTGAGCTGTTTTTTCCAGAGCTTTGATAGATTTTTTGGGTGAAATCTTGGGACTGACCTGCAAGAGATTATCCGAAAAATAGTTGAGAAAGGCACCATTGTACTTGATGCGCTTTTCAATCAGATGGTACTTGCGAGACTGGAGATTGATGACCAAAGCCTCGTCCGCACCTGTACCAAAGCCAGGCAGATTGTTCTGCGTCAGCTTGATTGGATTGTCCGTCTCACCACCCAAGTGGGTCAGGGTTTCCCGCAGCGCAATCCGCAGAAAAGCAAAATGCTCCACGCCTTCCTTGTCAAACTGAACGAAAAGCAGATCGTTGGTTTTCTGGTTTTCACTGACCGAAAACTCTTCCTGCCAAAGCTTAGCCACTGTCACGGATGTTTCCAGTAAGTCGTCTGAAAGCTGGGCTAAAAAGACATTTTCGGGATCGAAAACACCTGTTTTCGCCTCATCAGAATAAACTCGCTCGATTTTCTTACGCAAGTATTCTTCAATCTTGGGAGTAATGTTGAGAAACTTATCCGCCAGCAGCAGTTCGGTATCAGCTGGACTGAATTGATGAATGATGGCCTTTTTTACGTAAATGTCCATCTTAGTTCAAACCTTCATAGAGCGGAAAAGCATCCGTCAGTTCGCGAACTTCCGCTCGCACTTGGTTCAGCACCGCTTCGTTTTCAGCGTTTTCCAGAGCCTTGATAATAAGCTCAGCCACCTTGATACTTTCTGTGACACCAAAACCTCGAGCTACAATAGCTGCTGTACCGATACGAATGCCGCTGGTTTTAAATGGTGACAAAGTCTCGTAAGGGATGGAGTTTTTATTAAGAGTGATATTGACCTCATCTAAGAGATTTTGAGCGACTTTCCCATTTTCTACAACCTTAGTGACATCAACCAAGAAAAGATGATTTTCAGTACCGTCAGAAATCACACGGAACTTATCATGCTGACGGAAGACTTGCGCCATGGCTTGGGCATTGTCCAAAATCTGTTGGGCATAAACCTTGAAAGCTGGGTCAAGCACTTCTTTAAATGCAACTGCTTTGGCTGCGATGACATGCTCTAATGGCCCACCCTGAATACCTGGGAAAATGGCTGAGTTGATTTTCTTAGCCAAATCTTCATCATTTGTCAAAATCAAGCCACCACGAGGTCCGCGCAAGGTCTTGTGGGTTGTTGTGGTTGTGATATCCGCATAAGGCACAGGGCTTGGATGGAGACCTGCAGCAACCAAACCAGCAATATGAGCCATATCGACCATCAGCTTAGCACCTACTGCATCCGCGATTTCACGGAATTTCGAAAAGTCAATGATATGAGAGTAAGCTGAAGCACCCGCCACAATCAGCTTAGGCTGTACTTCCTTGGCTTGTTTGAGGATGGCATCAAAGTCCAGTAATTCTGTTTCGGGATCAACGCTATAGGATACGAAATTGTAGGTCTGACCAGAGAAGCTGACTGACGCACCGTGAGTCAAGTGGCCGCCCGCAGACAAATCCATGCCCATCACTGTGTCGCCTGGCTCAATCAAAGCCATATAAGCTGCACAATTGGCCTGACTGCCTGAGTGAGGTTGCACATTGGCAAATTTGGCACCAAAGATTTCCTTGGCGCGCTCAATAGCCAAGCTCTCCACAACATCCACTACGTCTGTTCCACCATAATAACGGCGACCTGGGTAGCCTTCAGCGTATTTATTGGTCAAAATAGAACCTTGAGCCGCCATAACAGCTTTAGAAACGACATTTTCTGAAGCGATCAGCTCGATATTATGTTGCTGACGCTCTTCCTCATTGGCAATGGCATCCCAGAGTTCTTTGTCAAATGTTTTGTAGTCTTCTTGGTCAAAAATCATAAAGTGTCTCCTTTTTTGAGAAAATAGGGCGCTAGGCTCCTAATAGTTAAAATGTTATATCATTTACTTGGGCGAGAATGTCCTCGCGGGTAATGGCTCCTTGGCGCAAAATACGTGCCTTTTCTCCAGACAAGTCCAGAATGGTTGAATCCTGACCTGTCAAGGAAGCATCATCTTCTACTCCCGAGACTTGCTCTTGGAAATCCAGCATGATCTGTTGGAAAGAAGTTCCACTGGCTTTCCCAGAAAGGTTGGCGGATGGACCAATCAAGGGTCCATACTTGCGAATCAAGTCCAGGGTAACAGGGTGCTTAGGAATCCGAAAGCCCACAGTTTCCATACCAGAGTTAATCCAAGATGGCACACGATCATTAGCCTGGAGGATAATAGTCAGCGGCCCAGGCAGAAAGGCTTGATAGAGTTGATCCAGATAACTGGGCTGGTTCTTAGAAAAACGGTAAACTTCTTCCAGGCTAGCCACATTGAGATTGAGAGCCTTGTCACGAGGTCTTCTTTTTAATTCATAGACTCGCTCAACCGCCTCTTCGTTCAAGGCTTGGGTAAAGAGGCCATAAACAGTTTCGGTGGGCAGGACAACTGCTCCGCCTGCTGCTAGAGTCTTTTCTATCTTATCCATTGTCCACTGCCACCATTCTATCCTTGCCAAACTGATCCTGCAGGACTCGGATTCGTTTTTGCAAGAAGGATTTTTTAAATAATTCCTTGACGCCGGCTCCTTGCTTGTAGCCAATTTCCAGATAAATTTTTCCTTTTTCTGTCAGATAGTCTCCTGCCTGCTCGGCTATTTTCCGATAGACGGCATAGCCATCCTCCTCAGCAAAGAGGGCCATGTGAGGCTCTGAGGTCAGAACGTTAAGTCCAACTTCATCCTTATCTGCTTCTGAAATATAGGGTGGGTTGGACACGATGATGTCAAATGTCCCGCTAATCGCTTCCATGCAATCGGATTGGACAAAAGTAGGATTGAGGCCGCAGGACTGAGCGTTTTCCGCCGCCAAGGCAAGAGCATCGCCAGAGAGATCAGAAGCAGTAATCTGCCAGTCTGGGCGACTGCTTGCCAGTGCCAGAGCGATGGCCCCACTACCCGTTCCGATATCCAAGACAGACAGAGAACTTTCGAGATTTTCTGACAAAATCAGTTCCACCAGCTCCTCCGTCTCAGGCCTTGGAATCAGAACTCGCTCGTCCACTTTGAGAGTCAAGCCGTGAAAGTCACTACTCCCAATGATATACTGGGCCGGCTTATGAGCAAGCAGTTGCTCTTGAATTGCTTTTAGCTGCTCACGTTCTTCCTGGCTAACTGCTGTCTGAAGCTTGAGAACAAAGTCGGTAAAAGAGAGGTCATTGAGTGCCCGATAAACGAAAGACAGGCTTTCCGCTTCTTCTCCCGCTGCTACCAGCTCCTGCTCTAGCTCCGCTAAATATTGAGCCAGCATCATTATTTATTCAGCTCTTCTAGTTTTTGCGTTTGATCATAGAGTACCAAGGCATCTACAACTTCATCCAATTTACCAGACAAGATGGTATCTAGTTTTTGGAGAGTCAAGCCAATACGGTGGTCTGTGACACGGTTTTGTGGGAAGTTATAAGTACGAATTCGTTCTGAACGGTCACCAGTACCGATAGTAGATTTACGCTCAGCGTCTTGTTCATCCTGAGCAATCTGCGCAAAGTGGTCAGCCACACGCGCACGGATGATCTTCATCGCCTTCTCACGGTTTTTCTGCTGGGTCCGTTCTTCCTGCATTTCAACCTTGATATTGGTTGGCAAGTGAACGATACGAACGGCAGTCGCAACCTTGTTGACGTTCTGTCCACCAGCACCAGATGCGTGGTAGATGTCGACACGAAGGTCTTTTGGATCAATATCGTATTCTACTTCTTCGATTTCTGGCATAACCAAGACAGTTGCTGTTGAGGTATGAACACGGCCTTGACTTTCTGTCACAGGGACCCGTTGCACGCGGTGAGCACCTGATTCATACTTGAGTTTAGAGTAAACAGATTGCCCTGAAACCATGGCCACTACTTCTTTGAAACCACCGACACCGTTCATTGAGGCTTCCATGACTTCAAAACGCCAGCCTTGGGCTTCCGCATACTTCTGATACATCGTCAGCAAATCTCCAGCAAAAAGCGCCGCTTCATCTCCACCAGCTGCTCCACGGATTTCAAGGATGATGTTCTTGTCGTCGTTTGGATCCTTAGGTAATAGGAGAATTTTCAGCTTTTCTTCGTATGCTTCTTTATCAGCCTTGGCATCTTTGAGTTCTTGCTTGGCCATTTCTTCCAAATCAGCATCTCCGCCAGACTCTTTAATCATCTCTTCAGCATCAACGATGTTTTGAAGGACTTGCTTGTATTCGCGGTAGGCTGTTACCGTATCACGAGTAGAAGCCTCTTCTTTTGAAAGCTCCATGAAACGCTTGGTGTCTGAGACCACATCTGGGTCACTGAGTAATTCTCCGAGCTCTTCATAGCGGTCTTCCACTGCCTGTAACTGGTCATAAATATTCATCTTTGTAATCTATCTCCTTGATTTTCTAATTCATTCTACTTAATGGGGGGATTGAAATAATGCTTGCGGCAAACAGAAATATAGGTCTCATGGCCACCAATTTTGATCTGTTCGCCATCATAGACAGGTTTCCCATTATCCGTCCGCAAAACCATAGTTGCTTTTTTTGAACAATATTGGCAAATGGTTTTGATTTCGTCAATCTTATCAGCCAGGAGCAAGAGATGCTTGGAGCCTTCAAAGAGTTCATTGCGAAAATCATTTTTCAGACCAAAAGCCATGACTGGAACATCCAGCTCATCCACTACTCTAGCCAAATCATAGACATGGTGACGTTTCAAAAACTGAGCCTCATCAATCAAAACGCAGTACGGCTTTTCAGGCAGACTTTGAATATAGCCAAAAATATCCGTTTGATCCTCGATTGCCATAGCAGATCGCTTCATGCCGATACGGCTGGAAACAACGCCAAAGCCATCTCGTGTATCGACAGCCGAGGTCATGATTACCACGCTTTTGCCCTGCTCTTCGTAGTTGTGGGCCACTTTCAAAATTTCAATGGTCTTGCCCGAATTCATTGTGCCATATTTATAATATAACTGAGCCATTTTATTCTTACATTCTCTCTAAGTATTGTCTTTCTAGGACTTTCAGCACTGTCCATAAACTCTGCTGGAAAGACCAACCATACTTCCTATTATTTTACCATAATTCACTATTCTTTAAAACCTAATTTGTGATAAAATAAGATTAGCAAAAGAAAAGGAGAAATCATATGCCATTTGTCAGAATTGATTTATTTGAAGGCCGCAGCTTGGAACAAAAGAAAGCTTTGGCTAAGGAAGTCACCGAAGCCGTTGTCAGAAATACTGGCGCACCTCAGTCTGCTGTCCATGTCATCATCAACGACATGCCAGAAGGCACTTACTTCCCTCAAGGTGAAATGCGAACAAAATAAAATCAAAAAGGCTGAGATAATAACTCAGCCTTTTAATTTTATGATGAAAACGCTCAGCGTCGCTTCTTTTGGATATAATTCAATCGCAGTTGGTAAAGGATTGCACTCACGACCAAACTCGCAATCAGTCCAATCCAATAACCATAAGGTCCCAAGTCCGTAGCCTGATCTAAAAACAAGCCCAGAGGCAAAGAAACGCCCCAGTAAGCTAGCAAGCCTAAGTAAAATGGAGCTTTCGTATCCTTGTAGCCTCGCAAAATTCCCTGCAAAGGAGCGGCAATTGTATCAGCCAATTGGAAAAAGAGGCTAAAAGTAAGAAAGATTGAGGTCAGACGTATGAAATCTGGATCTGAGCCATAGAGACTGGCAACCTTGTCTCGGAAAATATAGAGAAAAATCAAGGTAAAGACCGCGAAAATGGATGCCACAATTCTCCCCAAAGTACAATATTTCTTCACATCGTCAAGTCTTTCAGCTCCCAACTCATAAGAGACGATAATGGCCATAGCTGTAGAGATACTCATAGGGAAAGCATACATGAGAGTAGAAAAGTTCATAGCGGACTGATGGCTAGCGATAATCAAAGATGAAAATTTTGACATCACCAGTCCGACGATTGAAAAGATGACAACTTCGGCAAAGACTGTCCCTCCTATTGGCAAGCCTAAGCGAAAACCTTCAGCCAAACCAGTTGTGCTCAAGGGACGAATTTTCCAGAGTTGGTATTGGCGGACTTTAGGATGTTTGATGGCCAATAATAGTGATATGACTAATAAAACCCAATAAGCTAAAGAAGTGCCTAGTCCCGCACCAGCCCCGCCCATCTCTGGAAAGCCAAAAGCCCCATAAATCAAAACATAATTAAAGCTAGCATTCAAAGGTAGGAGCAAAAGCATCAAATACATAGAAAGCCGAGTTAACCCCAAAGCGTCCAAGAGAGAGCGAATAACACTAAAGAGCAAGAAGGGAATGATACCGATGGACAAGTACCAAAGATAACGCTGGGCCACATCTTTTACCAGGGGGTCTAAGCCCAAACGCTGCAAAACCAAAGGGGCACCTAAAAATACCAGCGCAAATAAAATCAGCGATAAAGCCAAAGAAAGATAGATAAACTGATAAAAATCAGAGGCTATTTTTTCATCTTTCCCCTGTCCCAAATGATGACCAATGATCGGAACCAAGGCAGACACAATCCCCGTCAGAAAGGAGAAAAATGAGCCCCACAGACTGGTCGCCATAGAGACACCTGCCAGATGCAAGGTATCGTATTGGCCCGTCATGGTCGTGTCAACAAAGGAAGCCGAGAAATTTGCCAGCTGATAAATCAGGATGGGAAGAAAAATTGAGACAAACAAGCTTAGGCGTTGTTTCAAATGATAAGTCTGATACATGTTGAAGTCCTTTTTTTAATCTTCTTTAACTATACTACAAGCCAACTGAATAGTCAAAAGAGGCTGGGACAAAAGTCCTAGCCTCTCAATTGTCTTTGGATTGTCGAGCAAGATGCAGTGGTTGAGTGGGCTCTACTACGCTGATTTCATCAGCTTTTACAGCCCTACTCAACTGTGCGGAGGTGGGACGACGAAATCGAATTTTAACGAATTACCGATTTCTGTCCCACTCTCTTTCTTATTTATTTTTGCGATTTAAGATCGCGTTTAGGACAATGGCAATCAGACTAGCCATGACAATTCCGTTTGAGAAGAACATCTGAAGGCTGGTCGGTAAGCTGTTGAAAAGGCTGCTACCATTGAGTCCGACACCTGCTGAAATAGAAATCGCTGCAATGAGGAAATTATGCTCACTGTGCTCAAAGTCAACACGCGCCAAGATTTGCATCCCCTGAACGGACACAAAACCAAACATAACTAGCATGGCACCACCAAGAACTGGACTTGGGATAATTTGTGCCAAGGCTCCGAATTTTGGCAAAAGGCCGAGGAGAATCAGGAAACCAGCCGCATAATAAATCGGCAACCGCGTTTTGATACCGGATAATTTGACCAAGCCAACATTTTGTGAAAACCCTGTATAAGGGAAGGTATTGAAGACACCACCCAGCAGGACCGCAAGTCCTTCTGCTCGATAACCATTTCGTAAGCGGGTGCTGTCAATTTTATCTTTGGTAATGTCAGAAAGCGCTAAGTATACACCCGTTGACTCTACTAAGGAAACCGTTGCGATGATACACATCATTACGATAGAAGAAAATTCAAACTTTGGTGCTCCGAAATAGAAAGGGGTTGGCACATGGACCAGCGGAGCCTGTGCGACGGGCGTTAAATCTACCAAGCCCATGGCTCCAGCGATGCCCGTACCGACAATCAATCCAATCAAAATAGAGATGGATTTGATAAAACCTTTGGTAAAAATGTTAATCAAAAGAATAATCAGCACCGTCACAGCTGCTAGAATCAGACTTTGGGCGGTCGGCTTGTCTACATTATTTCCCATATTGCCAATGGCAACTGGAATCAAGGTCAACCCAATGGTCGTAATGACCGAACCAGTCACAACTGATGGAAATAGATTAGCGATTTTTGAGAAAATCCCAGCGATCAGAATCACATAAATCCCTGATGCAATCAAGGCACCAAACATGGCACCACTACCGTGACTCTGCCCAATGATAATCAAGGGAGCAACGGACTGGAAGGCCACGCCCAGCACGACTGGCAGGCCGATACCAAAATATTTATTTAATTGAAGCTGCAAAAGAGTGGCAATACCACACATAAAAATATCGGTGGAAATCAGATAGGTCAACTGCTCAGCCGAGTATCCTAAAGCCCCAGCAATCATAATCGGTACCAGAATGGAGCCCGAATACATAGCCAACAAATGCTGCAAACCTAAAATGGCTGCCTGTGAATGTTTTTCTTCATTATAGTTCATCTTATAGATCTGCCTCTCTAAATACAACTTTTCCATTTTCAAATCGGTCAATTCGAGCCAAGGAAAGAACTGTTTGGCCTTGAGCTTCTAGCAAGCTTCGACCGTCTTGGAAAGATTTCTCAATCACGATTCCAATGGCTACCACCTCAGCGCCAGCTTCTTCAATGATTTTAATCAAGCCCTTGGCTGCCTGACCATTTGCCAAGAAATCATCAACGACCAGGACCTTGTCACTTGACTCCAAAAACTTACTAACGATGGAGACCGTCGAAGTGACCTGCTTGGTAAAGGAATATACTTCCGCCGTTAAAATCCCTTCAGTCATGGTGATGTTCTTAGACTTTTTAGCAAAAATCATTGGAACACCCAAGGCTTCCGCCGTATAGACAGCTGGTACAATTCCCGAAGCCTCAATCGTCACAACTTTTGTAATGCCTGCATTCCTGAAATGCTCGGCAAACACTTGTCCGATTTCTTTCATAAGCGAAAAATCAACCTGATGAGTCAGGAAAGAGTCAACTTTGAGAATATTTTCTCCCAAAACGTTGCCATCCCTCAAAATTCTTTCTTCTAATACTTTCATATCTTCCCTTTTAAAATATCTTTCTTCAACGATGAAAGGACCTGCCACGATAAGCAAGTCCTTTCTTTCCATGACAAATAGCCTGACACTAAAAGTACCAGAAAGTCATTAGACTCACTTATTGTTAGATGTTTGGCATCTTGTAGAGACCTTGCCCCAATCATTAGCAAGATAAATAAGTTATTCTATTTCATTAATGAGCATCGCCATTCCAGATGGAATTTTTAACAATGACATAGTCCACACGAGTCAGGCTATGCAAGTCACGACCACCAGCATAGGAAATGGAACTCTGCAAATCCTGCTCCATTTCAGTTAATGTGTCTTGCAAATGGCCCTTAGCCGGCAGCAAAATCTTCTTGCCTTCGACATTTTTATAAGCACCTTTTTGATACTCGGATGCAGAACCATAGTATTCTTTAAATTTATCGCCGTCTACCTCGATGGTTTCTCCTGGGCTTTCAATGTGACCAGCAAAGAGCGAACCAATCATGACCATGCTGGCTCCGAAGCGGATCGATTTGGCAATATCACCATGCGTCCGAATCCCTCCGTCCGCAATAATAGGCTTGCGGGCAACCTTTGAGCACCAACGAAGAGCAGACAACTGCCAGCCGCCTGTACCAAAACCTGTCTTGACTTTGGTAATGCAAACCTTGCCTGGGCCAATGCCGACTTTAGTCGCATCTGCGCCAGCATTTTCCAGCTCCCGCACAGCTTCTGGAGTTCCGACATTTCCAGCAATAACAAAGGTCTCTGGTAATTCTTTCTTGATGTGTTGGATCATTTGAATCACACTGTCTGAGTGCCCGTGTGCGATATCAATGGTAATGTATTCAGGTGCATCATCTTTGAGACTGCTAACGAAGTCATATTCATAGTCTTTTACACCGACGGAGATCGATGCAATCAGGCCTTGCTCATGCATTCGTTTAACGAATGGTTTGCGCCCTTCCTCATCGAAACGGTGCATAATGTAAAAATAGCCTCCTCGAGCAAGCTCTTCAGCGACAGATTCGTCAATAATCGTCTGCATATTGGACGGAACGACTGGCATCCGAAACGTATGTTTACCAAATTTCACACTGGTATCAGCCTCTGAGCGACTTTTCACAATACATTTCGCTGGAATTAGTTGAATATCTTCATAGTCAAAAACCTGAAAATCATTGAGCATGGAAAACTCCTTATCAATACTTAAAAATGACCTACCTATGCTCTTCAGCATCGCTACATCTATCCAGACGTTTCCAGAAAAAGTATATCACAAGGTACAGGTTTTGTAAAATATTTCAAATATATTATTGATAATGTTCGGAAATTAAGAAAAACACGGTCGACCGTGTTTTAATCTTTCTTATCTTTTTCTGAGTTGGAGTCTTCTGCTCCTCCATCGACTGCCTTTTTAAACTCTGAAAACATTTTTCCAATAGACTGCCCTAGCTCTGGCAGACGTTTTGGTCCAAAAATCAGTAAGGCACCTAGGACGATAACGATAAGCCCCGGTAGTCCGATGTCTTTTAAAATTCCCATTACGATGTTCTCCTTTTCTCAATCATTTTACTCAATAGGATACTGACTTCATACAGCAAAATCAGTGGCACTGTCATTGACAAGTCACTGATGAAATCAGCCGGCGTCAAGATTACTGCTAATACCAATAAAACGAAATAGGCATAGCGTCTATATTTTATCAAAAATTGCGGTTTGAGCAAACCGATTGATGTGAGAAAGGCCACAATGACAGGCAATTCAAACAAGCAAGCAATCGGAATGGTCGTGTGAAATAGAAAGGACAGATAGTTCTGCGCTGTCATCTGGACGGCAAATAAACCGTCACCTAAAGAAAGCAAAACTTGCAAAATAGCAGGGCTGACAAAGTAAAAACCAAAGGCCAAGCCCAGGACAAAGCTGAAAAATGTAGCTGGTATATAAGCAAAAATCGCCTTTGCCTCACTATTTCTCAGAGCAGGTCGGATAAATTCCCAAAGCTGATAGACCATAAAAGGCAGGGTCAATGAGAAAGCCACAAGACTAGCCAAGCTAATATAAATCCAAAGGATGTCGTCTGGTCCCAATACAATCAGCTTCTGCTCAAAGGAAGCGGTCAGCCATTTGTAAATATCCGCTGCAAAAAGTAGACTGAGCAGAAAAATCAAACCGAACCAGATTAAGACAGCTATGAAACGCCATCTAAATTCCGCCAAGTGCTCAACAATGGTCTGTTCCTTACTAAGCATCTGATCGCTCCTTTTGCCGATTTTTAAAGGTCACATAAAGGACAACGACAAGAAAAATGGCTTGACTTAGAACCACTTCTAGGCTCGGATAAATTCCCAGCCAATCAATGGTTGGAAGATGAGACAGCAAGTGACTAGGAAAAATAGCTGTTAATTGCAGGGCATGAATGCTGACACCTAACATCTTAAAGGCCAATGCATAAATCAGCCAAGTCAGACCAAAGAAAATCCGATGAGGCCGAATGAGACTGCTGGCCTTGGTCATTAGAATTGCGAGCAAAACTAAAACCAAAATAGCAAGTCCCAATCCTAAAAAGAAATCTAGAGCAGTAATGCGCGGTAAAATTCCTGCGTAGAACAAGATGGTCTCCGCTCCCTCACGGAAAACAGCGAGAAAGCTCAGGGCAAACATGGAAATAAAACTACCACTAGCTGTCACTGCCTGCATCTGACTTTCCATGAAGTCATTCCACTTCTTGACAGAGGACTTACTGTGGAGCCAAATGCCGACCAAAATCATCATGACGACTGCAAAAATCCCCACTGCCCCCTCAATGATTTCACGATTGGAGCCAGAGGCGACGGCTGGAAAAAGAGTTTGCAACAAAATAGCTATGGCCGCACTGGCTAGTACGCCCAAGCCAGCACCAGTATAGACCCATTTAAGACCTTTTTTCATCTTGGAGGCCTTGAGTGTCGTGACAAGTGCCATCACGATCAAGAGTGCCTCAACGCCCTCGCGCAGCAAAATCAGCATGGCATCAAAGAAAGTATAAGATCCACTGGTGTCAATCTGTTCTAGCCCACTAATCAAGGACGCGAGCTGGTCTTGATACTCCTTATCCTTACCCTTCACCATGATGACAGGCGACTGGCTCTCTACTTTGGTATAGAGGGAAGGATTTTTAGTGCTGACATCTCCTTCAACGCTTGGCCAAATCATGATAAATTTCTTCATGGCAGCCTTGCCCTGCTTCTCGTCTCCTTTTTGGAAAGCAAGCAGAGCTTTTTTCAGAAGGCCAATACCGTCTGCCAGTGTAAGATTCTCACTGCTAGCAGACGCTTCTTCTCCCTTGACAAAGCTATCAATCGCTGCTCTCAAGTCATCATAGGAAGTTTGAATAGCTTCAAAATCCGTTGGCTCCGTCTCAATAGCACTCCGTAAAAATGAAATAGCAGTTTCCACCTTACCATAATGAGCCGTACTATGATCCCGCACCACTCCTTCATTGGCGGTCCAAGTCGAATTCATTTTTTTATAGGCTTCACGAATCTTTTCAAGATCCTTGCTCTTAATCGCTGCCTGAAGAGCTTGAAATTTTGATTCTAGTTTATTGACTAGCTTGGTTTTTTCCGCCTCAAGATCAACGGGATTCTGCTCCTTTTCAAAAGCTAAAAGAGCAGCTGAAACCTTGGTCAGCTTATCCTCTGTCACATCGCCTGAGATAGTCAAGGCCTTGCTGACTTCTTTCCCTGCAGCTGAGTCATGGTTGCTTAAAGCCGCAAATTCAGTCTGGATTTCCTCCAGCAACTCTTTGGCACTAGCTTGGTCGCCCTTTTGAACGGCTGTGCTGGCATCCGTAATCTTGATAAAGAGACTGCTATAAGAATCCTCAGCCGATACAGGCTGAGCTAGGAGTACGAGCGCCAAAAGTAAAAACAGGATCTTATTCAAATAATTTCTGACCAAGATATTCTCCTTTTTTGACACCGCCGAAGCAAGCAAACAAGCCACTGCCCACATGGGTGATATATTCATTCATCTTATCCTGTGCTCCAAGATTGGTCTGCACCTTGATAAAGCTGTCAGGATCCTTTTGGAAAGAGATAAAAAGGAGGCCTGTATCAAATTGACCCGTTGTTTCATCAATACCATCTGAATAAGAATAGGAACGACGATAGAGAGGCTTGTCGACTTCTTTAGCCAGTCGCACATGTGCATCAACTGGAAGCAAGTCCAAGTCTACCTCGTCAAATTCATTCTTCTTGCCAAAGGGCGCTCCGCTCTCCTTATAACGACCAAAGGTATTTTCTTGCTCTTGCAAATTGGTCCGATCCCAAGTCTCAAGAAACATCTGGATCCGACGGACAGCCATGTAAGAGCCCCCCTTCATCCAGTCCTTGCTATTACACCAAACCACCTTGTCAAAATCTTTCTCCTTGGTGACATTGGCCGTGCCGTCTTTAAAACCAAATAGATTGCGGGGAGTAGACATACGATCGCCAATAGCAGCAAAACCAGCCTGACTCCATTTCATGGTGACAGCATTTCGCGCTTTACGAACCAGATTGCGAACGGCATGAAAAGCTACCTGCTCGTCATCTGCGCAAGCTTGAATGACAATATCCCCACCAGTATATTTCTCTTTTAGTTGTTCCTTAGGGAAAGGAGGCAAGTCGCGAAATTCCTTGGGCTTTTTATCCTCCAAGCCCATTTTTTTCAGAAAAGAAGCAGAGACGCCAAAGGTTAAGGTCAGTCGGTAAGGGTTGAGTCCGACCGTTTCTCCAGTATCCGTAGGTGGCAAGAGGGCATTAGAACCATCTTTTTTGACTAAATTTCCATTGACCAACTTTTCACTGTAAGCGGTCCAGTCCTTGAACATCTGGATAATGGTCTCTTTATCCGTCGTATGTAAGTCCAGGATGACAAAATAGATATTCTTTTGCATGGCTGTTGTGATGCCAGCTTGATGCTCACCGTAAAAACTGATTTCTTCATCACCGTCAGCCAATTTTTTGTCTTCCTTCGCTTGATTAGCGAAAAAAGCAGATGCACTGGAGACACCAAGTGCTAAGCCTGCGCCTCCAATCCCTGCTTTTTTAAGAAATTCCCGACGATCCATTTTTTTATTAAACCATTTTTCGTCCTTGGTCATCTTCTTACTTCCCATCTAGGATGATACCCATTTGCGAGAGAGGCTCGCCCAGTTTTGTGACAGCTTCTCCTAGCTCTTTAGTATCTTCCTTGCTCAATTCGGTATAAAGTTTATAATTCTTAGAATCAGTCATGTGCTTGTCTAGCAAACTATTAACATTCTTGAACTCAGTTTCTATACTTTTTACCAGTTTTTCATCTTTCTTCTCAATCAAAGGTTTAAAGAGTTCGAAAATCTTTTCTGCCCCTTGAATATTGGCACGGAAATCATACAAATCCGTATGTGAAAAGATTTCTTCCTCACCAGTAATCTTGCTGGTCGCCACTTCGTTAAGGAGGTCAACTGCACCAGTCAGCATGATGTCTGGTGTGACCTCAACAGTCGCGATTTTAGCCTTTAATTCTTTGATGTCATTGACCAACTGGTCTGCATATTTCTCCGTACCAGTCGTTGTATTACTTTCCCACAGAATTTTTTCAATCCGGTGGAAGCCTGACCAGCCTTCTTCAGTCTTATTTTCATCCACATAGTCAGCTAAGCGGAAGTCAATCTTCACATCAGACTCTCCGAAGCTTTCGGCAATCGGCTCTGAACGCTCGTAGCTCATGCGAATTAGCGGATACATTTTCTTGGCTTCATCAAGCTTGCCTTCTTTGAGCGTATCTCTGAATTTCTCCGTATCCGTCAGTAATTGGTCGATTTCTTTCTGCACAAAAGCCTTATACTCTGTTGTTGCCTTATCCAAAGCTTTCTGGTCAGAGGACGATAGACTTGTTTTAGCTTCCGAACTGCTGGCACTTGTATTCGATTTTTGATTAGCAGCACAGCCAGTCAGTAAAATAGCTGTTGACAATAAGACAATTCCAAGTTTTTTCATCTTGACTCCTTTATTTTCCCTAAAAGGGGCGAATTCATATAAATTATAACAATTTATTTCTCATATTTCAATAAATTGTCAGATAATTATAATAAAACTTTCCTTTCTGAGTAAAAAATGAGCATTTCAAAGCAAGATATCCTTAATTTTGCCAATTTCTGACTTCTTAACGACTACATAAATCGTATCTCCTAGGTAGAGACGACTGGCTCCGTTGACCGTCTGAGTCTTGCCCTTATGGATATTCATCGTGATTAAAACGCCATGCGGTAGCTCCAACTCATGCACCTGCCGACCTGCGATCTTTTCTGAAACAGGAATTTCAATCAAGGTTGTCTCTCCGTCATCTTCAATCCGATCTGGCAGCATTTTTTCAAGCATGGCTTCATAGACAGGCGCTCCCTTCAGCAGATCCATAGCAATATAAGCCATTAGAGTAACCAAGCCCAGTGGCATAAGATTTCGAATATCTCCCACCATCTCCGTCACGAGAATCATAGCCGTTAGCGGAGCTTTGGAAATAGCACCAAAATACCCACTCATTCCCAAGATGATAAAAATTGGAAATTGTTCCTGCGTGATAAAGCCAGCCTCCACACAAAGGGCTCCAATTGCTGCGCCTAGTAAAGAACCTAAAGCCAGAATGGGCAGGAAAATACCACCAGGAAGGCCGCTGCCATAACTAATCATGCTCCATACAAAACGGAGTAAGAAAAAGAGAATCAAGGTTCCAACTGTGTAATGTGCACTCGTCAAAGACAAAATCAGCTGGTTCCCACCGCCCAGCAAATGAGGCAGAAAATAGCCAATCGGAACGATTAAGACAAATGAAAAAATCGGATAGTAAGCTTTTGGTATTCTACAAAATTTGCCTAGAGCTTCATAGACCAGATGAATATTAAGGACTGCTTTTTCATAGACAAAGCCAGCCAATCCTAAAAACAGGCCCATCAAGATATAGATCCAGTACTGATTCAGCCCCATGAAAGGAATATTATCCGGCATATCCAAAACGGGGGTCAGGCCAAATATAGACAGCGAAATGAAATTTGCCACCAAACTAGCAGCCAAGGTTGAAACCCAAAAGAAGCGGGAAAAATGATGGTACACTTCCTCAACAACAAAAAGCAAACCTGCAATTGGCGCATTAAAAGCCGCAGCCAAGCCCGCAGCTGCACCACTGGCAATCAAGGTCCGTTCCTCTACCGGACTCAAGTTCAGCCACTTAGAGATGCCTTTGCCACTCATCGCTCCTAGCTGAATACTCGGTCCCTCACGTCCCAGCATCAAGCCACTGGAAATCGCTAAAATACCAACTAAGAATTTTTTCCAGAGAATGCTCCACCAAGAAAGTGACATCAAGCCTTTCAACTCGGCCTCAACTTGTGGAATCCCTGAACCCTTTATATCCTTTTCTGTAGCTACCAATCTAGCATTTATAAAGACAATAAAAGCATAGAAGAAAAGCAAGCCTACTAGCCAAAACCACTCACTTCTACCCCTCACATAAGCCGCCTGAATCAGGTGAAAACTTTTCTCAATCAAAAAACGAAATGCTCCCACTACTAGTCCAGCAAAAATGCCTACCAGAATCCCCCTGAACACTTGGGAAATAATAGAGCTGGATATAAAATTAAATTCTTTTTTCGTATCAGAAATTTGTTCTTTTTGTTTAATCATCATTTCTCTCCCAAAGTCCTTATAGCAACATTTTAGCACAAAATATAGGACAGAAACAAGGCGATAGCCATGAACATTTTGCTTTTGGATATAAATCTTTTAACATCAACTTTATCAGATTTAAAAGAATTCCAAAAATGCAGTTTGAGCATCAAAAAAACGACCTTGAAGGTCGTTTCGTGTTTAGATTGACAAATCTTCCTGATCAATCTTGTGTGCTGTTCGATAAGCTTGGTAGAAAATGAAGACAGGCACAGCAGTCATGACAGGAACGATGACTGGGATATCCGTTTCAATAGAAGTCAATGGAGAGTTCCAGAAGAAGTGGAGAACAAAAGCTGATAAGAAGTAAAATAGACCAGCTTTAAAATAGCTCTTTTGAGTCTTAGCAAATCGGAACATCAGAGCTAATCCGATAGTGGTCAAAGCAGTGTAAAGCCAGTGAGAAGCTACCCCGCCTGTGATACGGCCTAAAATACCAGAGATAGTGAAGGAAAATCCTTCAGGGAGGTCGGAAAGGATGTAAGAAAAGTCCTCACTAATCTGGAAACCTATGCCAGCTGTAATTCCCAATAGTAAAAAACCTTTAAGTTTTTTGACTGGCACTAGATAGACAGCAAAAGCAACCGCAAAAAGCTTAAGCGGCTCTTCAACCAGTGGAGCTGCGAGGGCATTCTCCAGATAACTAATCACTGTATTTGGAAAGCTCGTGCTGACCCACTCGTGGATATAAGTATTAGCTAATCCAGATGTCCAACCAGAAATGAATAGCCCACCTAGCAGAGCAATCCAAAGGCTAAGTGCAGGCGTCTGCCATTTTTTACCCAAGCTGCGAATCAAAAGTAGAGCTGGAATGATATAAATCAGGGCCAAAAGGGCTGACAGTCCGACAATTCCATAACCAGTACCTGACATACTGCCAGTAGTATAGGCTTGTGTCTCGTATTCCAAGCCAATTGCGCTTAGAAGGAGAAAAATGAAAAGAACAATATTTTTCTTCATAAATAACTTTCTAAAATTTTATTTTCATCTTAGTATAACAAAAAAATCTAAAATAGAACTAATTTTAAGACTCATTAGAATGATTCTTAATTAGTATTCTGGTTGATATTGCTATAATATATTTTTTTATTCTATATTCTTATATTTCAGCTATTCATCTGTTTCCAAATTGTATTGGCAACTCAACTCGGTAAAACAAGCAACAAAAAAGTCCCTCATCGGGACTTTCATGTCTTATTTTTCAGCTGTAAGTGCAGCCATTGTGATGTAGTTGTATGGTTTATTGAAGTGTGGCAAGAAGAAGAGGTCTGTCAAAGCCAACTTGTCAATTGTCACATGCTCTTGGATAGCAAGTGAGAACATGTGGATTCCCATACCGATTGATGAGTCGTGAGATACCATTTGCGCACCAAGGATTTCACGGCTGTCTTTATCAAAGACAATCTTGATTGCAACTTCGTGGTTGTCATGTTTCATGAATTCTGGTTTTTGAAGGTCGTTAAAGCCTGTTTCAGTAGCATTGTAGCCAGCTGCTTTTGCTTTTTCAAGAGTCAAACCAGTTGAAACCATATGAAGGCCGTAGATAGAGATACCATTTGATCCTTGCACACCGATTCCTTCGAGTTCATGACCACAAGCGTTGTAAGCACCAACGATACCAGTACGAACAGCGTTTGAAGCAAGTGCGATGTAGCTAGTGTCTTTACGAGCGTTGTCATAAACAGTCGCACAGTCACCTACTGCGTAAACACCTGGAATTGATGTTTCTTGTTTCTTGTCTACAAGGAAGGCACCGTTGCGGAAGAGTTCGATCTTACCATCAGCAAGAGCTGTGTTTGGACGGAAACCAACTGCAAGAACAACCATGTCCACATCAAATGTTTCTTTGTCAGTTACCAAGCGCTCAACTTTTCCATCACCTTGAATTGCTTTTACAGTTTGGCCAAGAGCCAAGCGGATGTTGTGGTCTTCCAAGTTCTTCGCCATCATTTGAGTGAAGTCTTTGTCGTAGTAGCCGTTCAAAACAGTATCTACGATGTCAACAAGTACAACTTCTTTTCCAAGACGTTCAAAGGCTTCAGCAAGCTCAACACCGATGTAACCACCACCAACAACAGCGATGCGCTCAAGGTGCTTGCTCTTATCAGCAAGTTTGTTGATAACTTCTTCAGCATTTTGGTACAACTTAACAAATTGAACATTTTCAAGAGTTGTCTTGAATTCGCGGTTACCTTTGACAATTTCAACACCTTCGATTGGAGGCAAGATTGGAGTAGATCCAGTCGCAAAGATCAATTTGTCATAAGATTCTTTGTGCTCTTTTCCTTCAACTTCTGCTGTAACAACCTTGTTGTCATAGTCGATTGAAAGAACAGGTGAGTTCATGTAAACTTTAGCACCTTTTGCTTCCAATTTTTCTTTATCAGAGTAGAACAAGCCTTCAGCACCGTCGATTTGCTCACCGATCCAAAGCGCCATTCCACAACCTAGGAATGAAATATTTGAGTTTTGGTCAAATACAACGACTTCATTTTCATGACCAAAGTTATCCAACATAGTGTTGATACATGCAGTACCCGCATGGTTAGCACCAACTACAACAATTTTACTCATAGAATAATTCCACCTTTAAAATTTAATTTACCATACTAGTATATCATGTTTCTGTTAGCGTTTACAAGATATATGCTCAGAATTTTTAAAAATATGGCAAATAAATTCGATTTCTCCATAAATTTAAGCAAAAAATTTCAATTTTTCTGAAAATAGTATATATTTACAATTGTGAAAACGGTATCTTTCTGGTATACTAATAGAGACGATTAAGAAATTTAATAGGGAAGGTTGTGATAAAAGTGGATCTTAAGTCTAGGTCCATCCATTTAATGGGATCAACTATTACTATTTCGATTCTCCATGAAGATGCTGACAGTCTTCTGGATCAAGTGTTTTCACTTCTTAGATTGTACGAAAAGCGTTTTAGTGCAAATGATGACAGCTCTGAGCTCATGCAAATCAATCACGCTGCTGGTAAACATGCCGTTTGCGTCCATCCTGATCTGTTTGAGCTGATTGAGTTGGGAAAAAAGCATAGTCTCGCTCCAGACAGTCATCTCAATATTACCTTAGGTCCCTTGGTTCAAACTTGGCGGATAGGCTTTGCGGATGCGAAAGTTCCCAGTCCCAAAGAAATCAAGCAAGCGCTGGCACTCACTGACCCTGAGTGTATCGAGTTAGATGCAGCTGCCTCCAGTGTTTTTTTGACAATGGAAGGCATGAAAATCGACTTAGGCGCCCTTGCCAAAGGCTATATCGCAGATAAAATCGCTGCTTTTCTAAGAGGACAAGGTGTCACCTCTGCCCTCATCAATCTTGGTGGAAATATCTTAACCATTGGTCAAAATGAAAAAAATAATCGTTGCTGGTGGATTGGCATTCAAAATCCAAGTCTACCACGGGGAAACAACCTAGCTCTTCTGTCCGTTCAGGATCAGTCTGTCGTGACCTCAGGAATATATGAAAGAAAACTGCAAGTTAACGGCAGGGTCTATCATCATATTTTTGACCGCACCACAGGTTATCCGATCGACAATCAGCTAGCTAGTCTCACGATTGTTTCATCAAAATCAGTCGATGGTGAAATATGGACAACCCGTCTATTTGGGGAAAGCCCTACTTCTATCTTAGAAAAAGTCGAGCAAGAACATGGAATCGAAGCCTTCGTTATTACAGAAAATCTTCAAATTTTTTATTCATCTGGTCTCAGCCCAGAAATCTTATCCTAAATCAAGAAAGGAACCTACTATGTTAAAATTCATCGGTCTAGTTGGTACAAATTCAAAGAAATCAACCAACCGCCAACTCCTTCAATACATGCAAAAGCATTTCGCTGATAAAGCAGAAATCGAGTTGATTGAAATCAAGGATATTCCTATTTTCAACAAACCGGCTGATATGCAAGTGCCAGAAATCGTTAAAGAAATCGCTGCGAAAATTGAAGCAGCGGATGGTGTCATCATCGGAACACCTGAATATGACCACTCCATCCCAGCTGCTCTCATGAGCGCCTTGGCTTGGTTGTCTTACGGTATCTACCCTTTGCTTAGAAAACCAGTGATGATTACAGGGGCTTCTTATGGAACACTAGGATCGTCTCGTGCCCAACTGCAACTCCGTCAAATTTTGGATTCTCCAGAGCTCAAGGCTTCTGTTATGCCGAGTTCTGAATTCTTACTTTCTCACTCACTTCAAGCCTTTGATAAAAACGGAGACTTGATTGACCTAGAAACCATTCAAAAATTAGACGCTCTTTTTGACGACTTTCGTCTGTTTGTTAAAATTACAGAAAAATTATCAAGCGCCCAAGCACTTCTTCAACAAGAAGCAGAAAACTTTGACTGGGAAAATTTGTAAGAACTAGAAGGGAAAGAATCACATGAAATTTGTTGGACTTGTCGGCTCAAATGCAGACCAATCATACAACCGTAAATTACTAGAATATATCAGAAAACAATTCAAACTGAAATTTGAATTAGAAGTTTTGGAAATTGATGAAGTTCCACTCTTTAATCAAGATGAAAAATGGGACGAATCCTTCCAACTACGCCTTTTGTACAACCGCATCACGCGCGCTGATGGTGTCATCATTGCTACTCCTGAGCACAACCACACCATTACAGCAGCTCTCAAAAGTGTCCTTGAATGGCTCTCTTATGAGGTTCACCCATTTGAAAGCAAGCCTGTCATGATTGTGGGAGCTTCCTACTATGACCAAGGAACCTCTCGTGCCCAAGTGCATTTGCGTAAGATTTTGGATGCTCCAGGTGTCAATGCTTATACTTTACCAGGAAATGAATTCCTTCTTGGTAAAGCAAAAGAAGCTTTTGACAATGCAGGCAACATCACAAACGAAGGAACTGTTAAATTCCTTGAATCTTGCTTAGATAACTTTGTTAAATATGTTGAGGTAGTCTCAAAATTGAAAAAACCAAAACCAATTGAACCAGAAGACTTGGATTGTGGTAAACCAATCGCAACAACCATCACGGAAGTTGACCCTGATGATCCAGAATGGGTAGAAAAAGCAGCAAAAGCTGTTGGTGCTGTTTCTGGCGATACTTATGTCAAACTTGACCATGGTATCTTGACAGTTAACCAAATCGACATGTTCTTAAAAGCTATGCCGTTCGAGTTGACTTATGCCGATGATAATAACCAGTTCCTTTACTATAACAACGTTCATCAAGATCCAGACACTATGTTTGCCAAACGTGTCCCATCTCAATCAGGTGGCCGTCTCTCAACTCTACATAACTCTCTTCCTGCTGCCCGCATGAAGAACGTAGAATGGGTAGTTGGTGTTCTTCGTAATGGTGATCAAGAATACGTTCGTACAATCGTTCCAGGTTCACCAGCAGGTGTTATCAACACCCACAACTATCAAGCGATGTACTATCCTGATGGCTCTTACGCTGGTATCAACGAAATCGTCTTCAACTTCCAACCTTGGCTTGACTGGTATTTGCAAGCAACTGGCCAACGCTTGGTCGGAGGAAGCGGACCATTTGCACCTGCAGCCGCTGATGCTTCTTCTGGCGCTTCAGATACGGGTGGCCACGGCGGTGGAAATGCCGATGCTACTTCTGGTGCTAGCGCCTAATCAAAACAAAATAAAAAGAATGGAAAATTATACTGACCCCAAAAAGTTGGACAAATAATCATTGAAAGGATTTAGTTCTGTATTATACAGGGCTAAGTCCTTTTAGTTTGACTGTAATTTGTTTATTGTTGTAGTAAGCATGTAGTCTATAATAGCTTCCTCAAGGTCTTTTAAAGAACCCAATTTGTAAAATTAAGCTAGACAGAAAAAGCCATCTATGTTAGGCTCAGATAAACACCACATTTGTCTGAAAGGAACTAACATAAATGACCTATACTCATCTTACCACAAACGAGCTTGTAATGATAGAGGCTTACTATCAAGAAAACATAAAAGTTTCAGATATTGTGACTTCACTTGGCAGATCAAAACAGACAATCTACAATGTCATCAACTATCTGAAAGAGGGGCACTCTGTTTATGATTACTATAACCGATATAAAATCAATAAGAAACGCTGTGGCAGGAATAAAACCAGTCTTACGCAATCAGAAAAAGATTTATCCAAACTCATTTAGAACAAAATTGGAGCCTTGATGTCATTAAAGGAACTTATCCAGATAGGGTTTCTTGTTCTATGAGAACTCTCTATTGACTAGCAGACCGTGGTATTCTAAAGAAAGAGGATCTCCCTTGGAAAGGCAAAAGAAAACCAAATGGTTATAGCGAAAAACGAGGAAAACAAGCGTTGCGCAGAGATTTACGTGAGAGAGCAGACAGTTATCCTAATTTTAAGACGGAATTCGGTCATCTAGAAGGGGATACAATTGTGGGAGAAAAACACAAAAGTGCAGTCATTACCTTAGTAGAACGCCTCTCAAAAGCCATCATCACACTGAAAAACAATGGACACAAAGCAAGTGATATTGAGGCCTCCATCAATCAATGGTTGTCTCAAGTTCCCAGTCATCTCTTTAAGTCGATAACGTTTGATTGTGGGAAAGAATTTTCTAATTGGAAATCTATTTCGAATGCACATGACATTGATATTTTCTTTGCGGATCCAGGATGTCCTGGTCAACGAGGTCTCAATGAACATTCTAATAGCTTATTAAGACGAAATGGATTACCGAAACAAATGGATTTTACTAATATTTCTCAAAATTATTTATCAGCTATAGCTGATAAAAGAAATATAATTCCTAGGAAATCATTGAATTATCAATCACCCTACCAAGTTTTTCTGAGTTACTTGAAAAGTCTAGCTTAATTTGACAATTCAAGATAGTAAAACACCCCAAAAATTAGACAGCAAAAATCTAACTTTTGGGGTGCCGTTCACCAAGTCTTCTTTTGATTTTTAAAAAGAATAAGGAACTATCTCTATTTTTAAGGCTTTAACTGATACTTAAAAATATCTTTTACCATTTTTTTGATGGGGTACTGCGTCTTCATTATTATCTTTTCATTGTTACATCCTGCATAACCTTGCAAAATGTCCACTTTCGGTACAACCACCCAGTCTTCATGGCCATATTGCGCGTTTTCATCTAAAATACACACAAAGCGATATTCTCTCTCGTGGCTCCACTCCTTGAATTTCGCAAAGGTTGCCTTAATATAAAAACTCAAATTAGAATAAGAAAACTGGTTGCTACTACTTCTCGTGTTTGGCCGCTTGTCGATATATTCCACTGCACCATACACACAAAGACCATCCATCTTTAAAGTTCGTAGTTTATCCAGAAGACTGGCGTACGAATACTCGAGTGCATAACCAGCATGACTATCAGAATAATAAGACCACATTAAAATATTATCGGCAGCATGTGTAAGGCAGAAAACTCGGAATAAATCCATCATTGAATTTCCATCCTTGTAGTAGCAATTACAGTCGAAGGGGTCATTGAAATGCTTTGGATGGCTAAACGATACATTTCCTTCCACTACCTTATATGGGCTATTCTCAATAGTTTTGCCGTAGTATTTTACAAAGACTCCTCTTTGTTCTAAAATAGCTGTCTCCGCCTTTTTAAAGTATGTCTCAATATCTTCCTTAAACATCTTTGGAATCTTCTCAATTAACTTTTCGGGCGCTAAAAATCCTAATCGGATATTTTCTGCCAAACTGTCATTGAAGTTTTTATCAGCTTTTTCCACTTCGAACCCTTCTGGAATTTTCGTATTCGCGGTTTGTATAAACATGACTTTCCTGTAGCCATGGTCTATTTCTTTTATAGTCGGTCGTTTAAACAGTGACACAAACATCTTCTCTTCTGTCGCGCTATTGGCTACAATAAAACAATTACTATCTGGTTCTGACTCCAACAAACTATACTCTTCATGGGTCTGTAAAAATGTTGCTTTGGCAATCAAAAACCGATACAACTCAATATCCTCTTTTAAGATGATTTTCAATAAATTTACCTCCTCGATAAAACTAAAAGTAATGACATATGTTTTTCTTAGCTCTCAAAGCTCTCTCACCTTTTTCATCCATTCATAGAAAGCTAGTCAATTTCAAAAATCTTTAACTATCTCCAAGTTTATTATATCGTAACAGCATTACAATCTACCCTATTCAACATCTTTTTTACTTTATTTCATCTCCTTGAAGGCCTTTTCTGCTTCTTCGTTGCTGATTGCTCCAAATTGAATCTTCCCAATTTTTCCTTGGCTATCAATGAGGATTTCTGTTGGAATACTGCGAACCTGATAGGCTTGGAAGATTGCACCAGACGTGTCAAATAGAACGGGCACATCCTTATATCCTTGTTCTTGATACCATTTTGGGAAGTCCTCAACAGACTTCTCTCCTTGGAGACCCGGTGCTACAATAGACAATATTTCAAAATCACGGTCTTTTTTACCAGCTAACTCAACCAATTCTGGCATGCTTCGCTTACAAGGTCCGCACCAAGAAGCCCAGAACTTCAGATAGACTTTTTTTCCACGGTAATCAGAAAGCTTGACAGTTTTTCCATCCATTGACTGAAGAGTGAAGTCCGGTGCCTCCTGGCCAACTGCAACCAGCGATTGGACACTTGTACTGGACTGGCTTTGACTATCCATCCCCTTTTCATCAGATGAACAAGCTGATAGTATCAGAAAAGCTATCGAAGCAACAACTAGCGAAAGAATTTTTTTCATCTTTTTCTCCTTTTATCCAAAAATTCCTGATAAAGCATTTAACTGCCCGAGCATGAGAAGGATTCCCATAAAAATGATTAAGGCTCCTCCGATTTTTTTCATCAGTCCCATATAGGGTTTGATTTTCGCAAAGTAGCGCATAACGAAGCCAGAAGCTAGAGCTAAGATGAGAAACGGCAAGGCCATTCCCAACGTATACACCAGTGTTAGAAGCGCTCCTTGAACTGCTCCATTTCCTCCAGAGGCAGCTAGAGCCAGAACCGAACTAAGAACAGGTCCGATACAAGGTGTCCAACCAAAGCTGAAACTAACGCCAAGCAAAAAGGCTGACAGAAAATCATTCCGACGACTGTCTTTCTTAAATTCCACATTTTTCTGGAATTGTAACTGCCTGATATTAATCAGCTCCATTTGGTGAATTCCTAGCAAAATGATGATGATCCCCATCAGATAACGGAATTTCTCATCGTAAATCACTCCACCTAGGAATCCTGCACCGAAGCCTAATAGAAAGAAAACCAAGGAAATTCCAGCAATGAAACAAAGGGTCTTGATCAGACCAGTCCAAGCGATCTTTCTGCCTAAAAACTTGACTTCTCTAGGCTCTTCTTCATCCAGCAATATCCCTATGTAGACTGGCAACAAGGGAAAGATACAGGGTGAGAAAAACGAGAGAACTCCAGCCAAAAAGACCGAAACAAAAAATAAACCAGACTCCATCCCAACCTCCTTTAAGATGTGTTTGTCAATATTATTATAACAAACGATTTAAAATTTTCCACATTTTGCTACACTATCCTCATTCTTGTATAATTTATCGGAGAAGCCATATGTAAAAGGCCTATTTCGTTCCTAAACAGCAAAAAAGCCGGAAAGTTTCCGGCTTGAATATTGAAGGATAGCGAACTTAAGCATCTGAATCTAGTGGCAAATAAAGACTAATCTGGGTGAATGTATCTGGTTCGGACTGGATTTCCATATGATAGTCGTCTCCGAACTGCAACCTCAAACGTTGATCGACATTTTTTAGACCGACACCACCTAAGCGAGGGAGAGTCTTGTCCACTGAATTTTGGAGATCAAAGCCGCGGCCGTTATCATAGATAGACAATATCAGTTGCCCCTCTTCTGCTTTCGACGTCACCCGAATCATGCCCTGTCGGTCAATTTCTTTGATGCCATGGTAGATGGCATTTTCAACCAAAGGCTGAAGTACCAGCTTGGGCAGTTTATAATCAGCTATAGATTCATCCTCTTCAATCTCATATTGGAGCTTGTCACCATAGCGCTGCTTCTGGATAAAGAGATACTGGCGAACGTGATCAATCTCATCTCTAAGAGAAATCTGTTCGTGTCCTTGATTAAGTGCCAAGCGAAAATATTGGGCGAGTGACTTTGTTACCTCAACAACACTCTTGCTGTCATTAAACTCAGCCATCCAGACAATCGTATCCAAGGTATTATAAAGGAAATGGGGATTGATTTGAGCAGAGAGAGCTCGGAGCTCATAGCGGCGGACATTTTGTTCTTCTGTCTTGACAGCTTCCATTAGTCGTTCGATTTGATCCAGCATTTTATTGAGCTGCTGAGCCAAGTCAACCAACTCTGGAGACCCCTTTGCTTCCGCCCGAAGGTTTGATTCGCCTGCGCCAATCTTTAGAATAACTGCTTGTAAATTCTGCAGAGGCTTAATCCACAAACGCAGGACAAACCAAATACCAGTCAAGCATATCAGGAGTGCTAAAACGCCCAGTCCCATAAAAGAATAAAGCATCTGTGACTGAAGCATCTGCAATTGCTCTAATGAAGCAACGCCAATTAAAGCCCAGTCGCTGTCTGCGATATCAATTTGATAGACAAAAGCCTGTTTCTGGTCTGCGTAACCATCCTTGACCGAGATATAGGGCTGCATAGCTTTCATTTCCTGGCTGGATGAATAAACACTTTTCTTGGGATGATAAACAAATTCATGCTGGCTATTGACAATAAAACTAAAGCCTTTCTTCCCTAGCTGAAGCCGATCCAGATAGGCTTTGAGACTCTTATAGCCGATATCCAGACGTAACACACCGAGATTCTGCCCTGCTTCATCCACTACTTCCTGAGTGACGGAAACAACCCACTTCTCCTTCTCTGATGACAGAGACTCCTTGCGAGCAGGAGTCAAGACAGGCATGGCCCGGGTATGGATAGCTTCCTGATACCATTTTTCATTCATCATATCAGAAGATGTCTGCATGCTGATTCGAGAATCTGTCGAGACCACGCGCCCGTCCTTGGTAACCAATACTGCCGACACCAAATCTGGATCAGTCTCAATGATGGTTTTCATCAAAGCTTGCACTGACGTTTCGCTGCTTTCTTGATTCTGAGCAAACTTACGAATCGTTTCTTCCTTGCTCAGTGTAGAGGTGGTTTGTTTTAATTTTTGCAAATAAGAAGCAATGAACTGCCCGCTTTGCTCCATACTATTGCGCGTCGTCCGCTCTGTCAGCTGCCGAATAGTCCCCGAGCTAGTCTGATAGTAGAGGCTTCCAACAAACCCCAAGAGTAAAAGGACCAGCAGAAAAATATAGACAATCAATTGGATAAGAAGCGGATATCGTTTCATTTCTCCTCTCCTTTTTTAAACTGCCGAGGTGTCAGCCCAACCACCTGCTTGAAGCGCTGAGAAAAATAGTTCATATCGTCAAAACCAACCTGCTCTGCTATTTCATAAATCTTCAAATCTGTGGTCAGGAGTAAGAGCTTTGCTTTTTTCATCCGCTCTTGGATCAGATAATCTTGAAAGGGCAAGCCTAATTCTTTTTTGATAAGAACACTTAGGTAGGACGGACTAAATCCCAATTGGAAAGCCAAACTTTTCAAGCTTAATTCTGAATCAGCTAGACGCGCGTGAATAGCCTCTTCCAACTCAGAATGTTGGCCTTGATCGACCAAGTTTTGAATCTGGGCTTTTTTACGTTCCTGATCAAGTTTAGTCTGCACCTTGGCCAACATCTCCTCAACATCATCCTTGGAAAACGGCTTGAGAAGATAGTCATCTGCACCTAGCTTAATGGCCGTCCGAGCATAGTCAAAATCATCATAGCCCGTCAGAAAAACGATATGACACTTAGGAGCCTGCTCTCTGACTAGCTTGGCCAGTTCGAGGCCGTTCATCTGTGGCATATTGATATCGGTTAGCAGGATGTCAGCAGGATTTTCCTGAAATTTCTGCCAAGCTTCTCTTCCATTTTCGGCCTGGGCAATGACTTGCATGCCAAACTGTTCATAGTCTACCAAGGACGCAATTCCCTGTCTTACCAGATACTCATCCTCTACAATCATAATTGAATACACAAGATTCAACTCCTTATTTTTACTGGATTTATTATAGCAAATTTTTAATCAAAATGCTCTTAAACATAATCCAACAGATAACCGTAGCCCTTCTCCTCCATCTCAGCTTTTGGAATGAACTTGATTGACAAACTATTGATACAATAGCGCAAGCCGCCCTTGTCCTTAGGACCGTCTGTGAAAACATGGCCCAGATGGGAATTTCCAACCCGACTACGAACTTCTGTTCGAGTCATATTGAAGCTCTTGTCTTCTTTGTAAGTTGCAACATCCGGACTGATAGGACGTGTGAAACTCGGCCAACCGCAGCCTGAATCAAACTTATCCTTTGATGAAAAGAGAGGCTCGCCTGTCACCACATCCACGTAGATACCAGCATCAAACTTATCCCAATAGCGGTTAGAAAAAGCCCGCTCTGTGTCATTCTTTTGTGTAACTGCGTATTCTTCTGGCGAGAGCTTGGCCTTAATCTCTTCATCGCTAGGCTTAGGATAGCGATTAGCTTCGATAACAGGGTAAGCAGCTTGATTGACATCGATATGGCAATATCCATTAGGATTCTTTTTTAAGTAATCCTGATGATAATCTTCTGCCTTGATAAAGTTTTTCAGAGACTCTTTTTCAACAGCCAAAGGCTTATCATATTTCTTAGCAACTTCATCAAAAACTTGATTGATGGTATTCAAATCTGCTTCGTCCTTATAATAAACACCTGTCCGGTACTGGGTACCCTGATCATTTCCCTGCTTGTTTTTAGAAGTTGGATCAATAATGCGGAAATAATGCAGCAGAATTTCTTTTAGCGAAATTTTCTTGGCATTGTAAGTGATGTGAACAGTCTCGGCATGGCCAGTTTGGGAGACCAATTCATACTTGGTCGTGTCGCCCTTACCATTTGCATAGCCTGATACTGCATCTATTACACCTGGCACGCGAGAAAAGTACTCTTCTACTCCCCAAAAACAGCCGCCAGCCAGATAAATCTCCCGCTTGTCCTCTTCCTTGACATCTTCTTTCTTCTGTTTAGTCACTTCTGTCTTGCTCATAGAGGCTTTCTTGATTTGCTCAATATTGGCCTGAGATGGGTTAATAGACATGGAGCCCTTGATTAAGAAAAATAGACCAAAACAGGCAAGCAAGCCAAACAAAACCAGAAGAATCTTCCATTTGCCTTCCATGTTCATTGCTCCTTTCTACTTGATTTCCTTTAGTGTTTTCTCAATATCTTCCTTACTCATGTAGCCCACATGAGTTTTAGCAAGTGAGCCATCACTATTGATAAAGAGAGCAGATGGATACGAGCGAATACCGTATTCTTTCAGTAATTCTCCCTTGGTATCCATGAGAACTGGGAAGTCTTTATAATCCAAAGACTTGTACCATTCCTTGAAATCATCAGCAGACTTTTCTCCATTAAAAGTCGGAGACACTACCGACAGGACAACATAATCTTTTCCAGACTGCTCCTTAGCCAAATCATTGGTATCTCCAAGAGTGGATAGACAGATAGAGCACCAAGAAGCCCAAAACTTTAGATAGACTTTCTTGCCTTTGAAATCAGACAGCTTGTAGGTCTTGCCGTCCACTCCTTGCAGACTAAAGTCCTTGGCCATCTTTGTAGCTTGATTAGAATTTGCCTTACTAGTCATGGAACTTTTATCATTTTTAGAAGCTTCCGAATTCATTTGCTGATTTGAGCAAGCTCCCAATAAGCCGACACAAAGCAGACTGGCAGTCAAAATCGATAGTTTCTTCATCGTTTTCTTTCCTTTCAAAATGAGGAGAAAGCCGACAAAACTGACGACTTCCACCCTTATTGATAACTTTATTTTTCAGATGACATTTCAGATGAATCTTTCATCTCATCCTTCATACTTGAATCACTGGATTTCATGTCATCTTTTTTCATTTCGGATTTATTGTCGGACATCATAGAAGAGTCCTTCATATCATCCTTTTTCATTTTATCATCAGACATGCTGGAGTCTTTCATATCCTCCTTCTTCATGTCGTCTTTTTTCATATCCTCTTTCTTCATCATACTGCTGTCATCCATCTTTTTCATGTCTGAATTTGACTTTTGACTAGAGCATGCGGCCAAGGCAAAGATACTAAGAGTAGCCATTGTAAGGGTAGCGATTTTTTTCATGATATTTCTCCTTTAATTATATAATATTTATCCAAATAGCGATGCTAAAGCGTTTAGATTTCCTAGCATCAGCAAAATTCCCATGAGAATGATGAGTGCACCGCCGATTTTCTTAAGCGTTCCCATATAAGGTTTGAGTTTGGCAAAGCGCTGTAATACCCAGCCAGAAGCCAAAGCCATGGCTAGAAACGGAAGTGCTAATCCTAGTGTGTAAACCAACATAAGTAAGCCTCCCTGAAGAGCGCCGTTGCCTCCAGAAGCTGCAATTGCTAAAACAGAGCTCAGAACAGGTCCCACACAAGGCGTCCAACCAAAGCTAAAGGTGATACCCAAGAGAAATGCGTTAAGAAAATCACTTCTTTTACTATTCTTTTTAAGTTGGATGCTCTTTTGCTTTTGTAGCTGCTGGATATTAATGATTCCCATCTGGTGGATTCCCAGTAGAATGACAATCCCGCCCAGAACATAGCGAAACCAGGGGGCATAGAGGACTTGCCCTAGAGCGCCAGCTCCGTAGCCCAAAACCAAAAATACAGTAGATAAACCTGCTATAAAGCAGAGAGTCTTAGCCAAACCATACCAAGAAAGCTCTCGTCCTAGAATCTTGAACGTCCTCGGCTGGTCTTCATCTAACAAGATTCCTACATAAACCGGCATCAGCGGTAAGATACAAGGGGAGAAAAAGGAAAGAATCCCCGCCAGAAAAACAGAAATAAAGAACAAAAAACTTGTTGCCATTTCAAAAACCTCTCGATCATTTTTCTGACTCTAGTATAAAATAAAAATCCCCCTAAAAATAGGGAGATCGATTTGAAAAAACTTGAATTTGGTTTTATCTTTGCTAAATCAAGAGTTAAAAATATTTATCACTTATTGTGGATTTATGTTAAGTTGAGAGTAAATGTAAAAGTGCTTCCTAGGCCACACTGGCTTTCAACCATTATTTCTCCACCCAGCTGATGAGCCAACTCACGAGCAATAGCAAGGCCCAGACCATGCCCACCTGTCTTCATATTACGAGATGTTTCTACACGATAAAGGCGTTTGAAAATCTTATCCAAATCCTCAGGAGCAATACCCTGTCCTTCATCCTTCACACTTATTGTCAAGATCTGCTCAGTTAATTGAGCCACGACCTCAATTTTAGTTCCAGGGTCTGAATACTTAAAGGCATTATTTAGCAAGTTGACCAAGATACGAGAAAGTTTATCGTAATGGCTCTTAATTTTCGCTGACTCAGGAGACACTTGAATGTAGATGTCTCGCTCCTCTTGCTCAATCAATAGTTGAAATTCACTCATGACCTCAATCAATAGCTGGTCTAGAAAGACTATTTCAGCTTCTCCATCTGATTCTATTCGAGGCTGGGCATTAAGAGTCAAAACATCCAACTCTTCCACCAGTTTATTCAAACGCTCTGTCTGACGGCTAATCGTGGTCAAGTAATGAATCTGCTCCTCTTCTTCGATCACTCCATCTAAAATCCCCTCCACAGTCGCCTGAATAGAGGTAATGGGAGTTTTAATATCGTGAGAAAGCTGGGCAATCATCATTCCTTTTTCTCGTTCACTTTCATCAAGCGACTCAAACGTTTCTTGCAAATTATGCGACATATCGTTAAAAGCCTGACCCAACTCTTGAAATTCAATAGGGCCCTTGGCGTCAATCTCTGTACTAAAATCCTTGTCAGCTATATTCTGAGCCTGTTTTTTCAGATGCTGAAGGGAAGAAAATACTGGCGATAAAAGAAAGAGACTGACTGCCGCTCCTATGAAACTAGCAATCAAGGTCATTCCAACTAGGAAATCAATCTCGCTTTTTACAATCAACATTCGCTGGACTGCCCAGAAAACAAGCAAAATCGTTAATAGGCTAGAAATCAGATACCCCACCAGAATGTAACTTTTTAATTTCATTTTATACCTCGTGCTCCTTCCATTTTATACCCCAGACCCCAGACAGTTTTGACGGCAGGAGTGTCTGAACTGGCATACTTGGTCAATTCCTGTCTCAGAGCATGTATATGAACATTAAGGGTATTGGTATCATCTACGAAGTCTTCCTGCCACACCTTTTCGTAAAGCTCCGTCTTTGAAAAAACTCTCTCAGGATTACTAGCTAAAATCCAGAGCAGTTCAAAGGATTTCACTGTTAATTCCAAAAAATGCTCTCCGATGCGAGCCTCATGAACCGCATGATTCATCACCAAATCACCGAGCTCAATTTGTTCGATCTCGCCTCCACGATGCAGTCGGCGCAAGATATTATTGACCCTTAGAACTAGCTCACGCGGACTAAAAGGTTTGGCTATAAAATCATCTGCTCCTAAGCTCAAACCGTAAATTTTGTCTTGATCGCTAGTCTTAGCCGTTGTAAAAAGAAAAGGCTGATCAGGTGCTATATACTGAACCTCACTGATAAAGTCATAACCGTCCATATTCGGCATCATGATGTCCGTGATGATCAGGTCAACAGATTTCTTTCTGAAAAGATCTAACCCCTCCACGCCATCTCGAGCCACTAAAACATGGTAGCCTTCCTGCATAAGATAGCGCTTTTGAATATCTAGAATATCCATCTCATCATCAACGAGTAAAATTGTCTTTCCCATTTGCCAATCTCCTGATAAAAACAGTGTTATACTGGCTTTAGTATAACACTATTTTTAGTAATTTTTAAATGATTTGAACCTTAATCTTTTTGTTTTTCTTTCAAACCTAGAAGGCTAAGAATTCCTGCCAAAGCTAGTCCTAAGAAACCAATGGTAGCTGTAGCTGTTTGAGCCTCACCAGTTTTTGGTAACGTAGGCTTATCATTTTTTTTCATCGTATCTGCCATCGGCTTAGAAGTTGGGTGTTCCCCCTTCACATCAGTCATGCGATGATCTACTTCCTTCGTACCCTCAGCTGTACTCATAGAATCTGTTGCAGAAGGCTTCTTATTCATCTGACCTTCTTGAGATGGTGTTTTAGAAGGTTTCATATTCATTTGACCTTCTTGAGATGGTATTGTAGCCATTTCTTTTCCACGAAGCTGAATCGTTACTTGACGAGTCGCGATAAGATTGGTTAAATCTGCTTTTCCATCTTTAGCACCATAGACTTTGACAGTAGCTTGGTAAGCATATGTTCCATTAGCACGAAGCTGGTCAAGAAGGGCTTGGCCGTCTTTACCTGTAGTATTGCCGTTCAAATCCACTTCGTAGAAGTATTGACCCTTCGCTAAGCCTTCAAGTGGCAAGAGAGCTGGATTTTTAGCTGTTCCATTGTCTGACCAAGGTGCCTTGTCAGAAGATTTGAGCAAGAAACGCGTCAACATACCATCTCCACCGAAAGCTTCATACGGAATGACTTGATTGACACCAGCCAAGAATGGACCAGGAACATTTGCTTTTTCTAGGTAGCTGGCTGGAACGTCGATATGGTCTTTAATATTTTTAGTGACTGAATCTTTGACTGCTTCTTTTGAAATAAGACCATTCATGTCAACCGTCACATTTTTTGTCGCAACAAGATTGCTTAAATCTGCTTTGCCATCTTTGGCACCATAGACCTTGACAGTAGCTTGGTAACTGTGAGTTCCATTAGCACGAAGTTGGTCGAGAAGGGATTGTCCATCTTTACCTGTAGTATTGCCGTTCAAATCCACTTCGTAGAAGTATTGACCTTTCGCCAAGCCTTCAAGTGGCAAGAGGGCTGGATTTTTAGCTGTTCCATTGTCTGACCAAGGTGCCTTGTCAGAAGATTTGAGCAAGAGACGCGTCAACATACCATCTCCACCGAAAGCTTCATACGGAATGACTTGGTTGACACCCGCCAAGAATGGACCAGGAACGTTTGCCTTTTCTAAGTAGCTAGCTGGGACATCAATATGGTCTTTGATATTTTTAGTGACTGAGTCTTTGACTGCTTCTTTTGAAATAAGGCCATTCATGTCAACCGTCACATTTTTTGTCGCAACAAGATTGCTTAAATCTGCTTTGCCATCTTTGGCACCATAGACCTTGACAGTAGCTTGGTAACTGCGAGTGCCATTAGCTCGAAGTTGGTCGAGAAGGGCTTGGCCGTCTTTACTTGTCGTGTTGCCGTTCAAATCCACTTCGTAGAAGTATTGACCTTTCGCTAAGCCTTCAAGTGGCAAGAGGGCTGGATTGTTAGCTGTTCCATTGTCTGACCAAGGAGCCTGGTCAGAAGATTTGAGTAAGAGACGCGTCAACATACCATCTCCACCGAAAGCTTCATACGGAATAACTTGATTAACACCGGCCAAGAATGGACCAGGAACGTTCGCTTTTTCTAAGTAGCTAGCTGGGACATCAATATGGTCTTTAATATTTTTAGTGACTGAATCTTTGACTGCTTCTTTTGAAACAAGGCCATTTAAACTAACAGTTACATTTTTTGTAGCTGCGAGATTGGTTAAATCTGCTTTGCCATCTTTGGCACCATAGACCTTGACAGTAGCTTGGTAAGTGTAAGTTCCGTTAGCACGAAGTTGGTCAAGAAGGGCTTGGCCGTCTTTACCTGTAGTATTGCCGTTCAAATCCACTTCGTAGAAGTATTGACCTTTCGCTAAGCCTTCAAGTGGCAAGAGGGCTGGATTGTTAGCTGTTCCATTGTCTGACCAAGGAGCCTGGTCAGAAGATTTGAGTAAGAGACGCGTCAACATACCGTCTCCACCGAAAGCTTCATACGGAATGACTTGATTAACACCAGCCAAGAATGGACCGGGAACATTCGCTTTTTCTAAATAGCTGGCTGGAACGTCTACTGAGTCCTTAGTATTTTCTTCAACTCCTTTTTTAACTTCATCTGGAGTCGTTACTGATTGAGAAATAGCCGCTTCACGAGCTTGGTTTGAAACTACATCAGGAGTTGCTACTGGCTTAGCTTCTTCTTCTTTTGGTTTGTTAACTTCCGACATAACCTTTTCTTCTTTTGGTTCGTTAACTTCCGACATAGCCTCTTCTTCTTTTGGTTTTGCAACTTCTTCCTTAGGAGCTAGGCTAGACTTGTCTGTAGAATTAGTCTCATCGACCACTTCCTTTGGAGTTGGAGTCGCCTGATTTGCAGGAAGAGCTAAATCTACAGCTTCTTTCAGAACTGTCTCTGGCAACCCATTCTTTTCTAGTGATGATGAATCTGTTTGAAGAACTTGAGCAGGGGTTGAAGTGAGAACATCTGCGTGTACAGTGTTTGGTTGACCAACTAGCAAAAAGAAACCACTGGCAACTACGACGGAAGCCACACCTACGCTTAAACGACGGATTGACCAGCGAGCATACTTTTGATTTAGGTTGAATTTCATAAGATTCTCCTTTAGATTTTTTTGATGAATCTAGTATAATCTCCTAAGATTAAATGGAGATAAGAAATAGTTAAAATTTCTCTTAAATCTATCTTATAAAATCCTTATATTGTCTTATTATTCATAAGAAACAACTTGAGTTTCTTCACCAAACATTTCCAGTCTTAAACTTAAATCACCTACTACAATTGACAATGAGTCAAAAAAATCCACCACACTGTGGTGAATTTTCTTCTTATGCTTCAAATTCAAATGCTTCACTTTTTTGCTTGTTTGGCAAAAGGAGAGAAAGCAAGATGCCAACCAGAGCCGGCAGCAACCAAGGCAGAGAAGCTTGAGCAAATGCTAGAGCATTAACCAGATTGAGAATGGCAGTTAGCTTGAATTGTCGTCCCAAAATGCTAGCAAAAGCAATCAGCGTCACCACTGCGATGGTCAACTGCATCCCTGGTTTAGAAAGTGGTAAAAAGCGATTGACCATGACAATCATCACAATCGTAATGGTAATAGGATAAAGAATTTCCAGAGCTGGAACTGAATACTGAATAATAGCATTCAAACCAAGATTTGCAATAGCAAAACCAACTAGCGTAAAAATAGTCGCATAAACCTTATAAGATACTTTCGGGAAGGTATTGTGGAAAAATTCGCCAGTTGAGACGATAAGTCCAGCTGTAGTTGTAAAACAAGTCACCGTTACCATAATCGCTAGGAAAATCTGAGCCATCGGACCAAAGATGGCTTGAGTTGAAGAAGACAAAACAGAAGCCCCTACGTTTGCACCTTTCGGCAAATTCGCTAGATTAAGTGGGAAGTGATTTCCAAGAAAGGCAAGGCCAATATAAAGAACGCTAAAGCCAAGTGCCACAAGAATACCCACGACCCAAATAGTAGAAATATATTCCTTTTTATTCTTGAAACCGAGCTGATTGAGGGTTGTCACGGCAACCACACTAAAAGCAACTGAAGCCAAGGCATCCAGAGTATTGTAGCCTTGAAGGAAGCCTGCGCCGAAAGCTGAAGCAGCATATTCCGCTGTTGCTCCTTGAGGGGCAGTGGAACCATATTTGGCAGCGCCTAATACAACTAAAACTACAATCAATAAGGCAAAGATTGGCGTTAAATAGCGACCAATACTATCAAGGATTTTCGATGGATTAAGTGCAATCAGATAGGCAAAGGCAAAATAAACCAGCGTAAACCCAAAAAGCCAAATGGCATGAGAACCTGCAGGCAACATGGGCTCAATCCCGACAGAAAATGCAGTGGTCGCCGTCCGAGGAATGGCAAAAAAGGGACCAATTGCAAGATAAAGGGCTACCAAGTAAACTACCGCAAACCAAGGGGCAATCTTTTTCGAGATTTCATCAATATAACCCTTGGGATTTAAAGTACCTATAATCAAGGTTAGAATAGCAATACCGACGCCCGATAGGACAAAGCCTCCAATAGCTGGCCAGAAATTTTGACCAGATTCCAAACCCAATTGAGGTGGAAAAATCAGGTTACCGGCTCCGAAAAACATTCCAAATAAAAGCAAACCGGTCAAGGATCCTTTTTTTATCATCGTCATCTCCAGTCTTTTTAAGATTTTTCCATTATACCGATAAACACCACTCATTGCAAGGATTTTGAAATAAAAACCGCCTTTTCTCAACCTTAAGAAATTCACGAAACACAATACGATTTATTACGAATTATCTTTGTTTGTTTTCGATTTATATCATATATGCAATTCCTTCTTTATTAGATAGACTTATGCTATACTAGTTATAAGTTCAATTGCGAGGTTTTAATATGTTACTTCATCTAGTCTGGCTCATCCCTGCTGCTATCTTTACTCTTTTAGTCTATCGGGAACCTAGAAGTTTATTCAATGCTTATCTCCTGACCTTCACTCTTATGATGATGGGAATTGTTTTAGCTGGGCTTACGATTGTTAGTCTTGAGCGATTTATTGGTTATACACCAGCTATGATTAGCTTTTATATCCTACTTTTAGCAATTCCTATTAGTATTTTCGCTTCTACTGCCTATTTGATTTTTAATGGTCGACAAATGTTGCAGCTAGAGGGGCTTAGATTAGCCAATCTCCTATCCCTTCTCTACGGCCTAGCTATCGTAGGACTTGCTTTACTGCATTTTCTCGCTCCTCGATCATTTCTTGCAATTTTGATTTCCCTCGCTGATTTACTGCTCTTTTACGGAACCTTTCTCTATCTTTCCTATATCATCTACGCATTCTTTTTAAATATTTTTCCAGTCAAGAAAGAGCCTCAGACTATTATTATCCTCGGTGCAGGATTGTTTGGAGACAAAGTGCCTCCCCTGCTGGCTCAGCGCTTGGATAAAGGGATAGCCATCTATGAGAAATTTAATCGGAAGCCAGTCATCATTGTCTCTGGCGGTCAGGGAGACGACGAGTGGATTTCCGAAGCAGAGGCTATGGCAGGTTATTTGATGGAAAAAGGAGTCCCAGCTGACAGTATTTTCCTCGAAAATAAATCTCGCACGACGCTTGAAAATCTCATATTCAGTAAAGAGCTCATGCTCGCACAAGGACTGGAGCAAGATCGAGTTCTCCTAGTCACAAATTCTTTCCATGCGCTACGTGCTGGCATCTATATGAAACAAGTTGGTCTCAAAGGCCGCAGTATTGGTTCTCGCACGGCCTTCTATTTTCTTCCTTCTGCATGGATCCGAGAAACTGCTGGTTTGATCCGTATCTACTGGAAATGGCATGCGTTTATCATCGGAATTCTACTGCTTCCCTTCTTTTTCTCCTTATTCCACACATATTTTTCATTGTAAAAAGCCCTAGAAAAAGGTATAATGATGGTAAGAACAAAATGGAGGTCCGTCTAAGATGAAATTTACCATTGATAAAAGTTTAGCAGAACTGGGCATCACAAGCGTCGTCCTTGCCATTGCTAGAAACGTCTATCCCCAAGCACCTTTATCAGAAGACTTTCTCCAGAAACAGAAAGAAGCAGAAAACTGGGCCTTGAATTGCAATCTAGCAGAAATCACTGACCATCCGACTATCCAAGGCTACTGTGATCTGCTGCAGAAAGTTGGGCGCAGTGTTAAAAAGAACCCGCCAACAGTACCAGCTCTGATCCGCAATATCCAACACCGCGGCTCCATTCCAAGGATTAACAGCGTTATTGATATTTATAATGTGGAATCCTTGCATTCTCTTCTGGCTATCGGTGGGCATGACCTCGATAAAATCAGTGATGAGATTGAATTTACTGTCAGTCAGAAGGATGATATTTTCCTCCCTATCTTATCCAAGGAAAAGCACGTGGCTCCGACCGACTATGTCTATCGAGATGAAAAAGGCATCCTTGCTTGGCTTGATGTTCGTGACAGTGACCTTTATAAATTTGATGATAGCACCCAAAATGCCATTTTCATTATCCAAGGAAATGCCCATACGTCCGTTCAAATGCGACTAGAAGCCCTTGAACGCATTCAACAGGATTTAACAGCAGCCATGCCAAATCTCGAATTCGAAACCCATGTCATTCAAGTAGACGATCTTTAAGCACCTTTTCACCCGACAAGTTTTTGAAGTAAAACTCCATCAAATTATAAATCAAAAAGGAAACTCAGCTGAGTTTCCTCTTTTTATATGTCTAGTCTTCTTTCTTATCTGAAAATTGACTCATATATAAGTCATGATAGAAGCCCTTGTCGGCCAACAGCGACTCATGATTGCCCTGCTCGATAATTTGTCCATCCTTGAGCACCAAAATCTTGTCTGCTTCTTGGATAGTAGACAAACGATGCGCAATGACAAAGCTCGTCCGCCCCTGCATAAGAGTTTTCATGGCCTTCTGAATCAACAGCTCCAAACGAGTGTCCACTGAGGATGTCGCCTCGTCCAAAATTAGAATCTTAGGATCGGCCAAGAGCGCCCGTGCGATCGTCAGAAGTTGTTTTTGACCCAGCGAAATATTGCTAGATTCCTGATTCATTTCCATATTATAGCCACCCGGCAAGGTACGGATAAAGTGGTCCACGTTGGCTGATTTGGCTGCTTCCACAATCTCCTCATCGGTAGCATCAAGGTTACCAAAGCGAAGATTTTCCTTGATAGTCCCTTCATAAAGCCAAGCGTCCTGCAGAACCATACCAAATTGCTTACGATATTCTTGGCGGGATAGCTGGCGAATATCGTGGCCATCCACGCTGATAGAGCCCTTGGTCACATCGTAGAAACGCATGAGCAGGTTGATCAGGGTCGTCTTACCAGCTCCAGTCGGCCCGACAATAGCCACCATTTCACCCGGCTGGACTTCCAGATTAAAGTTGCGAATCAGCGGCTTGTCTGCCACATATTGGAAGTCTACATCTTTGAAGCTGACTTGGCCAGTCAAGTCCTTGTCTAGCTGGACAGTATTATCCATGACTTCATCTGGCTCATCCAAAATCTGAAAAATCCGATCCAGCGAAGACTTGGCACTCTGGAGTTGACCCGCCAACTGGGTAAGATTTTGGATAGGCTGATTGACCTGCCAGACGTACTGGACAAAGGCCTGCATATTCCCGATGGTCAGCTGACCAGCAATAACCTGCAAACCGCCCACCAGAGCCACGATAAGATAGGTTAAATCCGAAATCCCATTAAGAACAGGCATCATGAGCCCCGAAATAAAGCTGGCTTTAAATCCGACTTCCTGCAAATTTTGAGTAATAGCTCGAAAATCCTCAGCCGAAGTCTCTTCCCGACCATAAAGCTTGAGAACATTGAAACCAGACAGATTTTCCTGTATGAAGCCATTCATAGCACCCAAAACATCCGCCTGCTGCTTAAAGTAGGGCTGGGATTTTTTGAGGATGAATCTAGCTCCAAAATAAGTCAGAGGAATGCTGACGATAACGATCAAGGCCAGCTGGATATTCAGATAAAGAACCATCCCAATGACCAAAATAAGGGTCATGACGGCATTGACCACCTGCAAAAAACTTTGTTGAAGTGCATTTGAGACGGTCTCCACATCACTGGTGAAGCGACCAATCAAATCACCGAACTGGTGCTTGTCAAAGTAGGAAACAGGAATTCGATTGATTTTACGACTGAGTTCATTACGCATATCTCGAACGGTACTCTGCACAGCACTGGTCATGAAATAGTTAGAGAAATAAGCGCCAATCTCATAAATGAGGGCACGAATAAAGTAAAGCAGCATAATCCAAGCCACGTAGCTGCTATTGATGGCTGCACCGGGTACTCCCTTGGCCATATCCAGCAGATTTTGTGTCAGCTCTGTGATGGCAAGCCCTAGGACAAAAGGCTCTAGGACACTCATGACCACACTGACAATCTTGAGGAAGACTGCAAGAAGCACGGCGGCTTTATAGACTTTTAGATAGCTCCATAAACGGACAAAACTATTTTCTTTCATCTCTTCCTCCTATTCTTCTGTTAGTGATTGGCTATTGAGCTGGGAATTGGCAATTTCGCGATAGATGGCATTATTTTCCATCAGCTCCTCATGTCGGCCTCGACCCACGATCTCACCCTTGTCTAAGACAATGATTTGATCCGCATCCATAATGGTTCCAACCCGCTGAGCCACAATGAGAACCGTTGCATCCTGCGTCACTTCCTTGAGTCGGCGGCGCAAAGTCGCATCTGTCTTGTAGTCCAGAGCTGAGAAGGAATCATCAAAGATATAAATATCTGGCTCCTTAACAACCGCACGCGCAATGGATAGACGCTGCTTTTGACCACCGGATAGATTGCTGCCGCCTTCAGCCAAATGCGTCTCGAAGCGCTCTTCTCTGCTCTCGATAAAATCGCGAGCTTGAGCCACATCTGCTGCTTGATTGAGCTCTTCAGAGCTAGCATCTTCCTTACCATAGCGGATATTTTCAGCGATCGTCCCGGTAAATAGCAGAGCTTTCTGCGGGATAAAGCCAATCTTCTGACGGAGGGCCTTGAGGTTATAGGCGCGGACATCCACACCATCCACCAAAATCTTGCCCAAGGTCACATCATAGAAACGCGGAATCAACTGAACCAAGGAAGACTTCCCAGAGCCTGTTGAGCCGATAAAGGCGATCGTTTCCCCCGGCTTGGCCTTGAAGGAAATATTATGCAGGACAGGATTTTCCGTCTCACCTGGATAGGCAAAGGTTACATTGTCAAATTCCAGATAGCCACGAGTCGCAGTTTCCGTGATCCCATTCTCATTTGGATCGATGGAAATAGGCATATCCATGACTTCCTTCAGCCGCTCGCTAGAAACCGCCGTCCGTGGATACATGGTAAAGAGACTGGACAGGAGCAGGAAGGACAGAAGGGCATGGAAACTGTACTCGATAAAGGCAACCAAATCTCCGATTTTCAGCTCGCCGCTGCCCAGTGGCTTAAGAGCAAACCAGACAATAGCCACAATCATGGCAATGATAATCTGCACAAAAAGGGGCTCCGTCAAACCTGTCAGCTTAAAGAGACGGTTGGAATTCTCCGCATAGATTTCATTTTCATTAGCGAAGCGCTCTTCCTGAAATTCCTCACGGGCAAAGGCTCGAATGACCCGCAGACCGGTCAGATTTTCCCGAGCATACTGGTTGATCTTGTCCAGCGTCTTCTGCTGCTTTTCAGACAGGGGACGCGTCTTGACCGCCACATACCAGACTACGATTGCCAAAAAAGGCACTGAAATCGCCACAATCCAAGCCATGGACGGACTGGTCAGGAAAATCATGAGGATGGACGACAGCATCATGATAGGCGTGATAGCTCCCATCTTGAGCGTTTGCTCCGCAAACTGCATAAGGACAAAGGCATCACTGGTAATCCGCGTCACTAGCGAAGAAACGCCAATCTGCTCGTACTCATGATGGGAATACTCCTGCAGCTTGTCATAGAGATCATTCCGCATATCCCGCACCATGCTGGTCGTTAGTTTCCCAGCGGCATAGGAAAGGACGATCCGCCCCAAAATCCCAAGGATAATAACCAGCAGCATGATAAAGCCCCAGAAATACAGGCGTTCCTGATCGCCTTGGTTAATCCCTTCGTCAATCATGCGCGCCAAAACCGTTGGCAGCCCTAGATTGACCACTACAAAAAAGATGGCCGACACAAAATCCAGCACCAACCACTTGGGGTAGCGTTTCAAATAAGACCAAATGTAAAGCATAATCCCTCCATTTTCTATAACAATAAAAAAGCACTGAAGAGTACTTTTCTTGATTATCCATGCAGCGGGCAAGAGCTCCGCTACAATCTTTAACTGCTACCAGTATAGCAAATCATGACGAAAATTTCAAATAATCCTACCAAACAAAAGGCGAACAAATTCTCATGCTTCCCAGCAGACAAGAATTTGCTCGCTTTTTTGGCGCCTTAGAGACAGACAAAGGCACATAAGCAATTCCTTATAGGTAAGGTATAACTAACGAAACCTATACTCGATATGGTATCGAAGTTGGTATTCCTGAAGAGTCTCAATTCCTTATAGATAAGGTATAACTAGAGTTTAGCCAAATAGCAACCCTGAAAAGTAAATATGTCTCAATTCCTTATAGGTAAGGTATAACAAGTGTCTGAAGTGAAAGATGAAAATGGAACTCTTCTCGGACACAACATTACATTCCGTGTACGTCGTTGTAAGTCTCAATTCCTTATAGGTAAGGTATAACTGAACCATTTGCAGGTTTCAAACGGACTCGTTACTATGTTGGTCTCAATTCCTTATAGGTAAGGTATAACGTTTTATGTAGCAGGTCCACGACGATGAGACACATCGAACGTGATAAGTCTCAATTCCTTATAGGTAAGGTATAACGCTGTAGCAAAAGCTGCAGCTGAGGCCCAGGCGCAAGCCGAAGCTCGTCTCAATTCCTTATAGGTAAGGTATAACCCATTGATTTTAATCCAGCAAAGAAAGAATTGCTCATTTCGAATGAGTCTCAATTCCTTATAGGTAAGGTATAACCGGCAAACAATTCCATTTAATTACTATGATTATTGGAGAAAGGTCTCAATTCCTTATAGGTAAGGTATAACGCAAAAGCAACCGACACTAAAACAGAGAAGGTGTCTCAAAAAAAGGTCTCAATTCCTTATAGGTAAGGTATAACAAGAAGATAATCGAACTATTCTAGCAGGCAAAAATGGTCTCAATTCCTTATAGGTAAGGTATAACTGATAATGATATGAGCCAGATGGAGCAGTTTTTGACAACTTTTTTTCATAAATGTCTCAATTCCTTATAGGTAAGGTATAACGAAGCAAGACTCGCAAAAGCCTTGCGCGGCGAATCCGCCGAAGAGTCTCAATTCCTTATAGGTAAGGTATAACCAATTGCTAAATTTGGGATCGTTTTGGTTTCTACTACTATTCGTCTCAATTCCTTATAGGTAAGGTATAACCATAATTGGAAACAGATACCCTCTTAAAATAAAACCCTAAAAGTCTCAATTCCTTATAGGTAAGGTATAACTTGCAGCTATCTTTCTGATAATATCTACTACATGCTTAACCGCATGCAGGTCTCAATTCCTTATAGGTAAGGTATAACAAATCGTACCCCTCAAATGCGATCTCAAAATGGTCACCGCTATCGATAAGTCTCAATTCCTTATAGGTAAGGTATAACGTGTTTACACTTAAACGCGGCTTGAATCTTTATAGTGAAGATCCAAACGTCTCAATTCCTTATAGGTAAGGTATAACTATAAATAAATTATCTAACTATATTATTCTCAATTCAGAAGAAAAACTTTGTCTCAATTCCTTATAGGTAAGGTATAACAACAGCATTTTCGCTGTTTCTAGATTGATTGTATCAAAAAATAGGGCTTTTTTCAAGATTTCAATGAAAAAAGTCGGTCGATCTTTTTTGTCCTAACGCTTATAAACCGCTTGGTTGACAGCTTTTAAAAAGGAGGCAAAAAATCGAAAAGATCGACCGACTTTTTAATAGTATTTGTAGGGTTTAAAGCGTTTTAAGTTCCCATCCTGCTGCAAGATTCTCTTAAACTGCCGGATGTCGTGCTGGATGAGCTGGGCATAGGTATAGGTCGAGCCTCCCATGACTAGCCTCGTCTGTAGCTTGTCCTCAAAACTTCGCAAGACGATATATTTCCCTTCCCGATTCAGATAAATCGAGCCATCTTCCCTTTCTTCAAAATGATCTGTGGCATTGATTTGATGTTTATTGATCAAACTCAAAATCACTCGATCCACGATAACCGGCTTCATATAATCCGCAAAATCCAGATGCAAACTGTAAGGACGATTATTTGAAGCATGGAGCACTCCGATTTTAGGATCCAGTCTAGCCTGCCAGATCAGGCGCAGAACACGACTATACAAAATCGTATTGCAAAAGCTAATCAAAGCATTTAGTGGATCTCGAGGTGGCCGCTTGGTTCGCTTAACAAAAGAAAAACCACTTTGATTCAGAATCTCATTGAAGATAGGGTAAGCCTTGTCGGGATTGTGGCTACTCTACTTTCCCCTCTTCAGCAAAATACAAGTAACAATTATCTTCTATCTAAATGATCCGTCTATCATATTTTTCTAGGGCTCATTAGTCTTAGAAACAAGGCGAGGATTCTGGGCGATAAAGTCCATTGTGTAAGTTTTCAAACGTTTTTCAGACTTGAAATTCTCTTCATCCAATACCCAATAAACCTTGCTTTCACTGAACGAGCAAGCAAGATTCGTTCTTCAAGTTAAAAATGAATAATTGGTGCATGACATTTTAATCCAAGCTCTAACTTACAATTCCTAAATTCCATATCCATTTTATCCTCCTATTCTTCAATCACAAACATTCCGAATCCCATCGAATTCTTCTCACCAAGCCCAACTTGATAGAGAAAATCCAACACCTCCGCATCTCCTCTTATCTCAAATTCTCCTTTCCAACCCGTTATGAGATAGTCTTTGTATTTGGTAACAACTTTATTTTTTAAAGAAAAATTTATCGGCTCTATATCAAATCTACCTGTCGGTACTTTATGATAATAAGCTTGATATTTCCTCGCAAAATTCTCCATGATTTTGCTATGAAACTCCGTATCAAACGGATTGTAATACAATGTTTTTTTAGTGTCAGCATCTGTAGAACGAACCACCAAGGGAGAAATCATCCGAATCTTATAAGAAGTACCCGTCAATTTCTTCTCTCCAATTTTCACATTTAAAATTTTTACAAGGTTTCGACCAATTCGCAATTCATCTAGATTTGACAAGGACTCTGCAATAGTGAATAAAATGGATTGATCAATCGTTCTAATTTCAAAACGCACCTTATCAATAAACTCTATTCGTTTTCCTTGCATTTTATATTGACCTTGCAACAATGAAAATGTAAAAAGTTTAAAATATTTATCCTCTAACTGATAGCCCCTCTCATGAAGTTGCGCAGACAAGTCTTCCTTATTTTTCAATAAACTATAAATCATCGATTGAAGGAGGTAATTATAGTTCACCGGCAAGATAAACTGATCTATTTTTTGCAGTTCAATCAATAATTGCATCCTAGTTTTCTCCTTAAATTAATATATGTTTGTCCTATAGTATTGATATTACATCAATTTGTAAACGCTGTCAAATCGTAACATTAAAGTTTATCAGCTTTAGTAAAATAGAACATTCCTTCCAAGTCCCCTAATTCAATAAAGTCTCTTCAATCTTGATGTAAAAACTTTATCCCTAAAAATACAAAACACCCCCACAATATTTTGTGGGGGTGTCTTTGGGGAAGTTTCAAAAGAAACATCCCATTTTTTGAATCACCTTAACTCAACGAAAAGGCTTTAATACTAGGCTTTCAGCCTTAAACAATCTGGTATTGATTATTTAAGAGTAACAGTTACACAATGCCTATAAACGCTGATATAATCAGTTTTTTCTTATCCTTAGTTAGTTTAGTGGGGTCTTGGTGGGATTTGACGATACCCCAAATTTATAAAGGGCTTGAGTTATCTCTCTTCCACCAGTCGCTTTTTGACTATCATACAAATGGGAATAGGTGTTAAGTGTTGTCGCCTTATCAACTCGTCCAGAGCGTTGCGACACATAAAGAACATCTTTCCCTAATACATTTATCAAAAAACTATCGTGGGAGTGTCGCAATCCTTTTCCAGTAATTACTTCAACTCCTGCCTTTTTCGCTTGTCTTTTTAGAATACGACTTAGTGTGCATTTGCTTAACGGCTTGCCAAATCGTGCAAGAATATAACTGTTATCACCATTTTCTACTTGCACCTTTCTCCACCGTTGTAACACTTCAACTGTTTCATCATCAAGCTCAATCCACCTGAAACCCGCTTCTGTCTTCGTTTGATTTTTACGAGTATAAACACCTTCACCTTCATACTCTAGTGTACTCTGAACATGGAGCAATTTTCTATCAAAATCAATATCAGACCATATCAAACTTAGCCCCTCAGATACTCGAAGACCCGTGAAGAAGTAAAGCCAAATCGCTGTAAATCTATGCAGTTCTTCGTAATCTGTTAAGTCAAAGGTTGCAATAACTTTTCTAAAGTCGTCCAATGTCCAAAATTTTGTATCTGGTCTTGAACCTTTAGGATTATCTAACATCTTACACGGAAATTCTTCAATGATTTGCAGGCGTTCAGCATAACCCAAACATTGCTTAAAGCGAATCCACACACCTTTAGCATAATTGGGGGAGTATGTATCAATCAAATGTACTCTGAATTGCTCACAATCCCTAACGGTTATAGCTGATAACCTCTTTTGTCCGAAAACTTCAATAAACATTTTATGATGAGTTAGAGCCGTTTTGTAAGTCACCGATTGGACTGTTTGCCTGTAATAAGGAAGATAAATTTCTTCCATATAATCAGCAAAGGTCATATAATCTCCGTTTCTATTTTGAGACATTTGAAATTCTGCTCTTACTCGACACAATTCATCATAAGCTTGCTTTTCACTCTTAAACGGATTTCCAAACTGGTCTTTATAGCTTTTCTTGCGTTGTCGCTTGCCAGTTAAGTCGTTAGCTTTAAACTCTGTTTGATAGTAAATTCTTCCTTGTTTATCACGAGATACACCACGATATTTTTTACTTGCCATTTTCAGTTCCTTTCTATTTATCAAAAGGTAACTGAAAACCTAGCAAATCTTCTACGATATAAGTCGGAGCAAGGTCAAGTCTTGAATTATCAAAGGGCGATTTTCTTAATTCTACCAAATTATCTGAAGAATTTCTAGCATTTTCAAATTTTGCTACTGCTATCGCCTTAGCCTTTCTTATAATATCCCTTGCTGTGTGTTTTGGAAAACCAAGTTCCATAATATCCTTATGATTAACTGTCTTCATAATCTTAACCTTTCTATGATATAATGGAATTACCAAAAGGTATTCCATATCTTTTGTTATTCATTTGGCTTGTCGGTTGCTCCGCTAAAAGTATCTGACAAGCTTTTTACTTTGTCGTAAAACTCTGTAGTATATTCTTTTATTCCATAGGGTGTTTCATGTGTTGTTGTCTTAGAAAAATTGGGTGGCCTATAAATTTTAAAAGCTTTCAGCAATTCTCCTTTGGTTGCTGTTATTTCTAAGGGTTTCTCTATTCCTCTACTAGTTCGATAGATTCTAATCCCTTTAGGATACATGTATAATCTTGCACCTTTAACAATTGCCTTGCTATTTGAATCATCATTTCCCAGTTGAAGATTTGATAAGTATGATATTAGATAATTTCCAATCTTATCCGCACTTTTCAATCTCTTCGTATTAGTAAAACCTCTTCCCCACAAGTCTGCAAGAATAGCATTCGGAATCATCAAAATTGAATCATTCTTCATCAATACATGTAAATGCCATCGCCCACTTGCTTGTGGTTCAATTACTGCAATATAATCAATGCGACCATACTTTTTACGAACTCGCCTAATGAAAGCTTTAAAGTCTTTATAAACCTTTTCTGCTTCAGTAACATGCTTTCCATAAGTCAGTGTCACCCAAAGTTGGTTCATACCTCCTTTAAAATTATGAGCCACCAGTCTTCTTAATTTCTTCATCGTTTGTTGAACAGATTTCAAATTATCAGACCGTGTACTATTTGAAGTCTGCATGTCATGAATCTCTCCAGTTTCAAGATTTACATAGCGCCGGCCACTGATAACTTTTATTTTTTGTTTTTGTTGACCATTTGCGGTAGTAATTTCAACTGTATCTCCATAGATATAAGATTTTACAATTTTTGCATTGCTTATTTCAGTCATACAATCCTTATCTTTCTCTAATGTTTGACGCTTATCAAGTTAATAGCAAGCAGAAGCAAGCTTCTGCTTGCGCACATCTTATCAAGCGAAGAAAGACGAACACTCCGTTTGCTTTAGCTCTCCGAGCCAAGCATCTCTATTCTTCGCTTTCAAAGATGTTACCCGTATAATAGTCTTCTAGCTCGGCTATAAAATCAAAATCATCATCAAAAAAAGGTGTTTCAAAATAGATAGGCTCAGTTGTTTGACCTGTAATTGAAATGTAGCCACTACCAACACTGACTGAATCATAGTAATTAAAATCAGCAGTATCAAAAATCATTCTATAGCCATCTTTTGACATCTTCCCAAGCGCTACACGGCACCCTAATTGGTCTCGGATTGCCCCATCTAAAATTTCAGCATCTGCCCTTTGCATACTTAACTCAATAAAACAACCTGCTTGACGTCCTTTCATAATGAGAGCGTATAGATATTCCTTAGCTTCTGTAAGTACCTTTTTATCAGCGGTTTTCATAAATGCTGTTACTTCATCAAAAAATATGACAATTGGGGGTAAATCAAAATCAACAAATTTTTTTCCAAAGGCAGTTTTATCTGAAAAATATTGTTCATATCTCTGCTCCATTTGTTCATTCACTAATCGCAATATTTTACAAATTTGAGCATGTGATATACCAATATGAGAATTGGGAAACCCTTCAACATATTGAATCAAACTTAAATCAGCATTTTTAGGGTCACAAATAAATATGTCAGCTTTCATCTTAGCATAAGCTAAGATTTTTGAATTAATAAACATAGTCTTACCAGAACCAGTTGAACCAACAGTCAATCCATGACTTACTTTTGAAATATCATACCTGATTTTTTCTGTCAATTGGACTACCGTATCATTAATGTATTCCTGTCTCTGTGAGTTTGAAAAAATTAGACGGTTATCAGAGCTAAGTTCAAAGACATAATCAGTCTGAAAAGCTTCGTCCTTTGTTCTAATTAGTTTCAATTTAAAAAATGCTTGAAGACTCTCGCCGATTTCAGTGACTAAACTGTCTATTGAATCACCATTTTTATAAGCTCTTATTACTATGCAGTCTTTTTTATCTATCCAATCTAGTTCTAGAGAATCTGTTATCACTTCTTTACCATTGAATGTTTTTTCTGTTTCATATAAATGATTTTTCAAAATGAATTCCTTTAACTTTTTTCGGTTTATATAGACTTTATGTCTATATAAACCGAAAATGTGAAGTAAGCTCAAGATTACTACGATACTGTAGAAATAGAGATTATAAGTATTTCCGAAAAACGTAATTAAAATAGGGTTAATATACTTATAAATTAGAAATAATATGATAGATGAACAAATCATAAATGAAAAACTTGCCCAAAAGGGGTAGTTCCAGCTTGCGCTTACCCTTCTCATTTCTTACCTCCTTCAGCATTTGCAGCTATTACATCAGCGTGAATTGATAGTTGATTTTGATATTCTCCAAAAACTGTCGCTTTGACAACATGTACTATCTTACATTCAGTACGCAACGATTCAAAATTTTCAAAATAGGCTATAGATTTGTTTGCTACAGTTATAACAATTTGCTCTCCTAGATTATTATTAGAATTTTTATAATCTGTTTTATCTTCTAAAATTAACAGTGTTACTTTTACAGCTCCACCTTCAATTTCTTTTGCATTTAAGA
>NZ_CBCOPQ010000004.1:0-312024 GCF_965112035.1 Streptococcus sp. Marseille-Q8145 | reverse complement strand
ACGAGGGAGGGGGGAACGAACAGAAGAAACAAGAGAACGCAAAAGGAGAAGTAGGCGGAAGCGGAAGAGGGGGAGAAGAGACAGCAAGACTAGAACACTAAAAAGGAAAATTGCATCTATTAAAAGTCTGTATTCTTATTTAGAAAGTGAAGAAATCATCCTTTCAAATCCATTAAAAAAAATAAAGTGTAAATTTCAAAACGATAAATCTTTGCCCAGACTGATCTCCCCTAGAATCATCAGTATGATTTTATTGCAAGTGTATCAAAATTTAAATAATTCTCATACCTGTTTTTCAAAATTTATTTCTCTTAGAAACGTACTCATTATAGAGCTCCTCATTCGGACTGGCCTTCGAATTTCTGAACTTTGCTCTTTAATGTGGCAAAATATTGATTTCTCAACAGGCACATTATTTATCAAAGGAAAAGGAAATAAAGAAAGAGTAGTCTACATTGAAGATAAAAATTTTATGGAACTTTTGAACTATTATAAAAAGAATTTTATTATAAATTCTAAGTATGTATTTCTCAATCGTTACCGTCAAAAACTATCAGAGCAAGCCGTCAGGTTAATATTAAATGATTTAAAACAAAAATTACATATTACCCAGCCTGTAACTCCACACATGTTTCGCCATACTTTTGCGACACAATTATTAGAAAATGATGTTGATATCCGTTATATCCAAAAAATTCTTGGTAATAGCTCACTCAATGTAACTCAAATTTATACACATATTCAACTGAATAAAGAGAGAGAAATTATGAAATCTAAAAACCCGAGACTGAGTTATAAATCTATCACTTCATTCAATCCCAGTCATACTATATAATTCACTACAACTAAAAATAGCTCATTGACATTAAAAAATCCCCGACCAGAGGTCAGGGATTTGCCCTTAGCGGGCGACAATCTTGCGGTAACTGCGAGAAGTTAGTAAGAATACTAAAATATAGGTCAGGAGGAAGACGCCGCAAGTTGCAAGTGTTGTCTGGATTAAGAGAGGAAGATTAGTCACACCCAATAGAGCAACTATCAAGCGCAGCATATGAAAGACAGCCGCTATATGTAGAAAAGCAAAGATGAGAGGTAGGAAGAAAACAGTCAAAATCTGCTTACGAATGGTACTTCTAGTCTGCTTTTCGTCTAAACCAACCTTTTGCAAGATGATAAAGCCATCGCGGTCTTCATAGCCTTCAGAGATTTGCTTGTAGTAAATCACGAGAACAGCTCCTAGAAGAAAGATAACGGAGAGGAAGACACCGATGAAGAGCAAGGTTCCAGTAAGTTCCTGATAGCTCTTTTCTGCGCTATGACGATCACTAGCCATTGCGTAGCTACCATCTTGGGCCTGTTCCTGATCCAAAGTGTCCCTCAGTCCCAGCTGGACTTGCTCGACAAACTTTTTACTGCCCTTAGTCTCTGAAGCAACTCCAATGTAGTAATAGTGTGCAACATTTAGTCCTACTTCTTTACTATCATTGACCACCATATAGAGACCCTGTTCCATGGCCACGTCGTTTGGATTAGGGATTTCCCCATGCGTGAAATTCGACGGTAAAATCTGCTTAATCTTCCAGTCTTTACCATTTACTCGGAGAGGCTTATCCTTATTTAAGGAAACATTTTTTCCATAGACAAGAGTTTCATCATCTGCCAAGTCTATCTTTTTCCCTGTCATTTTTTCATAATCCTGACGATTGATAACTGTAATCGTGCCAGCAGACTTGGTCAAGATACTTGGATCCGAATCCAGCTCGCTTTGCGCTGGAACCGTGATATCATTACCAGCCATTTTCATAATGAAGGCTGATTGATAGAGATAGGCAGTATAGCGTGGCTTCTTCAGACCTGTGTCCTGAGCGACTTGCTGAACCTTGTCCAACAGAGCTTCCGTCTGGTCAGTTGAGTTCGGCAGGACGACGCTGACATTATAATCCTTTGGATGCAAGGTAGTAATATAATCTTGACCTCCGACATAGATATTGATTGTGCCAACCAGAGTCACTAGGAGCATGGTAGATAGAATGGAGATAGTTGCCAATCCTGCTGCATTTTTACGCATCCGCGAGATGAGATTGGAAACAGAAATGAAATTCTGCGTTTTATAATAGTAGCCTTTGCGCTTTTTGAGAAATTGCAATAGTGTAATCGAACCTGCATTAAAAAGCAGATAGGTTGCTAGGATAACCATGATCACAGCTATAAAGAAATTGCCGATAGCAGCGACAGGTTTGGTAACGGTCAAAGCCATGTAATAAGCCACACCCATGAGGAAGAGCCCCAGCAAGGTTTGCACCCAAAGGAAGCGTCCCTTCTTCTCGCCAGCTTTCCTTTCTTTCATTAGGTTAAGAGAGCTATAGCGTAGAAGACGCAGAGAATTGAGCAACAATATCACCGCAAAAGCGACACCTAGACTGGCTAGAGTCATCCAAACATTCTGCCATTGGAAGGTCGAGGCAATAACAGCAGGCATTCCCATCAATTTCAAAAGGACTGCGTAAAGCATCTTGTCCAAAGCTAAGCCAGACAAGACCCCCAGACCGACCGTAGCCAGATAAAAGACACAGAGCTCAAAGAAGGTCATAAGTAGCAGGTGGCGTTTTTCCATCCCCAGCACGCTATAAACACCGAGCTCCCGCGAACGGTTCTTCATAACAAAGCTATTGGCATAGGTGATAAGGATGAGCACCGCAATCTGAATGACCTGGATACCAAATTGCAAGGTCATGCGAGCTGCTGTACCACCATAAGAAGTCTCCATATTTGGACTGTGAGCCAGTGAGACAAAACTATACAAAATCGCTGTTGCCAGTACCGTTGCCAAGGCAAATGGATAATACAAACTGCGATTTTTGATCAGATTTGATAAGGCCAGTTTACTCGTTAGTTTGAACATAGTTGCCCACCTCACTTGCCATGACCGTCAGCGTATCGGAAATCTCTTGGAACATCTGCCGCTCGGTCTTGTTGCCGCGAAAGATTTGGTTATAAAGAATTCCGTCCTTGATAAAGAGCACCCGCTTGGCGCGGCTAGCCGCTGAAGTCGAGTGAGTTACCATGAGAATGGTTTGGCCGCGGTCGTTGATATCGTCAAAGACATCCAAGAGAGCAGCCGAAGACTTTGAATCCAAAGCCCCTGTTGGCTCATCTGCCAGCAAAATCTCAGGCTCTGTGATGATAGCGCGGGCTACTGCCACCCGCTGCTTTTGACCACCGGAAATCTCATAAGGGAACTTCTCTTGGAGTTTGTTAATTCCCAGCTCGTTGCAGGTTGTAACCAACTTTTGCATCATCTCGGTAATAGGACGACGAGAGAGCACCAGAGGTAGGAGGATATTATCTTTAACCGACAGAGTGTCCAGCAGATTGAAATCCTGAAAGACAAAGCCCAATTTCTCCCGACGGAAGCTGGAAGCCTGGCTGTTTTTGATGGTTGCCGTGTCAGTTCCGTTGAGAAAGACGCGCCCTTCGGTCGGCTTGTCCAGCATGGCTAGGATGTTGAGCAGGGTGGACTTCCCAGAGCCAGACTCACCCATGATGGCGACATATTCGCCTTTCTCCACTGTAAAGTGAATGTCCTTTAGCGCCTCTACTTGGCTGCCCTGAAAGCGAGTTTTATAAATCTTTTTCACGTGTTGTACGTCTAATAAGGTCATCATGATCTCCTTTTCTATAATTCCATTTTAATACAGAAACAGCTTTATTTCCATATTTTACTAATTTTTAAATGCCAATATTTTTATCTCTGCACTAGATATGCAATCAGTGCGATGATCCAGAGATGGGCTGGGTAAAAGATATAGAAGAAATACTTGCCCCACTTGCCATTATAGCCTCGCTCGCCATTGTAGAGATGGAGGAAGGGCAAGACGGTAATAAAGGCCCAGTCTGAATTGTAGAGCATCATCGAAATGGTGGCTCCCATGGTTGGGTAGATTTCAATGCTCAGACAGAAGAGTAGAAAAGCCAAGACCATGTAAGAAAAAGTTCTGAGAGCAGGCTGATTGCGGAAGATATAGCTAATCAGCATCAAAGGAATAATGGTCATGCCGCCTTCTGTCAAAAAGACTCCCGCCAAACCAATTAAGACTGCCGCTCCAATCTGCAAATAGCGCTTCTCATCCATAATCTTTTCACTATTTTTGGAAAGACCAAACACAAGATTTAGCACCAAAACGCCACAGGCTAAGCTGAGAAAGATATTATTCTCAAGATGAATCCCCTTGCTATGAAAGAGCATGGTCAAGATGGTATTGCCCAGCTGCATGATAGCCGCCCAGATAAACAAGCGTGCATTGTAGGCCAAGCGGTTGCGCGTATGCAGAAAGCCTTCTACTGCGCTAAAAGCAAACCAAGCAGCTACACAGCGAGTCAGCAGGTGAAAAATCCCGTCCCAGCCTGTCGGCAAAAGCCCTGGAATCTTACCAATATGATCAAAAACCATTAAAAAGGCCATGAAAAGCTTGAGTTGGAAAGCATTTAATCCTCTTGTTTTCATTTCATATCTCCTTGTCTTCTTTATACATCTATCTTACAAAAAAAGAAAGGTCGGTACCATAACCTAACCTTTCAATTTCACTGGCCAACCTTACAAATTTGTAAGAATGCCTTATTCAAATATCATTTTCTTCTCTGAAAAACTAATCATGACAGTCGTTCCCTGTCCGACTTGAGAAGCGATGCTAATCTGATGCCCCAGCTCATCTGCAATTTTCTTAGACAGATAAAGTCCCAAGCCAGACGACTGCTGAGTCAAACGGCCATTATAGCCCGAAAAACCTCGCTCGAAAACCCTTAGCAAATCCGCATCCTGAATGCCCAAACCGCTGTCTTTGATATAAAGCGTATCCTCCTGAAAATAAATCTCAATCCCGCCTTGACTGGTGTATTTCAGACTATTTGACAGCACTTGCTCCAAAATAACGACGAACCATTTCCTGTCTGTAATGATGGTTCGGTCCAGATCATGCAGACTGAGGATCAACCCCTTTTGGATAAAGAAAATCGCATATTTCTTGACAATCTCCTTGACCAAGTCTTCAAGATTTTCCTTTTTCAAGACCAAATCCTCGTGGAAACTCTCCAAGCGAAGATACTGCAAGACGATATTGACATAGGACTCGATCTTGAAAAGCTCTTGCTCCAGCTGGTTCTTGACCTTCTTGTCCTCAATCTCTCCGACCAGCAATGAACTAGCCGCAATAGGCGTCTTAATCTGATGAGCCCAGAGCGTATAATAGTCCATCAGGTCATTTAACTTCTCCCTCTCTTCAATCGCACGGTTCTTCTTGTCCATTTCCAAAAGAGCCAGTTTCTCAAAAAGGAGAACCTCTAAGGCAGTCTGAGGCCGACCTGAGGCATAGAAGAGCTGGTTGCGGTATTCCTTATAGGCACTAGCGAGATCCATTCCCAAGAAAAAGCTAGCAAGGAGAAAGGCTAAGAGCAGCTGATACTCTAGCAGGCTGCGCCCGTCTTCAAAAATAAAGGCAAACATCCCCATAATCGAAAAGACAATCAGCAAGAGCAACAAGATGAAGCGACGGGAATACAAATGATGCTTCAAAAAGAAAAATTTATCCTGCATGTCCATTGGTCAAACCATATCCTATCCCTTTTTTCGTCTCAATGAAATGTTTCAGACCGTGCTCTTCCAGCTTCTTGCGCAGGCGGGCAACATTGACGGACAAGGTATTGTCATCAATAAAGAAATCACTGTTCCAGAGCTCCTTCATCAAGTCATCACGCGCCACGATGCTGCCAGAATGCTCAAAGAGCACCCGCAAGATCTGAAATTCATTCTTGGTCAGCGTCACAAGCTCGCCCTCATAGACCAAATCCATGGATTTGAGATTTAAAATCACACCCTGATATTCCAAAAGGCTTTGGTCTGTCCCAAACTCGTATGAACGTCGCAGCAGGCCTTGAACCTTGGCCAAAAAGACATTATTGTCAAAAGGCTTGGTCACATAGTCATCTGCGCCCATATTAATGGCCATGACGATATCCATGGACTGGTCGCGCGAAGACAGAAACATAATGGGCACCGTCGAAATCTTCCGAATTTCCTGGCACCAATGGTAGCCGTTAAAGAGAGGCAGACCAATATCCATCAGCACCAGCTGGGGCTCCTCCTTGACAAAGGTTGTCAAAACCTGCATGAAGTCTTCAATCGCCACAACCTGATAGCCCCATTGCTCCAGCATTTTTTTGATCATTTGACGGATGACCGCATCATCCTCGACCAGTAAAATCTTGTGCATTCCATTTCCTCACTCATTTTTCTTACTGCTATTATATCAAATTCTCCCTTAAATCACAGAGGCTTTTTTTGTTTGAAACTCACCTTATTTTCAGAAAGTTTCAAGAAATTATTCAAGAGGTGTTGACAAAGACAGAGTAAAAAGATAAAATAACACTACATTCAGAATTGTCTGAAAATTCATTTTTTATAATAAGGAGATTATTATGCTAGAACAAACTCAGACATCTACCTGGCAGTCCAAACTAAAAGCCCTAGGCCCTGGGATCCTCATGGCCTCTGCTGCTGTTGGTGGCTCTCACATTGTTTCCTCTGCTCAAGCAGGCGCCAAGTATGGCTGGGCTTTGATGGGACTGGTCATCTTGGCCAACCTCTTCAAATATCCCTTCTTTCGCTTCGGTGCTGAGTACACCTTAGAAACTGGTCACAGCTTGGTTGAAGGCTATGCCCAAAAAGGAAAATTCTACTTGGGCATCTTCTTTGTTTTAAATGTCTTCTCCGCCTTGGTCAATACAGCAGGGGTCGGAATTCTCTGTGCTGCTATCATCGCCAGCGCCTTTCCAAATGCCCTTGGACTCAGTATTACTCAATGGTCTCTGATCCTCATCATCCTGATCTGGGCAATGCTACTCTTTGGTGGCTATAAGTTCCTGGATGGCCTTGCCAAATGGATCATGTCCGCTCTAACCTTTGCAACCGTTATTGCGGTCATCGTTGCCATTATCAAGCATCCTGAGTACGGAGCAGACTTCGTTGAAAAGACACCTTGGCAAATGGCTGCCTTGCCTTTCATCGTTTCTCTAATGGGCTGGATGCCAGCTCCAATCGAGATTTCAGCAATTAACTCCCTCTGGACTGCTGAGAAAGGAAAATCTGTCAATATCTCTGTCACGGACGGACTCTTTGACTTTAACGTTGGCTATATTGGTACAGCCATTCTGGCTATCTTCTTCGTCGCTATGGGAGCTCTCATCCAGTATCCAACTGGCCAAGCAGTTCAAGATGCTGGTGCTGCCTACATCCAGCAATTCGTTGGGATGTACGCATCCGTTCTTGGCGACTGGTCACGGATTCTGATTACTCTCATCGCCTTTCTCTGTATCTTTGGTACGGTTATTACCGTTATCGATGGCTATTCCCGTGTAAATGCTGAATCTCTACGCCTCCTTCTCGATGAAGAGAAGACTTCTCAAAAAAATCTGCATATCTGGATGACCGCTACAGCTATTATCGGTGGCGTTATCATCTACTTCTTCCAAGGTAGTGTGGCTCTCATGCTTCGTTTCGCCATGATTGCTTCCTTCCTGACTACTCCATTTTTTGCCCTTCTAAACTATCTCCTCGTTACGAGCGAGAATAAACATCTGAGCAAATGGCTAAAAGGTCTTTCCATCCTTGGTTTGATCTTCCTCTTTGGCTTTGCCTTATTCTTTATCTACGCCATCCTCATCGGTAAGGCTTACTAGATTAAAAGAGCTGGAAATACTGAAGAATATCTTCAGGTTTCCGCTCTTTTCTTTTTTTCTTTCTAACAATCTACGTCCACTTATGCTATACTGGAAGAAGATAGAATATTGGAGATAAATATGGGAATAATTTTTGATTACCTAGACCAAGTAGCTTACGACAGTATCTACGACACCCCCTTTAATGAATTGGATATGCTGATGCTGACCGAGATAACTTATCTGCCTTTTGACCAGATTGTGTCTGACCAGATGTCCCCTGATTGTACTTGCCGCTTCTTTGAAGCTGCTGAAAAAGTGCCCCAGGATTTGTCCATGTTGGTGACTAAAAATCGTCTGAAACTTTTAGAAAAGGTAGCCAGCTCCACCCGTTTTAAAAATATTAAGCTCATGGGCTATGTCAATGATATTGACCCTGATGTTCAAAAGCAGTTTGCAGCTATGATTTTCAAAATCAAGCCCGATAGTTATGTCCTGACCTTCCGCGGAACTGATGATTCCATTATCGGCTGGAAAGAGGACTTCCACATGACCTATATGGATCAGGTCCCAGCTCAAAAAACAGCGGTCAATTATCTGCGAAAAGCTATGGATGCTCTGCCTGGGCAGTTCATCCTGACAGGTCACTCGAAGGGCGGAAACCTAGCTTCCTACGCTGCTAGTCAAATCGAGCCAGAATATCAAGAGCGGATTCAGAGTATTTACAGCTATGATGCTCCCGGACTGAATCACTCGGTCATCACCAGTCAAGGCTACCAGACTATTTCAGACAAGATAAAGCGCTACATTCCGCAAGGCTTTATCGTCGGAATGATGCTCGAAACTCCTAAGCAGGCTCAGATTGTCAAAAGTACAGCTTTCGGCGGTCTGGCCCAGCACGATACCTTCACTTGGCAGATTAGTAGCCAGACTTTTGTCCTACTGGACAACCTCAATCCAGACAGCCTTCAAGTAGATAGAACTCTGAAAAACTGGGTAGATAGCGTTTCTGATGAGGAATTAAAAGACTTTTTCGATCTCTTTTTCGGACTCATTCTGGATGCTGGTATCAGCTCCATCAATGACCTCACCAAGCTGGAAAATTTCAACAAAATCCTAGCTGTTTTTGAAAATGCCAATGCACTCACAGACCAGGAGCGGGAAATGCTGACGCGCCTCGCCAAACTACTGGTAGACATGCGCTACCAGTCTTGGAAAGACGACATGAACCTGCTGAAGCCTAGTAAACTTGTTCAAGAAGTCAAGGAAAATCTATCCGAATTCACTAAGAATCTTCCTTTTACAAGCAATGATTTCGCTCAAACAGATAAACCCGATGAGCAATAAGCTATGAATGTGGCACTTGGCAACTCTCTAATATGAAAGAAAAACACTCCTGTCAAAATCTAGAAAACTAGACTCAGGAGTGTTTTTTATAGCTAATAAGTGAATTCTACAAAATTGGAAGCAAGCTAAGCTCTCAATAAGGAAAAATCAGAAATCAACTATTGCACATCATCGTACGAAAAAAACAGCTAATGTAAGTAACATAACGATTAAGCACACTGCTTTTCTTAGTTAATATTAAGCGACTGCGTTTCTTGGTCGGTTTTAACATCTAATTCTACAATATTCTTGCTTGGAAAAGCTAACAAAATAAGGAGTGCAATTGAGCCTACCCCAGGAATAAAAGCGATAAAAATCAGAGCCCAGTGAAAACCAGCATCTCTTAGACGACGAATGATTAGAGCTAAGCCAGGCAAGAAAAAGATGACTAACCAAATGATACCAAAATTAGTCAAGGAATTTACTGTTTCAATTGCCTCAATACTGTTTGGATTAGATACTACAGTTGAGTAAATTATCATGTACAAAAAAACAGCAAGAATAAAATTGGTTAGGTAAATCCACCAATACTCAGCACGTGTAGAGCGACCAGAAAAATCCACATAACCTTTGAAAAAATTTTTATAAGCATTAATCATACAATAAACCTCTTTATTTTTTTATCATTTTATCATATGTAAGAAATTTTTACAAGATTTTCAGAAAATAACTTTCTTATATAAATAAATACCATGTGCCTTAATCCACATCAACTGAGGAAAACTACTCAAACAAATTCTTCTTTTCCCTTAGTGTAAGACAGGTAGTAATGCTATTTCATAATCTTGAACCATGAATTTCCAGAAGGTTAGGGCTCCCTTCTCTTCCTCTATATTCTACCAATCGTCTCATTCGATCAAAAGAACCCCCAGCAAAATAAACTTGCTGGGGGCTTTACATTAGATGAGATTAACACGAATGTTATCAATTGAAATAATGGGCTACAAAATTCTCTACCCAATCAAACTTCCATTTATCACTTTCTCGTCCACAGTCAGGAGAGTCAGTTGGTCACCGTGCTCGGCTGAGAGAATCATGCCTTGACTGATGCGGCCCATCATTTTGCGCGGCTTGAGGTTGGCTACGATTTGGACTTTCTTTCCGACCAGTTCTTGCTCGTTTGGATAGTATTTAGCAATACCAGAGAGGATTTGGCGGTCCTCACCGTCTCCTGCATCCAAGCGGAACTGAAGAAGCTTATCTGAGCCTTCAACTTTAGACACCTCCTTGACTTCTGCGACACGGATTTCCACCTTATCGAAGTCGTCAAACTTGATCGCTTCACGGTTAAGTTTAAGCTCGACTTCTTCTGGATTCCATTCTTTTTCAACCGCAGGTTTGTTTCCTTCCATTTGTTCTTTGATATAGGCAATTTCTTCTTCCATATCCAGACGTGGGAAGATTGGTGTCCCTTTCTCTACAACTGTCAGGCCTGCTGGGAGCTGGTCAATTGCTAGATTTTCCAGAGACGTTGCTTGAGGCAAGCCCAATTGACTGAGGACAGCCTTGCTAGTTTCCATCATAAATGGTTCAATCAAGTGAGCTACAACACGGAGGCTGGCTGCCAAGTGGCTCATGACTGCTGCCAGTTCTTTGACCTTGCCTTCATCCTTAGCCAAAACCCAAGGAGCAGTTTCATCAATGTATTTATTGGTGCGTGAGATGAGCGTCCAGACTGCTTCCAGCGCGCGTGGGTAGTCCACTGCATCCATGTGTTTATAGTAGTCAGTGATAGATTCAGCTGCCACTTGAGCCAGAGCTCCGTCAAAGTCTGTCACATTTTCTTCATAGGCTGGCACTTGACCGTCAAAGTACTTGTTAATCATGGAAACAGTACGATTGAGCAAGTTCCCTAGGTCATTAGCTAACTCATAGTTGATACGGCCAACGTAGTCCTCAGGTGTGAATGTTCCATCAGATCCCACCGGAAGACTGCGCATGAGGTAGTAACGAAGTGGATCCAGTCCATAACGCTCTACCAACATTTCAGGATAGACCACATTGCCCTTAGACTTGGACATCTTGCCATCTTTCATGACAAACCAGCCGTGAGCAATCAGGCGGTCAGGCAGCTTGATATCCAGCATCATGAGCAAGATTGGCCAGTAGATAGAGTGGAAACGCAGAATGTCCTTGCCCACCATGTGGAAGACAGTGCCATTCCAGAATTTATCGTAGTTGGCATGGTCTTCCTGACCATAGCCAAGAGCAGTCGCATAGTTGAGCAGGGCATCAATCCAAACATAGACCACGTGTTTAGGATTTGATGGCACCGGCACGCCCCAAGTAAAGGTCGTCCGAGAAACGGCTAGGTCTTCCAAGCCTGGCTCGATGAAGTTTTTCAACATTTCATTAAGACGACCATCAGGTGTGATAAAGTCTGGTTGAGATTTGAAAAATTCTACCAAGCGATCTTGGTACTTGCTGAGGCGAAGGAAGTAAGACTCTTCTGATACCCACTCCACTTCATGTCCAGATGGCGCAATCCCACCCGTTACATTTCCAGCTTCGTCACGAAAAACTTCTGCCAGCTGGCTTTCGGTGAAAAATTCCTCATCAGATACAGAATACCAACCTGAATATTCACCTAAATAGATATCATCTTGAGCTAAGAGTTTTTCAAAGACATCCGCTACAACCTTTTCATGGTAGTCATCGGTCGTCCGGATAAATTTATCATAAGAAATATCCAAGAGCTGCCAGAGCTCCTTAACGCCAACCACCATGCCATCGACATAAGCTTGTGGGCTGATCCCAGCTTCTTCAGCTTTTTGCTGGATTTTTTGACCGTGCTCATCAAGACCAGTCAGATAGAAAACATCATAGCCCATGAGACGCTTGTAGCGAGCTAGAACATCGCAGGCAATGGTCGTATAGGCAGACCCGATATGGAGCTTACCAGACGGGTAGTAAATAGGTGTCGTAATATAAAACGGTTGTTTTGTAGTCATTTTTTAATCCTTTCAAGGCTAATGAAACCTTTTTTGATAACACTTCATTATATCATATTTCCTAGCGATTAAAAGAGGGGAACTGACATTGATTTTAGGCCTTCTTCTCTTCAAATAAATAAGGACGATAGGTTTTATTCCATAGTTTCTTTCGACAATAGTAATAGTAAATAACAGCTCTATTCATCAAATCAGTTGAGAAACAAGCTTCTTAGTTTGTTCATAATTTTTCTCTAGGGCTATAATAAAACAGCTTGATTTAGCCACCTATTTTATTCTAGCCAAAGATCGCTATTTCCCCAAAACTTGCCAATTCTTGCTAAATATAGTAGAATATATAAAAAATATTTAAGGAGATTACTACATGATTGATGCATATAAAAAATTTTGGAAGGGCTATGTGGATTTCACTGGTCGCTCAACTCGCCCAGAATATTGGTGGCCCATTCTCTGCCATTTTTTAGTAATGATACTAATACTTTGTACTGCTCTTCTGATTGAGACGGTTTTGAACTCTGAGATTGGAGGATCCTTATTTTCTGGCCTGATGCTTGTCTATTACATTGCAATTCTGCTTCCCTCTCTCGCCATTAAAGTTCGACGATTGCGAGATGGTGGCTATCATTGGGCTCTTCTCTTTTTGTACTTGGTCCCACTTTTTGGCTATTTTATTCTGTTTATTTTTTATTGTCAGCCTACAAAATATGAACTCCTTAGCAATGATTCCTATAATAATACAGACTACCAAGATCAGCAATTTAGCCAAAATCCCTATCAAGAGCAGCAAAATTACCAACAAAATTTTGTAACAACTGAAAACGAGTAAAGTCCATTGAATCAAGCAAAAAGCATTCTACTTTAACAGGCCTCCCGAAAGGTTAGATTTTTGTGTCTAACTCTTTGGGAGGCCTGTTAAATTTACCTGTTTTTTATATTTGTTAAAGCATACTATTTTTCCATAGCTTCATTATAGATTCGAATCCAAGGAGCAACTTGATTCATCACATCTAAAAACTGTAGTAAGTCAATATATTTTTGATCCGTATAAGGCCCAAAAGCCAGACGAACATCTTTGTTAGAACTCATTGGATTGTAATACAGATAAAGGTGATGAACTTTTGCATACTTTGTTTGTTCCACTTCCTCAATCTTAATGGTCACATCAGCTAAGTCAGAAAGCATGAGAAATTGGAAATAAGTATCAACCCGTATGATGACATCCTTGTAGAGATAGAGAGATAGGCTTTCACGCACATAACGAGAGTCGCTATAAATTAGTTGAAAATCCTTTTCAAGCTCTGGAAAGTGAGAATAAAGTTCTTGACAGCGTCGCAAACTCTTTTCTCTATTGACTATAGCAAGACAAGTAAAGAGACCACTCATCGCCATTAGCAAGATGATTGAAATCAGGGTCATTCTCCCCCCGACTTCATCTGTCTGTGACAAAGCCAAGAGCAAAACGAAAGCCCCTAGACCACAAAAAACAGGAAAAACTAATTCCTTATAAAATTTAAAATTTATTTTTTCTTGCACCGATTGATCCTCTCAATCCAAACCTGGCTAGTTTTCCACCTTTAGCCTAGGCCCAAGGATTATAAAAGCGTCCTTGATTGAAAACGAAAAGAAGAAGGCTGAGGGCTAGTAGAAGGACAGACACCACGATTACAAGTTTGTCTAGTTTTCCGAAGGCTTGCTGGGTGTACCAGGTCCGCTTTTTGTTTTTCCCAAAGCGGCGCAGCTCCATGGCCGTCGCGATAGTATTGATTCGCTCGAGCGAACTGAAAATCAGGGGAATGACGATTTGCAGATTCCCCTTGACCCGCTTGCTGAGGGGAGCCTTCTTGGATAATTCTTGCCCACGCGCCTCTTGAGACATCTTGATGAGGTAAAATTCCTCCTGTAAATCTGGAATATAACGCAGGGTCAGACTGACCGCATAGGCAATCTTATAAGAAAGGCCGATTTGATTGAGACTGGAAGCAAATTGACTGGGATGGGTGGTCATGAGAAAGATCACCGCTAGGGGAATCGTTGAGAAATACTTGAGCAAAAGATTCAAGAGATAAAAGAGCTCCTGAAGTGTGAGATTATAAGCTCCCCAGCCTGTCCAGAGCAAATTCTTGGCTCCATAAATCTCCACCCCATACTGTGGTGCAAAGAGATAGACCATGAGAATATTCAGCGCTGCAAAGGTTCCCGCAAAAGCCAAAACAAAAGAAATATCCTTCAGCCGAATCTCAGATACTCGAAATAAGAACAGGGAAGCTAGAGCCACAAGAAGGAGGAAACGCGTATCGTAGCTCATCATGGCCGCCACCGAAACCAGGATAAAAAAGATCAGTTTGCTAGCACCAGAAAGAGCATGGAGAAAAGTCTTTCCGGCATGGTAGCCAATCAATTTCTGTTGATTAAACATGACTTTCCTCCTTTTTTCGCATGTAAAATTGAGTCAGAGCTAGCGGATCCACTCCCAGCTTCTCAGCTAGACTAAAAATCGAAGTTTCCTTTAGATTTGCCGCTGCAATCAACTCATGATTGGACAGAACCTGAGCAGGCGACTGGTCTGCTAAAATCTGGCCGTCCACCACCACGATGGCCCGATCCGAATAATCCAGCATGAGCTGCATATCATGGGTAATCATGATGATGGTATGACCCTGCTGGTTTAGCTCGTCGAGAAAGTCCATCATCTCTGTATAGTGGCGCTGATCCTGACCAGCTGTTGGCTCATCCAAAAGGATAATCTCTGGATTTAGCACCAAGATAGAAGCAATGGTCACCCGCTTCTTCTGACCAAAAGACAGGGCTGAAATCGGCCAACTGCGAAATTCATAGAGACCGCAAGTTTTGAGCACAGCATGAACCCTTTCTTCAATTTCCGCTTCTGCCAAACCACGCAACCGCAGTCCCAGCGCTACTTCATCAAAGATCATTGTGGTCGAAATCATCTGATTGGGATTTTGCAGGACATAGCCAATCCGCTCCGCTCGCTCCTTGATAGAGTCACCCTTGATATCCTGTCCCTGCCAACGATACTCCCCTTCTGTATCAATAAAACGACAGAGAGCCTTGGCTAGCGTAGACTTGCCAGCTCCATTTTTCCCAACGATGGCTATCCGCTCACCCTTGAAAATCTTCAGACTAATATCCCGCAAAATAGGTCTGTCGTTCTGATAGGCAAAAGAAACATGATCGAGTTCCAAAAGTGCTTCGTGACGACTGTCATCCTGCTCTGCTTTTTGGTCGGTCAGATTCTGCGAAAGTCCAGTAAGTTCCAGCTTGGTTAAATCAGCCAGATGAGTCTCGCTTGCCACATCAAAACCAAGCTGCCACAGGGCTGTGATATAGAGGGGTTCTCGGATCCCATTTTCCGCTAAGAGCTTCGTCTTGAGCAGATCATCTGGCGCGCCATTAAAGAGGATTTGCCCATCATTGACAAGAACAACTCGATCAACAGGTCGATAAAGAACATCTTCCAAGCGATGCTCGATGATGATGGTCGTGGTCGCAGCTTCTCTATGAATCAGATCAATCGTATCCTGGCCAGACTTGGGATCGAGATTGGCCAAAGGCTCATCAAACAGCAAAATTGGGCTCTCATCAATCAAGACACCCGCCAGACTGACCCGCTGCTTCTGTCCACCAGACAAGTCTTGAGGACGGTGATCCAAAAGCTGCTCTAGGTCCAGCTGCTTGGCCCAACGCAGGACTTTCTCCTTCATCAAGGGCAAGTCCACCATATCATTTTCCAAGGCAAAGGCCAAATCCTCTGCCACACTGAGCCCGATAAACTGACCATCTGTGTCTTGCAAGACCGTGCTGACAAGATTTGACTTGTCATAAATACTGCTATCAAAGGCTGGCTGCCCCTTAATCAAGAGTTGCCCACTGGCCTGACCCTTGTAAATATTGGGAATAATGCCGTTGAGACACTGACCCAAGGTTGACTTACCAGAGCCAGACGGCCCAATCAGCAGCACCTTTTCCCCTTCATAAATGGTCAGATTGATATGCTTCAAAGTCGGCTCCGACTGAGCCTGATATTGAAAACTAAAATCTTCAAATTGAATAATTGGTTTTTTCATGTTTTTCTATAAGGCCAGAGCGATCTGAATCGCCAGATTGGCCACCTTGTCTTTCTCGTCTAAGTCCGCATGATTAGCCAGATTGCGCATATCCCAAGCCTCCTCAGACAGATGATCCGCCGCATAAAAGAACTGGCAAACTTGAACGCCACGAAAGGCCGCTAGAGCCGCTACAGCCGAGCACTCCATATCCACACAGATAGCTCCCGCCTCTTTTCGCCTGCGTAGCTTGTTCGCAGTCTCTCGGAAAATACCGTCGGTCGTCCAAACCTTGCCCAAGCTATGAGAAATCCCTCGCTGTTCAAGGAAATTTACCAGAAAATCCTGCAAGCCGACATTGACTGCTATCTCCGAACTAGCCGGCTGGTAATGATAGCTAGTCCCCTCATCACGCAAAGCTGCTGTCGGAATAATGACGGATGTTGCTTTGATATCCTCGTCCAGCACACCACAAGTCCCAAAGAGAACCAGCTTCTTCATACCAAAAGCAATCAAATCCTCCAGAATAGCCACACAAGCGGAAGCCCCAACTGGTGCATTGAAAAGAGCTAGCTCCTGCCCATCTGCAAAGACCCGATAGATAGGAATTTCAATGTTAGCCATAGACGTCGTCGTAATCAACTCATGGTCAAAATCCGCCAGCATTCGTGCAAAGGTCTCCCGAGCAAAGCAGGACACTGCCGTCTGCGGAAAGCCTTCAATAGGCTCTATCAAATCCTCTGGATTGATGATGGCCTTACGGTTTTGATCAAACTCTTCAAGAATCATCGACTTGTTTTGTCCCTTTCTTTAGCATAAAATAGCCAGTTAACATCCACTGACTCTATCTTACTATTGTATCATAAAAAGGCGGGCCACTGACTATCGCCTGCATATTTTCTAGCTAGCCAAGGATATAGGCAGACTCTATAGCAGGGACAGGTTCAAACCCATTTCAAAACAAAAAAATTGGGATAAAGCAACTGCCCCCCAAGCGCTAGATTAATATCTAGCTATCGGAGGGCAGTCAATCTGAATGAGAGTTTTCACATAAAAAGATTATTCATCCATAAATGGAAGCTAAACTGGCTGAGTCCAGTCTTGGCATGAACAAAGACTACAAAACAAACTCCTGGCAATCTTCAAAGAGAGCTTTCATTTGGGCAAAAGTCATAGCAGAAACAAGAACTTTCTCAGCATCAAATAATTGTGTCATATTTTCAGGAAGCTTGTCCAAAAAATCTGAATATAAAATTCTCTTGTAAATAAAGAATTTCTCCAGATTGTCCGGGTCTGCATCATCACATCCGACCAGATTACAGCACCAGCTAAGTTTTGATTCATCAATATATTCAGTATCTTCTTGTGCGAGGGTAGGTACGAGAGGAAGGATTGTATCAACACCAGCAGTTAGCGTATAGGTCCCTAAAATTTTTTCATTCTGCTCACTTCCATAAAATTTACTTTGAGCGTCATAGGCACCAATATACTGTCGAGTGGTGAAAAAATCGCTATAACTCTGAGCAGGATTATCTGCCTTCAAGAAACCTTCCACCAGATGTGGACTTAGGGCAAGCGTTCTCCGAATACCATCTTGATACACAAGCTCATAGCCTGATTTTAGAAAGTCCTCCAAGCCAAAAACTATGTCCTCTTGATAAGGGTAGTCCCAGACACTTGAACTGCTATATTCTCTACCATGTTCATCACGGATGCTTGTCCCCAAGCGACTTGATAACTTAGAAACCAAAGTAAGAGCCTGAGACCAATCAGCAAGTGTTGAAGGAGTCAGAATCCGCACATTGTAAGTTTGTTGAGTCTTATCATATTCCAAGTCAATATAACGGCCAGACTTTGCAGGAACCCAGCATTTCAATAGAGCAATCTTATCTAGTCCAAGGTACATAAACTCTTTCTGTATAGGGTGGGGTTCCAGTCCATCAACAAATCCAAGCAATTCACTGATTTTTAAAACTTTCTGAAATCCTAGAAAACCCCGCTTATTTGGAATGGAAAATGTAATACTCATAAAGCAAACCTCCTTATATTATCTTGTTATATTATAACATATGCTACAAGAATGTAAAATAAAGACCTATAACTAGAAAAATAGAGCTATAAGAGATTTTCTAGATTTATTTCTAAAAATACTAGCTTGCCATACCATCATCCTAAAATACATAACGCTGAGCCCCATTACTAAACAGGTTGTCTTTCCATATCAAAAACAGCCCCAGTGGACTGTTTTTTTATTCTTTATGCAGGACTTACTTCATTTAAGCTCTCCCCAATCACAGCCAAACGCTCTATCACTTCATTTTTGCGTCAGCTCCTGATTGTAGGCCAAAGCTAGCTTGATCCAGTAAGGCAGTTCCTTTTGTCCTTCGCCATCTAAATCAATATAGCCATGATAAAGCCTACCCTTCATCACTGTGACACTGGCACCATTTTTAGGCAGAACCTGCTTTTCCATTTCCTTACCGATGCGGACCATGACAAGCTCTTGACCTCTCGAACTCACAGTAACGGTCATCTTACCTCGGATCATAAAAGCCAATCCACCAAACATCTTCTTCTCTTCTACCTCTTCTTCAAAAACATGAGGGGGAAGTTCAGTAGCTAAAATGGTACGAATCTGTTGAGCCAAAGATTTACTATATGTCATCGCTCTCCCCTACTTCATCATCACATCCCAGCCGATACCAAAACGGTCAATCAAGCGGCCATAAAACTTAGCAAAATCTTGATTCTCTAGAGCATAGAGAATCCGTCCACCTTCAGCAAGCTTGGCAAAAAGCTCATCGGCTTCTTCTCTACTGTCTGGGCTCAGAACTAACCATTGATTGGGCTGATGATTGCTAGGAATAGATAGGTCGTTAAAAATGCCTACATCCTCACCATTCAGGGTCAAGTTTTCCGTATCTAAGGCAATCCAGGCAAGCTTATCCCGTTTTTCTGCAGGAAGGTTTGCTGGGTCCATCATCTCACTGGCTCGGACAAGTCCCTTTATCTCTGTCTGAAAAAGATCTGCATAGAAACGAAAAGCTTCTTCGGCCTGACCATTAAAACTTAAAAACACGTCTAATTTCATTATTGTTCCTCCAATTTTTTATATCTGAGAATAAATCTCTAGTATCAGTTTATCAATTAGGATAAAATTTTTCTTATTCTCAATTGCGCTTGTTTGGCTAGGGAACGCATGATTAAAACTGGAAGATTAACTGTAATAGGTGGATCGCTGGGCAAAGGCCTGCGCATGCTGATTTCCTCCTGATAGATGCTATCGCCTGAAAAAGCGAGAGGCTCATCGCTGCCCCAGCGAAAGTTATGCTTCAAGACATAGTTTTTAGTTAGGTGTAAATCCTCCAGCAATTCACAGGCCAAAAGATAGTAGTGACCATCGGGTACATTTTCAAAAGTAAACCGGCTCTCCTGACTTAGTGCTACTCCGATAACCGGCTCTTCTTTGGGAATGCGGGTTTTAAAAAGCCCGACACAGCTAATGCGTGGTTCATACCCCTCAGGATAAGATAGCGCCACGGTCAAGCGATTGCCACTTTTACAGTCGGGATCCTGATGCAATAAAGCTCCCTTCTCATCCAGCTGTTTGACCATAAAATCATAAGCCTTGGTTGATTCTTGATAGTATTTTTTAGGCGAAAGTCCAGTATGCCGCTTAAAAGTATTGGAAAAACTGCCTAGACTATCATAACCAGCTTCCATAGAGGTCTCAGTCACATTTTGCCGGCCTTCTACAATCTCCTGAATTCCTTTTTCCATCTTAAGAGCTTCCACATATTGCTTGATAGAAAAGCCCATCTTTTTCTTGAAAGTTCTGGATAGATGGGAAGGACTATAATGGAAATGATGAGCCAAATTGGTCAGACTCAGCTCTTCATCTGCATGCTGACGCAAATAGGCTGCCACTTCTTCCATGATAGCTTTAGACATAGACTTGCTCCTTTCCCATTTATTTAAGCCCATTATATCACATCAAAAAGAAAGGACAAAAACCAAAACCGCGGAAAGAAAACCAGAAAGCAAGTAATACTCCGAGAGATATCCCAAAAATTAGCGGAAATAGTTCGCCTTCCCAAATCTCTATCTAACAAGCCTTTTATTTGTAGGTAAATGATGAAAAAAACTTTAGACGCTTGAAACATCTAAAGTTTTTTATCTTCACGATTAAATTACTGAGCCACCAATGTTTCCAAACTTTCCCCAATCGTAGCCAAACGTTCCACCACTTCAGCTTGGCTCAGACCGTTTTCAGTCACATAGCGGTTGCGAGGGTGAACACGGCATTCGTGAGAGCATCCACGGAGGTACTTGTCTTCGTTTTCTTCTGAAGTTAGGATGCGGCGGTTACACTCTGGATTGCCACAGTTGACATAACGCTCACAAGGAGTACCGTCAAACCAGTCTTTCCCAATCACGACTGGATCAACATGGTTGATATCAACGGAGATACGCTCATCAAAGACATACATCTTGCCGTCCCAAAGCTCACCTTGAACTTCTGGATCCTTGCCGTAAGTCGCGATACCGCCATGAAGCTGACCGACATCCTTATATCCTTCACGCACCATCCAGCCTGAGAATTTCTCACAGCGAACACCACCAGTACAGTAAACAACCACGCGCTTGTCCATGAACTTCTCTTTGTTATCACGAACCCATTGCGGCAACTCACGGAAGTTGCGGATGTCTGGACGAATGGCACCACGGAAGTGACCCAGATCGTACTCATAGTCGTTACGAGTGTCTAGGACAACAGTGTCTTCGTCCAAGAGGGCTTCCTTAAATTCCTTAGGCGATAGGTAAGCTCCTGTCGTTTCCAGCGGGTTGATGTCATTATCAAAATCATTGTCTTCCAAGCCCAAGTGCACGATTTCTTTCTTGTAGCGAACAAACATTTTCTTGAAAGCTTGCTCATTTTCTTCGTCAATCTTGAACCAAAGGTCTTCCATGCCCGGAAGGCTGTGTACATAATCCATGTATTTTTGAGTGGTTTCATAGTCACCAGAAACCGTTCCGTTGATTCCCTCATCTGCCACTAGAATACGGCCTTTCAGACCGATAGATTTACAGAAGGCCAGATGATCAGCTGCAAATTTCTCAGCATTCTCAATCGGAACATATTTGTAGTAAAGTAGGACGCGAATATCTTTTGCCATAAGATTTCAACTCTCTTTTCTCTATAAAATTTTCTGAATTTTTTAATTCATCTATTTATTATAACGCGAGAAGAAAAGCTGGGCAAAAAATTTGTTTGGAAAATAGCAGAGCTGGAATCTCTACGCAGAAAAGCAGGTTAGCCCTCTTTCTCCAATTCTTCCAAATACTTATCGAAGCGATTCTTCTGCCGCTTGCTGAGGCTCTCTAAGAAACTATTGTAATAATTAGCCCCCAGATACTGAGCTCGACACATAAAATAAAAGCTACTGATGAGAATCAAAAGCAAGAATGACTGATAGTGAACGACTCCCCCATTCATAGCGACAGAACCCATATATAAAGCTAAACTGCCACATAGCATGAGACTGAAACTCTCCATACCAGCCTTGTTGACCAGTTGCTCTTCCCGCTCGTCCAAGATCTGACGTTTAATAAGTTTCATTTTCATTTCAAGCTCCTATACTTCTACTCCAACAATAGTAATTAACAACATAAGAATAGCAGGAAGTCCGTTATTTATCATGTGAACTGCGATACTGACTTCCAAGCGCCGAGTTCGATAAGCCAGCAAGGTCAAAATCACAGAAGCACCGCCATAAATCACAAAAGACATGATATTGGTTGGACCATGAAAAATCGCAAAGAGCAGTCCGCCTATGATATAGCCCCAGATTTCATAGCCTCTAAAGATTTTGAGAGGAATGATGCCACGGAAAATAATTTCTTCTGCGATAGGCGCTAAAATTCCAAGCATGATAGGCAATAAAACTATATCTCCTCTTCGGAACTCCTCCATCAAAGACGCCTGATTAGCCGTTGTCACTTCTCCATGCAGCCACCGTAGTAGTACCGTCCCAAGGACAGATATGAGCAACATTCCTAAGAGGCCTAGAGCAATTCGCTTCCCATCTCCTTTTTGAAAGATTGTTCCAGACGGAGATAAAATTCCAGTTTTCTTTGCTACCACGACAAAGACCAGCCAGACTAGGAAAATCAGCAAAAGCCCAAGACCAATGGTCCACTGTTTGGGAAATTGATAAATTATGGCTACCTGCTGAAACAGCATAGGGAGGATATACAAGCCCAAGGCTAAGAAAGCACAGCCAACCCAGATCAATCGTTTCCACCAAGTCATTCCTCATCCTCCAATTCCTGATCGAGCTTTGCCTGACCTTTACTATTTAGGTAAAGACTGATCTTGTCCATGATCAAGCTTCCAAGCATAAACAGTAGCATTGCAAGAGCCAGCTTGAGCAGATACAAAATGCTGAACATGCTAGCCAGATTTTCTCGCTGACCAAAGAAATCAATGCCTATAACGATGAGAACAAAGACAAGTCCACCGCCAAAACGCTCTGGCCATTTTTCCTCTCTCACCATATCGCGAACATCAATGCCTAGGCTTATGCGACGAAGCAAGGCATATAGACCTACTAGGGTAAGTAGAATACTCTCTGGCAGATAGGCCAGCAAGCTTAGATGGAGGATATAGGCTTTGAAAAATACAGAGATAGCCAAGAAGAGGAACATTCCTAGTACTAGTTCTCCTGCAACTTTTCCGTCCAATTTTTCTGTTCGTTCATCTTTTATAACAGGCTGCTTCTTCATTTTTTTACTCACTTTCTTATTTATAAGTTAAAGATTCATTGATTCTAATTCTCATCATTTTCTAGTTCTTGGTCCAATAAAACCTGTCTCTTCTGATAAAAATGATCGACCAACTGATCAAATATACTAGAAAAGGCAGTTATCAAAGCTACAATGAAAATAAATTGCAAAATTGGATGATGGCGAAAGAATGGTCGAAGAGCTGAATTTCCACTCCACATCTGAACAGCCACGATTACAATTGCTAAGATAGCTCCGTTAGCCAAACGACTTCTGAAACTCCTATGCCCAATAGATGGCTTGTCGCGTCTGATGTCAAGGCCCAACTGCCAGCTACGAATGCCAGCATAGATTTCCATACCCAAAATAATCAGAATTTCTGGTAAGTAGCCTTCTACTGGCACATGCCAAATCATGATTTTGATAAAAATAGAAATAAGGAGTAAAATGATCGCAAAAAATGCAACTTCATTTCCTAATTTTCGCTCAAGTTGTAGAGTCCGCTCGTCTGTATAGACTTTTTGTGGTTTGTCCTTCATTTTCTTTCTCACTTTCTTCCTATTCTTCCCAAAACAACTGATCCAGCGTTTTATTGAGGCATTTGCAAATGGCCAAGCATAGACTAAGACTGGGATTGTACTTGCCTGCCTCAATCAGGCCAATGGTCTGACGAGTCACGCCGATAGCATCAGCCAAGTCGCCTTGAGTCATGTCATGCTCAGCCCTTGCCATTTTTAACCTAAGATTTTTTGCCATGGCCACCATCCTTTTCGTATTTCTTTTGCCCGTCTATGGCGTAGAAAGTAGAGCCAAGGGCGACATTACTAAAAGCAAGTATGATAAAGGTTTGATCTTTCTGAATCATGCCAACAACTAGTAGAACGATCGCCGATACAAGACAGATAAGCAGGACACTTACTTTCTTATTCATATCTGCGCTCCTTTCGTCTTTATAAGTCTATTATACAATATATTTTAAATAATGCAATATATAAATTACATTTTGTTTTTTATTTTGTACAAAAAAAGATTGGAACGTTCCCAATCTTTAATTATCTAATTTGATTAATCTTTCTTAAGGCTGCCTGAGCGAGTCTGAGTACGGGCGTAGGCTAGTAAGAGCAAGGTTCCTGCTACGGCAACTGTTACTCCATTGGACAGAGTTGCCACAAAGCCTTGCACAAAGACCTTATTGACCGGCTCGCTATAAATCAAAATGTCTCCAATTGGAGCGACCAAGAGCCAGACAAAAGCATTGGCCAAAAGCTGGAAGATATTGAAGTTGACGATGTCTTTCACTTCAAAAACACCTTCTGCTGCACGAATGCGATTTTTAAACAAACCAAGAATGAAGCCAAAGAAGGCACTAGCGATAATCCATGACCACCAAAGACCGTAGCCAGCCATAGCGTCTTTGATAACGTGGCCAATCAAGCCCATCAGGAAGCCGACAAAGGGGCCAAAAACGACACTAAAGAGGGCCTGAACCGCATATTGCAACTGAATACTGGTATTTGGGACAGGTGTTGGAATGCTAATCATTCCGATAACTACAAAAAGTGCAGCTCCAATCCCCGTTGCAACGACTTCTTTAATGGTAAACTTTGTATCTAAAAATTTCTTTTTCATAATGTTCTCCTTTAATTTTCTATACGTTTAATCTCAATATGCCATTGAGCACCAACACCAACATTATAGGCCTTGGCAAAAGAACCTTGGTTAATAGCCAAGCCCACCCGATAGAGGGAATTGATGTACAAAATCGGCTGACCAATACGGACATCCGCAAAGGACTTGCCATAGGTCACTTGGTTTTGATAAACCAGCATATCATTGTTGTAAATGGTGACTTCAAAACGGTCGCCAAAGTTTGGCTCCAAGGTGCAGAACTCCTCGCGCGTAATTGAAGTCCAAAGCGAGCCAAAGCGAACATCCAAAATGTCAATAGCTCCGCTGACCAAATTATCTGCTAGTTTTGTCTCCACAACAGGGATTTCAACAATTTCTTCGACACTCAACTCTGGGCCAACTTCCTCAAAACTGATATGGCCGCTAGCCAGTTTGGCACCTGTGTAGGCATAGACATCTCGCCCATGGAAGGTATAAGAATGCTCGGTATTCTTGCGGCGATTTTCCACTTCTGAAATCTCACGAATAGCTACGATACCGACATGCTTTTTGATAAAGGACAGAGTACCATTATCAGGTGTCACGATATATTGATTTTTGCTGGTCTTAGCAACCACGCTTTTCCGCTTGGAACCCACTCCCGGATCTACGACCGAAACAAAGGTCGTTCCCTCTGGCCAATAATCTACCGTTTGAAAGAGACGATAACTGCCCTCAAAGATATTGTAAGGGGTGATGTCATGGGTCAAATGATGGATTTTCAGCATTGGTGATTCCTCCAAAGCCACTCCAATCATAGCCGACACTGCTCCATCTACCAGACCGAAGTCCGACTGCAGCACTAATATGTTGTTCATCTTAATCCTCCCAGGCCCTAAGCCTGATATTCTCCAAGTCTTCTAATCTTACCAAAATTAGGCTCTTTTCGCTAGAGCTGGAGGCATAGAATTTTTTTATAACCGTCTATTTCTCAAAGATATAGCATGCAAGCTAGGGCATTTCTGGATCAAACTTATTCCAGAACAATTCCTTGAGCAAGCTAAGATAGGAAAATCCAGCAACTTTCATCTGGCTTGACTTTTTATGACTGAGAGGCAGCTTTTTCACTGCGTTTCTTTACCAGATATTGGCCCAGCAGACCACCGATTAAAGCACCTGCCACGACCGTAACGATAAAACTAGCGATGGTCGGAAAATCCAACGGCAGCAAAATCCTATTGATGTATTCTGCTGTCTTACCACGCGCTACTAAGCTATCAATATAAGCTCGCCGCGCTAGCCACATGAGGATAATAGGGCCTGAATTAACAAAAGAGAAACAAGCAAAGGAAAGCAGATTCAAGAATTTATTTTCGTATTTGCCTAAGCCTGCAATCGTGTCCGCCAAGAGACCGAACACCAAGCCCGGCAGACCAGCAATCATAAAATGACCAGACAGGAGGAAGAATCCTCCCATTATTAGGCCTACTAAGCTGATCGCTCCAAATTTCTTAATCTTACTTTGCAAGCACATATAAACGCTTCCGCCAAAAACTGCAGCAAAAACTGGAGCATAGAGCATATTGCCAGCATTGTCAAAAAAGTGCCCTACTAGTACTCCTAGACCGACACAGAGAAAGTAGAGCAGAGCAAAGACTCCCGTCCATTTCAACTCTTTCAGTGTTAACGATGTCATTATTGAATCCTTTCTAATTGTGAAGCTAAAACTTCATAAAACTATTGATAGCTATATCCTTGATAAGTGAAAATGTGCATTTCATGCTTTGCCATCCTTCCTGCAGGAGGAAGTTTTAGCAGGGTTTGTAGATCTAGCATCCTTGATAAGCTTTCTTCCTAGGAAAACTAGTTGTTTATTAAAGCAACTTTCCTCGGCATGGGCAAAATCCAGCACTGCCAAGAAGTAATTTATTATGCTATTTTTCTATACTTAGCTTTATTTATTATAGCATTATGAAAATAGAATGTAAATTAAATTTTCAGACTTTTCAAAGGAGGATAGCTGACAAAAGGAGGCTGGGACAAAAGTCCTAGCCTCTAAATTGTCTTTGGATTGTCGAGCCCTACTCAACTACGCGGAGGTGGGACGACGAAATCGAATTCTAACGAATTACCGATTTCTGTCCCACTCTCTGTCTAGCGATGACTGATCTTTCTAGTTAGGAAATCTCCCAGAAACTGGATAAAGAAGATAAGAAGCAAGAGCAAAACAGTCGCTAAAATGGTCACGTCTTGGTTGAAACGTTGATAACCGTAGGCAATCGCTACGTTCCCAAGACCGCCTGCACCGATCGCTCCCGCCATAGCTGTTTCACCAACTAGCGAGATTAGGGTCACTGTTGTCACCCGAATCAAGTCTGGTAAGCCTTCACGCAGGTAAACACCGATGATATCCCATGAGTTAGCTCCAACCGCCTGCGCTGCTTCAATCACACCGCGGTCTAATTCTGATAGAACCACCTGCACCTGACGAGCAAAGAAAGGAAAGACTGCCAAAGATAATGGTACCAAAGCTGCTGTTGGACCAATCCCTGTCCCCACAATCATCCGTGTGAAAGGATTGATCAAAGCTAGGAGAATGATAAAGGGAATTGCCCGAAAGATGGACGTGACCTTGTCCAAGATGAAAAAGGCTGTTTTATTTTCTAAAATACCGCCCGGCGCTGTCAATACCAGGAAAAGTCCAGCGATCAAGCCTAGAATCCCACCGATCAGAAAGGAAATAATTGTCATATAAAGTGTCAGATAAATCGCTGTTCCCCAGCCAGCCTGACCAGCCCAGCCCATTTTATAGACGTTAGGCAAAAATGTTTTAATCAAGTCTATCAATCTAAATTCCTCCCTTAAGCACTTTTAATTCTACGCCAGCAGCTTGTAAATTGCTTTGAGTAGACGCAAGATTTTCTGCATCTCCTGACAAAATGACTACCATCTCCCCAACAGGCACATTGTCTAAAATCTCAATGTTTGCATGTAAAATATTGGCTGAAACTTGATACTGCTTGTAGATATCGTTGATAATGGCTGTATCTGTCACCGTACCAGCATACTTCAAATGCGCCAAGACAGAATCTGCTGGCAGGTTTTGCACAATCTTCTGTTGATTGATTTTAACCATCGCTTCAGTGATACCTGTTGCCGTTGTGATAAAGTCTTGGGTCAATTCGTTCTGTGGATTGGTAAAGATATCTAAAACCGAGCCTTCCTCGATCAATTTCCCATTCTGCATAACAGCTACACGATTAGCAATATCTTTGACAATCTGCATTTCGTGCGTGATGAGTACAATCGTCAGCCCCAACTTTTGATTCAAATCCTGAAGCAAGACCAAAATTTGCTTAGTTGTTTTAGGATCCAATGCCGAAGTCGCTTCATCTGAAATTAAGATTTTCGGATCATTAGCCAAGGCTCTAGCAATCGCCACGCGCTGCTTCTGACCGCCAGACAGCTGAGACGGATAATTATCCGCTCGATCTTCCAGACCTACCAGTTCTAAAAGTTTGCGAACTTTCTCCTCTTTTTCAGCAGTAGACAGGGAAGAGTGCTTCAAGGCAAATGCGACATTTTCCTTAGCCGTCATCTGGGCCATCAGATTGAAATGCTGGAAAATCATACCAATATCTTTTCGCTTTTCCCGCAGTTGAGCCGCGTTCAGCTGGACTGTACCCTTGTCGTATAGGACTGTCCCATCCACAGTGATGCGACCACCAGATGGCTTCTGCAGGAGGTTAATAACCCGCACCAAGGTTGACTTTCCGGCACCAGAATAACCCACGATACCGTAAATATCTCCCTGATTAATGTGAATGGTCACATCTTCAACCGCCTTGATGACACGATTTTTCTGTGTAAAAGTGACATCAATACGGTCTAATTTGATAATTTCATTGCTCATAACTTCTGATTAACTCCTTGATTAATTCAATATGGGTATAATAATCGGCAATCTTGACATTTTCGTCGCCACCATGATCCCGACTATTGGCATTTCCCAAGCCAAAGGCAGCCATCGGAACTTCCAAAGCCTCAAAGACTGTATGCATGGGTCCTGTTCCTGCCGAGGTCGGAAGCACCGAGATGCCTTCTGGATAAAAATCCTTGGCCAGTTCAATCACATTCAGGATAGAAGGAGCACTCATATCGCTACGATAGCTCATTTCTCCCAATGTATAAGTTAATTCTACCTTATCATAGCCATTTTTGTCCAGTTGCTTGCGAATCTTGTCCAAGACATCATGAGGCTCTAAGCCTGGTACCAATCGTACTTCCATCTTGGCAGATGCATATGCTGGTAGGATCGTTTTGACTCCTTGTCCCTGATAGCCCGAACTGAAGCCTTCAATGTTAATGGCTGGCTCAAAATAGAAGCGACGGAGGAATTCCTGCCTATCCTCTTTCAAGACCGGAAGCTGGAGTCCATAAATTTCCTTCAACTCTTCTGGTGTTTTCAAGGCATACTGGGCAATCAAAGCCAGCTCTCGCTCATTGGGCTCCTGTACTTGCTCATAGATCCCCTCTACTAAGATTCGACCGTCAGCACTACGCAGGCTAGAGATAGCATCCATCAAGTACCAAGAAGCTGAATTAATGACACCGCCATAGCTAGAATGAATATCAACTTCCGCACTGCGAACAGACATATCAAAGGTGACAATCCCCTTATTTCCACCAGAAATTTCCAACTGGCCTAGATTATTACGCGTGCCCTGCTCCCAGACCAGCAAATCTGCTCCCTGCAAATGTTTCTTATGCTTGGCCAGATATTTATCCAAGTCTGTCGAAGCCGACTCCTCTGCACCTTCCATCATGAAGATGATATTGACTGGCAGCGAACCATGCTCTCGGATATACTTACGCACTGCTGTCAAACGCGCAGTGATGTGTCCCTTGTCATCATCGACCCCGCGACCATACATAACACCGTAGTGGACCGACAGAGTAAAGGGATCGTTGGTCCAAGGCTGGTCATTATCGGCCGGAACCGTATCATAGTGGTGATAGAAAATGATAGTCTTGGCCTCAGGATTGTCCGACTGAAACTCTGCCAATACAAAGGGAGCCGTGTAACTGTCATCAATCATCACTTTAGCACCTGCGGCAGTGAAAATTTCTCCCAGATATGTAGCTACTTCCTTGAGCCCAATTTGCTGGGCAAAGATAGACTTTTTAGAAATCAAAGTCCGCAACACCTCAAAATAGTGTTGGGCCACCTCATCATTTTCAAACTTTTTAATTTGTTCACTCTCAGTTGAGAAAGGCATGTGTAACTCCTACTAATCGCATCTCTTTAAAGATTATCTGCTATGATTCACGAAAGAGCAAAGACTTGCTGTCATGTAAGTCTTTGACTCAGCGTTTTAATATTGCTAAGTTATCTTTGCTGATAAAAACTCTAACTAATAGCAGATAAAGGGCTGGAGAAATCCATTCCCCGCCCTTTCTATCTTCAATTATTTTCTATAAAATCTTACCAAACTGGTTGATCCATACCATCTGAAGATTCTTCAATGACTTTTTTAACTTCGTCAGTATGGTAAGCCTTGATGATTTTCTTGATGGCATCTGCCTTGTCAGATTTTTCCCAATCTTTCTTAGCAGCAATCAGGTTGTACCACAATTTAGAATTTTCATCTGTCTTTTCTTTGTAAAGAGCGCTCTTGTAGTCAATACCAGCTTCACGAACGAAGGTATTGTTGACAACCGCTGCATCTACAGAAGTAAGAGAAGCTGCTGTTTGAGAAGCATCCAATTCAGAAATTTTCAAGTTTTTCTTGTTTTCTTTGATGTTAGCAACAGTCGCAAGCTTCGTTGAATCCACGTCTAACTTGATCAAACCAGCTGCTTGAAGAAGGTTCAAAGCACGGCTTTCGTTTGTTGCATCGTTTGGTACGGCAATGCTTCCGTTTTCTGGAATGTCTTTCACAGCAGTGTATTTGTTTTTGCCATCTTTAGTACCAGAGTAAAGGCGGATTGGTGCGATATACGTATCTGCTACAGAAACCAAGTCAGCATTGTTTTCTTTATTCCAGTTTTTCAAGTAGTAGTAGTGCTGGAAGGCATTAATATCCGCATCACCGTCGCGAACTGCTTGGTTAGGTTGAGAATAGTCTGTAAATTGGGTGAACTCCAATTTAACACCTGCTTTCTCCTTATCAAGGATTTCCTGAACCTTGTCCCAGCGCGCTTCTTCTGTATCGCTAAGGTTCATCACACCAACTTTTACAGTCACTGTTGCACTGTCTGCTGACTTAGCGTTTTTTGATGTTGAAGACGAGCAAGCTGCCAAACCAAATGCTGCTACAGCTAAGAGTGCTGTTGCACCAAACCATTTTTTCAATTTCATGAGATAATCTCCTTATAAAATATATTTTTTCTAATGAAAGGGTTGTAAGTTATTTCCAATTGCCTAGGGCAAAGAAAATCAGAACTTACTTGATATCCTTGGCATCTGGCAAATAAGTGCCGCCAAAGAATTCTTTTGATAATTTTTCAAGTGTTCCATCCTCGTAGAGTTCCTTGATCCGCTTGTTCATGAAGGTTTGAAGCTCTTCTTGTCCTGAAGCAAGGATCGGATAGACATACGGTTGTTGGTCACTTGGAAGTTCAATCACTTCGACATTATCTAAACCTTGGTCTTTGATGATGGTATCTACCGTGATACGCTCAAAGATCTTGTAGTCTGAACGGCCATCATTCAAATTAGCCAAGATTTGCTGGATTGTACCATCTGTGTAGTTGATGGTTGTTGGATTTGAACTGTGTTCTTCATTGTACTTTTCCAGTTGTTTGGCTGTTGAAGTACCTTGAACAACCTCAGTAGACTTGCCTCCGATATCGTCCAGCGACTTGATATTCACTCCTTTACGAACCACCAAGACGGTTGGGTTTTTAGCGTAAGGGTTGGTATAGAGGTATTTACCAGCACGGTCTTCTGAATAACTGATGTTATTGGCACCGATTTGGTAGCGGTCACTGTCCAAGCCAGAGAAAACAGAAGCCCATTTGGTTTTGTTGAAGTTGACTTCGTACTTATCTGAACCTTTGAAGATTTCACGAAGCACTTCAATTTCGTAACCAGTCAGTTTTCCGTCCTTATCCTCATAAGAGAAAGGCTTGGTTGTTCCAACCGTTCCGACTTCAATCGTCTTTTTCTTTGTAGTACTATCTTTACTTGCAGAAGACGAGCAGGCTACAAGCAGCCCAACTGCAAGACTTCCTACCACAGCAGTGGCAGTGTATTTCAATATTTTTTTAATATTCATATCTCTATCTCCTCCTAAAGAGCATGTTTCTATCATACCAAAAGTCGAAAATCCTGACCATTATATATTTTTTATCAAGGTGATAGATTTTCTTTATCACTGATTCGATTATTCAAACTATTTGAAAATATCGAAATCTTGTTTTTCTATGATAACAAAAGAAGAGGAGCTTGCCTAGTTCTTATTTTCTATGAAAGACTATAGTTATTTCTTATAGTGCTTGAGGAGGAAGAGGGCGTTTTCGACATAGTAAGGCACAGAAACCTGAAAGGCCGCATCGTCAATCGTCATGCTATCATGGTGCAGGTCAGGCGCATCTGCTGCACCATTTGAGCCGATAAAAGCAAAGACACCAGGGATTTTTTCTTGATAAAAGGCAAAGTCTTCGCCAGCTGAAGACGGCTGGGCAGGCAGTAGCTCCCCGATATTCTGAGAATTTTTAAAAATAAGCTCGGCTAATTCTGGATCATTATAGGTCACTGGCGGAGTCTGATCCCAGACAATGGCGACCTTAGCACCGAAGTTCTCCGCCGTATGTTCCACAATACGGATAAAATCTGCCTTCAAGCGCTTTTGCAAATCAGGGTTAAAACAACGAATCGTGCCTTCAAAGAAGCCATTTTGCGGCAGAACATTCCAAGTCGCCCCAGCCTCAATGTGGGTCACAGATAAAACAACTGGCTCAAAGGGCGAGACAGTCCGAGAAACCAGAGCTTGAAGATTTTGAATCATGCTGGTCAGGGTCAGCACCGTATCCACTCCCAAATCTGGCCGAGCCGCATGGCTGCTGACTCCCTCCACAGTCACCTTAAACTTTTCCACGCCTGCCATCATAGCTCCCGGCTTCAAGGCCATTTGCCCAGCTTTTAACTGGGGCATATTGTGAAAACCGATAATCGCAACTACATCATCCAGCAAACCCGTAGCCAGAACTTGACTGGCTCCTTGGGAGGTTTCCTCAGCTGGCTGAAAAATCAATCGAATGGTTCCCTGTAAATCTTCTTCCATAGCCTTGAGCAACTCCGCCGCTCCCAAAAGACTAGTCTGATGAAAATCATGACCGCAGGCATGCATGACACCAGGATTTTGGCTAGCGTAAGGCAGATCTGTCTTCTCTAAAATGGGCAGGGCATCAATATCTGCCCTTAAAGCGATAACTGGGTCTCCCTGACCGATTTCGGCAATCAAGCCCGTCTCTAAGCCAGAGTCCAAAATTTTAATTCCTAAGTCTTGCAAATAACGGCTTAGAAAGGCCGTTGTTTCATATTCTTGGCCAGATAGCTCTGGATGTTGATGGAGATAATGGCGCGTTTTTACTAATTTATCATAGAATTGTTTCATGCTAGACTCCTTTACTCTGCATATCTACCCTCCAGTATAGCACAAAGCTAGGCTAGGAAACAAAATAAAATAGAGAGCAGAATGAAGCATCCGCTCTCTCATCTTGCTATTAGGATATATCGCCCTCAAAAGCTCTGACGATGGATTCATAAGAATAATCACGCTCTAGGACCCATTTTCCATCTGTTTTGACAAATTTCAACTGATAATCTCGTTCTGGTGTAAGGAGAGGACGCGAATCCATTCCAGCCATCATATCATTAGCGTAGCTCTTATCGGTAGCTTTGTAGACGTCACTCAGACTTCCATATTCAGAGCGATGTTTGTCATAAAAATCTTGACGGTAGGTATACATGGTTTTATTTAGACTGACCGTTCTCGGTTTGATCTTGATAACGATTGAATTTGGCATGTACTGGGCTACTGTGTAATCAATTTCTGAGCGTTTGGCATTACTTTTCACATAGGCATCAATGAAAGCATTGATTTCATCATCACTAAAGGGATAATCATGCAATTTACGTGTGAAATCTGCTGCAAAAGCTGCTCTATAATCTTTTTTATCTTGCTCCAAATCGCCACCTAAGACCAAACCGCCTTTGTCTTTGGAGGATTTTGTCTTGGCTTCTCCTCCTAAGAAAACAGCATTGAGGTAATCAGAAGCTAATTTCTTTGATTCGTCAACGTGATTCGGATATTTCGCAGGATCAACTTTTAGTTTGATGGGTTCTGCTTTTTCATCGGAGCCGTAGGATTTCTTCTCATATTGAAGTTCATATTTCTTGCCATCTTCAACCTTAAAGACCAGATTACCAGAAAGAGTCTTTCCTTCCGCTAAATCTTCATAGCTTAGTGTTTTAAAGTTTTCTTTGTCGTCATAGACTCCGACCGGCTGGATCTTCTCTCCCTCTGAATCATAAAAACCAATATCTGAGGAGGAAATCATAATCTTATCATTTGTTTTATTCTTAAATTCCAAAGACAAGGCTAAGTATTTGGCATCAGCTGATCCGTTGCTTGGCATAATGAACTGACCATCCTTAATCTGGATATCAACCTGCCCATTGCTGGCTGATTTTTTGACAGTCGTTTCCTGGCTTGGCTTACCAGAATGTTTTTTATTTGGACTTGGAAGCAAAGCACAGGCTGTTAAGCTCACACCTGCCACAAGCAAGGCTGTGTATTTAAATACTTTTTTCATCATTGTCTCCTTAATTTCTTAATACTGTGACTTTTCTATTTTATCATACTTGGCTAAACTGGTAAATAGCGTTTGAAATCAACCTCATGTAAAAATGCATCCTTGCAATCTCTAAAATGACCAAGCAGATCAAATGAAAATTTTAAAGTGCACCCTTAAGTAAAACAGGCAACATTTCTAACCTTCATATAAGGAATTGGTTACAAAAGAAGCACAGCCTGAGCTGTGCCATTCTTTATAGTAGAATATCCCATTGCTATCCTTAAGCTACTTCATCTTCCTCAAACTGACTATTATAGAGGTCCGCATAGAAGCCATTCTGCTCCATGAGTTCATCGTGGTTGCCCTGCTCGATGATATTTCCATCGCGCATGACCAAGATAAGATCCGCATTACGGATAGTGGACAGGCGGTGGGCAATGACAAAGGAAGTCCGGCCCTCCATGAGTTTGTCCATAGCCTTTTGAATCAGCTCCTCCGTCCGCGTATCAACTGACGAAGTTGCCTCATCCAATATCAAGAGCGGCGCATCTTTGAGCAGAGCACGAGCAATTGTCAGCAGCTGCTTCTGACCGACCGATAAGTTGACCGTGTCATCCAGCACCGTATCATAGCCCTGTGGCAGAGTCATAATAAAGTGATGAACACCGACCGCCTTCGCTGCGGCAATAACTGCTTCATCCGTGACATGCTCCTGATTGTAAATTAAGTTCTCCCGAATCGTCCCCTCAAAGAGCCAGGTATCCTGCAAGACCATTGAAAAGGCATCGTGAACCTCGGAGCGTTTCATATCCTTAATATCTATACCATCAATGCTGATACGCCCTTTGTCAATTTCATAGAACTTCATGAGCAGATTAACAATGGTCGTCTTACCAGCACCCGTCGGGCCGACAATGGCAATCTTCTGTCCGGCTTTGGCCTGGGCTGAGAAATCATGAATGATTGTCTGGTCTGGCTTGTAACCGAAGAAGACTTCTTCAAAGGCAACATCTCCCTTGACAGCAGCAAGCTGCCGCTCTTTATACTGGTCGTCTTCCATCTCAGGCTCAGCCAGAAAGTCAAGGACACGAATCAGTGCTGCACCAGCCTGCTGCAAGACAGTTATACCTTGGGCAATCTGTGACAAAGGCTGAGAGAAGGTCCGCACATAAACCATAAAGGCGACAATAATTCCGATGCTAATAGAGCCATTAATCGCCAGAGCAGCACCGACTAAAATAACCAGCACATAGGCAAAATTCCCCGTAAAGAACATGAGCGGCATCATCATGCCAGAGATAAATTGAGACTTCCAAATACTGTTATAGAGATTGTGATTGAGAACTGCAAAGCGCTCCTTAGACTGCTCAATGGCATTATAGCTGGTAACAACATTATGACCAGAGTACATCTCCTCCACATAACCGTTGACAGCCGCCAGATCGTTTTGCTGGGCGGTGAAATAGCCCTGAGACTTGCCCATGATGAGGCCGACAAAGACAAAGCCGACTACAGTAGCCAAGATGGTTACCAAGGCTAAAATCCAGTTCATGAAGAACATGGTCAAAACCACAGCCACCAAGAGCAGGCTAGCAGAGATAACATTCCCCAGACTCTGGTTGAGGGATTGGCCGACTGTATCCACGTCATTGGTCACGCGCGACAGAGTATCTCCCTGAGAATGACCATCGAAATAGCCCAACGGCAGCTTATTTATCTTCTCTGCAATAGCCGTCCGCAGCCGCTTAGAGAAATACTGGATAACCGTACTGATGATAAAGGACTGGCCGTAGTTGAGCAGGGCTCCGACTGCATAGAGCACGGTCAGCAGAAGAGCAATCTGAGACACAGCTTTTAAATCAATGCTGGTAGCCAGACCATCAGAAATGAGATTGGTAATTTCTTTTAATTTATTTGGCCCATAGACTGTAATAATGTTTGACAAGACAGCTCCCACAAATGCCAAAGCAAGAGGAAGCTGGAAGCCTTTGAGATAAGGCCGTATCTGGCTAAATAATGAAGGCTTCTTATTTTCCATTTTCTAATTCCTCCTTGGATAGTTGTGAGTAGGCAATTTCTTGATAGACTTCGTTGCTGGCCAAAAGCTCTCGGTGAGTACCTTGACCGACAACCTTACCAGCATCCAAGACCAAGATTTGATCCGCATCCATGATAGTAGAAATCCGCTGCGCCACGATCAGCTTGGTCATATCCTGCGTCCGCTCAGCCAGTTCCTTGCGCAAAATGCGGTCTGTCTTATAGTCTAGGGCTGAGAAGGAGTCGTCAAAGATGAGGATTTCTGGCTTACGAGCCAAGGCTCTGGCAATGGCCAAGCGCTGACGCTGGCCACCAGAGAAGTTGGTTCCGCTTTGAGCCACTTCAGCTTTCAGCCCCTTTTCCTTCTCTTGGACAAAGGGCTTAGCCTGTGCTAGGTCAAGAGCCTCCCACATTTTCTGCTCATCCAGCGGGCTTTCTTGGCTTTGACCGAAGTCCAGATTGCTCTCGATATCGCCAGAGAAAAGCACAGCCTTTTGCGGGATGTAGCCGACCTTATTATGCAGATCTTCCAGTTGGTAATCCTGAACATTGACACCATCTACCAGAATCTCTCCTTCAGTCACATCATAGAAACGAGGGATGAGATTGACAAGTGTGGATTTCCCTGAACCAGTTGAGCCGATAAAGGCCACAGTATCACCAGCCTGCGCTGTAAAGCTGACATGCTCAATGACCGCTTCAGAATTCTTAGCATAGCGGAAGGACACATCTCGAAAGACCACTTCTCCCTTGCTATCTGCTGCTGCCTTAGGATGTTCCGGACTGGTGATAGAAGAATGCAGATCCAGCACCTCATTAATCCGGCCAGCGGATACAATGGTCCGAGGCAGGACGATAAAGAGGGCACCCATGAGCAAGAAGCCCATCACAACCTGCATAGCATAGGACATAAAGACGACCATATCACTAAAGAGCGGGAGACGCTCCTGCAGCCCAGCCTCCTGAATCAAATAAGCACCAATCCAGTAAATCGCCAGTGTCAAACCGCTGGAAATCCCCATCATAACTGGATTCATCATGGCCATCAGACGACCGATGAAAAGATTGAGTCGAGTTACTTCATCATTTGCCGCCGCAAATTTCTCATCCTGATAATCCTCAGCATTATAAGCCCGGACCACGCGAATCCCAGTCAGACTCTCTCTAGTGACACTGTTTAGCTTATCGACCAAGCGCTGCGCTACTGACTGCTTGGGAAAGGCCAGTGTAACCAAAACTACTGTCATCAGGATATTAACAAGAACGGCAATGAGAACAGCAACCAGCCAGTTCTCGGACTTACCGATAATCTTGGTCATGGCCCAAATCGCCATAATCGGTCCTCTGGTCACCACCTGAAGCCCCATGGTAATTAAGGTCTGTACCTGGGTAATGTCATTCGTCGTCCGAGTTAGCAGACTAGGAATCGAAAATTTCTTAATCTCCGTCTGCGAATAGTCTAGCACACGGTTGAAAATATCGCTTCGCAAACTCTGGGTAAAGCTAGCTGCTATACGAGCGGCAAAAAAGCCAACCACAATAGCTGACAGCAAACTAGCAAAGGACAAGCCAAGCATTTTCAATCCCGGTTCCCACAAATCTGCTAAGGCTGTTCCCGGCGTTTGTAGTAGCTATGTAATCGTCGAAATATAGGTCGGAACTTCTAATTCCAAATATACCGTCAGGAAGGTGAAGAGCACACTGAGAACAATCATGCTCACTTCCCTTACCGTCAGCCGTTTAAATAGCTTAATCATCTTTCCCTCCATTTTCTAAACTTTCGATATTCTGATAAAACTTGCTCATGACTTGAGAAAAAATCAACAGCTCCTGCTCAGAAACACCATTCAAAATAGACCGATCAATTTCACCAAAAAAGTCACGGATTTTCTTCATTCTTTCCTGCGACTGCGGAGTAAGGCGGATATACTTGGCCCGCTTGTCTGTCTTGCTCGTTTCCAACTGAATAAAGCCATTCTTCTCCATCCTTTTCATTAAGTTAGAGGCCACCGATTTGGAAATATCCAACTTCTGCTCAATATCCTTGATAAGAGTATCCTTCCCCTCTTCCGTACGACAGGCGACAATATGCAAGACCTGCCCCTGTGGCCCAGCCATGGACTCAATCCCGTGCTCCTTAGCAAGTTTCTCTACCATGAGATGAATCTTTCGGCCAAAACGCTTCATTTCTAATAAAGGCTTTTCCATCAATTCTTCCTTCCTAGATTGGTTCTCATGAGAACTAATTAGTTTCCATGAGAACCATTTTAGCACACAAAAGAAAGATGTCAAGAAAAAAGTTTCTATGAGAACTATTTTTTGACAAAAAATAAACTGGAACCAAGAGTCCCAGTTCTACCAATCCAAAGTTTTTTTAATTTTAATATTTTTAACCGAAACAGGAGTAGCAAATCCCTACTCTAGAATAATCTTCCTCGTCATTCATTTCTATGGAAAGAGCCACTTGATATGAGGCGCAAGATTGGAAATTTCTTGATGAAGTTCATTGAAGCTAGTATTTTTCACATCTGCCAAGTCTAAAGAGACCGCACTCTCCTCTTGATTTTTAGGATAGAAATATAAAATTCGACTGGTCGGTTCGGAAGATCTCATCCTAGGTCGAGATATGTCGTATTCAATTTGCTCAATCTCCTGCCACAAGAAGTACTTCTCTCTCTTAGCAGATAAACTTCTCAGCCTTATTCCCATCTCATCCATCTCTAAAATCGGTGGTTTATGATTTGAAACATAGCCTAGAACAAACATAAAAATAGCGGTTATGCCCATTCCCCAATAGAGCGAATTGAGCGTATTGTTGCTTTCTTCAGTAGTCTGCCTGCTTCTTTGGTCTTCTTTGTTGGTAGAAGCCCTATGAACCAGTTGATTAGCACTATTTTGACTTGTTGACTCAAGGGAGGACTTATCCATAGATACAAAAGCCATGATAAAAAAGATAGCAAATAGTAAGAGAAAGCCTATGGCATAAAATTTTGCTCCATCGCGCTGGTATACTTTCATTCTATTCCTATCCTTTCCAGATACATTTCCTATATGAGAATTCCTTCCAAATGATCCAATTCGTGCTGGCAGATTTGCGCTGGGAAATCCTCTAACGTGATGATCTTCTTCAGCCAATTCTGATCCAGATATTCGACAGTGATTTTCTGATAACGAATGGTTGACCGACTGCCTGTCAAAGACAGACAGTCTTCTTCCGTTTCATAAGCTCCTGATTTCTGAATGAGAACTGGATTAAACATGACCATGGGCAGCATGCCATACATAAAAATAATCACCCGCTTTTGGAAACCAATCATATTGGCAGCAAGACCGACACAAGACTCTCTATGGGCCAATAAGGTATCCTGCAAGTCCTGAGCCAAAAATAGATCAGCTTTCGTGGCAGGGACTGATTTTTGCTGTAAAAATAAAGGATCTTTCACAATTGCTTTTTGCATACTTCACCTCAAATGGAAGAGGCTGGATTCCCCTATCTCAGCCTCCTTAGTTTATTTGAACACTCTCGACGTTTTGTTTACTTATTTTGCATAGCGTTCGCTAATATCTTTTGCGAGGACAAAATTTCCTAGTGTGGCTGATCCATTTCCTGCGACAGCTGGTGTAACAATGTAATCACGCACATCTGGCACTGGCAGGTAACCATTGAGCAAGACAGTAAATTTCTCACGGACACGGTCTAACATGTGCTGTTGCGCCATCACTCCGCCACCAAAGACAATGACATCCGGACGGAAAGTCACCGTTGCTTGAATAGCCGCTTGCGCAATATAGTAAGCCTGAATATCCCAGACAGAATTATTGAGCTCAATGTTTTCACCACGCACACCCGTCCGCGCTTCTAAGCTAGGACCAGCTGCTAAGCCTTCCAAACAGCCCTTGTGGAAAGGACAGACGCCGTTAAAGCCTTTTTCCACATCCATCGGGTGCTGAGCTACATAGTAGTGTCCCATCTCTGGATGGCCTGTACCCCCAACAAATTCACCACGTTGGATAGCACCAGCGCCAATACCTGTTCCAATCGTATAATAAACCAGATTTTCAATGCGGCCACCAGCATTGTTACGGGCTACAACTTCACCATAAGCTGAGCTGTTGACATCTGTCGTAAAGTAGATTGGCACATTCAAAGCACGACGAAGCGCTCCCACGATATCCACATTGGCCCAATGTGGTTTTGGAGTTGTCGTAATGTAGCCATATGTTTTTGAATTAGGGTCAATATCAATAGGACCGAAAGAACCGACTGCCAGACCTGCTAAATTGTCAAAACGAGAGAAAAATTCAATTGTTTTATCTAGCGTCTCAATCGGCGTAGTCGTAGGAAACTGTGTCTTTTCTACAACATTAAAATTTTCATCGCCCACAGCACAGATAAATTTGGTTCCACCGGCTTCTAAACTTCCGTACAATTTTGTCATTTCAAACACCTCTTGTATTCTTTATACTCCATTATAGCATATTTCCATATTGGAAATGGCTCTATATTTTAGATTTTCCTCTGTAAATCTTAGCACTCAAGTAAAAAACGAACAAACATAAGTTGTTCGTTTTCCTTTGTTGACTTTCTATAGCTAAGATTAAGCTTTCACTTCAATAATCGCATCGCCTTTAGCAACAGTTCCTTCTGCTACTGGAGTCACAGATGCGTAGTCGGCTGTGTTAGTCACGATAACCATAGTCGTGTCATCCAGACCAGCTGCTGCGATTTTAGCTGAATCAAACGTTCCAATAATATCGCCAGCTTTGACTTTAGAACCTTGAGAAACTTTTTGATCAAATCCTTCGCCATTCATAGACACTGTGTCAATACCAACGTGGATCAGGATTTCAGCACCATTAGCTGTCTTCAAACCATAAGCATGACCTGTCGCAAAAGCAATTGTCACTTCTGCATCAGCTGGGGCATAAACGACACCTTCAGTTGGTTTGATCGCAATCCCTTGACCCATAGCTCCGCTTGAGAAAACAGGATCATTTACATCGCTCAAAGCTACTGCACTACCAACGATTGGAGAAATGATTGTTTCATCTTGGAGAGCTGCTGGAACATTACCAGTTGTTTCTTCTTCGACAAGTTTTTCAGTTTCAGCTTTTTCTTCAGCAGTTTCTTCGTCTTTGTATCCGAACATATAAGTCAGAACAAAACTCAAACCAGTTGTCAGAACAACCATAAAGATATATTGCAACAATTGACCATTCAGGTAAAGGAGTGTACCTGGAATAATTGTGATACCGAAACTTGTACCTGCAAGCCCCATAATAGAAGCTAACCAACCACCAACAGCACCAGCACCCAGTCCAATGACAAACGGTTTAACGAAGCGCAAGTTAACCCCGAAGATAGCTGGCTCAGTAATACCTAATCCTGCAGAAAGTGCTGCTGGGAATGCAAGAGCCTTGAGTTTTTTAGATTTTGTCTTCACAGCTACAGCCAAAGTTGCACCAGCCTGAGCTGTCATAGCAGCAGTGATAATCGCATTAAATGGATCTTTCCCAGTTTGAGATACCAATTGAGATTCCAGTAAGTTGAAGATGTGATGAACACCAGTTACGACAATCAGTTGATGTACTGCACCAATAATCAAGCCAGCAAGACCAAACGGAAGGCTAAGAAGGAACTCTGTACCATTCAAAACATATGACTCAACAATGTGGAAGACTGGACCAATCACAAAGAGTCCCAAAATAGACATTACAAGAAAAGTAAGGAATGGAACAAGAAGAAGATCCAAGACATCTGGAATTTTCTTGTGCAGCCATTTTTCAAATTTCGCACCAAACAAACCTACAAAGAAGGCAGGAAGCACCGAGTTTTGGTAGCCAACCACCGGAATAAAACCAAAGAAGTAAATTGGATGAGCTTTTGTTGCTGTAACTTCGCTAGCAAATTTCAGACTTCCTAGAACATCCATATTAGCAATTTTGTCTAAAATATCCTTAGAAGGATCAACAGCAAATTTAGTAGCCTGACCAGCTACATCCCAAGCATTTGGAAGTGCTGAGTTAACCATCATTAGACCAAGAACCAAACCAATGATGGGGTTCCCGCCAAAGACTCTAAAAGCTGACCAGCAAATCAAAGCTGGGAAGAAAGCGAAGGCTGTATCAGTTAATACTACTGTATAAGTATAGAAGTCAGTCGATTTGAAAGCATCCGCTGTGGTACCAAATAAAGATAAAACTTGATCCTGAGCAATCGCTCCACGAACTCCCATAAAAAGACCTGTCGCAACAATAGCTGGGAGAATTGGCACAAAGACATCACCGAAAGTACGGATGGCACGTTGGAACCAATTCCCTTGTTTAGCAGCTTCAGCTTTCATGTCATCTTTTGATGAAGTTGGCAAGCCAAGTGCTACAACTTCGTCATAGATTTTATTAACCGTACCTGTACCAAAGATGATTTGGTATTGGCCTGAGTTAAAGAAAGCACCCTGAACTTTTTCTAGGTTCTCGACAGTATTTTTGTCGATCTTTCCTTCATCTTTAACCATGACGCGCAGACGAGTCGCACAGTGAGCTACACTGTTAACGTTCTCACGTCCACCCAAGGCTTCGATGACCTTTTTTGCAATTTCAGTATTGTTCATTTGCAAAAATCTCCTTATAAAAATATTGTAAAACTTTTTGAAAGCGATTTTATCGCCTTTACGAATATTATTTTACCATGATTCAGAGATATGTCAAGCGTTTTGCAGAAAAAATATTTTTTTACTGTTAAATGTTGATTTTTCAGCAGAAAACGTTTACTATAGTAATAAGAAATAATATGATTCGGAGGACAAAAGATTGGCTTGGACGACTGAAAAACGCTACAAACGCTATGAAGACTGGACTCAGGAAGAGCTACAGCAGATCAAAGAAAACATCGCTAAATCTCCTTGGCGGGCTAACTACCATGTGGAGCCTCAGACAGGTCTGCTCAATGACCCCAACGGCTTCTCTTATTTTGACGGCAAGTGGATAGTTTTCTACCAAAACTTTCCTTTCGGGGCAGCCCACGGTCTCAAATGCTGGGTTCAATTAGAAAGTGATGACCTAGTTCACTTCACTGAAACTGGCCTTCGGGTGCTGCCAGATACTACTCTGGACAGTCATGGTGCCTATTCTGGCTCTGCCATGCAGTTCGGTGACAATCTCTTTCTCTTCTACACCGGCAATGTTCGTGATGAGAATTGGGTGCGTCATCCTTATCAAATCGGTGCCTTGCTAGATAAATCAGGCAAGCTCGAAAAAATTGACAAGGTCTTGATTGAGCAACCTGCCGAAGCAACCGACCACTTCCGTGATCCGCAGATTTTCAATTACAAAGGACAATTCTATGCCATTGTTGGTGGGCAAAATCTAGACAAACAAGGCTACGTCAAGCTTTACAAGGCAGTTGATAACGACTATACCAACTGGGAAGTCGTCGGCGATTTAAACTTCGCCAACGACAAGACAGCCTATATGATGGAGTGTCCAAACCTAGTCTTTATCAATGACCAACCAGTCCTGCTCTACTGCCCTCAAGGCTTATCTAAAGACGTACTGGACTATGGCAACATTTATCCAAATATGTATAAAATAGGTCAATCGTTTGACACAAATAAAGCCGCGATGATTGATCCTAGTCCTATCCAAAATCTGGATTATGGCTTCGACTGCTATGCCACCCAAGCTTTCAACGCACCTGACGGTCGTGCACTGGCTGTCAGCTGGCTAGGCTTGCCTGATGTTGAATACCCATCTGACCGCTTCGACCATCAAGGAGTCTTCTCCCTCGTCAAGGAATTGACCCTGAAAGACGGCAAGCTCTACCAATACCCAGTCCCAGCAATCAAGGACTTACGAGCAGAGGCTCAGCCTTTCACTCCTTTGACAGAAAGCAAGAATAGCTACGAACTAGAACTGAATCTCGCTGCGGACACCGAACACGAAATCGTCCTCTTTGCAGGCAAGGATGGCAAGGGGTTACGCATCAACTTCGACCTTAAGGAAGGTCAAGTGACTGTTGACCGCAGTCAAGCGGGCGATCCATTTGCTCTGGACTTTGGAACCAGCCGAAGCTGTGATATTGGCAAGAAAGCAACGAACGCTACTATTTTCATCGATAAATCGATTTTTGAAATTTTCATCAATAAAGGAGAGAAAGTATTTTCCGGCCGTGTCTTCCCGAGAGAAGACCAGACAGGCATTGCCATTACCAAGGGCAATCCAACCGGTACTTACTATGAATTAGATTATGGTCGCAAAGCTAACTGATGTAGCAAAACTAGCAGGAGTCAGCCCTACAACTGTTTCCCGCGTCATCAATAGGAAGGGCTACTTATCCGACAAAACGATTTCCAAGGTTGAAGCAGCCATGCGAGAATTGGCCTACAAGCCCAACAATCTGGCGCGCAGCCTCCAAGGAAAATCAGCCAAGCTGATTGGACTCATTTTCCCCAATATCAGCAATGTCTTTTATGCAGAATTGATTGGCAAGCTAGAGCACGAGCTCTTTAAACAGGGCTATAAAACCATCATCTGCAATAGCGAGCACGACTCAGATAAGGAGCGTGAGTACCTTGAGATGCTAGAGGCCAATCAGGTGGATGGTATCATCTCCGGCAGTCACAATCTAGGCATCGAAGACTATAATCGCGTAACTGCTCCTATCATTTCCTTTGACCGTAACCTTTCACCAGATATCCCAGTTGTCTCCTCAGACAACTATGGTGGCGGAGTACTGGCTGCTCAGACCTTGGTCAAGGCTGGCGCTCAAAATATCATCATGATTACTGGTAATGATAATTCCAATTCCCCAACTGGCCTGCGCCATGCTGGCTTTGCTTCCGTCCTGCCGGACGCACCGATTATCAATGTCTCCAGCGATTATTCTCCCGTCCGAAAGGAAATGGAAATCAAGCATATTTTAACCCATGAGAAGCCCGATGCTATCTTTGCTTCAGATGATTTGACAGCCATTTTAGTGATGAAAGTCGCTCAGGAGCTGGGCATCCAGATTCCTAAAGATTTAAAAATCATCGGCTACGACGGAACTTACTTTGTGGAGAACTATTATCCTCAATTAGCGACTATTAAACAGCCACTGAAGGAGATTGCCAAACTTCTGGTCGATTTACTGCTACAAAAAATTGACAAGCAAGAAGTCACAACGACCGGCTACTTCCTGCCTGTGAACCTCTTGCCTGGTAAAAGTGTGTAATTTTCATTCAATCCCTACTAAATAAGAAAATACGACTTCCAAAATGGAAGTCGTATTTTTATCTATCACGGCTGAGAAACATGGATTTCTACAACTGCTGAGTTTGGGACAAAAGTCCTGGCCTCTCAATTGTCTTTGGAATGTCGAGCAAGACGCAGTGATTGAGTGGGCTCTACTACGCTGATCTCATCAGCTTTTACAGCCCTACTCAACTGTGCGGAGGTGGGACGACGAAATCGAATTCTAACGAATTACCGATTTCTGTCCCACTCTCACTTTATTGCTTCTTTCTAAAAGCGAGCAAGCCAGCCAAGAAGGCAAGAGAACCACCTAAAATCGCCAGCAGAGAAGTTTCTGTGCCCGTTTTCGGCAAGACTTTTTCTGTCGAAGCAGTCTCAGTAGGACTTACTTTGTCCTGCTGTGGCTCTGCAGCAAGTTGTTTTTGACTCTCTGAAGATGGAGATGTAGTAGCAGATGGAACTTGAACAAGCTTATTCGACAAGCTAGGTCTAGGGCTTTGTTCTTTTTGAAGTTCCTTAACGCTGCCTTGAGACGGATTTTGCTGGATGTCTTTACTTGTATCTTGAGGCTTTTCTTCTTGAGCTGGACTCGCCTTTTTAATCCGCAAAATTATCGCTGTCAGCGGAGCTAGAGTCAATCCATTACTGTTTCTAGTGACACCTGCTGGATTTGAAATAGCAGAAACGCCTGCGCTATTGCCATCAACCACAACCTCTGCACCTGCTAGATGCTTGTAGGTTTCACCAAAGTTGAAGTTTCGCTCCTTTTTATCCGCATTGACAAAGACTGCATAAATATCGCCATTCGAAGCAACCACTTGGTAGCCAAGGACAAGGTCTTCTTTCTCAACGCCATCCTTGCCAGGCTGGGTGATGAGGGTCACATTTTGATCTACTTCTGCTTTGGAGCTGCGGGTAAAGGCGTCCGTTGATTTCCGCAGACTAATCAAGCCCCTCATATAAGCACGACTCTTGGCATTTTCTGGGAATTTCTCCGCATCAGTCGCCTTGGTCCAGTCAAAATGATTGACCGCGTCGCTCGAATCATAAGAATCATGAATGAAATACGGGTATTCAAACGGTGTGCCATCCTCATTGGTCAACAAATGCGCTTTGTTTGGAACTTTGTCTTCAGAGACAGGATATTTATAGGCAGGATCGCGGAATTGCTTGGTCCGGCCGTACTCTTGACCAGAGTGGATGAATGGAGTTCCTTGCGAAGTCAGCATCATCAGATTTCCTAGGCGCAGACGGCGATGAATCTCTTGATTATTGGCAGCGACTGCTGGATCTTTCTTAATCGACTGGGCAATAATATCAAAGAGGGTCAGATTATCATGGGCCGCAATGTATTGGATCACATCCCCTGGGCTATCTGCCTCAAAATTGGTTGGCTGCGCCTTGATATTCTTGAAAACATCTTCTACATTGCGCTTTCCACCGGTGATAAAGGCTGGCGTTCCCTCATTTGGATAACCCGATTTCAAGGTATTGCGAATGTCATCTGAGAAGACTGCTACCGTGTCTGTTGACTTCATCCAAGTTTGGTCAGCAGGCTGGACTGCTTTATTTTCATCACCTGTATAAGTCTTCCAACCCTCACCCAGCATAATGAGATTTGGATTAAGCTTCTTGGCTTCTTCAAAGGCTTTTTGGATGGACTCAGCATCGTGGTCCCCCATCATATCAAAGCGGAAGCCATCTACCTTGTACTGCTCTGTCAGGTACTTGATCGAATCCACCAAGACCCGTCTGCTCATATAGTGAGTAGTACCCAAGCGGCCGCCACCAAAGCTAGTTCTTGGTGTCCCATCCGCATCCATAAAGTGGTAGTAATTGGGCTCCAAGTCCTCGAAGATAGAAGTCTTGGCTGTGTGATTATAGACCACGTCCATGATAACGCCCATACCACGCTTATGAATTTCATTGACAAGATTTTTGAATTCCTCAATGCGCTTGGCTGGATCTGTCGGTGTGCTCGAATACATACCTGTCAACGAAAAGTAGTTTTGCGGGTCATAGCCCCAGTTGTAGTTGCTGTTGCTGGAAGCATACTTGTCCATGCGCTCAGCATTTTTCAGCTCATTTACAAAGTAATAACTCAGAACTGGTAAGAGCTGAACGTGGGTCACTCCCAAGTCTTTCAAATAATCCAATTTCTCAATGAAAGCTGAGAAGGTTCCAAATTGAGATTTTAAATCCTTTGAGATAGCTGGATCTGAAGTAAAATCACGAACATGCGCCTCATAAATCAAAGCATCTTCCCGCTTCTTGAAGTTCGGAATAGTTGCATAGGTCAGGTCTTTTGGTCCATATTCACTTGGATCTACAAAGGCTGCCTTGGCAATCTTGTAGGCATCCCCCTTGTCCGCATCCTCACTGTTCCAAGCAGCTAAAGACTTAGCATAAGGATCCAGCACCAGAACCTTTTTGCCGCCACGGCTAATTTCATAATGATAGAAATAGCCACGATAGTCAGAAAGACCTAGCCCGCTCTTAGGCGTCAAGCTGCCAGTCCATGTGCCAGACTCACCCTTCTGCATAGCTATGCGCCCAAGGACCTTGTTCTGATCTTCCTTGTCATAGACCACCAAATCAACTTGATCCGCACTCGGTGACCAGAAGGTCAGGTCTACTTGTTTGCCCGCTTGAGAAACACGCGCGCCCAAATCACCATCATACTTGTAAAGACTGTCCTTCAGCTGCCAGTTCATGCTGGTTTTAAATTGGTCGTTGCCATATTTGATAAGATAAGGTGACTGAGCTTGGTTAAAATCACCGATTAATTTTGCGCTTTTATTCTTAGGATCCAGAACCACATCTTTAACAGCGACTTCTCCGCCATCTTTATTGGTAATTTTTAGGTTTTTCAGAATATCTTCTTTTTTAGCATTTTCTAAGGTAGAGAAGGTCGCCTCAATCTCTGTCAAGCTAACATGCTGGGCTCCTGTCATGCGGATATCATTGACAAAGTAAGGGTTGGTATAAACCGTTGGATCCGCATCACGCAAGAAAATCTGGCTAGTCTTACCCAAATTTGCAAAATTATAATCCTGTTTTTGAATCTTCACATCATCTCCTGACTTGCTTTCATCTAAAAGCAGGAAGCCAATCATCTTTGCAGCCTCTTTCAGAGGAACATCTACGTAGCGACCGTATTTCCCAGTCTTTTCAAAGTCCACGCCATCAGGCCAATTTTGACCTGGATTTTGCACATCTCCCCAGAGCCAAAGGGATTTCTTATCATACTGACCATCTGTGCGATAATAATTGATCCGAAGCATTCCTTCTTTCAAAGGCTCGGAGGTATGAGGGTTATAGTCTTTGTCAAACCAAACTTCATTCATCTGAGGGCTGAGCAGCTCAACCGTCTTATCACCCGTAATATTTTGACCTGCTGTATTGTTGATTAAGAGACTAACCTTGCTCCTTTTCTCTGCCATCTTGACATCAAGGTAATAGCCATAATCATCTTTTTTAGCTGTCGCAAAACTAGTCGCACCGGTCGGCCAGCCTCCCTTTTGACCAGAAGGGGTTTCAACATCATCCCAAGTCCATAAACCTAAGCTATCCAGATTCTCGGATGGTAGATTTTTGAAATGGAAACGCATATGGCCATCTGCGATAGCATCCTTGGTCGATATCTCTGACTGATCAGTTGACGCTGGCTTTTCTTTCTCGTCAGATGCAGCTGTTTCCTTGGCTTCTTTCCCAGCTGCTTCTGGAGTCGCACTAGAGTCTGCCCCCTCTGTCGGCTGAGCAGCTTGATTTACTACTGCCTCAGGCTGGGCGCTTTTCTCGATATTGCCTTTTTGTTCGCTTTCTTTTTGCGCGGAACTATCCACTTCCTCGGCTTTTGCTTCATCTGCTGGCTTAGGCAAAGCTTCTGAATTAGTAGCTGATACTGTTTCCGTTGTTGGGCTAGTCGTAGCCTTTGTCTCATCCGCTTTGACTAACTGGGCACCTCCAAAGAGAAAGCCAGACGCAATCACGACAGATGCTACTCCGACTTTCAAGCGACGAATTCCAAAATAATGACGCTTTTCACTGGTCCGAGACTGTAGATAATAGTTTCTTTTCATAAATAAAAAAACTCCTTTATTTTTTCCTATAGAAAATACGTGTGCAAACGTTTTCTGTATTTATTATACAGATTCTCTATCGAAATGTAAAGGTTTTCATAGATCATTTTTTTATTCCAAAGCTTTATGTATGATTTCAGATTCCTTTCATACGAAATCCACCACCTCTCTCTTTGTTGTTTAAGTTGATGAAACTAAAAATTTCTTTAGGCTCATCAAAAAAGCATTTCTTGCATAAATCTTTTCTTTAAAAGTATTTTTTAATGCAGTCCAATCCCTGATTACTTTTTGATCTCATAATCATTACCGTTTTCCTTAGCCTATCGCCTGCATCCAATAGCACTGTTCGTTTTTTAGAAAGATAAGGTTTTCCCAAATTCTAAAGGAAATCAAACTAATCTACATAGAAAAATCTTCTATAAATTCGCGCAATCGTTAAAATTATGATTAAAAGTATAGCTATTATAGACAATACTATTTTCCAAAAACTTATTTCCGAACGGATTATAAAAATGTGAAAGAGAGGTGCCAATCCTACACCTATAGCAATTAGATAACTAGCAAAGTTTATGGCACCAAGCCCTGCAAAAAAATGTTTCATTTTAAATACCTAACTTTTTAACTTTCATTTTATAGTGACTCTCTCTAAATCAGTTTCATTGCTTACTTCTCACCTTTTCAAAGAAATTTGATAGTAAATGTACTCCACTGAGGGCTATTACTATGTCAATTGGTAAGAAATAGTAATCCCATATAAAATGAGACAAAATCAATGATAGAAATAGAATACAATCAATATAACTATTCTTAAAATGTTCTGCGATTTTATGATATAGAAATGCAATAATAACTGAAATCAAAACAATCGTCATGCTTATCCTCCTGTAATCTGCAAATAATCCTTGTATTCACCTGCTCTAAGCTATTCCTCTTCTTGGAATTTTTCAAGTACCTTAAAGCTCTTAATAATACAAACTATTAGATACTCCCTTGGGGCGATCTCATATCCAAACATAATAAATGCAACACTGACCATTATTAGCATTATCTTTAAGATAGTCATTAAGCACCGCTCTATTGCAATTCCAACTTCTAATTTAATCTATTCTTTTTTCAAGCCGAAACATTCCGTCTGGAAATTGCTCATCAAATTCCTTAACATCCGCTTCTGGCTCATTTGGGTCAGGATGAAATTTATTAAAAAATTCAACAATATGAAACCCACATCTATTTACATAAAAATGTATATTACGCTGCTCAAAGTATGGTGTCATAGTCTCCCAAATTTTGACTTCTGGATGTAACTTTTCAACTTGACACCAGGCAGCATATCCAACTCCCTTACCGTGAGCATCTGGGGAAACGAATAGCAGGTCTAAACTTCCTTTTTCTCCATCAACTTTAATTACAGCACCGCCAACTTTTTTCTCTTCAAGAATAATACGATAAGCCTTTCCGTGGTCAATGGACTGTTCGATGGTCTCTCGTGAAATGATTTGACCATCTTCTTCAAAGTGGTTATCTCTACACCCAAACTCCTCCAAAGCCCCGTAGTTAAAAGCTTCCTGATTGTCCAAAATAAACAGCTCTCGGTCATCTTCTTCCATCAAACATAACTGTATATCTTTTTCCATTTCAACACACCTACAACCTCTAATTTGTCTACACCGCTTTAATCTTCTCATTTATCAATTCAATAAAAGCGATCACAGTCGCTCCTATCATCGGAAGACCATCAGGACTAAATATGTATTCTACCTATTATACCATTCTTATTACTTTATTTTATTATTTCTTACAAGCTTTTAGATAATTGTAGATACATTCTATAATTTTATGTAAACGCTCAACTAGAGTTACGAAGTGTTAAGCAAATAAGCTTTCAAGGGTGTCAGAACATTTCCAAGTGTCATCGCGACGTCCATAAGCGGGGATCAAAGCTGGACTAAAGTTCCCATTACGATCTCTTGGAATGGTTAACTGAACAGTCCCATATTTGGTTTCAAATTTCTGTGAATAGGTTCCGTTACGACTATTTCCAGTATGATAGCCTACTTTATCGTAAGGCTCATACCCTAAAAAGGCTGATAACTCCGCTTGAAGCAGATCATTCATGGCTGTTTCAAGAGAAGAACGGCAACATTCATCAATATCTTGCTGTTGGGCTAGGAAGTTAAGTAGTTCTGTGGTAAACTGAGTCATATGAATAAATCTCTTTCTAGTAATGTTTCGCAACTCTACTATAACGGATTTATTCCTTTTTTGTGTTTACACAACTTATTTTACACTACCACTATACAAAAACAGACAGGAACTTTTTCAACATTATCAAGTTTACTAGCAATTTAAATTTCCCCACATAGCCGTATTCAATCCAAAGTTCCCCCTCAAAAACTCTCTTCTGAAGAATTACTCTTTAGTCGATTTTCTCTTATCTCTTTCTTTTCTTACTTAGACTGACTAGACCATTCCTCATCTCTAAAAGACCTAGTAAAAATCGTAAGAAACGAAAGCGATTCATCCTATAAATAGAGATGAAAAGCACATTCGAGGTCTAGATTGTCATGAAGCTATAGGAAAAGTGAATAGCTAAGGCCTAGATTACCATGATTCTATAGGGAAAGTGACCAGACGAGACCTAGGTTACCATGAATCTATAAGAAAAATGACCGGCCGAGGCCTAGGTTACCACGAATCTATAGGAAAAGTAAGCAGCCGAGGCCTAGGTTACCATGATTCTATAGGGAAAGTGACTAACCGAGACCTAGATTGCCAGGAATCTATAGGAAAAGTGAGCAACCGAGGTCTAGGTTACCAGGAATCTATAGGAAAAGTAAGCAGCCGAGACCTAGGTTTCTATAATGGAAACTTCTTAAGCATTATCAGCAACTACAACTATCAAAAACCAAAAAAAGCTGAGACAATCGTCTCAGTCTTTTTCTTCTGTTATAAATTGGCTTAAAATACCATTGATAAACTTACTTGATTTTTCATCAGAGAATTGCTTGGAAAGTTCAATAGCTTCATTGACCGCTACTCGCTCAGGAGTATCAAACTCTGTGATTTCAAAGATGCCTAATCGCAGGATATTCTTTTCCACCAAGGTCAGACGCTCAACTGTCCAGCCTGCTTTCAAGTGCTGGGCGATTTTCTTATCTAATTCTTCCTTGGATTGAGATACTCCTGTGACCAAGTTGAGTAGAAATGCTGGGATATTGACTTCAGCATCTGTCTGCTCTTCGTCCTTATCATAAGTATAGGCAAAGCGACAAGACTCAATGGCATCCCCTTCATACTCTAGGCTCATCAAGGCCTGAAACGCCCGCTGGCGTAGCTCTCTTCTAGATTCTAACAAAACATCAGTCATTGAGGAAATCCTCATCAAACAGATCTTTCAAATCTGGTTTTGGTGATTTTTCTGGAACAATACCTGCCACATGGATATTGACAGCAGACAGCTCCACTTCAGCCATATCGCTTACAGCGCTTTTGACTGCTTTTTGGATTGCAACTGCAACTGTTGGTACACTGATACCGTACTCCAGATAGAGGTAGATATCAACTGATATGTCGCCACTTTCATCCGTATGTAGCGCAACACCGCGTCCAAGCGTACGCATAGAAAGGCTATCTGACATGCTTTTATTTGCAAAAGAATGAACGCCCTCTACCTTAGCCGTAGCAATGGCAATAATTTTTTCCAAGACTCGTGGCGCAATAACGATTTCGCCTAATTGTTCGTTTGCCATAAGAATTCCTTTCTATATGAAAGATTGAAATTACGCACGAGAAACGTAAGTTCCTTCGGCTGTATTGATGACCAATTTTTGTCCAACTTCGATGAAGTCTGGTACATTGACAACAAGACCTGTTTCAAGAGTTGCTGGTTTACCAGAACCTGTTACAGTAGCACCCTTGATAGATGGTTGTGTTTCTGTTACCACCAATTCAACAGTTGTAGGTACTGTCACACCGATCACTTCTGATCCGTAGAATTGGATTTTCACATCTGAGTTTTCAAGGATGAATTTCAACTCGTCCTCTACATTAACGACTGGAATTTCGTATTGGTCATAAGTCTCAGTATTCATGAAATACGCAGTACCATCCATTTGGTACAAGTATTGTGCTGGTACTGTTTCGATGATAGCTTGTTCAAATTTTTCTTCTGGACGGTAGCTAGTCTCAAATGTAGAACCAGTACGAACATCACGCAATTTCATACGCATGATAGTATTTCCCTTACCTGGTTTGTGGTGACTTGCTTCCAAGACACGGATCAATTTACCATCAGCAGTTTCAAAAGTCATTCCAGCTTTCAGCTTGCTTGCTTCAATCATTTGTTTTTTACCTCTTTAATAAATAATTTACTCTTTATTCTACCATAAAGCTTGATAATTCTCAAATCACAATCAACTCTTTTGGAGCGAGGGTCAAGACCTCACAACCAGTCTCTGTGATCAGAAGGTCATCTTCGATCCGAACGCCGTATTTGCCATCCAGATAGATACCCGGTTCATCTGTCAGAACCATGCCAGCCTTGATCGGCTCTTCTGACTTACCAAAGTAAGGAATCTCATGGATATCCAGCCCAATTCCGTGGCCAATTCCGTGGCTAAAGTAAGGACCATAGCCTGCGTCGTTGATAATTTGACGAGGAATCCGGTCAAAATCAATACAGCTGAGTCCAGCTTTAGCCGCTTCTATCAGAGCCTGATTACTACGCAAGACAATGTCATAAATCTCCCGCTCTTCATCTGTCACTTGCCCCACATGAACAGTCCGCGTCATATCGCTGACATAGTGGTTGTAATAGCAACCAAAATCCATGGTCAGGGTTTCACCATTTTGAATAACCTTGTCACTGGCCACACCATGTGGCATAGCAGAACGGTAGCCCGAAGCGATGATGAAGTCAAAAGAGGCACCTGAAGCACCTAGCTGGCGCATGCGAGCATCCAAAAAGTTCATAACAGCCAGCTCTGTCGTCTGACCAGGCTTGATAAAGTCCAGCACGTCTAGGAAGGCTTGATCAGAAATCTGACAGGCCTTGCGAATGGTCGCGATTTCTTGCTCATCCTTGATCATGCGCAGATTTTCGATAAAACCTGTCATCGGCACCAACTCATGACCAGCAAACACACTTTCCAGCATCTTGAAGTAAGCATAGGAAATTTCATCATCAAAACCGATTTTTGCCAACTGATCGTCTGCAATGATTTTAGCAATTTCTCCAACTGCATCCCGCGTTTCAACAATATCAAAGCCCTCAACCACGCCCTTGGCAATCAAGGTATAGCGAGAATCCGTCAGGAAAATCCGACGTGACTTGCTGATGAAAACCGTCGCTTCTGTGCCACTAAAACCAGTCAGATAGTAAATATTTTTCAGATTGGTTACTAGGACAGCATCGCATTCTGTCTGAGCCAAGGCTGCTTCAAATTTTTCAACTCTTGATAACATGAGAAAACCTCCGTAAAATAATTCGATTGAGTATCGTAAAATAAAAATTCTGCTGATGAAGAGTCGCTACTCTTCGTCTTTTGTTTCTTTTTGCGCCTTTTCCACATTACGCTGATAAGCCTGAATCTGTCGCTCCAACTCCCGTTCGATCGCTGGTTCTGGCGCATATTTTTCTTCCCAGTCATCTGGTTTGAGGATTTTATGGGTTACTGGATCAAAATGCGCTTTTCCATCTGGGAAAATTTTCCCCATATTGGCCTGATGGACAATATCGAAAATCCGCTCAGGATCAACTCCCATCAAGACAAAGCTACCGTAAGTAAAGTAGAGCGTATCAATCAGAGCATCCACTTGACCAACTAAGGAGATTTCTGCCTTGCTCTTGCTACGAACCTTGGCAGCAGCCTTATCTAAAGCCTCGTGCATTCTGGCCATCGACTGATCAAATTCTTCCTCTGAAGAGCTGGCAGCTCTGAGAAATTCAACCAACTCTTCCAACTTGAAGTCAGCACGGTGCCGAGCTTCCTCTGGTGTCCAAGCGATGGGTTCTTCCTGCGTAGACTCATCCATGACACCATGGAAAGTCTTGACCTTATTGAAGTGGTGATCGCGAGACACAAAGACTTTCTCACTCGCTAAAATACCAAAATGTTCTAGTGCCCGATGAATCCCGTCCTGACTATTGCTGCTAGTCGTATGCTTGGCTACTTCCTTGACAGAGCTGGTACCATTCCCCATGGCAATAGACAAACCAACTCCCGACAGCATTTCCAAGTCATTGTCAGAGTCGCCGAAGGCCATGACCTGATGGATATCAAAGCCATACTCTTGACCGACTAGACGAATGCCCTCTAGCTTGGACATCCCTTGATTGATGATGTCCGCTGCATAAGGACTAGAACGAGTAAATTTCAAATGTGGAAAATCTGCTTCAATCTTTGCACTCTCAACTGGATCCGCCAAAATCAGCACCTGGTAAATAGGCTCTTGGATCAATTTCAACAGGTCTTCTTCATGCTGAGGCAAGGCCTTGCTCACAATCTTGTTAAAACCATGGCTCACCGTCCGAGTCATCTTCCTAGGAATAAACTGGGTAGCCCACTGTGAAAAAGAACTCATACCAAAGGTCATAATTTTTGAACCTTGCATGGCCTGTTCTGTCCCCAAGGAAATCTCTTTTCGGTGCTCCTTGGCATAGGCAATCAGATCACGCAGGCTCTGCTTATCAATCGGTGTGGCAGAAATGACCCTGTCTTTTGAAAAAATATATTGACCATTGTAGGTGACAGCAAAGTCTAAATCCAGCTTATCCATAAAAGGCTTGACAAAGAAGGGGCCCCGACCTGTTGCTAAACCGACCAAAATCCCTTGTTCCTGCAAACTCTTAATGGCAGCTTCTGTCGATTTCAAGACGGTTCGACTGTCATTAATCAAGGTTCCATCTATATCAAAAAAGACGGCTTTTATTTCCATTGATTTTCTCATTCTTTCCTTTTATGATACAATAAATTATAACACAATTCACGGAGAAGCTCATCTATGAATAAGCAAATTTTAGTTTTACATACGGGTGGAACCATTTCCATGCAGGCTGACGGAAGTGGTGCCGTCAATAGTAGCCAAGACAATCCCATGAACCATGTGGCTGTTCCTTTAGATGGTATTGAAGTGACGGTGGTTGATTTCTTCAATGTTCCCAGTCCTCACATCACTCCCCAGCACATGCTCGACCTCTACCAAAAAATCAAAGCTGACGCTGACCAATACGACGGTGTGGTCATTACCCACGGAACCGATACTCTGGAGGAGACTGCCTACTTCCTTGATACCATGGACCTGCCTGACATCCCTGTCGTTTTGACCGGAGCTATGAGAAGTTCAAATGAACTTGGTAGTGACGGAGTTTATAACTACCTGACTGCTTTGCGGGTGGCCAGTGACCAGAAAGCTCGTGGCAAGGGTGTCCTAGTCGTCATGAATGACGAAGTGCATGCTGCCAAATATGTCACTAAAACCCACACCACCAACGTCAGCACCTTTCAAACTCCGACGCACGGTCCTCTAGGCCTGGTCATGAAACACGAAATTCTCTATTTCAAAACAGCAGAACCTCGCGTCCGCTTTGACCTGACTAGCATTTCAGGGCTGGTACCCATCATCCCAGCCTATGCCGGTATGAAAACAGAACTGCTTGATATGCTGGATTGGCAAAAGCTAGACGGTCTCATCATCGAAGCCTTTGGCGCAGGCAATCTGCCAAAAGAAACTGCGGAAACATTAACAGCGATGGCAGAAGCTGGTCTCCCCATCGCTCTCGTTTCACGTTGTTTCAACGGCATTTCTGAGCCTGTCTACGCCTACGAAGGTGGCGGTGTCAAGCTACACCAAGCCGGAATCATGTTTGTCAAAGAGCTCAATGCACCGAAGGCTCGCATCAAGCTACTGATTGCCCTCAATGTCGGCCTAAGTGGTCAAGCATTAAGAGACTATATAGAAGGATAAAAAACCAAGCTTGTCTACTCGCTTGCTAGGCATTATTTCTTGATTTTCCTTTATAAATGCTGTATCCCTCGATATAAAATTCATAAATATTCTTAGCCTTAAGCTAAGTTATAAATTCAAAAAAAGAGTCTGGGACAAAAGTCCTAGACTCTTCAATTGTCTTTGGATTGTAGAGCAAGACGCAGTGGTTGAGTGGGCTCTACTACGCTGATTTCATCAGCTTTTACAGCCCTACTCAACTGTGCGGAGGTGGGACGACGAAATCGAATTCTAACGAATTACCGATTTCTGTCCCACTCTCTCTTTTTCTTGTTTTTATGAATTTGGATCATCTAGACTGCGGCCATGAAGACCTTTCTCGCGCTGAACTTGGCGCAATTTTTCAGGCGTCACATCATTGCCGTCCTCATCAACGATCTTGATGCCTTCAATGTGATGGCGAACAGAACGGCGGTAGCCTTCGATGTACTCTTCACGAAGCTTGGCTTGTTCCACTTTTTCCTCAGCAGTTAGGCCTTCGGTTTTTTTCTTTTTAGCCAGTTCGTTGATGCGTTCAATTTTTTTAGGATCCATGATTCTACCCCTCTTACCTTTTATTTGGTATTAATCTGATTAAACTGAGCCATTTGTCCCGCCTTGGCTGTCAAAGAAGCTAGGAGAGCTAGGCGATTGTTACGCACAGCCTCATCTTCTGCCATGACCATGGTATGGTCAAAGAAAGCGGCAATAGCTGGACTGAGGGCAAAAAGTTGATCCAGATTAGCAGCTAAGTCTGCCGTCAGCTCCACTTTTTCAATGGCCGCAGCCAAGTCTTTTTCCTCTTGATTTTCAAAGAGGGCTGGATTGACAGCTGTCTGCCCTTGGGCTTTCTCAGCTAGATTGAAGACTCGAGACAGGCTTTCTACTGCTGACTTGAAGTTGTCTTCCTGAGCTTTTTCTGCTAAAAGCGCAGCAGTTTCTACTAAATCGCGTACGACAAAGTGAGTGCTTTGAAGAACAGCCGTCACGATGTCTTTCGGAATGCTGCGGTCCATCATTTTCTCAACGCGGGCACGGAAGAAGTCTAGCACTGCCTCTTGATTTTCATAACTTAGGCTATCAAATTTCAGTTCGTAAAGTCGGCTAACCAACTGAGCCAAATCAATGTTCCAGCCAAACTTATCCAAGATACGCACAACACCCTGAGTCGCACGGCGCAGCGCATAAGGGTCATTAGATCCGCTCGGAATCAGTCCAACAGAGAAGAAGGACAGAATGGTATCCAGCTTATCAGCCAGAGCCAAGACGGCTCCGACCTTGGTGTCAGGCAATTCGCCATCGGCTGAAGTTGGCATATAGTGCTCCCGAATGGCAGCTGCCACTGCAGCATTCTCACCAGCCAGAAGAGCATACTTCTCACCCATGATACCTTGCAGCTCATCAAATTCCCCAACCATGCCGGTCAGCAGGTCAAACTTATAAATAGCCGCTGCACGAGCCAAGTCAGCTGTCTCATCAGCATCCAATCCTGCTTCTTGCGCTAAGAGAGCAGCAATCTTGCCAGTCCGCTCCATGTGCTCTGCCAGAGAGCCAATCTTTTCGTGGAAGGTCACATTGCTCAGCTTTTCAACCAAGTCGGCAATAGCTAGTTTTTGGTCTTCCCGCCAGAAGAATTCCCCATCTTCCAGACGAGCCACCAAGACTTTCTCATTCCCCTTGATAACATTTTCCAGATGCTCTGCATTTCCGTTGCGGACAGAGATAAAGTGTGGCAAAAGCTTGCCTTCACTATCGCGCACAACAAAGTAACGCTGGTGCTCTTTCATAGAAGTTACCAAAACTTCCTCTGGCACCTCTAAGTATTTAGCATCAAAATTACCTAGGAAAGCAGTTGGATATTCTACCAGATTCAAGACTTCATTAAGCAAGTCTTCGTCAATCTCAATAGAAACCCCGTGCTCCTGCTCTAACGCCCGAATCTGCTCGATAATCATCTTTTCTCGTTCAAGAGGATTGGTAATGACAAACTGAGCCCGCAAGTCATATTCATAGGAATTTGCTGAAGAAATCTCCGTTTCTTGACCCAAGAAGCGATGGCCACGGCTAGTACGGCCGCTCTTGATGTCCAAGAAATCCAAATCAAAGGCCTGCTCATCTAAGAGCACAGTCAAGGTGTGGACCGGGCGGATGTATTCAAAGGTGTTGTTGGCCCAGTGCATGCTGACAGGGAAGGTCAAAGCTTGCAGAACTTCCGTCACTGCTGGGATGATTTCCTCTACAGGGCGACCGATTTCTTCCTTGGTCACATAGACATATTCTTCCCCTTTGATTTCACGGAAAGTAATGTCCTCAACCGTCAAGCCCTTGCCACGGACAAAGCCTTCTGCAGCCTTGGTAAAGTTGCCATCTGCATCCAGAGCAATTTTCTTAGAAGGGCCTTTGAAATCTTCGGTCAAATCAGACTGCTTGTCTGCCAAGCCAATCACGCGCACCGCCAGACGGCGAGGCGTTGAGAACATTTCAATTTTCTCAAAGGTCAGACGATGGTCTGTCAGGAAGGCTCCCATCTTGTCGCGCAGCTGCTTCATGCTCGGAGTTACGACATAGGCTGGCATTTCCTCCAAACCTAACTCGACTAATAAATTTTTTACCATGATTATTCTCCCTCCTCTGCCAAGAGTTTCTCGCGAGTCTCTGCATCCAAAAGTGGATAGCCCAGACGCTTGCGCTCAGCCACAAAGGTCTTAGCGACAACACGAGCTAGATTACGAATACGGGCGATATAGCCAGCCCGCTCTGTCACAGATACGGCTCCACGCGCATCCAAGAGGTTAAAGGTATGCGAGCATTTGAGAACATAGTCATAGGCCGGGTGCACCAGATGCTCGTCCAGACAGCGCTTGGCTTCCGCTTCAAACTTCTCAAAATTCCCCAGGAGCAAGTCTTGGTCGCTGACCTCAAAGCTGTACTTGGAATGCTCGTACTCAGGATGAGTGAAAATTTCACCGTACTTAACGCCATCAGCCCACTCAATGTCGTAGACTGAGTCCACTTCTTGGATATAAGAAGCCAGACGCTCCAGACCATAAGTCACCTCAGCGGTCACTGGCTGAGTTGGCAGACCTCCGACCTGCTGGAAGTAAGTGAACTGAGTGATTTCCATACCATCCAGCCAGACTTCCCAGCCCAGACCAGCTGAGCCAGTTGACGGATTTTCCCAGTTATCCTCAACAAAGCGAATGTCGTGCTCCAGCGGATTAATCCCCAAAAGCTCCAAAGACTGCAAGTAAAGTTCTTGGATATTGCTTGGAGAAGGTTTCATAACCACTTGAAATTGATGGTGCTGGTAAAGACGGTTCGGATTTTCTCCATAGCGTCCATCTGCTGGCCGGCGAGACGGCTCTACATAAGCCGCATTCCATGGCTCTGGCCCAATAGCCCGCAGGAAGGTATAGGGACTCATCGTTCCCGCCCCCTTCTCATTATCATAAGCCTGCATGAGCATACAGCCCTGGTCATTCCAGAATTGCTGTAAAGTCAAGATAATTTCCTGAAAAGTCAATTTTTTAGACATTTGTTACTCCTTTTGTTTGTTTATATCTCTTTGTCTATTATTTTCTGTTCTATGAACCAATCCAACAAGGGAAGTGTTTTATCTGTGTTTGCCCACCGATGATAAGAATCAAAGACCGCTTGCACGCTGCCTAGATTTTCTACTAGCTTGTCAACTGTCAAAAAACTGCGCCAGTATTCGTAAAAAATACTAGCATAATTCCCTTGATAAGTCGAAGTACCGAAATCATTCAATGAGTGCCAACCGTGCTTTTTCTGAAAGAGCTCAACAAGAGACTGATTACAAGCTTTTTCCACTCGAAATTCCTCATCTGTAAAGAAATACTTGCGGCTAATATACTCAACCATCCCTTCTTCAAACCAGATATAGGCACCGTATCCATCAAAGTCATCTAAAAAATGCTCCGACCAATGAGCTAACTCATGGCCCACAATCTGCAAGAGAGAATTTTCAGACAAAGACTGATAGTGGTTTGCTATTGCTTGAGTTTGGTGAGAGGTCTCGTAATTCTCCAACTGAAGGAGATACAAATCTTTCCAAACCGTCAATTCGGGAGTCATAACCATCCGCCTATCATTTGTATAGGCTGGTACAGGAATTTCCCGAATGATCTGCGTAGCAGAATCAAAATCGGACCAAATGATGGCTTGCGGCAAGTCATAAACCGCAAACTCGTCTTTTAAAAATGTTAGATAATCCTGCAACTTTGCGGAATTCTTTGCGACGAAATCTTGAAAAGCTGCGAATTGGTTCTCGTCTTTTACAAGATAAAAGTTCTCCACGAATCTCCTTTCTTTCGAACAATAGGTTCAGTACGCAAAAGAACCACATCCGACAGTCCTAGGCTATGCGACCTAGGGGCGTCAAGACGCGGTTCCACCCTAATTTATTACTTCATTACGTTTAAAAATGTTTATCGAAAGCGCCATCTGCACTGCTTCCCTATCCGGCTCCCACCAACCCAGACTCGCTAAAAAGTAGACAATGAGAATTCTTTCTAGAAAAGATTATAGCAGAAAATAGATGATTTGTAAAATACTTCTTGAGATTCAGCTATAAATTCTTCCTATATAAATTTGCTTTCTATCAATCTAGTAGATAAGCATTTTCATAGAAATTTTCAACAACTTTCATATATTAACCTAGTTACATTGATAATCTAATCTTCATCTAATTATTTAGTGAGAAGAAAAGATCAAAAAATGCTGATATAACAGCGTTTTTCACTAGAAATGGAATTTGAAAATGATTGCCGCTTCGATTCAGGTACTTGCATTTTTCATGAAAACGTTTTATAATAATAGTTAGCCTTAAAGTTTTCTTAAACTTAAGTCAAACATTTTATAAGGAGGAAAAACAATAATGAGTATTGGAATCATTATTGCCAGCCACGGTGAATTTGCTGCCGGCATTCATCAGTCAGGTTCTATGATTTTTGGTGAGCAAGAAAAAGTTCAAGTTGTAACTTTCATGCCAAACGAAGGTCCTGATGATCTGTATGCAAAATTCAATGACGCTGTGGCTTCGTTTGATGCGAACGATGAGGTATTGGTCTTGGCTGACCTTTGGAGTGGGTCACCATTTAACCAAGCTAGCCGTGTCATGGGTGAAAATCCAGACCGCAAGTTCGCGATTATTACAGGTTTGAACCTGCCTATGCTAATTCAAGCCTACACAGAACGCATGATGGATGCAAACGCTAGCGTAGATGCTGTCGTTGCAAATATCATCAAGGAAGCTAAGGAAGGCGTCAAAGCTCTGCCTGAAGAGCTGAATCCAGTCCTAGAAAGCGCTGCTCCTGCTGCTGCACCAGTTGCTCAATCAGCTATCCCAGAAGGAACCGTTATCGGAGACGGCAAGCTCAAAATCAACCTTGCTCGTATCGATACTCGTTTGTTGCATGGACAAGTTGCAACAGCTTGGACTCCAGATTCAAAAGCAGACCGTATCATCGTTGCTTCTGACTCAGTAGCTAAGGATGAACTTCGTAAAGAACTCATCAAACAAGCTGCACCTGGTAATGTTAAAGCAAACGTTGTTCCAATTGATAAACTGATTGCTGTTTCAAAAGATCCACGCTTTGGTAATACGCACGCTCTTATCTTATTTGAAACTCCGCAAGATGCCCTACGCGCTATCGAAGGCGGTGTGCCAATCAAGACTCTCAACGTCGGCTCAATGGCTCACTCAACTGGTAAGACAATGGTCAACAACGTTCTATCAATGGACAAGGACGACGTGGCAACTTACGAAAAATTGCGTGATCTCGGAGTTGAATTCGACGTACGTAAAGTACCAAATGACTCTAAGAAAGATTTGTTTGACTTAATTAACAAAGCCAACGTTCAATAATCTGAAACGTTTCGCTCTCATATTATTATGAAAGGATTTAAAACATGTCTATTATTTCTATGGTTTTAGTAGTCTTTGTTGCCTTCTTAGCTGGTCTAGAAGGTATCTTGGACCAATTCCAATTCCACCAACCGCTGGTTGCTTGTACCTTGATCGGTCTTGTAACTGGTAACTTAACTGCTGGTGTTATCCTTGGCGGATCTCTTCAAATGATCGCTCTTGGTTGGGCTAACATCGGTGCTGCCGTTGCTCCTGACGCTGCCTTGGCTTCAGTTGCCGCTGCCATCATCATGGTTCAAGGTGGAGATTTCACTGACAAAGGTATCACAGTTGCAACTACAATCGCGATTCCTCTTGCCGTAGCTGGTCTCTTCCTTACTATGATTGTGCGTACTATCTCTGTTGCCTTGGTTCACGCTGCAGACTCTGCTGCTAAAAAAGGCGACTTTGCTAGCGTTGAACGTGCGCACTTTGTAGCTCTCCTTCTCCAAGGACTTCGTATCGCTATCCCTGCAGCCCTTCTTCTTGCTATCCCTGCAGAAGCAGTGCAAAAATTGCTTGCTATGATGCCTGATTGGTTGGCAGGCGGTATGGCTGTCGGCGGGGGAATGGTTGTTGCCGTTGGTTACGCTATGGTTATCAACATGATGGCAACTCGCGAAGTATGGCCATTCTTTGCTATCGGTTTTGCTCTTGCTGCTGTTAGCCAATTGACTTTGATTGCCCTCGGTGCTATCGGTGTAGCAATCGCCCTTATCTACCTCAACCTTTCTAAGAAAGGCGGAAACAGTGGTGGCGGTTCTGCTACATCTAACGACCCAATCGGCGATATCCTAGAAGACTACTAAGAAAGGAGCTGCTATATCATGACTGAAAAAATTCAATTATCTAAATCAGACCGTCAAAAAGTTTGGTGGCGTTCTACTTTCTTGCAAGGTTCTTGGAACTATGAACGTATGCAAAACTTGGGTTGGGCTTATTCTTTAATTCCAGCTCTCAAGAAACTTTACACTAAAAAAGAAGATCAAGCTGCTGCTCTTGAGCGTCACTTGGAATTCTTCAATACTCACCCATACGTTGCTGCTCCAATCATCGGTGTAACACTCGCCCTTGAAGAAGAAAAAGCAAACGGTGCAGAAATTGACGATGCAGCTATCCAAGGGGTTAAAATCGGTATGATGGGACCTTTGGCTGGTATCGGTGACCCAGTCTTCTGGTTCACAGTTCGTCCGATCCTTGGAGCACTCGGTGCATCTCTTGCTCTGTCAGGAAATATCATCGGCCCACTCCTCTTCTTCGTTCTTTGGAACGCAATCCGTATGGCCTTCTTGTGGTACACTCAAGAATTGGGTTACAAGGCTGGTTCTGAAATCACAAAAGACATGTCTGGTGGTATCCTCCAAGACATCACTAAAGGTGCTTCAATCCTCGGTATGTTTATCTTGGCTGTTTTGGTAGCACGCTGGGTAAACGTTAGCTTTGCGCTTCAATTGCCATCTACAAAACTCTCTGAGGGAGCTTACATCAACTTCCCTAAAGGTGCTGTAACTGGCGAGCAACTTCAAAAAATCTTGGGTGATGTTGCAGGCGGATTGAGCTTGACTCCTGAAAAAGCAAATACCCTTCAAGGACAAATTAACTCTTTGATTCCAGGTTTGATGGGACTTCTCCTTACCTTCCTCTGCATGTGGTTGCTTAAGAAGAAAGTTTCTCCAATCACAATCATCATCGGACTTTTCGTTGTTGGTATCGTTGCCCGCCTTATTGGTTTGATGTAATTAAAAAGAAGGTTTCGGCCTTCTTTTTATTATGGTATAATAGCTATAGTATTTAAAAGGGAGATGTTCTATGGCGCAATCGCAAAATAAATCGATTGAATTTCAAACGACAGGGGTTTCCTATCTGGGTTTAGGTGGCAAGGTTGGGAAGTTTTTAGTTGGTGATGTTGCACTGGAATTCTACGCTGATGCTAATGTAGAAGACTATATACAGCTACCTTGGTCTAGCATCCAGCAGATCGGTGCCAATGTCTCTGGGAAAAATGTCAGCCGCCATTTTGAAGTGTTTACAGACAAGGGCAAGTTTCTCTTTGCCTCCAAGGACACTGGAAAGATTCTCAAAATTGCACGGCAACATATCGGGAATGAGAAAGTCGTCAAATTGCCTACTTTGATTCAAACAATTGGCCAATTCTTTAAAAATCTATTTGCAAAAAAATAGAAAATCCTGTATAATCTAGGAAACGGATAAGTAAGACTATCGCTTCTTTCAGAAAGTCTGCGGGTGCTGCGAGCAGATAGGAGCCTAGTGTGAAATTCTACCGTTGCAATACAACTACATACATAATCAAGTGCACACCTGTGAAGTTGGATGGAACCGCGGCCTAGCCGCTCCAACAGTCTCCTCGGTGTGCTTTTATTTTTTGGAGGTTTTATGTTAGATTTAAAACGTATTCGGACAGACTTTGATGCTGTCGCAGAGAAATTAGCTACCCGTGGTGTAGCAGCTGATGTGCTCAATCAAATGAAGGAAATTGATGAGCAAAGACGTGATTTGTTGGTAAAAGTAGAAAATCTCAAAGCCGAACGCAACACCGTTTCTGCAGAGATTGCCCAAGCCAAACGCAACAAAGAAAATGCAGATGACAAGATTGCAGCCATGCAAAAACTATCTGCTGAAATCAAGGACTTAGATGCTACTTTAGCTGACTTGGATGCTAAGTTAACCGAGTTCACTACAACCCTACCAAACATTCCGCACGATAGCGTGCCAGTCGGAGCAGACGAGGATGACAATGTAGAAGTCCGCCGTTGGGGTACACCTCGCCAATTTGACTTTGAAGCTAAGGCTCACTGGGATTTAGGCGAAGACTTGGACATTCTGGACTGGGAACGTGGCGCAAAAGTTACTGGGGCCCGCTTCCTCTTCTACAAGGGCTTGGGCGCTAGACTAGAGCGTGCTATCTACAACTTTATGCTAGACGAGCATGGCAAAGAAGGCTATACGGAAGTCATCACTCCCTATATGGTCAACCATGACTCTATGTTTGGTACTGGCCAATATCCTAAGTTCAAAGAAGATACCTTTGAGCTAAGCGATACTAACTTCGTTCTGATTCCGACTGCTGAAGTTCCGCTGACCAACTACTATCGAGACGAAATTCTAGATGGCAAGGAATTGCCAATCTACTTCACAGCTATGAGCCCATCTTTCCGCTCTGAAGCTGGTTCTGCTGGTCGTGACACGCGCGGTCTGATCCGCCTGCACCAATTCCACAAGGTTGAAATGGTGAAATTTGCCAAGCCAGAAGAATCTTATGAAGAGCTGGAAAAGATGACTGCCAATGCAGAAAACATCCTGCAAAAGCTCAATCTGCCTTACCGTGTCGTTGCTCTTTCTACTGGCGACATGGGCTTCTCAGCTGCTAAAACCTACGACTTGGAAGTCTGGATTCCAGCGCAAAATACCTACCGTGAAATTTCTAGCTGCTCTAACACAGAAGATTTCCAAGCTCGTCGGGCACAAATCCGCTACCGTGACGAAGCAGATGGCAAGGTCAAACTCCTCCACACTCTCAATGGATCTGGTCTGGCTGTCGGACGCACAGTGGCTGCTATCTTAGAAAATTACCAAAACGAAGATGGCTCTGTAACCATTCCTGAAGTCCTACGTCCTTACATGGGTGGCTTGGAAGTCATCGCACCAAAATAAACAATGAAAGGTCCGAAACAAATCGGACCTTTTCTTATTCTAGTTGAGGAGAAATCCAACAGTTCAGAAAGAGAAACGAAATATAGGATTTTCTACTTTAAAAGAGAGTGGGACAAAAGTCCTAGCCTCTCAATTGTCTTTGGATTGTCGAGCAAGGCGCAGTGGTTGAGTGGGCTCTACTACGCTGATTTCATCAGCTTTTACAGCCCTACTCAACTGTGCGGAGGTGGGACGACGAAATCGAATTCTAACCAATTACCGATTTCTGTCCCACTCTCCTTTTCTTTTACTTAACGTGACTTGCTAACTCTTCTTGAGCTTTTTTAGTTGATTCTTCTTTTTCTTTTTCCCATTTTTTCAAAGCTTTTTGATAATCAGCTACTGTCAGAACCTTATCTTGAAGCTCCATTCCCTTAAATACATAGACATCACCCTTGATACCTACATAAGAGTAGGCTTTGGTAAATGGTACGACCTTTTGAACCATTGGTGAAGCACCTGCAGAAATAGATGGGATCACAATAGAACTATCTGTTAACCAAGCCTGCGCTGCTGCATATTTCGTATAGCGAGCATTGGTATCTTGCTTTTCTGCATCTGCCTGATCCAAAAGCGCTTTGTAGTCCGTTAAACCAACCTTGGAAGCAAGGTCTTGGTTTTGGCCTTTTGTCAGACCAATATTGTCCAAGATATCCCCTGTCTCTGGGTTAAAGATATTCAGATAAGTCACTGGATCTTGGTAGTCTGCTGACCAACCAGACATGTTGAGGTCATAGTCCTTTTGGGCAGCTGTTTCTGCGAAGTAAGTAGAGTTATCAAAATCGTCTGATGACATTTGATGTACGTCAATCACAACGTTTTCTTGGCCTAGAGCTGCCTCAACAGATTGTTTGAAGGAATTGGTCCGCTGCACCATGATTTTATCAGTTTGGTCAACTGGTACATCTAGATGAATTGGGAATTCAACTCCCTGGGCTTGCAAAGCTTCTTTGGCTTTAGCAAATTCTGCCTTGGCCTTTTCTGGGTTGTAAATGCTATCTTGGGCATCAGCTAATTTGACACCTTGCCATTCATCCCCATAAGAAGCCAACTGTGATTCAACGACATCTGAGAAGTCCTTGCCATCTACTTGTACAAAACTAGGAGGGACAAGCAAGCTTCTGATAATTTTCGTTGCTCCTTCATTACCATTCATCTGGGCACCAAAGGATTTACGGTCAAAAGCGAAGTTAATTGCTTGGCGGAAGTCCTTATTTTGAATTGCTTCTTTGCTGGCAGCTTTTTGGGCATCTGTCTTAGAAGTGTGGCTATAAGCCTGACGATTCAAGTTAAAGGCATAGAAATAGCTAGTTGAATTTTGTGGAGTAAAGATGATGTTGTCTTTGTATTTCTTTTCTACTGATGCGTAGTTTGAGCTAGTCGGATAGAGACGAGCTTGTGTGTAAGCACCATCAGTAAAGTTACGGATCAATGACTCCTGGTCAGAACCATCGTAGTAAGTCAACTTGACATCTTCAATCTTCACATTGTCCTTGTCCCAATAGTTTTGGTTTTTAGAATATTCGATAACAGACTTAGAAGTAAATGACTTTAATACATATGGACCATTGTAGAGGATACCGGAAGGTTTCACGGTACCAAAGTCTTTGCCTTCTTTCTTCAGAAATTCTTCGTTAATCGGGAAGAGAATGCCCATGGTTGTCTTAGAATTCCAGTAGCTTTCTGGCTGATTCAGAGTGTATTGAACTGTATAATCGTCGATCGCCTTAACACCTACAGTAGAGAAATCATTGCTTTCTCCTTTGATATAAGCATCTAATCCCTTGATAGAGTTTTGCACGATTGGTAATGCTTCTGATTTTTCATCTGCAGCGTGCTTAAGCCCTGTTACAAAGTCTTGTGCCTTGACAGCAGCATACTCTTCACCTTCTGCTGTGTACCATTTAGCGTCCTTACGCAACTTATAAGTATAAGTTAGGCCGTCTTTGGACACAGTCCAGTCTTCAGCCAATGAAGGAACAAGATTCCCATATTGATCATTTTCTAAAAGACCGTCGACCAAATTGGCAATAACGTCAGAAGTGGAGGAACGATTGGAGTTTACATAATCCAATGTATCTGGATCTGTATTATAGACATAAGAATATGTCTTTGCCGAGCTGGTGCTTGACTTGCCACAAGCAGCTAAGAACAGCGCTGATGCTGCAACCAAACCAGTAATAGCCAACCATTTAGATTTTTTCATGAGCAAATCTCCTTCTTTAGATTATGTATTATTATACATCATTTCTAGACAAATACAAGTCTTATTTAAGAAAATTTTAAAATTCTATGCATTTTTCTTATTTTTATTGAAACAAAGTATAGGAAAATTTATATGCATTTTCATATATTTTCATAAACATGCAGAAAATCTTATAAATAAAATTTGTTCAATATTTTACAAGGATTCTTGAATAGGATTATCAAAAATATCGGCTTTTTTATGTTACAATAGATTTATTACTAATCTAGGGGAGAGAAATGAAAAAACTTTTTGTATTCCTACTGCTATTCTTTGGTCTGATTGCCAAGCCTGTTCTGGCAGATGACTATGAAATTGCTGCTAAAAGCGCCATTGCTGTCGATGCAAATTCAGGAAAAATCCTCTATGAAAAGGAGGCTACAAGCCCACTAGAAGTCGGTGCTATTACTAACATTTTGACTGCTTATCTGGTTTACGAAGCTATTGCTGATGGCAAACTGAGCCTAGAAACTGAGGTTGATATTTCTGATTATGCTTACCAGCTGACAGTAAACCCCTCTATCGCGAACCTGCCTCTGGAAGCACGACGCTACAAGGTAAAGGACTTGCTGAATGCTTCTCTTTTGGCCAGCGCCAACAGCGCCACCATCGCTCTGGCAGAAAAAGTTGGTGGAAGTGAGGAAAATTTTGTCAAGATGATGAAAGCCAAACTCAAAGAATGGAATATTTCTGATGCAACCATTGTAAATGCTACTGGTACGGATATTCGTTTATTAGATGGTTCGCTAGAAACTAGCAGTGCTGAAGAAGAGACCGCAGAGAATTCTAAAAGCAAGAAAAAACAAGAGACTGTCAATAAGTTCAGTGCTTATGATATAGCTGTGATTGCCTCACATCTAATCGATGACTATCCAGAGGTCCTTGGTATCACTTCCAAATCTCATGTGAATTTTGCAGGAATCCAACTAGAAAATCCCAACTTAATGTTGGAAGGCTCTCCTAGTTTTCGGACAGGAGTGAAGGGCTTGAAGACAGGTGGGTCCGAGCAGAATGGTGTTTCATTTGTCGGTGTAACAAGTGAAAAAGGGATGCGATTGATCACAGTCGTTTTAGGAGTCGCGCAGGAAGATAACGACCCTAATACCCGTTTTGGCGTTACATCTAGCCTAATGACATACGTTACGCAAAATTTTTCTCCGACGGTCTTGGTCAAAAAAGGCGAACGATATAATAATTCACAAGTAGCTATTAGAGACAGCCAAGAGGATCAGGTCGCTGCAGTTGCTAGTGAGGACTTGGTAATCCTAGAACGGATAGCCAATCAGGCTGAACATAAAGTCACCTTTACTCCAAGTCCACAGGAGCTGCAGGCACCCTTGAAAAAAGGTAGTGTAGTGGGCACTCTCACTTATACAGATTCTGAGCCAATCGGCCAGGGCTACATCGAAAATAAGAAAACTTCTATTTCTATGGTTACAGAAAAAAAAGTTGAAAAAGCTATCATTTTCAAAGTCTGGTGGAATGATTTTATCCGCTTTGTCAATGAGAAGTTATAAAAGAAATACCGCGAATCAATTGATTCGCGGTTATTTGTATAGTCGTAAACGTTTAATATAATCCAAAAAATTCTTTGAGGGTTAACTCGCATCGAGTATCCACTACTGTTTAACAGGTCCTCTGAATTTTTTAAACACCTTGCTTAAGTAAAGATTTATTCGCAATTAAAAAGAGGCCAACGCCTCTTTTTATCCAACAGACCCTTCCATTTCATAGCTGATGAGACGGTTGAGCTCAACAGCATATTCCATAGGTAGTTCTTTGGTAAATGGCTCAACAAAGCCCATGACAATCATTTCTGTTGCTTCGGATTCCGATAGGCCACGGCTCATGAGGTAGTAGAGCTGCTCCTCTGAAATCTTAGAAACCTTAGCTTCATGTTCCAAAGCCACTTGCGAGTTGTGAATTTCATTAAATGGAATAGTATCTGAAGCAGACAAGTCATCCATGATAATAGTATCACACTCGATATGGCTGACAGATTTCTTAGAATTGCGAGCAAAGGTCACTTGGCCACGGTAGTCAACTTTTCCTCCACCTTTAGCGATGGATTTAGACACGATGGACGAGCTGGTATGTGGCGCATTGTGAATCATCTTAGCCCCTGTATCCTGGTGTTGTCCAGCATTGGCAAAGGCAATAGAAAGCATGGTACCACGCGCTCCTTCTCCATCAAGGTAAACAGATGGGTACTTCATGGTTGTTTTGGCACCCAAGTTTCCATCGATCCACTCAACTGTCGCATCTTTCATAGCACGCGCTCGTTTGGTTACAAGGTTGTAGACATTATCTGACCAGTTTTGAATCGTCGTATAGCGCATATAGGCACCGTCAAGGGCAAAGATTTCGACAATAGCCGCATGTAAGCTGTTGCTTGAATAAGTAGGCGCTGTACATCCTTCTACGTAGTGAACACTTGCTCCCTCATCAACGATAATCAAGGTCCGCTCAAACTGACCGGAATTTTCATTGTTGATACGGAAGTAGGTTTGAAGCGGGATGTCTACCTTGACACCTTTTGGCACATAGATAAAGGTACCACCAGACCAGACGGCAGAGTTGAGGGCAGCCAACTTGTTGTCTGTCGGCGGAACCAACTTAGCAAAATACTGTTTGAAAAGCTCTGGGTATTCCTTAAGAGCTGAGTCAGTATCTGTAAAGACGATTCCTAGCTTTTGGAACTCTTCCTTCATATTGTGGTAGACCACTTCGGACTCATACTGGGCAGCTGCACCAGCAAGGTAAGCTCGCTCTGCTTCTGGGATCCCAATCCGCTCAAAGGTTTCCTTGATCTTCTCAGGCACTTCATCCCAGCTTCTAGCAGGCTTATCAGAGGCCTTTTGGTAATAAATCAAGTCATCAAAATTAATTTCTGACAAATCTGGCCCCCAAGTCTGCATCGGCATCTTTTTGAAAACCTCGTAGGACTTAAGGCGGAAATCCAACATCCACTCTGGTTCACCCTTGGCTGCAGAAAGCTCACGAATGACCGCTTCATTCAGCCCTTTCCCTGTCGAGAGAACAGGTTCAACATCGTCATGGAAACCAAACTTGTACTCACCGAGATCAATCGGTTTTGGTTCTACTCTTTCTTCTGACATAATTTCCTTTCACATTCTTACTTTTTATCTTCTTCAATTGCTCGCTTGAGGGCATTCCAACCCAAGGTCGCACACTTAATCCGCTGCGGGAATTTGGCAACGCCAGCTAAAAAGGCTCCATCTCCCAATTCTTTCTGGCGACTGTCTTCCTGGCCCTGAACCATCTGTGAGAAGACTTCTGCTAATTCCAAGACCTGCTCTTTTGTCTTGCCCAGAACCGCATCCGTCATCATGCTGGCCGAAGCCGTTGAAATGGTACAGCCGGAATTCACAAAGGCAATATCCTCAATCTGGTTTTCAGCATTAAACTTCACAGACAGGCTGATAACATCGCCACAGGTTGGGTTATTGAGGACTACTTGCTCTACATTCTCCAGTTTCCCATGATGATGGGGGTGAGCCGAGTGGTCGGTCACAACCGCCTTGTAAAGACTGTCTAACTTAGAAAGTGCCATTGAAAAACTCCTTTGTCTTTTCTAAAGCATCTACCAGCTTGTCGCAATCCGCATAGGTATTGTAGATGTAAAAGCTAGCCCGCACAGTCGCTGGTACCTGCAGGTAGGTGAGCAAAGGCTGAGCACAATGGTGACCCGCCCGAACAGCTACTCCCTCATAGTCTAGAGCCGTCGCGACATCATGCGGATGGAGACCATCCAGATTAAAGGCAATCACGCCTGAGCGCTGGGCCAAATCTTGAGAGCCATAAATGGTCAAACCTTCCACTGCCTGCAGCTTAGGAAATACGTAGGCAATCAGGTCCTGCTCATGCTGGGAAATGGCATCCATGCCCAAGTCTTCCAAATAATCAATGGCCGCAGCAAGACCGATTGCTCCTGCCATATTTGGCGTTCCAGCCTCAAACTTCCAAGGCAATTCCTTCCAAGTTGCTTCCTGTTCATAGACAAAATCAATCATTTCGCCGCCGAACTCAACTGGCGACATCTGCTCTAGCAATTCTTCCTTGCCATAGAGAACCCCGATGCCAGTTGGGCCTGCCATCTTATGTCCCGAAAAGGCGAAGAAGTCCACATCCAAGTCCTGCACATCAATCTTCATGTGCGGAATGGATTGAGCCCCGTCCACCACCAAAAGCGCTCCTTGCTGATGAACCAACTGGGCAATTTCCTTGATGGGATTGATAATACCGAGGACATTAGAAGCATGAGCCAGAGAGACAAACTTGGTCTGATCATTGAGCTTGGCACGGAAATCCTCCATATCCAGAGCACCATCTTTGAGATAGGCATAGACTAACTTTGCTCCGGTCTTCCTACAAACTTCCTGCCAAGGAATGACATTGGAATGGTGCTCCATGATAGAGATCATCACTTCATCACCAGGCTGCAGCCTTTCAGCCGCAAACTGAGCCACCCAATTGAGACTCGTCGTGGTTCCTCGCGTAAAGAGGACTTCTCTGCTAGAAGCTGCATTGATAAAAGCACGAACTCTTTCTCTGGCTGCTTCATAGGCTGCTGTCGCTCGCTCGGCTAGCGTATGCACACCGCGGTGGACATTGGCATTGTCTCTAAGATAGTAGTTTTCGATAGCCGCTAGCACCTGCTTGGGTTTCTGGGTTGTCGCCGCATTGTCCAAATAAACCAAAGGCTCATCATTGACAATTTGGTCCAAAATGGGAAAATCTTTCTTGATTGCTTCTGCATTAAATCCAGACATGAAGACTCCTATCTACTTATACGGGACAAGGCCCAGCTTTTTATCTTTTTGCGAGAATAATATCGATATTTTCAATCATTTCATCACGAACTTCTTTAACAGGGATTTCCACAATCACTGAACCTAAGAAGCCGCGCACGACTAAGCGCTCGGCTGTCGCCTTATCAAGACCCCGACTCATGAGGTAATACATATCTTCTGGATCCACCTGACCGATAGAAGCCGCGTGACCAGCCGTTACATCGTTCTCATCTATCAAGAGGATTGGGTTAGCATCTGAGCGTGCTTGGTCAGACAGCATGAGAACCCGGCTTTCCTGCTGGGCGTCTGCACCCTTAGCACCCTTGATAATATGGCCGATACCATTGAAAGTCAAGGTTCCTTTTTCTAGGATAACCCCGTGCTGCAGGATATTTCCGATAGAGTTGCAGCCATAGTTAGTTACGCGGGTGTCAATCCCTTGAACCTGCTTGCCGCTAGAGAGAGCCACCACTTTCATATCCGCATGGCTTCCCTTACCATAGAGGTCGCTGTCAAAGTCAGCTACGACATTGCCTTCGTTCATAACGCCGATGGCCCAGTCAATCATGGCATCGTTGTCCAGCTTACCGCGACGGCTGATATAAGCCGTTACATTTTCGCCCAAGCGGTCAATAGCTGAAAACTTAATCTGAGCTCCAGCCTGGGCAATGACTTCAACGGTGATATTGGCAGTTGCTGGAACAGCTCCTTCACCGTAAGTTTCCAAACGTTCCAAGTAGTTAACCTTGGAATGCTTGCCCGCGATAATCAAAATATGCTTGTTAAAAGGAACATCGCTTTCGCTGTCCTGATAAAAAATCCCTTCAATCGGCTGGTCAATCTCAACATTATCCGGCACATAAAGAACGGCACCGCTGTTGAAATAGGCAGTGTGGTAAGCTGCCAATTTGTCCTCGTCATACTTGACTGCGGACATGAAATGCTTCTCTACCAACTCTGGAATTTCTTCCAAAGCAGAGTGGAAATCAGTGAAGATCACACCTTGCTCTGCTAAGCCAGCTGGCAATTGCTCAAGGACAGTTTGGGTTCCCATTTGGATGAACTTGAGATTGTCTCCAAGAGCCGTGAAATCTGGCACATTGGTCAAAGGCTCGCTATCAGAAATTCGTCCGTCTCCCAGATTCCAGCGGTGAAATTTGACCCGCTCAATAACTGGCAAGTCCAGTTGATCAATCTTGTCAAAGGCCTGCTGACGAAGATCAGCCAACCATGCTGGTTCTGCGTGAACTTGTGAAAATTCTTGAATCAATTCTTTTGTCATGTCATTCTCCTATCTTTTATCAAAGTCAAAAGAATGTTTGACTAGACTTCTTCAGTATAGTTGAAGCCCAACTCTTCAGCCAATTTGGCATAGCCTTCTTTTTCCAAGCGAACTGCCAATTCTGGACCGCCAGAAAGAACAACTTTCCCCTCCATCATGACATGAACAACGTCTGGAGTGATATAGTTGAGCAGGCGTTGGTAGTGGGTGATGATCATAGCACCAAATCCCTCTCCACGCATAGCATTGACCCCTTTAGACACGACCTTGAGAGCGTCGATATCCAGACCTGAGTCAATCTCATCCAAAAGCGCAAAAGTTGGCTCTAACATAAGCAACTGCAAGATTTCATTACGTTTTTTCTCACCACCTGAGAAGCCTTCATTGAGGTAGCGCTCAGCCATTTCTTCCTTCATGTTGAGCAATTCCATCTTTTCATCTAGTTTAGTAATGAAGTCGCGGACAGAGATTTTTTCATCGTCTTCCTTGCCAGCATTCATGGCCGCACGGAGAAACTCTGCATTGGTAATACCAGGAATTTCACTAGGATACTGCATTGCAAGGAAGAGTCCCATGCGAGCCCGTTCATCCACTTCTAGCTCCAAGATATTAACCCCATCAAAAAGCACCTCTCCTTGAGTCACTTCGTAGTTAGGATTGCCCATAATGGCTGCAGACAAGGTAGATTTCCCTGTTCCATTTGGACCCATGATGGCTGCAACTTCTCCCGTTTTCAGAGTAAGATTTACCCCTTTGAGAATTTTTTTCCCTTCAATTTCAACATGAAGATCTTTGATTTCTAAGACAGACATTTCTTTTTCCTTTCTTTGCTTAGCTGATTTACATACTTTAGTATACCAAAAAAAAGCCCAAAAGGCTTTTATTTTGTTTAGAACTATTCTTGTTTATGTTTCTTTTGGTATCTTTTCTCTCGAACTTCTTCTCGATAAGAAGAGTTTCCGATAAAGCGCAGAATATTGAGCAGAGGCGTCCTCTGCGGCCCCAGAACCCCTATTAGTTCTACCAAGAGTTCGACACCTAGCAGAAGTCCAATTACGAGGAGGAGTCCACCGATGCGGGTCGATACATTTAACAAGAGGGAAATCATTGAGAAAATCATCGAAATCCCATAGATAACCAGAACTGTTCCCCGATGTGTCAGCCCCAAGGACAAGAGCCTATGATGAAGGTGGTGACGGTCAGGCTGGTAAAATTTCTGACCAGACAAAGTCCGACGAACGATTGCTAAAAAAGTATCGGTAATCGGTACACCCAAGATAATCATAGGCGTGACAATCGCTACCGCCGTCGCATTTTTCAAGCCTTGTAGAGACAGGACCGAAATCATAAAACCGATGAAAAGAGCCCCCGTATCCCCTCCATATATAATGGCTGGATGATAATTGTAAGGAAAGAAGCCAGCAATAGAGGCTACTAAGACCAGGATTGTCAAAGTCAGGAATAAATTATGGCCCGGCAAGAAAAAGTAGGAAACAATCCCCATGGTTAGCAAGGAAATAATGGAGACCCCGCTAACAAGGCCGTCTAAACCATCCATGAGATTAACCGCATTGGTAATAGAGACAATCCAGAGAATGGTCAAAATAAAAGATAGCCAAGGTGGGAAAAAAAGATGGGGACCACCAAACGGAATCTTAAAGTCATCCAAGCGGAAATCCGTCAGCCACCAAATCAGACAGGCAGCTAGCACAATCCCCCCTAACTTCATCAGAGGACTTAATTCTTTAATATCGTCGATAAGCCCCGTCAGGGCAACAATCAAGCCCCCCAACACAACCGGCCAAATATAGTCAAAATAAGTCTGTTCAAAAAAAGTGACGCCAACAATCTGCGGCATGAAGACCAAAGTTGCCAAGGTAAAAGCCGTCACAACTGCCAGACCGCCTGCACTCGGCATGGGCTTCTTATTGATTCGTCGAGCATTAGGATAGTCGACGGCATCCATTTTAAAAGCCAAGAGCCGAACGAGGGGAGTCAGCAAAACTCCGACAAAAAATGTCGCTAGCAGCACCAAAATGAACTTCAATGGAAAAGAAATCATACGCATTCAACTTTCTGCAACTGTTGGATGGCTTCTGTCACCAAAAGCAGACGCCCGTGTTCTTGTAGGACAGAACGTGTAATATCTGTATCCTCAGCAAATTCACGCATTTTAGCCAGTAACCAAGCTGGATAAAGAGCAGGTTGCTCTTCCAAATCTACCAAAATAGTCAGGTAGTAGGCAGAGTCATATTTATAAAGTTCTGATAGGTCTATTGGGTAGTCAACCGTTTTGGCGAAAGAAACCGCACTCTGCAAATCAGTAAATGACAAAATATAGTAGACATAACGGTCTAGGTTCTCTTCGTCCTTCTCCTCTGAAGAATCTGCAGAATCCTCCTGATCAGCCTCTGCTGCCTCTAAAGATTTAACCGCCTCGAGATCATCCTTACTCTTTTCAAAGATATTTTTTTCCAAAGTCTTTAAAAACTCATCTGGAGACATTTGGCTAAGTTCATCCATATCTGGTAGATTACCCAAGTCTTCAAAATTCAAATTCTTATCAATCTTGGATCTCGTCACAAAGACATCCAGCTTGTCTGGCTTAGGCGTCACTCGAAAACTGAGCATGCCACTGTCTAAAAAGCTGTCCGGCATTTCCAACTCATCCAAAATAGTATAGAAAAACTCTTCTGTTTTTTCTTGGGGAACTAGGAAATCTGCAATTTCCATTCCGTGTTCTTCCAAATCTTCCAACTGGATGGTGATTTTAATCGTCGAATCATTAATCTGTTTCACTTCCATCTCATCAACCTCATACTTTCATAGTCTTTCTATTATACTAAAATTCTAAACTTATTTCAAAAAAATAACTGGTCAAATAAGAAAAGGCTGGGAAAATTTCCCAAGCCTTGATTAACCAATAATGACCTTGATCAGACCGTAAACCAACAGCAAAACTCCGAGTCCGATCCGATATTTACCAAAGATTGTAAAGTCATGATTCTTGACATAGTCTGTCAGGAAGCGAATCACATAAAGACTGACTCCGAAAGCCACTCCCATCGCTACCAATAAAAGGAATAATTGATCGAAACCTAAAGAATTACCCTTGATAATAAATTTCAGGATTTTCAGCCCACTTGCACCAAACATGATTGGGATACCCAAATAGAAAGTAAACTCTGTCACAACTGGTCGGCTGACACCATTCAAGAGACCACCGACAATGGTCGCACCTGAACGGCTGGTTCCCGGAAAGAGGGACAAGACTTGGAAAAGACCAATATAAAGAGCGGTTTGATAAGGAAGTCTGCTCAATTCTGTAACAGTCGGTTCCACCTGCTCTCGTTTTTCCAGATAGATAAAGGCAACCCCGTAGATAATCAGCATGATCGCAACGGATACCAGATTATAAAAATGGGCTTCAAACCAATCGTCTAGGAAAAGGCCGATGATTGCGGCTGGCAAAGCAGCAACGACTACCTTGGCCCAGAGCTGCCATGTCAGCTGAATTTGACGAGCTGTTTTCCCTGGTTTAAAAGGGTTGAGCTTATCAAAATAAATCACCACAACCGCCAAGATTGCTCCCAGCTGAATGACTACATTGAACATTTCCATGAAGGCTGGATTTTCATTTTTATACTTGATAAAATCTTGAATCAGAATCAAGTGGCCGGTACTCGAAATGGGTAGCCACTCTGTAATTCCTTCAACAATTCCATAAATAATGGACTTTAAAATTTCAATAATAAACATAGATAACTCCTAAAACAACTTTAACATTTATTATACCACATATTGGAGGAGAGGAAAAGCTTTCTTAAGGGCTTTGGCAAGCTTTTTATCAAAAGGCTCCGCCCCCGCCGCCTCCACCGCCACCAGAGAAGCCACCTCCTGCTCCGCCTCCCGATGAAACAGAAAAATGACTGGCCGTCGAGGCAATGTGTCCATAATTTGACAAACTATGGGAACTTGCGTAGAAAATAGGATGAAGATTGTATTGTAGATAAGTATTCATAGACGCGTTTTCCAAGGAAATCTGACGCAGCTTCATGACCCGACTAACACGATCTGCATAGCCAAATAGGGTAGCATAGACCAAAAGCCGGTTCCACAGGACAATGCCCTCCACCTCGGTATCGTATAGGCGAGCGATGTAGCGTAGCATATTCGCAAAGCTATTCCAGAGATAGAAATCATGGGCTCCCTCATCGCTCAAGACACCATCCCGCTGATATAACTGCAAGGCTCTGCCCAGCAGAACCGTCAACACCGAAGCAACAGCTGCAAGTGGAAGATAGGACCAAATAAAACCGTCTAGCTTGATCAAATAGACAAAAAATGTCAAGAGAGACAAGACAAAAGCAAGCACACTAGCGATTAAGGCCAACCAAAACAGAAACTTTTCGCCTCGCTTTAAAGGACGGTAGTGATCCAGCAAGTTCAGCTCCTGAGTCTCCCTTAGCACTTGTTCAGACAAGATGTTTAAATTAGTTGAAAAGCGATTTTTGATCCGATTTCCAATTTGGCGAATTCGTGCTTCATCTGTTGATTTTTTATTTTTATAAAGGTCTTCTGAAATCTGATAAGATTCAAACAAGTCTACTACAGCCGCTTGTTTATGGTCACCAAATGCCATCTGTAAGAATTGACCTTCAAACTCTGACAAACCTTTTTTAGAAGTTGGTTTCAAGATTGGCTTGTCTGCAGTTCCTAAAAGCTCTATGTAGCCTCGATCCATCAAATCCAGCAAGGTTGCCTGCACTAGATTTTCAAATTTTAAATGGGCTCGTCCGCCACTGGTCGGATCGACTTCTCTCATATCCACAGCAAAGATATTGGCCGCTACAACAAGAGGGGCCAGATCTTGCGGAGCTTCATAGAGGCGAGCGTCTCTAGGAAAAGCTTGGCTAGGGCGAATCTTAATCCGAAAAATCAGATAAAGTATTCCCGAAAGGATCAGCAAAAACAGGCAGATAAGAGGCAGATAAACTTCCCCCAAGCGATGATAAAACTGGCTCTTGGCTACAATCTCTTTCTCAACTGCTTGAAAAGTCTGTAGATAGTTGGTTGCTTTTGGATCCTCTGCTGCCTGATGCAGGGCCTGGCGATGCCAATATCCATGCAGTTCGACCTTCTTCCTGCTAGGCAAATGAGATAGCTGAATCCGATAATCACCACGTTCCCTATCTATAGTGGCCGATTGGCCAAAATAACCTGTATGAACATACATGTCCGTTAAGGTCCAGGTTCCCAGGCCCCAAACCTTAATCGTCACATTTTGCAGTTCCTCTTCCCAATCACTGATCGGCGTCCATTTGAGCTCTGCAATATCTTTATGGAGAAACAGAAGATTGGTCAGGTTCCATGTGACTGTTACTTTGACCGTATCACCTTCTTTACCTGCATTGTAAATCTTGACTTCGTAACCATCTCCCAAATCCGTGACTCGTGGCTCAAAGTCATACTTTACGACTCCGTTGGTTTTCACGGAAACTTTTGGATCTGAATTAATAGCAAAGCCTTCTGGCATCTTTCCTGCCGACCCTAAGGAGACCATCTGGCCATTGTAATCATCATCAAAATGATAAGTCACCTCTTCTGTATAGGTAGCTGTATTATCGGCGTGGATCTCCAAATCTCCATTATAAGACTGGATTTGATAGTCTAAAGCTGACACCGTCCCAGCAAAAAATAAACTCAAAAAAAGAATAAAAATCCCTGACAAGTACCTTTTCATAAACCAAAGTCCTTTTCTAAATCTTTATCCTATTATAGCATTTTTCTCAAGTAAGGGCTTACCGGGATTGAAAAGTCGAATATTTTTCGGTAGAATAGAAAGAACTATTTTAGAAGGACTAGGAGAGAATATGAAAAAATTCATTTTAACCTTATTGACAGCCCTCCTCGTCTGTCTGGGGACCTTTACCGTAGCTCAGGCGGATGATTATCTTAGAATTGGGATGGAAGCGGCCTATGCCCCTTTCAACTGGACCCAAGATGATGATTCAAATGGCGCTGTTAAAATCGAAGGAACAAATCAGTATGCCAATGGCTACGATGTCCAAGTTGCTAAGAAGATTGCTCAGGAAATGGGCAAGGAACCTCTAGTTGTGAAAACTTCTTGGAACGGACTGATTCCAGCCTTGACCTCTGGTAAAATCGATATGATTATCGCTGGTATGAGCCCAACAGCCGAACGGAAAAAAGAAATCGCCTTTTCTAACAGCTACTATACTAGTGAGCCTGTTATGCTGGTTCGAAAAGACGGCAACTACGCTAATGCTAAGACCCTCAAAGATTTCAAAGATGCTAAAATCACCTCTCAGCAAGGTGTCTATCTTTACAATCTGATTTCTCAACTGCCAGGTGCTAAGCAAGAGACCGCCATGGGAGATTTCGCCCAAATGCGTCAAGCTCTAGAATCTGGTGTTATTGACGGTTACATTTCTGAACGTCCCGAAGCTCTGACAGCCGAAGCTGCCAACTCTAAGTTCAAAATGATTCAATTCAAAGAGGGCTTTGAAGTTGGTGAAGAAGATGCCTCCATCGCTGTCGGTATGCGTAAAGACGACAGCCGAATCGAGCAAGCTAATGCAGCTATCGCTAAACTCTCAACAGATGACCAAGTCCAGCTGATGGATCAGATGATTAAAAATCAACCGGTGGACACTGATACTGACGATGCTGAAGACTCATTCTTCAATAAAGTTTTTAAGATTTGGAAGGAAAACTGGCCGCAGTTCTTACGCGGAGCTGGTTTGACCTTGCTTATTTCCATCACAGGGACAATCGCTGGCCTCTTCATTGGCTTGTTGATTGGGGTCTATCGAACAGCGCCCATTTCAAAAAATAAGGCTTTAGCCTTCCTACAAAAACTATTCGGTTGGTTCCTCAATGTTTACATTGAAATCTTCCGTGGTACTCCTATGATTGTACAATCCATGGTTATCTACTATGGAACAGCTCAGGCTTTTGGTATTTCGATTGACCGGACGGCCGCAGCCATCTTCATCGTTTCTATCAATACTGGTGCTTACATGAGTGAAATTGTCCGCGGTGGTATCTTTGCCGTTGACAAGGGACAATTCGAAGCAGCTACTGCACTCGGAATGACCCACGGCCAAACCATGCGCAAGGTCGTCCTGCCACAGGTGGTCCGCAACATTCTGCCTGCGACGGGGAATGAATTTGTCATCAATATCAAGGATACATCTGTCCTGAATGTTATCTCCGTGGTGGAGCTCTACTTCTCAGGAAATACTATTGCTACTCAGACTTATCAGTATTTCCAAACTTTCACTATTATCGCAGTTATTTACTTTGTCTTGACCTTTACCGTCACTCGAATCCTACGTTTCATCGAGCAGAAATTTGACACAGATCATTACACAACAGGTGCCAACCAAATGCAGACGGGAGAATTGAAACAATGACCGAAACAATTTTAGAAATTAAAAATCTCAAAAAATCTTATGGGGAGAATCAAGTCTTAAAAGACATTTCTCTGACTGTCCACAAAGGCGAAGTTATCTCCATTATCGGAAGTTCAGGTAGCGGAAAATCAACCTTTCTCCGCTCCATCAACCTCCTAGAAACACCTACTGCTGGCGAAATTCTCTACCGTGGAAAAAATGTCTTGGACGAAAACTACGACCTGACTCACTACCGCGAAAAATTGGGTATGGTGTTCCAAAGTTTCAATCTTTTTGAAAATCTCAATGTGCTGGAAAACACCATCGTAGCTCAGACAACCGTGCTCAAAAGAGAGCGCGCTGAAGCAGAAAAGATTGCCAAAGAAAATCTGGAAAAGGTCGGTATGGGTGAGCTCTACTGGCAAGCCAAGCCTAAACAACTCTCAGGTGGACAGAAGCAGCGGGTTGCTATTGCGCGTGCGCTTTCTATGAACCCTGATGCCATCCTTTTCGATGAACCAACTTCAGCTCTTGACCCAGAAATGGTCGGCGAAGTCCTGAAAATCATGAGGGAATTGGCTAAAGAAGGCCTGACCATGATTGTCGTGACCCATGAAATGGAATTTGCCCGTGATGTTTCCAGCCGTGTTATCTTTATGGATAAGGGCGTCATCGCAGAAGAAGGCACTCCACAAGAATTCTTTACCAATCCTAAAGAAGAACGAACCAAGGAATTCCTACATCGCTTCTTGAAATAAACAACCAAGCAAACAAACAAGACGGAAAAAGATACATCCGCCTTGTTTTTTTATTCGCAAAATAAAAAAGCGGGTTTCCCCACTTTCCGAAGATTAGTCTTCAAACTTTTCATGATTCTTATCGTAGAAATCAATCAAGCCAAGAGCTGTTTCAAAAGAAATATTCTTTACTTTTGCACGTCCTTGAGCAAGAGCAATAATTGACATTTCACGCGCGTTTGTTTCTTTACTAATACGGTAACCTGTAATTTTTTTGTCACGAACCCATCCAACGACTGACTCTACTTTTTCAAAATTTGATTTAGCCATTTCTTACTCCTCTCTAACTTATTTCGAATACTAATATAATGGTTTTTATACAGTTTGTCAACTTAGAAAAACCAAAACAAACAAATTAAATAATTCTGAATATTCTATATTTATTTAGCTTTGAGGGCTGAAAGGATCTGGGTGCGAATACTCTCCACTCCATCAGGATTTGCTGGAAGGAAGATTGTGTTATTTCCTTGCTTATCTGCAAAATTATTCAAGGTATCTAAATACTGGTTAGTCAAGAGGATGGACATAATCTGTTCTTCTGTCAACTCAACATTGGCGCCTTTAAGCTCCTTAATTGAATCTGCTAAGCCGTCTACGATTGCCTTCCGCTGCTCTGCAATACCAACCCCATGAAGACGGTCTTTCTCAGCTTCGGCCTCTGCAGCAGTTACAATTTTAATCTTATCTGCTTCTGCCAATTCCTGAGCTGCCACGCGCTTTCGTTGAGCGGCATTGATTTCGTTCATAGACTGTTTAACTTCTGCATCTGGCTCAACCTTGGTAATCAAGGTCTTGACAATGATGTAGCCATAAGTCGACATTTCTTCAGCTACCTGCTTTTGAACTTCTAGGGCGATCTCATCTTTCTTTTCAAAGAGCTCGTCCAAGGTCAGTTTTGGAACAGAGGAACGCAGGGCATCTTCGATATAAGACTTAATCTGCGCTTCTGGCCGCATGAGTTTATAGTAAGCATCTGTAACATTGTGTTCATTTACCCGATACTGGGTCGCCACATTCATGGTCACAAAGACATTATCCTGAGTCTTGGTCTCAACAATAATGTCGCTTTGTAGCAAACGCAACTGAACACGAGCGGCGATTTTGTCAATTCCCAAAGGCAAACGAACATTCATCCCACTTGTACTAGTCTTGTGGTAACGACCAAAACGCTCAATGATGGCAACAGACTGCTGGCGCACAACATAAAGCGAGCTAAATGCCAATAGACCACAAAGAAGAAGAAAAATGAGAAAGAAGAAAAAGAAATTCAGTAACATAAGCGCATCTCCTTAATTTAATATAGTATATTCTAGCACAGTCCTCACTCACTTGCAATTAAAAAGTGGGATTTTGCTAAAATATTTTTAGGATCAGACTAACATGTTATAAAGCGTTTCATTTCCGTTTAGATTGATGAAGGAAGGATCAAAATGCTCGATTCGATTGATCAGACCCGCATAGTCATGCTTATTGGCCAAGGCAATCCCAATCAAGACCGGACCTGTTCCCTTGCTGGCCCGCTTGATATATTCAAATCGAGTGATGTCATCATTTGGCCCTAAGATATCATTTACAAATTCACGTAAGGCGCCAGGCCGCTGCGGGAAATTTACTACAAAATAATGCTTAATTCCATCATAGATGAGAGCGCGCTCTTCCATTTCAGGCATACGGTTAATGTCATTATTTCCGCCCGAAATGATACAGCAAACAGTTTTTCCTTTGATATATTCTCGCAACACTTCTAAGGCCGCCACACTAGCTGCACCAGCAGGCTCTGCGATGATTCCTTGTTTAGAATAGAGATCAATCAAGGTTTCTGAAATCAAGCCTTCATCAACCCCGATAAGTGTTTCTACATTCTTCTTCGTCGCTTCATAAGTAGAAGCCCCTACCTTTTGAACTGCGATACCGTCCGCAAATTTGTCAATTTCATTGAGTTTGACAGGACCGCCTGCTTCAAAAGCTGCTCTCATACTGCGGGCTCCATTCGCCTCTACCCCGATCACTTCAATTTGTGGCTGGCTTTCCTTGATGTAAGTGGATACTCCTGCGATGAGACCGCCGCCTCCTACTGGTACCAAGACCAAGTCTAAATTGATGGACTCCCGAGCTGTATCTTCTAGGATTTCATAAGCGACCGTCCCCTGACCTGCTTGAACATGAGCATCATCAAAAGGATCGATGAAAGTCCGATTTTCCATCCGTGTGAATTCCATAGCCGCCCGAGCAGAAGCATCAAAAGTATCTCCTACTAGCTTAATCGTAACAAAGTCGCCACCAAAGAAACGAACCTGTCCAATTTTTTGCTGAGGAGTTGTGATAGGCATAAAAATAGTAGCTGGAATTTTCATTTCATTACAAGTGTATGCGACACCCTGTGCGTGATTGCCCGCAGAAGCGCAGACAACCCCACGTTCTCGCTCTTCTTTACTCAACTGAGAAATGGCATAATAGGCACCACGGATTTTGAAAGAACGGACACGTTGGGCATTTTCCTTTTTAAGATAAATCTTTGCCCCGTACTTCTCTGACAAGTAATGATCATAATCAAGCGGTGTATTGACGACAACATCTTTTAATACCTTATGAGCACGGACGATATCTTTTGCTGTTAACATTCCTTTTCCTTTCCAAATGAGGTAAACAAACTCAGCTGGGATACCAGCTGAGTTTTCCACACAATCTTAGTTGTAGATCTTGAAAGCATCGTCGTCATTTTTACCAACGAATGGCATTGCTTTACGCAATTCTGCACCGACTTTTTCAATTTCAAGGTTAGCTGCTTGTTCACGGTAAGCAGTGAGTTTTGGACGTCCAGCCTTGTAGTCATTTACAAAGTCATTTGCAAATTTACCATTTTGGATGTCTGCAAGAACTGCTTTCATGTTTTCTTTGACTTGCTCAGTAATCACACGTGGACCTGATACATAGTCACCGTATTCAGCAGTGTTTGAAATAGATTGGCGCATTTTCTTGAATCCACCTTCATAGATCAAATCCACAATCAGTTTCATTTCGTGCAGCACTTCAAAGTAAGCTAATTCTGGTGCATAGCCTGCTTCTGTCAAGACTTCAAAACCTGCTTCGATAAGGGCAGTCAAACCACCACAAAGTACAGCCTGTTCACCAAACAAATCTTCTTCAGTTTCTTCTTTGTAAGTTGTTTCAAGCAAACCAACACGAGCTGCACCAACACCTTTACACCAGTCCATAGCGATATCTTTGGCATTTCCAGTCGCATCTTGATATACCGCGTAAAGAGCTGGAACACCGAAGCCTTCTTCAAAAGTACGGCGAACCAAGTGACCAGGACCTTTTGGTGCACACATGAAGACATCTACATCTGCAGGAACTTTGATAAATTCAAAGTGGATATTGAAACCATGAGCAAATCCAACGGCATTTCCAGCTTCCAAGTTAGGAGCGATTTCTGTTTCGTAAAGTTCTTGTTGGATTTCATCTGGAGCCAAGATCATGATAACATCAGCCAATTTAGCTGCTTCTGCTACTGTGTATGTGTCGAAGCCATCTTCTTTAGCCTTGTCAAATGACTTACCAGGACGAACACCGATAATCACATCATGACCTGTATCACGCAAGTTTTGTGCATGAGCATGACCTTGTGAACCATAACCGATAACGGCGATCTTTTTACCGTCAAGTGCTGCTACTTTTACATCTTTTTCGTATTCCATTGTTACTGCCATAATGTTTACTCTCTTTTCTATTTTTATTGCCTCTTAGGCTGGTTTAACAAATTAAAGGTTTGATTTAATCTCGGGTAAAGCCAGTTGCCCCAGTCCGTGCGATATTGCGAATGCCGTAAGGACGGATGACTCGTAAGAGCGCTTCGCTCTTTTCTGCATCGCCCGTCATCTGGATAGTGATCGAGCTTGGCGCCACATCGACTACCGTTGCCCGGAAAGGCTGGATAATGGCCAAGATTTCTGCACGCTTAGCAACTGGTGCTGATACCTTGATCAAAATAACTTCTCGCTCTAGGTGAGGATGATCTGTAATATCTCGCACCCGAATCACATCAATCTGGCGATTAAGCTGCTTGATAATCTGCTCCACTTCATTGAGGGAATTTACATCAATGATAATGGTGATCCGAGAAACATTTTCATCCTCGGTCGCACCGACGGAGATACTTTCGATATTGACCTGACGTCTGGAAAGCACACCAGTGAAGCGGTTCAGAACACCCGAACGATTTTGGAGTTTAGCTGTCAACATTCTACGCATGGAACTTCACCCCCAACATCTCATGATTGCTCTTGCCAGCTGGCACCATTGGAAGCACGTGCTCCTTGCGAGAAATATCTACCTCGATAAACATCGGTATGTCTTCCTTTAGGACTTCCAAATCTTGAGCAATGGTCTCTGGATTATCAAATTTATAGGATTTGACACCATAAGCCTGAGCCATCAGCTGAAAATCTGGCAAACTGTCAAAGACTGACTCGGAGGTACGACCATCATAGAAGGCTTCCTGCCACTGGCGAACCATACCTAGCGAATGATTATTGAGCATGATGACCTTAATCGGAATCTTGTAGATATTTAGGATGGCCATTTCTTGATTGGTCATCTGGTAGCCGCCGTCTCCAACGAAGAGAACCACTTCTTTATCTGGATTGGCAATCTTTGCTCCAATCGCTGCTGGAACACCAAAGCCCATGGTTCCAAGACCACCAGACGTAACTAGCTGACGCTCGTTGCGATAAGGATAGTACTGGGCTGTCCACATTTGGTGCTGGCCGACGTCCGTTACCACAATGGCATCGCCCTTGGTCAACTCACCCACGCGCTCAATAACAGCCTGAGGTTGGACAACTCGTTCCTTCTTATCATAGGAGCGGACCCGCTCCTTGTCTCGTGTCACCTTTTCTATCCACTTGCTGGTATTGTTGTGCACCTGCTCTTCTTCAAGCAACATTTGCAAAGCTTTCTTGGCATCTCCTACAATAGGAATATCCACGCTGATGATTTTACCGATCTCTGCTGGATCGATATCAATGTGGGCCACCTTAGCGCTTTTAGCAAAGGTTTTAGGATTACCAGTCAGACGGTCATCAAAACGACATCCAATGCTAATCATGAAGTCTGCTTCCGTCATCGCAATATTAGCCGCGAAAGAACCATGCATACCACCCATACCCAAGAACAAAGGATGATCTGTCGCAATCGTTCCCTGACCCAACAATGAGGTCACTACTGGAATCTGATACCGCTCTGCAAAAGCAACCATCTCCGCTGCTGCCCCTGCATAGCTAATACCACCACCAGAAAGAAGAACAGGTTTTTTAGCCTTGGAAAGCTGTTTAAGAATCTTCTTAATCTGTAATTCATTAGGCTCAATTGTTGGTTGATAGCTTGGCAGATGCAACTGAGTGTCATAGATAAAGTCTGTATCCAGAGCTGAGACATCCTTTGGCAAATCAATAACGACTGGCCCTGGACGACCTGTGGTCGCAATATGAATAGCCTCCGTAATGATTCTTGGTATGTCTGCCGTCTCCCGTACCTGATAATTGTACTTAGTGATAGGAGTAGTAATACCGACAATGTCGGCTTCTTGAAAGGCATCCTTACCAATGCCTGGTGTCGCTACCTGCCCAGTAAAAACCAAAAGGGGAACGCTGTCACTCATAGCGTCGGCGATCCCAGTAATGGCATTGGTTGCCCCCGGACCACTGGTTACAACAGCCACACCAATTTTCCCAGTAGACTTGGCGTAGCCTTCTGCTTCATGAACACACCCCTGCTCATGGCGACCAAGAATATGGCGGATACCTTTAAAGCTATAAATAGCATCATAGAGGGGCAAGACTGCACCACCAGGATAGCCAAAAATAGTATCAACACCAAGATTTTTCAAGGTTTCCAAGACCAGCTGCGAGCCGGACTTAGGAGTTTCTAATTGGATTCTTTCCATATTTCCCCTTTCATTTATTTACAATTTTCTAAAAATTCAAAAAGCTTTCTACTATGATAACATTTTTGAAAAAAATTGCAAGTATCGCGGATGTTTTTTTTCATTCTGATTGAAAAAGATAAGAAAATCCCGCTAAATCCGAATGTAGCGAGATAGTTATCTTATATCCATCCTTGATCTTGAGCAATTCGGACAGCTTCCGTACGATTGTCTGCTGCTAGCTTAGTCAGGATGGTCGACATATAGTTGCGAATAGTTCCATTTGATAAATAGAGTTTTTCAGCAATTTCTTTATTAGAAAGCCCAGTTGCTGCTGCTTCTAAGACTAGAAGCTCCTGATGAGAGAGGGGATTTTTATGAGTCATCAGCACTTCCATAAGTTCAGGCGAGTATTCTTTTTGTCCAGCCAAGACAGTATGAATGGTTTTCATCAGATCCGCAATGCTACGCTCCTTGAGTACATAGGCATCAACATCCGCCTTAACCGCTCGCTCAAAATAGCCTGGCCGCTTAAATGTCGTCACAATGATGACCTTGACAGTTGGCTGATGCTCTTTCACCCATTCTAGAACATCCAGCCCTGTCTGATAGGGCATCTCTACATCCAAGATGGCCACATCGACTGGATTGGTCTTGAGTAGCTCCATAGCTTCATGACCATCTGCCGCTTGAGAAACACTAGCAACATCCGGCTGCAACTGCAAGAGCTGGCTAAGGGCATCCCGCAGCATGCTCTGATCTTCTGCTAATAATAACTTCATCGCTCGTCTCCTTTAATCCTATACGGCAAACGCACGCGAATAATGGTAGGCTTCTGGCTGCTGATGACCTCCACTCTACCATCAAGCCCCTCCAAGCGCTCACGTACCGAATGCAAGTCTTGGCCCGTCACTTGCTTAAAGCCTCGGCCGTCATCTTCAACTTCCAAGATCAAATCTCGATCCTGACTATACAAATCAATTCTGGACTTCTCGGCCTCCGCATGCTTGATAATATTGGTTGCTAATTCCAATAAAATCATACTAATTGTAAACTGCATTTCCGTAGGGATACTGGCTACATTGAGCTGATTATGAAGCTCCAAGTCAATATCGCTCATTTCCAGCATGTTTCGGATTGTATTTAATTCTTCATCCAGCGTCCGCGTCTTGAGATTGTCTACAATCCGTCGAACATCAGCCATGGCCTGCTTACTGATCCGTCGCACTTCCTCCATCTCTTTCTCCGCCTGCTCATAAGCCTTCATTTGTAGGAATTGCTGGGCCAGCTCCGTCTTGACACTAAGCATGGCAAAGGTATGTCCCAGACTATCGTGTAAATCCCGTCCGATTCGATTGCGCTCATTTTCCGCTAGGAAGAGATTGAGCTGAGCGTTCTGCTTGCTTTTTTCTTCCTTGAGCTGTTCAGCGACTTGGATGCGATGCAGACCCAAGGTCAAGAAATCCGAAAAGAGAAAAGTCGTCGAGAAAAAGACCAGATAGCCAGTGCTCAATTGATTTTGCAGATACACCCCGACCAGAATAGCCGGTTGGATAGCTAAGAAACTCCAGAAGCGCCAAGATGTAAAGGAAATTTCCTTATAATGATAAATTAGAAGATTTGATAAATAAAAAATATACCAAACGAAGCCCACATTCAGCCAAATGGAAGTATAAAAAATGTAGGCAAGCATGATCCACCAGGACAGCGCCTGATAGAAAGGCTTTTTCTCTGTGAGGATGGTATAGTAAGCCCCTATAAACAATGCTGTCCAAAGCAAAGTCAAAAGCGGGTATTCACCACTGATAACACCCGCTATTGGAAAGATGATAAAGACCAGAGAAATATGAAACATATGATGTATGTTTTTGAACTTTTCCCACATAGAATTATTTAACCTCAATCCGTTTTTTGAGCTGAAGGACCAAAATGCTAAAGAAAATGGTGTAGGCTAGGACGATTAGCATGGCAGAGACATTCCAGTCATGGTGTTCCAAATAGGCAGAAACCACCTGCATGAGCTGGTAACTCGGAGTTAGCTTGCCGATAGATTGCAACCAGTCTGGAAACATAGTCAGCGGAAACCAAAGCCCACCCAAGACTGCTAAAGCCATATAAACGATATTGCCCACAACAGACATGAGCTGGGCACTGGGCAGGAGACTAACCAAGACGCCCATGGCGATAAAGACCATACTGCCAACCAAAAGAATTAGGGCAATCACGAGCCAGTCCATCATGGGCATATTGACTCCACGAACGAAATGTCCAACAGAGAAGACTACGATGATGGAAAGCAGAAAGGTCAGCAAAGTACTGAAAAGCTTGGATATATAATATTCTACCATAGAAACGGGCGAATGCTGAATCATTTTTTGCCAGTTATTGGTCTTGTCCGACTGCAAGGTGCTGGGAATGCTGAAAAAAGCACTGGACATGATGCTAAAAACTGTCATAGAAAAGAGATAGGTCTGGAGCGCAAGCGTCGGTACATCAGAACCTGACATCATTCCTGAAAAGATCAGATAGAACACGCTGGGCAGGCCGATAGAGAGCAGGTAGTAAGCCGCCTGCCGCTTCATCAAAATCAACTCCATTTTCATTAAACTAACCATATTTTTCATAATGCTGCTCCTTTACTCTTGTGTCGTCTCAAAAATACTATCCAGTAGGGTGCGATTGCGGACTTCGATTTCTTCAATCGTACAGCCATGCTCCTGCAGAATTTGCCAGACTTGACTGGCATCCTTGGTCGCAAAGGACAGGGCCTTTTGCTTGATTTCAATCTCTGTCACACCAGCTATCTTTTCCACAACTTCTTTATAGGAAAGGGGCAGGGTGAAGTGTTTTTCCTGCTCTTCCTTGCGCATGGCATAAGGCGTGGTATCGCGGATTAGCTCTCCCTTATGAAGCACCAAAATCCTGTCAGCCGTATGCTCCACTTCTTCAATGTAGTGGGAAGAATAGACAATAGTCACGCCTTGCTTCTTGAGCTGATCCACAATTTCCCAGAAATGCTGGCGGGTCGAGGTATCCATGGCCGAAGTCGGCTCATCCAAGAAGAGAATCTTTGGACGGCCAATCAAGGCTAAAATAAAGGAGAAGAGGCGTTTTTGACCACCAGAGAGCTTGGAAGCCAGCTGGTTCTTTTGCTTGTCAGAAAAGCCCAACAAGGCATCGATTTCCTCCTCAGACAGGCCATTGGGATAGATGGATCGAAAGAAAGCAAGGAGTTCCTTGACTTTCAAATCTCCCACTACTGTATTTTCCTGTGGCAAAATGGCAACCATCTCTTTTAAACGATTATCCGTTGGCTTTAGCCCCTGAACTAGTGCTTGACCAGAAGTCAGGAATTTATCGCCTAGGAGACAGTCCATCAGAGTTGTTTTGCCAGCTCCGTTGGGGCCAATTAGAGCCACACAATCCCCTTCTTCAATGTCAAAGGAAATGTGGCGCAAAATCTCTTTCCCCCGAATGCTTTTAGATAGCTTTTTCACTTCAATCAATTTCATGATCTTCCTCCTTAATAAAATCATAGATGAGCGGCCAGATGACAAAGACAACTAGAATCACTCCCCCTACTCCTATATAAAATTGCCGGGGTAGAAATTCCAACAGAAAACCCGGTATCATCTGAAAACACCATACACCCATTGCAACTCCAATGAATAAGAGGGTCAAGTGCTTTTTCATTTCTACTTTCCCCTTTTGCTTAACTTAGCCACTTCCTTTAGGACATAGCTAGCCATTCCCAAGCTAGCAAAAATCTCCCAAGGAAAGCGGTAAAGACTTGCTCCGCTCATTCCTGCCAACTGATAAAATATCATCCCAACAAGACTCAAGACTGCTACTTTTATCAACCATATTTTCATATAACTACTCCCTATTTCTTCATTTCTTACTTGTATTATAAAACTTCCTGCATCTTCCGACTAGATGATTTTGTCATTAGACTATATGACAAATGTCATGGTTTCTAGGCAGCAAAAAAAGACGAGATAACTCGCCTTTATACACTCTTATTCTTCTTTCAAGCCGCCTAATTTCATACCTAAAATAAACATTGAAGGAGAGGCGTCTTTTATGTCATTAAGTCCCAAGTCTTTAAAGAAAGATAGGCTTGCTACTTTCGCTATATCCATTTTCTCAAAATCCAGATCAACTATGGCCTGTAGTTTCTTATCAGCTGTTACGGAGTATTCAATCGTCACTCCTTCCATATTCCTAGCTTCCACGTAGTTTGGTTCCGATTCCATTCCTTCTCGAATGATAGCGGTCATTTCCTCTGGGCTCATAGTAGCTGCAGCACCACTGGCTTCTTCTGGCAAATTACTCAACAGCTCCATTCGAAGCTTCAAGAGTTTGTCTCCTCGATAGGTCACCGTATCACGATGATGGATGCCTTTGAGGTCTCCGACCAAGGTTTTAGAGACAATAGCTGTACTTTCAGAAGAAGCACTCGTAGAGGAGTCACTTGAGCTCGAGCTAGAACTTGTTTTAGCAACCTTTGATTCAGCTGGAACTTTCGGACGATGCTTGCCAGATTTTGGAAATACGCAACCTGTCAATAACACAGAAGCAGAAATAATTAGAATAAATAACTTTTTCATAGCACACCTTTTCTTTTTATTTTTTTCCAGTATACCATAATACCACTATCTTGTCTAAATCTTACATATAAAAAAATTAAAGAGGCTGGTGCAAAAGTCCTAGCCTCTCAATTGTCTTTGAATTGTCGAGCAAAGACGCAGTGGTTGAGCGGGCTCTACTACGCTGATTTCATCAACTTTTACAGCCCTACTCAACTGTGCGGAGGTGGGACGACGAAATCGAATTCTAACGAATGACCGATTTCTGTCCCACTCCCAAATAAATTATTCTACACTGAAAATATATGGATACACTGGCTGATTTCCTTGGTGGATCTCAACTTCTAGATCTTCATATTCTTCCATCAGATCTTGAGCCAGGCCATTTGCCAATTCCTCGTCACCATCTTCACCGATATAGATGGAAACAATCTCACTGTCTTCATCCAACATCTTCGCAAAGGTTGCTTTTAAAGTTGTTAACATATCTGGATTTGACACCAGGATTTTGCCATCAACCATACCCAAGTTATCATTTTCATGGATTTCGAGACCATCAATGGTCGTATCACGAACCGCTGTCGTAACACTACCACTAACCACATCGCTCAAGGCCGCTGTCATTCTCTCATGGTTCTCTTCGATTGTTTTTCCACTATCAAAGGCCAAAAGGCTTGTCAAACCTTGAGGAAGCGTGCGTGTTTCAATCACTGTCGTTGGTTGCTCAAGCACTTCTGCTGCAGATTGAGCCGCCATGAAGATATTTTTATTGTTTGGCAGGAAAATGATATTGCGCGCATTCACCTGGTCAACAGCCTTGATAAAGTCCTCTGTAGAAGGGTTCATAGTCTGACCACCAGAAATGATATAGTCCACACCCTGAGCTTTGAAGATTTCAGCAAGACCGTCACCAGCTACAACTGCGATAATAGCGTATTCTTTTTCTTCAGCTGGCTTGGTAGCTTTTTCTTCCTTCTCAAGCTGGGCTTCGTGCTGGTTACGCATGTTGTCCACTTTTACCTTGACAAGGCTACCATACTTCAGTCCTTCTTGCATAACAAGACCTGGATCTTCTGTATGAACGTGCACTTTCACGATTTCATCATCATTAACTACCAGCAAGGAATCCCCAAGCTCATTCAAATAATTACGGAATTCATCATAGTCAAAGTCCTTGACATAGGTTGGTCCTTGCTTCAAAGCCACCATGATTTCTGTACAATAACCAAAAGTGATGTCTTCTGTCGCCACATGGCCTGCTACAGATTTGTGGTGTTCAGCATTGATCATCTCAGTCATCGTAGCCGGAGTCGCTTGGAAATCTTCTGATGCGATATATTCACCAGTCAGGGCAGAAAGGAAGCCTTCATAGATAAAGACCAAACCTTGACCACCAGAGTCCACAACGCCAACTTCTTTGAGAACTGGTAACATATCTGGCGTTTTAGCAAGGGCAGCCTTTGCTCCTTCAAGAGCCGCTTTCATAACTTCGACAGCATCATTTGTCGCTTCAGCTTTCTTTTTAGCACCGATGGCCGCACCACGAGAAACGGTCAAAATTGTTCCCTCAACTGGCTTCATAACAGCCTTATAGGCTACTTCTACACCAGACTGGAAGGCAAGAGCCAAAGCTTGTCCGTCAAGCTCATCTTTTCCTTTTACGCTTTGTGAAAAACCACGGAAGAGCTGAGACGTGATAACACCAGAGTTCCCACGCGCACCCATCAAGAGTCCCTTAGCAAAGATAGCTGCCACTTCGCCAACTGTTGAAGCTGACTTATCAGCGACTTCTTTGGCACCATTTTCAATGGTCATGCCCATATTGGTTCCTGTATCACCATCTGGAACTGGGAAAACATTTAAAGAATTGACATATTCAGCCTGTTTATTTAAACGAGTTGATGCCGCCTGCACCATTTCTTGAAATAAACTAGTAGTAATATTTGACACGATTATTCTCCTACAACTTTAATATTTTGGATATAGACATTCACTGTATGGGCAGTGATCCCAAGTTGATTTTCCAAACTAAACTTAACGCGTTCTTGGATATTCTTGGAAACTTCACTGATTTTAATGCCGTAGCTCAAAACGGTATAAACATCAACTGCAATACCACCATCCTCAGACGTTTTTACTACCACACCCTTGGCATAGTTTTCTTTACCCAAAAGAGCTTGAAAGTTGTCTTTAATTGCATTTTTGCTGGCCATTCCAACCACACCAAAAATTTCGGTTGCTGCGCCGCCAACAATGGTTGCAATGACATCATCAGTCAGTTCAATTTGACCATCTTTTGTATTGATTTTTACAGTCATCATTTGTACCTCAAAAGTATTTTATAGTTTATTTTACCATATTTTAGACAGGGTGTAAAAGAGGAAGGGCAGAAATAAACTGTCTAGTCTGAAAATTCAACAACAAAAAAGGGAAGGAATAAATCTTTCCAATCCCTTTCATGTATTAAACGCGTTCAACTTTACCTGACTTAAGCGCGCGAGCTGAAGCCCAAACTTTTTTAGGTTTTCCGTCGATCAAAACAGTAACTTTTTGAAGATTTGGTTTAACAGCGCGTTTTGTTTGGTTCATCGCGTGAGAGCGGTTGTTTCCAGATACAGTCTTACGACCTGTAAAGTAACATACTTTAGCCATTAGTGTGTTTCCTCCTATTAGATCTAATATTACGGATGTGCTAGCACCACATACCGTACTATATTATCAAAAAACTTGGCGTTTGGCAAGTACATTTTCCCAAACTTTACAATTTCTAATCAATAATCCGTTTTCTTAGATGTAAACAATCTTCAAAGAGCCAAAGGCAACATTGCCGCGCACATATAAAGTCTTGTCTTTCTCATTGACATTATGCGGATTGACCACTGTACCGAAAGCATTGTCCACATTTAGCTCTACTTGCCAGTTACTTGGGATATAAAGCGTCGCACTACTGAAGGCTACTTCCACATCAAAACTAGCAGAATCACCTAAAATTCTGGCATTATCAAAATATACGGTCGCACTACCAAAAACACATTCTACTTTATCATGGACGAAATTCTCCGAATTGATATAGCGAGTGCCGCTGCCAAAAGAAATCTCTCCTTCCGTTGTAGACAAGCCCTTTCTAGACAAACAACGAACGCCCCAGATCCTTCTCGGTTTAAAAATCATGTTAAGCCCAATGCAGGCCAAAACACCACCCATTACCAAGGTGCCTGTAGAGATTGCCAAGAAGTGATAGACAGAATTAGCAATTACCAGAGCAATAATCGTCATGATCAGAGCAGCACCAAAATCTCGCTCCAAGAAATTTTCCAAGGCAAAATACGCAAACATGCCGACCAAAAGCAGAGGCCAGATATTAAAATTGAACATAGGAATACCAAAGTTTCCCTGAAGCAAAATCCAGCCGGCTAAAACCAAAAAACCGACGCCTAGAATTGTTTTTTTCATGATGATTACCTCACTTCACTTAACTTTTCTTTTAGTAATTGATAATAATGCCTTGAAACATGCACCTTTTTATGCGTTTCAGAAAACTGGACGGAACTGGTACCCGAGAAAGACTTTTCTAGAGAATAAATCGCCCTAGCATTAGCAATGGTTGACTTGGAAATTCTGCAAAAATAGCGGGGCAGCAATTCCTCTAGCTCGTAGAGCTTCAACTTGACCTCATAGGCATCATTGCGTGCGTGAGCAAAGATCTTGGCTCCATCGGTCTCGAAAAAGAGGATCTCCGCCAAGTCCACAAAATACTCACTATTTTCCTTATAAAAAAGAATAGCTGGAGCAGTCGCTTCATTCAAAGCATCTTGAATCTTCTGAATCCTCTCATCAATCCGCGATACTCGAATCACCAATTCTGTATCAGCTAAACGATCGTCTAGCTCAATCCGAACCTTCATAAGCACTCCTCCCCTCTTTCTATCTTCATTATAACAATTTCTTGAAAAGAAACAAGGGACTTTCAGTAAGTGGTCAATTTGGAGCAGTAAGTGGTTGTTTTAAAAGATTAAAATGAAATAAAAAATCTTGAATTTTCCAAACATAAGGCTTCAAAGAAATTGATCATTACCTATTTTTTCAACACGACAATACTGATTTACTACTATTTCTATGATCATAAGCTCTCTATCCAGCCTAACAATGGATAAATCGGGTATGAAGAATTCTAACGCTCCTTCTCAAACTACACTTGGCTCTTTCGCTTAGTTTTAGATAAAAACTAAAACTTATTCTCCATACTGGCTTACGTCTCATTTGACAATTTTTTTCCGTTTTGATATAATGGACGATCAGGAGGTATCGTATGTCAAAACAAAAAATTAATCGTTTTGTCGGATCTATTGGAGCTTTTATTGGAATTCTTGTATTCGTCGCTTATATTCCACAAATTATCGCAAACTTACAAGGATCCAAAGCTCAACCTTTCCAACCACTATTCGCAGCAGTTTCTTGCCTGATTTGGGTTATCTACGGTTGGACAAAAGAACCTAAAAAAGACTGGATCCTCATTATTCCCAATGCTGCGGGCGTGATATTAGGTGGCCTAACTTTTCTTACTTCTTTATAAGAATTATATAAACAAAACCAGCAACCCCATAAAAAAGGTGCTGGTTTTCTTTCTGCCGATTGCAGGGTTCGAACCTGTGACCTACGCGTTACGAGTGCGTTGCTCTACCAACTGAGCTAAATCGGCCTCTACCTGTCTCCTATTCTAGCACTCTGAATGATTTTGTCAAGTTCTATTGCAATTTTGAAACTCGGATGAAGTGAAATATTCTACTTAGGAATATACAGCTTCCATATTTCAAACAAGTTCTAGAAAACTTTATTTTTTCTATATAAAGCTATTGATGTAGGTGCTGAATTGTTTTATAATAGCTTGAATTCAAAAAAAGTGAGGAATCTTATGAAATTCTATTCATATGACTATGTACTGAGTCAGATTAGCCAGCAGAATTGGGTGATGGTGATTGTATCCGCCTGCTTGGTTTTGGTGACGGGATTTTTCGCCTTTAAGGCCTATAAAGATAAACGAGGAAGTAAATTCCGTGAACTGTCCATTATTTCTATTTTGACCTTAGTAGCCTTTGTTCTGATTAGCATTACGAATTTCCAAAACAATCAGTCAAATGACAATCAATTCCGTAGCTCCTTGCATTTTATTGAGGTTGTCTCAAAAGAATTAGGCGTTGAGAAGGAAGAGGTCTACGTCAATACTTCAGCTACGACAGATGGCGCAATCATCAAGGTTGGCAAACAATTCTACCGTGCTATTAGCGGAACCGACCAAGATAGCTATTTATTAGAAAAAATGGAACTGTACAAATCAGACGTTGAACTTGTGGAGGTTGAAAAATAATGAGTTTTTTTATTACAATTGCAATTAAGTTAGCTTTGGGACTTGTTTCCCTCGTTTTTGTCATCAATGTGACAGGTAAGGGAAATTTAGCTCCAAGCTCCGCAACAGACCAAGTACAAAACTTTGTTCTCGGTGGCATTATCGGCGGGGTCATCTACAATAGCTCCATTACTATCCTTCAATATGCAGTCATCCTAATCATCTGGACCATTCTGATCTTGCTCTTAAAATGGCTAAACACCAATGTTTCCTATATCAAACATCTGATTGACGGGAAGCCAACTATTATCATCAAAAACGGTAAACTGGATCCTGAAGCCTGCCGTTCAAAAGGACTATCCGCATCAGATATCGCTTTGAAATTACGCTCTCAAGGAGTCTTCCAACTGAAAGAAGTCAAAAGAGCTGTCATCGAGCAAAATGGCCAATTGATTATCGTAAGAATTGGCGACGAAAATCCGAAATATCCAATCATTACCGATGGAGTTGTCCAACTTGAAATCTTAGAAACTATCGGCAAGTCAGAAGAATGGTTGATGACCGAATTACAAAAAGAAGGCTTTGAAAATGTCTCCGATATCTTCATTGCAGAATATGACAAAGGCGAAATTAATGTCGTGACTTATTAAAAATTATTTGTCATTTCGTAGCAGTTATTTGCTTTTTCTTAGTAAAGAGTCTATACTTGTATGTATTATCTCGCTTGAATGAGTATCAAACCGCATCCAACTTAGATAATACATTTAATAAAGGGAGGAAATTTCCATGTCAATCGAAGAAAAATTCAACCAAGCTAAAGGTTCTCTCAAAGAAGGATTGGGAAAACTTACTGGCGATACAAAAACTCAAGCAGAAGGCACTGCTGAAAAACTAGCTTCAAAAGCGAAAGAAGTTGCTGAAGACGCAAAAGGCGCTGTTGAAGGTGCTATCGAAGGCGTTAAAAACATTATCAAAAAAGACGAAGAATAATCATCATCTGTCGTTCTTATAAAAAACACTCTTATCCAATGCTTTTAGTAAAACTATGGATAAGGGTGTTTTTCTATATTGCTAAGGCATTGATTTTTCAGAAGAGAATAAAACTATCTCATGAATGTCAAACTAAGATACACAGGAGCCAGGTTAACAAAACAAGCTGGAGTTTCACTACAGCCTGTTTCTGGAGCCTTAACTCATAGTGATAAACAGGTAACAAAAGCATATGTAATTACAGCTGATTCGCTAATCAAACAGTTGATGAAAATTCTTGAATGTCTGCAAAGGTTGATAACTCCATCTATCCTGTCAGTAAACCGGGAATGATGATGTTATCGATTCGTTATCTCAAATACTGCTGTATGAACCCACTCATTATGAATGTGTAAGTCATTTTCTATCATTCTACTAAAGATGAAACCATTTTTTAAAAGCACTCTCTGGGAGGCCAGATTATCCGTTGCTGTTCCTGCAATGATTCTATTGAAACCATAAGTAATAAAGGCTTTTTCTAAAACGAGCTTAACCGCTTCGCTTGCATAGCCTAAATTAGTAACATTTTCTCCAATCCTATATCCAAGTTCTGCTGTTTTTCTATCGCTCCCTAAAACACTTAAATTGATTCTTCCGACCATCCTGCCTTGCGAATCTCTAATAAGATGCATGTAGACATCATGATTTTCTTGTTCCGTTAACAATTCCCTTGTAATTTCTTTAAAACCTTCTGAATCAAAATAGTTAGCTGGTCTGGGAGGTAAATTCCGCTCAAAATATTCCCGATTTTCTTTTTCAAAAGCATATACATCTATACTATTTTCTTCAGACAGCAACTCTAAACTTATCATTTCCAACCATCTCCCACCATTATCTACATTCAAATTTTCTTATCTTTACGCAAAATAACATTTATAGAATTTAAACAAATACTTTTGTTTGTCATATCGTTTTTACATTATAACACAAAAGACCATTAACAAAATAATATTCAAGATTAAGGTGAAAATAAGGTAAACTTTGAGGTAAACTTTTCAAAAAAACACGAAAAAAGCACCCATGAGGTGCTTTGAAACGTTGATATAATCGTATTGATTAACGTTTTGAGAACTGGCTAGCTTTACGAGCTTTCTTAAGACCTGGTTGGAAACACTTTTATTTGAATAAGTTTCAATATCCGCTTAAAATCAATGTTTTCCCACATTTACAGAAAACAGAATTTCATCTAATTTGAATAAATTTCAGTTGAATGGTGTGAATTTTACCCTAAAAATACACGAATTGAGCTAGATTTTACCAAAAAGTTCACACCATTAGTTAAATTATTTTTTGTTACATACATTTTTTAGATGATAGATCTCCTAATTTATTTCTTATAGCATTTGAGCAAACCTCCGTTATCAGAAAACAACCAGAAAGAAAACCGCAAAATTAATATTTTCTTTCTGGTTGTTTTTATAAATTGAATTTGCAGTAAAATACTTTACTCATTTACACTATCCCTTTCTTCTATGTACTTTCTTTCATCTAAAGAAAAACCTCGTATTCATCAATTTTATTTTGTTATAGGTAAGAAAGAATAACAAACAAGAAAAACACGGCATAAAAACCTATTCAGTTCATCGTCCTCAATCCTTGTCTGCTTCATTTTCTTTTACGAGATCTTTTTGCGAATCCTTTTCAGAGAGTTTTTGATCGATATACTTGTCAATGGTTTCATAAAATTCCTTGGTCGCTTCACTATCTAATTTTGTCGAATTATGGACTTGATTGACTTTCAATTGAACAGATTGAATACCGTAAGAGGCTTGTTTTTGGTGAATTATTTCTAATTCTTCTTCTGAAATCGGGTCACCAACAATTGTCAAGACCAATTCATTGTCCCTTGACTTGTAGACTTGATTGATGACCGTATAATTGGCAAACTCTTTTCCTACAAACTGTTTGACACCTTCTTTTCGCGCTTGTTCTATAGTCAGAGTAACCGCCGAATAACCGGCTGGAACAACCAATAATACAATCAAGGAGATCAACCCAATTCTCATTTTAATATTTAGCTCTTTAAATGAACTTAAGGGAGATTTTCTCATCATAATTCTTGTTCCAACAATGTTGATTAGCATGATAAAGACACAGTTAATCAAGAAAAGATAGAGAGCCCCAAATAAAAATCGTACATTTCCATTAGCTAAACCATAGCCGGCAGTGCAGATAGGTGGCATCAGAGCTGTAGCAATGGCTACTCCTGGCACAATATTGTTTGCTTCTTTTTTCCTTGAACCGATCACACCAGCAATCCCACCGGCAATAGCAATGAGGACATCCCAAATCGTTGGAGAAGTTCGTGCAATCAACTCGCTACTTGCATAAGATAAGGGAGTAATCCAGAAATACAGAGTCGATACAAGTAAACTGACCAATACTTGAGTAAGTAAAACCCCTAGAGCTTGCTTAACTAAACGAGTGTCAAAAATAGCTAAACCTAATCCTAGTCCAACAATCGGTGTCATGAGAGGTGAAATTAACATGGCCCCTATAATAACAGCTGTTGAATTCATATTTAGTCCGATAGAGGCAATAAAAATTGCACACATCAAAATCGCTATATCTCTCGATCTAACATGAAGATCATCGTATAATTTTTCACGGTATTCCCGTGTTGAATAGTTTCTGGTCATTGGTTACTCCTTTTATTTCATATAATTTTTTCTGCCTGGATGATGGTAGAGAGACTTCTGTCCAATCTTACATATTTTTAATGCTCACCTGTCATTCTTTTGAAAATTATCCTTTAAATATCCATCAATCCATCCTTAACATTATATCAAAAATTTTACAGTCTTTCTCTGAAGAAATCAATTAATCTAAAAGATAGAGAAAGGAAGTAATTTTTGTTTCCTTATCCGAAGATGAAAAAACGTTATCTCCTCTGAAAGAAGATGCCGTTTTAATCTTTAAACATGATGAGTGTGTTTGACAATCCATTGCTCCATTTTTATGTTCAACCAGAAGCCATAGATTCCAAACATGATGATGGTTAGAAGAAACTACTTGATCCAGTTACCGAACAGTTGTGCTCCATTCCCGTCAAAGTATAGACGTTGCCCATCCACTACTGTGTGTTTGGTTTTCCAATTTTGCATCATGCAAACCGCCCAAGGTGTTGCGATCCCCAAGGTAAGCCCGCAAATTATGGCTACTAAGACAGAGTATCCAATATAATCTAGGATTCCTCCGTCAAAATAACTTTCAGATTTCATATTATCTCCTTTATTTTTATATGTTTATATTCTAGGCGCTCTATTGCATTATTATTTTTTACATTTGAACAATCTTACGATAACTTCTTGAAGTAATCATAAAGATTAAAACATAGATGAGTGCAAAGATTCCACAGATTGATAAGGTTATCGTCAACATCATGGTCGCATCGACTACTCCAATGACCTTTAGAATCAAGCTCAACATATGATAAGCAAAGGCCAGATGGAGGAAGGCAAAGATTGCAGGAAGAAAGAAAACGGTCAAGATTTGCTTGTTAATAGTTTGCTTGATCTGCTTTTGATCCAAACCAACCTTTTGCAAAATTACAAAGCGTTCGCGATCTTCATATCTTTCAGAGATTTGTTTGTAGTAGATGACTAATACAGTACCGACCATAAAGATAATGGATAGGAAGATACCGATTAAGAAGAAGCTACCAAACATTGCATTGCCTTCTTGGCTATTATTTGCTTTACTAGATCCGTAAACAAGGCTTTCCTGATTTTCAAAATGAAGCGATTGTTTATAAGGAGAGAACAAATCTTGTCCTCTCCAGAGTATGACTTTTTGGTAACCCACTACAGTTGACAAAAATGCCAGATGAGGTGTTTTTTAGCATTCCCTTTTATGGATCAAAAAGTGTTAAAAATAAGACAGTAACCTCAGAATAGCTACTGTCTTAACTCTTTTTTTACTTAAAGCCTTGATAGACTTAACAAATGGTAGAAAAGAGCCTGAATTTGGTGTGAAAAGTGGTGTGAATTTTGTTAAAAAACGTCAAAAAACACCCCATGGTGTGAACCATGAAGTGTTGTAAATGCTGTATTGTAGCCATTTCTTAATGTTTTGAGAACTGTGATGCTTTACGAGACTTTTCAAGCCTGGTTTGGAAAGTATGGGTTTCCGTTGGACTAAAAACAGCGTAATATCAAGGATTTTCAGAACGATATCTACTTTTTAATTTCATAAAATATGAATCAATAAATTATAAATAGGGGAATAGTTTAGGTCTGTAAGCATTAAAATAATACACCTAACTTTGGTCACCGTTTTCTAGTTATTCACTCTTTTTTCAGATAGTGTTTTTAAAGTTATGATGTAAAATGCCGCAATTAAAACACTATACATCATAATCGGAGGATAGAGAATTAAGGATAGAATCAATCCCACTCCTTTAATTATTAGGTCAGGTATCAATAACTTTCTATATTGTGCGGTAGCTTCAAGTAATTCTTTCTGATCTATATTGGGTTTATCAATTACTTTATGTAAAAACCAGTTTGCTACCGTTGAAACAATAACGATCAGTCCATAAAAGAGCTGTGCCGTATGATTCATGAAATGACTACTAACTATTCCAGTAGCATAGGGCATAAATGAAACAAAAAATAAAAGAAACAAATTCCACCAAACAATTTGTTGAGAAATTTTCTCAACCTTTTCCCACAATGTATTTAGTGCCATCCATAACGATCCCAACCAGAAAAAGGAAAGAAAATAAGCAAAGAAATTTTGCCGTAAATCCCAAAAAGCTTGAAGACTTGGTGTCGTTGGTTTTTCTAACTCTAAAATCAAAATGGTCATAATAATTGCTAGAACAGCATCTGTCAATGCAATTAATCTATCTTTCTTCATCGGATTACATCGCCTTTCATTTTGTAGCATTCTATCTCATTGTATAATATTTATTAATTTTAAATATTGGATATTCATTGAATACTTTGAGTACAAACAAGATAGACCAAAAAGCATGTATCGGTCATATTTTATTTAACTTTAGAAATATTCATCCATCTAATCAATAAATATATCATATTTCACAATAAATGACTACTATCAAAGATACATTTTCTTTCAGATTTCTTCCTTTTCAACTTGGCTAACTTGACCTGCATTACCTAGGTCGCTTTGCTTTAAATTATACTTTTTTCTTAAACATTTGATACGAGTAGGTATTTCTTGTGAGTAATTTTCATCAAAAAATTTCATATATAATCTCCCTATAATCATGGTAAAGTAGTAAAAATAGTTGTTATCCTAGTTGATTAAAAAAGTCTTTGATTTCCTCATCCTTTATAAAATAATATATAATTTTCCCCTCTCTTCTAGTGTCCAAGATGTTTTGATTGGCTAGTTTACGAAGATGGTGGGAGGCAGATGCCATACTGAGATTTAATAAACAGGCTATATCGCAGACACAGAGTTCTTCGACGGCAAGGAGATAAAAGATGATATTTATCTGTTTATTATCGGTAAATTTTGATAAAATGCGAAGTGATTTTTGGACTTTTTCCTTTTCAAGGTAGTTCGTTGCGGTTGTAACATTTTGTTGATTTATAACATCCACTTGACAGATACTATCTTTTTTCATAATTTTTTCTCCTAGCCTAACACAGCCCATAGCATGTCAAAGCTGTTGTTTTCAATCAGGATATACATCCCCAATCCTAAATAGACAACGGCAATAAACCATCTGCTATATTTTTCCAAAGTTTCTCCAACAGAAGGGACTTGTGCTAATTTTTGGGCAGAAAAAACCAAGAGATAAATCATGACTAGAAAAGTAAGTAAAGTCACTATCAAATTCGCTAAATTTAAGGTGGTAAAATATGGGACAAAGACACCAATATTGTCAGCGCCACAACTTGCAAAAGTAATCATAGCGACTAGAAAAATCAGGTTTTTATTGTCTTTTCGCAAACCATCTTTTGCAATAGCTTCTCCATCAGAATCTCCTAAAAGCAAAACTTTGAGGCCTAGGAAAATTGGAATCAAACCGAGTAAACCTAAAATCTCTTTACTAGGAATATAATTTAAGACAAATGCAAAAAGCAAACTTAGGAATATTAGACTAACAGAGCCTAGAAATTGTCCTAAATAGATGTTAATGATGTCCTTTCTGCTTTTTCTTTTGGCAAAAAATAACATTAGGATAATAAGTAAGTCTACGGCTGTCCCAGAATACAGGATTATTGAAGTAACAATATTTTGAATCATAAAACACCTCATTCAAATATATTTTTGAATGTATTCTAACATTAACCTTTGTAGATGTCAACTTAAAATCCACCAATTAATAATTGCATGTCAATATTTGTATTGTGAAACTAGTTTCAGAAATATATAGTCTTAAAGTATGTCCACTGCCAATGGTTTTTTCAATATTTAAAAGGAGAGAACCAATTTGGTCCTCTCCAGGGTATAATTTTCCACCAACCCACTACAGTTGACAAAGAACCGTTATTCTCAAATGAGACAACTCCTTTTAGTTTTTATAACCTCAGCTTCTCGGTCTCTTACCTACTTTTAATAGAAAGACTACGAAGGACGATTCTTAAAGTAGTCAGATTGTGCAATATCGAAAGATTAGATGGGCTTAACCAATTTAACAACCCAAATCCAATTAAACTTCCATTTATTACAACTGTTTCTTGAATATTTCTTTGAATTAATTTCTGCAACGATTCAGATAAAGAATTCAATTCCTCGAAGAAATCTAAACGATTATCTAATAATAAAATATCACTCATCTGCTTAGAAATATCAGCACTTTCATTCATCACAACCCCAATATCTGCAAGCGTCAAGGCAGCAGAGTCGTTTAACCCGTCTCCAACCATCAAAATAGTTCGGCCAGCTTTCTGTAATTCCTGAACCAACTGAAACTTACCATCTGGTTTTAAATCAGTATAAACGTTGTCAAATGGCAGATCTTTAACCAACTCTTCTGTTCTAGCCAACGTATCACCAGTTGCCAGAATCAGTTTTTTCCCTTGGCGCTTTAGCTTTTTCAATGCAACTTTCGCCTCGCTTCTCAAGGGAGTGTGGATACAAAACATCCCAATTAATTCTTTCTTATAAGCCAAAAACAATAAATTGTAATGAGTCTTATATTGCTCAATCAAGGCCAGCTGCTCAGAACTAATTCTTACCTGTTCGTCTTGCATTAGTACATAATTTCCAATGACAACCGATTGACCATCAATTTGCGATTTAATCCCTTTGCTTGCAACATACTGAAGCTTGCCATGCATTTCTTCGTGTTCAATGCCTTCAATTTCAGCTTGTTTAACAATTGCATTGGCAATAGGATGATAGATATGTTCCTCCAAACATGCACTTATTCTTAAAATATCTTTCTCAGTATAATCTCCGAAAGGAAGAACCTTTTCAACCAAAGGATAACTCGTCGTGATGGTACCCGTTTTATCAAACAAGAAAGTATCCACTTCCAGATATTTTTCTAATACATCACCATCTTTAATAACCATTTCTCGATTTAGACCTTCCTTTATGGCCGTAAGGTAGGCTACAGGTGTGGATATTTTTAGAGCACATGAAAAATCCACCAATAAAAAGGAAATGGCTTTTGAAAACGAACCTGTTAACAGATAAGTCAAACCAGCACCTAAGAAGTTATATTTTACAACCTTGTCTGCCATCCTAATAAAATGACGTTGTTTTGTCTTCTTACTCTCTTCAGATTTTTTCATCAGATTGATGAGTTGCAAAATACGACTGTTTATCTGATTATCAGTCACACGAATTCTTAACTCTCCTGTTTCCAAAACAGTATTCGCACATACAGAATCTCCCTCTTTCTTTTCAACAGGGAAGCTCTCTCCAGTCAAGGAACTCTCATTGACCATGCCTAATCCTGAAACCACTTGGCCGTCAAACAAGATTTCATTACCTTGGGAGACAACTAATACATCACCTACTTGAACATCAGAACTCTTGATGCTGATGACCATGTCTCCCCGCACTAAGAAAACATCACTTTCTTTAGCAAGAAGGCTTTGTTCCAAATCTGTTGCTGTTTTTTTTAAAGACCACTGATCCAGATGATTACCCAAATCAAGCATAAACATGATGTTGCTAGCTGTCTTGGATTGGTTCATAAACAAGGACAACAAAATGGCCGAACAGTCCAAGACCTCCATGGTTAGTTCCTTGCGCGCTAAAGTTTGATAGGCTTCTTTGACATAACCCAAAGCCTGATAACAAGTCCAAATATAACGAATAGGGTAGGGTACAAAACTTCGAAACAGCAAACGCTTAATCGCTGCACCCGATACAATTGAATAAGCACTCTCTTCTCTACGAATGGGAAGAGTCATCAAGTCCGAAACTTTCCCCTTGTCAATTTTTTTTAAAAAGGCCTCTGCATTTTCTAATACAGAGAAGCCTTCTTTCATACGTAGAGTAAAGTGCTGCTGATCCATATAAAACTGAATAGAGTCGATCCCTTTTTCATCTTTAGCCAAGGAACGAAGATAATCTTGAATATCCAAGGTCAGTGAAAACGAGGACGATAATCGGATATGTTGATATCCTCTGTGTAGCACTTTAAAAGACATATTATTCACCTGTCAGGCTATCTAATTGTTCTTCTTTCTTTTCCTGTTCGTATAAATATTTAGCGTCTTGTAAAACATCATCACCGTGTTGTTTTACAACAGAAACAGATGCATCCAGTCCATCTTTCAATTTGTAAGCTTTAGCCAAGGCCTTAGAATAGCCTTTCTTAGCTTCTTTACTTGCTAAGACTTTCAAGCCAAGCGTCCCAAATGCTACCCCTCCTAAGAAGAGAGATGATTTTTTCGCAACTTTTACGACGTTTAATACTTCTTTTAACATGTTTATTTCCTCCTTGTAACTATTGTAGCGAAAAATGACAGCAAAAGCAATTGCTGATATCTGATATATAGATAAAATTCTCTATACTGATATTTAATTATATTATGATGAAAACAATATACTTTATTTTTTGATACTGTCAATAATTATGTGTAAACACTTAAGTAGAGTTACGGAGTGTTAATTAAATAAGCTTTCAAGTGTATCAGAACATTGACCAAACCCTTTATGGATTCGTTGACTTTGCTTGAAATTATAATCTTCAAACAACGTAACTAAGTAACGTTCCAGAGCCTCCTCATTAGGAAAAAGAACCTTCTTTTTCGTTTGATGTTTGATTTCTTTGTTAAGAGACTCAATGAGGTTTGTCGAATACATGCTGTGCCAAATCTGGTAGGGAAACTGATAAAAAGTTAAAAGATTATCCGTCTTCTCCAGACTTTCCATGACTTTCCTATACTTTGGTTTCCATTCGGCGAGAAAGTCCTCTAAAGCTTGTCCTGCCATTTCTAAATTTTCAGCACGATAAATCATTATAAATTGCCCCAGAATAACCGCTCTATCTGCTCGTTTCACTTTACTAGCTAGATTTCGACTAATATGAATTAAGCAACATTGTTGTTTAGCTAATGGGTGAGCCTGACTGATAATCTGCTCAAGCCCCTTAAAGCCATCTGTAACTACAAGAGAAATCTGTTGGATTCCTTGGTTTTGAAGCTTGTCTAACAGGGTGGACCAAGAAGCATTGTTTTCTTGAGGCAACTGTGCATAGCATATCTCTATGCGACTAAAGTCGCTAGAGCTATCCTAATTGCGCACCGCCAGTTCTCATAGAAAAAAACACCTTGCAAGATGCAAAGTGTTTTCGTTTGTATTCTGCTGTCCAGTAACGAATTAACGTTTACTAAATTGTGATGCTTTACGGGCCTTTTTCAAGCCTGGTTTGGAAAGTATGAATTTCAGTTGGACTAAAAACAGCGTAATATCAAGACTTTTCTCCGCTTTTATAAAAGCTTTTTTCCAATCAAATTCAACTAATTTTATCCGAATGGTGTGGATTTTACCCCCAAAATTACAGAGAATGGAGCTGATAAACACTAAACGTTCACACCATTAGTTAAATGATTTTTTGTTCATCATTTTTCTTAGATGATAGAACTTCTAATTTATTTCTTATTCAAGCAAAAACAACCTGCTATAAGTAAGAAAGAGGAAGATACAAGAAAAACACGGCGTAAAAACCGATTCAGTTCATTGTCCTCAATCCTTGTCTGCTTCATTTTCTTTTACGAGATCGTTTTGTGAATCTTTTTCAGAGAGTTTTTGATCAATATACTTGTCAATGTTTTCATAAAATTCCTTGGTCGCTTCACTATCTAATGTTGGCGAGTTCTGAACTTGATTCACTTTCAATTGAACAGATTGAATACCGTAAGAGGCTTGTTTTTGGTGGAGTGTTTCTAATTCTTCTTCTGAAATCGGATCTCCAACAACCGTCAAGACCAATTCATTGTTACTTGACTTGTAGACTTGATTAATAACCGTATAATTGGCGAACTCTTTTCCTACAAACTGTTTGATCCCTTCTTTGCGCGCTTGTTCTATTGTCAGAGTAACTGCCGAATAGCTAGCTGGAAGAATCAACAATACAATCAAAGATATCAAGCCAATTCTCATTTTAATGCTCAGCTCTTTAAATGAAGTTAAAGGAGATTTTCTCATCAAAATTCTTGTTCCAACAATGTTGGCTAGCATGATAAAGACACAGTTGATCAAGAAAAGATAGAGAGCCCCCAATAAAAATCGTACATTCCCATTAGCTAAACCATAGCCAGCAGTACAGATAGGCGGCATCAGAGCTGTAGCAATGGCTACTCCTGGCACGATATTGTTTGCTTCTTTTTTCCTTGAACCGATCACACCAGCAATCCCACCAGCAATAGCAATGAGGACATCCCAAATGGTTGGAGAGGTTCGTGCAATCAACTCGCTACTTGCATAAGACAAGGGAGAAATCCAGAAATACAGAGTCGAGACAAGCAAACTGACCAACACTTGAGTCAATAAAACCTCTAGAGATTGCTTGATTAAACGCGTATCAAAAATAGCTAAACCGAATCCCAGTCCAACAATCGGTGTCATGAGAGGTGAAATCAACATGGCTCCTATAATGACAGCTGTTGAATTCATATTTAGTCCGATAGAGGCAATAAAAATTGCACACATCAAAATCGCTGTATCTCTCAATCGAACATGAAGGTCATCGTATAATTTCTCACGGTATTCCCGTGTTGAATAATTGGCAGTCATTTGTCCTCTCCTCTTTCCTTATTTAAATTGGTATAATAATTAAAAATAACAGCTGATAAACAGCCAAAAAATATGAGCCCATAAATCGTCAAGAAGACACTGGTAATCCTTCCAATCAAGGTCACAGCTAGGAGATCCCCGTAGCCGACAGTCGTCGAAGTCACAAAAGCATACCAAAGACCGTCTCCGTAATTTGTGATAGCAGGTTCAACTAGGAAAAGCACGCCTCCTGACCCAAAAACAAAGGTCACAAAACTCAGAGCAAACCGAGTAAAACCCGTAACCTGCATAATATGCCATAACATTTTTAAACGTTTCATTTGTTCTCCTTATTCATACTAGCTCCTGACCGAGCCGTTTTTTTCCAATAATCAAAGTGAAGATAGGACATGATCTCCATCAGAGAAAGATAGACAAACTGATAGATCTGATTTAAGCTGATTATCAACTGATATTGTTTGAAAAATGACTGGAAGAAAGACCAGATATGACTGTCTTGAATCAGTCCCTTCTTAATATCAGACAGGATATTAGCTAAAGCTCCCAAGGACTGAAACGGTAAATCCTTGACATTTATATAGATCCGGTCCACCACATCATTCAGACTGGTATCTTGGATGGCATGAAATTCTCCAAAGAGAACTCCTGCCGCTCCAAGAGTAGAAACAAATTCCACCAAATAATTTCTGAGGAAATTTTCTCAACCTTTTCCCATAATGTGTTTAGTGCCATCCATAACGATCCCAACCAGAAAAAGGAAAGAAAACAAGCAAAGAAATTTTGCCGTAAATCCCAAAAAGCTTCAAGACTTGGTGTTGTTGGTTTTTCTAACTCTAAAACCAAGATGGTCATAATAATTGCTAGAACAGCATCTGTCAATACAATTAATCTGTCTTTCTTCATCGGATTGCATCCCCTTTCTTTTTTGTAACATTCTATCTTATCGCATAATATTGGATATTCTTTCATAATCCGACTACAAACAAAAATAAACCAAAAAGTATGTCCCTATTATACTATATTTAACTCTAGAAGTATTCATCCATCTAATTAATAAATATATCATATTTCACAATAAGTGAATACTATCAAAGATTCATCCCCTTTCACTTCATCATGTAGTGTTGCTTAGATTTATCAAAAACAACCAAATTTGTATTAATTTCAAGTATCACCTAGTTACAAAAATTTGGGGTGAACAGAAAAAGCATCCCGTATTTTTGATACGAAATGCTTTCAATAAGTTTAAATAAGTTTTAACGTTTACTAAATTGTGATGCTTTACGAGCTTTTTTCAAGCCTGGTTTCTTACGTTCTACCATACGGGCATCACGAGTAAGAAGGCCTGCGCGTTTCAATGAATCGCGGAAGTCTGGGTCTACTTGAAGAAGGGCACGAGCGATACCGTGACGGATAGCGCCTGATTGACCAGCGTAGCCACCACCATCAACGTTTACGAAAACGTCGTATTGACCAACAGTTGAAGTAACTGCGAATGGTTGGTTGATAACCAAACGAAGGTCAGCGTGTGGGATGTACTCTTCAACATCTTTTTTGTTTACAGTGATTTTACCAGTTCCTGGAACAAGGCGAACGCGTGCAACAGCGTTTTTACGACGTCCAGTACCTGCATATTGTGCTTGTGACATACTTTATTGTTCCTTTCCTTAGATAAGTCCTGAAATATCAAGAACTTCTGGTTGTTGTGCAGCGTGAGTGTGCTCAGCGCCTACAAATACTTTCAACTTCATACCTTGAGCACGGCCAAGAGTATTGTGTGGAAGCATACCTTTAACTGATTTTTCGATCAAACGAACAGCGTTCTTAGAGCGAAGTTCACCAGCAGTGATAGACTTCAAACCACCTGGGTACATTGAGTGAGTGTAGTAAACTTTATCAGTTGCTTTTTTACCAGTCAATTTAACTTTTTCAGCGTTGATAACGATTACGAAGTCACCTGTATCAGTGTGTGGTGTGAATGTTGGTTTGTTTTTTCCACGAAGTACGCTTGATACAACTGCAGAAAGGCGTCCAAGAGGTACATCAGTAGCGTCTACTACATACCATTTGCGTTCAACTTCACCTGGCTTAGCCATGTATGTTGTTTTGTTCATGATTTCTCCTATATGAATATCGTTTTTGTTTACAGGGCGGATGTTCCGGTCCGCGAGTTATTTGAAAGGTTCCGGGGCCTTACAAATGGGGTAAACAATACCGCCTACTATCATACCAAATTTTCTAACCAAAAGTCAATATATTTGATGCAATTATTTATAAAATAACGATTTCATTTCCATTTAGTCTGAAAGTTCACTGCCAATGCTAAAGAGTCCTAGAGTACCTGGACCAGTATGCGTCGAAATAACCGGGCCGAGAGGCAGAATCAGGACTTCTGTAACCTGTCCAGAAGCCAACAGCTGCTCCTTGACATTTTCAGCGACTTCTTTTTCACCTGCATAGGCGACTACAACCCGTGGATCAGAAATCGTCTCTAAGGTCATCCGAACCACCTCAGCCTGCGCCTTCTTCTTGCCCCGCACCTTAGCGACCGAATCCAGACTTCCGTCAGCTGTCACTGCGATGATGGGCTTGATATTGACCAAGCTTCCCATAAGAGCCGCTGCCTTGGAAATGCGGCCACCCCGCATGAGGTGATTGAGGTCATCTACTAAGAAATAGGTCTTTACTCTAGGCACTAGACTTTGAAGCAAAGCTGCCGTCTGCTCTAGGCTTTGACCTGCTGCTCTCGCTTCTACAGCCTTCATGACCAAGAGCCCTTCACCCATCGAAGCTGCCTTGGTATCAAGGATAGTGATGATTGCCTCAGGATAGTCCTCTAAAACCATCTCCCGCGCCATGACTGCACTTTGGTAGGTACCAGACAGAGCGGAAGCAAAAGCCACATAGAGAACCGCTGTACCCTCCTGAGCATACTGGCGGAAAACATCTTCAAATTGGCCAACATTGATCTGGCTGGTAGTCGGCTTGCTGCCAGACTCCATCTTGGCTAAAAGCTGCTCACTGGTCAGCTTATCCGGTCCGACAGTCTCGTAGGTTTGAGCATCCAACTGAATGGTCAAGCCCAGAACCTGCACATCATGTTCTTGTGTCCAGCTTTCTGGCAGGTCTGCCGTCGAATCCGTTAAAATTTTAAAGGTCATCTTTTTTCTCCATCATTTTTTAGTTGCCACAGAGAAGGCTTCTCCATGGACATAAGCGGGTTAGTAGTGGTGATTTGACTGCCACCATATCGGGACTAGCTATTAGAAATTTCTTGCTTTTTAGGAAAGCTATTTCGCTCGGTCAGTCTAGAACAGGACTGACACCTTGAAAACCGTTCAAATCAAAAATATATTGGAAATATTCATCTTGTGAATTGTTTAAAATAAGGTTTGCCTTACCATCAAGTAATTCAATACAGGTCCATTCCCCATCTAAACACTCAACTTCATATTTTTTATCTTCTAAAAATAAATTTGTTAATTGTCCCTCTGGATATATATTTTGAAAAGAAACCATCCCAGAGTTGTCACTTCGGTAAGCAAGGACAGGAACTTCCACTTTTTGGTTCCCCATATAAAAGGAACTCATACATCTCTTTTCAGCAAGGCACTCATATTTTCCTTTTACATAATTCACAATCTCTTTATTTAAAATTGTAGAAAAATTGAGAATACTGATGAAATCCGCCTTATCACTAGATAAGGTTTCGACCTCAATGAGGTATTTCAAAGCGCCATTTACCTGACTTCCTTGACCGTATGAATCCGTGCAATTCAAGGAATACTGGGTCAATAAGTCCTCTAAGGGATACTGATCTGCTTCCTCAGTGATTTCAAAGCAAAAGCAATAATTATCTTCTCTTTTATTATGGTAGATAGCATAAATGATCGGCTCAAACGTTTCTGTTTGATATTTTTCTAACAGATAGCTTCCTAGTACTTGCATTAGCCCACCCGATTTCTAAAGACTTCATACATGAGAATGGCTGCTGCGACGCTGGCGTTGAGGCTTTGGACATGACCATTCATGGGAATGGTCAGCATTTCGTCCACCTGCTTCTTGATGTTGCTGGAAATCCCCTTGCCTTCGTTGCCGATGATGAGGGCCAACTTTCCTGCCGTATTCCACTTATGAACAGGCGTCCCCTGCATATCCGTCCCAAAAATCCAGAAGCCAGCTTCCTTGAGCTTGTCCAGAGTCTGGCTGAGATTGGTCACTTTGGCAATAGGAATGTGCTCAATAGCCCCCGTAGAGGTCTTGGCCACAACTGGTGTCACGCCAACCGCTCGGTGCTTGGGAATGATCACTCCCGTGACATTGGTAGCGTCAGCCGTGCGCAAGATAGAGCCTAGATTATGCGGGTCTGTCAAGCCATCTAAAATCAATAGCAGAGGATTCTCTTCCTGCTCTGCTTTTTTCAAAACATCCGCCAAATCTGCATAGGCAAACTCCGATACCCGCAAGACAAAGCCTTGGTGAACGGCTCCATCCGTCATCTCCTGCAAGGTTTTCTTGGGTGTCCAAGAGATGGAGACCTTCTTTTCTGCTGCCAGATCTTTCAGCTTGCTCACGTTTTTGCCACGCAAGTCGTCCTGAATGTAAAGTTTATTTCCCGTATTGGCCATCAAGGCCTCGGTCACAGCATGCACGCCGTAGACAATATCATTTTTTTCCATACTAACAGTATATCATAAGCTCCCCCAAAAAATCTGTCTAAAAGCTAAATATCTCTCTATGACAGCCTCGCATTTCTCAGAAATCAGCTAAAAACTGCTTTTCGTTATCCTATTTATTTTTGAAATAATTCCGCATTTGAAACCTAGAAACTAGCCAGACTAGCTAGTTCCGCTAGCTATTTTCAAAACAAGAGACATCCCCTATCGTCAGACACTTACTTTTGGTCAATAATTATCAAAAAGCATCATTTACCTTAAAAACTAAAGGAAAGTGACCAGCCGAGGTCTAGATTGCCAAGGAACTATAGGAAAAGTGACTAGCCGAGGGCTAGAATGCCATGAATCTATAGGAAAAGTAGCCAGCCTAGGCCTAGATTGCTATGAAACTATAGGAAAAGTGACCAGCCGAGACCTAGATTGCTATGAAACTATAGGAAAAGTGACCAGCCGAGACCTAGATTACCATGAATCTATAGGAAAAGGGACCAGCCGAGGTCTAGATTGCTAGGAATCTATAGGAAAAGTAGCCAGCCGAGGTCTAAGCTAGACTCACTTCCTCTAAGCAGTCACACCAAGAGGTTAAAGTTCTTATCATAGAGCCACATAACTAAACCTGCGACAAAAAAGTTCCACTTTTCAGTGGAACATTTCTCTATAATTCAGCGACTAGCAATTAACAGCACCAAGCTGTATGATTTAGTTATTCTTAAGTGCTTCTTTGATTTCACCAACTGTTGCAGCAACACTTTTATCTTGGAAAGATTTTAGTTCTTTATTGCCATTCTCATCGAATGTCTCTACTGGATTACTGTAGTCATCTGTAGAGCTAGTTGTAAAACCACCTGATTTGTCTGCAATGATCAGTTTACTGTCTGATAAACCTGAAAAGTAGTCATTAATTTCTTTTTCAGATTTACCTTTTAGTAAATTCTTATAAATTGAAATCGTCTGATTTTCGTTTGTTTTACCGATTGTTGTTTCTGCAATAACTGGTTTCAGCAAAGCATATGAAGCAATTCCTAATGCTACGACTGATAAAGTTAACAGCATCTTTTTCTTAGCCATTTTTTGACCTACTTTCTTATTTCTAAGTTCTATATTCTACACAATTCTCTAGCCTAATATAGAGTTTAGTAAGAATATATAAGAAAATGACACAACATAATTTACGACTTGAATTTTTATATTTCTTTGCATTCCTCCTTACTAAATTATATAATGTAGTCAGAATCATGTAGTATTGTTTTAACTATTTTCAAGTTTTTGGAGATTATGATATGAGATATGATTTTGGAAAAGTTTATAAAGAAATTAGAAAGTCTAAAAACCTCACTCAGTCAGATGTGTGTGGCAATGTACTGTCTCCTACAACACTCTCTAAGATAGAGAATGGACTTGTCGTTCCAAAGTATGAGAACATGGCTTTTTTACTTCAGCAAATTAATATGAGCTTTGATGAATTTGATTATGTTTGTAATCTTTACCATCCTAGTGAGCATACTGAACTATTAAATCAAATCAGCAATATTCATTCAATTAGTGGAGCAGGAGAACTTGAAACTATTTACAAAAAATGTGAATCTTATCTAAAAACTCATTGGGATATCTCTATCCAAAAACTGCACCAATCCTTGACAGTTATACTTCAAATTAGAAAGAATGGAATTTCAAACAGAGATAAGGTGACACAAGATATCGTTGACATTTTATGGAACGATCTAAAACACCATGACACATGGTACGCATCAGACTTCAACATTTTAAACTCCATTCTTTTTGTCCTTCCTACGGAGACTATTCTAGATACCACTCAATTAGTTCTTCACAGACTAGAAAAATACTCTGACTTCCAAAATATCCTTCCTATAAAGTTAGCCCTTCTATCAAATTTGTCTACCTTTTATTTTTATTATAAACACTTTCCGATGTGCAGTCATATTTGTTCGATTGTTATTAAAACAGCAAAATTACTTAAACGATATGATGCAATTGCATTTCATTCGGCCAGAATCGGAATTTGTGATGCTGATGAAGAGCTAATACAAAAGAACCTTGAAATATTACGTTTACTAGAGGAAGATGAATTATTAAAAATTATTGAAAATGAAATAGCTGCATTTCATGCTACTAAAGCATCAAACGAAATGGGCATTCCATGGATGTTGTGATATGAGCTCTATAATTCCTACAGTGGTTAACTCCCTGTAGGAATTATAGAGCTTATTTTAATGTAGAGATTAGTTTTCCTATTTTTAAACTATCCCTCCAACATCAAAAAAGAGAGAACAAATCGTTCTCTCCTGTGCTTACATTGTCATCCACTAGGGCTGACTAGAAGCTATTATTTTACTTTAGCAGTGCTTGTGATAACTTCAACTGCTTTTTTAACAGCGATATCATGTTTAAGCATTTCTTCTGAAAGCAATTGGCGAACGCGGTCTGCTTCCATGTTGTAGTCTGTTGCCAATGAAGTGATTTCTGCTTCAACTTCTTCAGCGCTAGCTTCAAAGCCTTCTGCTTTCGCAACTGCTTCTACAACAAGGTTAGTCTTAGTACGTGCTGCAGCATCTGCTTCATATTGTTTGTGAAGGTCTTCTTGAGTTGTACCAGTGATTTGGAAGTACATATCAGGAGAGATACCTTGACGTTGCATGTTGCCGAGGAATTCGTTCACAGCGCGATGAACTTCTTCGTGAATCATTTCTTCTGGAAGGTCAACGATTTCTGCATTTTCTACTGCAAGGTCAATCGCTGCTGCTTCAACTGCATCGTTGTAAGCTGCTTCTTTGGCTTCTGCTAATTCTTTACGGTATTTTTCTTTCAATTCAGCAAGAGTTTCAACTTCTTCGTCGATGTCTTTTGCAAGTTCATCATCAAGAGCTGGAACTTCTTTTTCTTTAACTTCATGGATTGTTGTAACGAATTTTGCTTCTTTACCAGCAAGGTCAGCTGCTTGGTAGTCTTCTGGGAAGGTTACAACAACGTCTACTGTTTCACCAGCTGAGTGACCAACCAATTGGTCTTCGAAGCCTGGGATGAATTGACCTGAACCAAGTCCAAGTGAGAAGTTATCGCCTTTTCCGCCGTCAAATTCAACACCGTCAACAGAACCAACAAAGTCGATGACAACTGTATCACCTTCAGCTGCTGCTCCATCTTTCAGAACCAATTCAGCCAAGTTGTTGCGTTCACGCTCAATGCGCTCATCAACTTCAGCATCAGTAACTTCCTTAGAAACGTCTACAGATACTTCAAGGTCTTTGTAAGCACCCAATTTCACTTCAGGTTTTGTCACAACTTCAGCAGTGATCACCCATTCTTGACCTTTTTCCATTGAAGTCACATCAATTTTTGGTTGTGCAACTACTTCAAGACCAGCTTCTTTCACAGCTGCTTCATAAGCTGCTGGAAGCAATGCATTCAAGACATCTTGATAAAGTGACTCTTCACCAAAACGTTGGTTGAAGACTGGACGAGGAATATGACCTTTACGGAAACCTGGTACAGCGATATTTTTCTTAACTGCATTAAAAGCACGATCCAAAGCAGGTTTGATTTGGTCTTGACCGATAGTAAAAGTCAATACTCCACGATTTGTTTCTTTGTTTTCAAATGATACAGACATTCTGTCAGTTCTCCTTCAAATTTTTTGCATACAATCCATTATAACATAAGTAGCAGTTTTTTCAAGCGACACCTTTTATTTTTCGCCTTTTTCCCCTTTCATACGCTGAAATCCAAGCTACTTTTACTCTTTTTTGACCATTGCCCAGCTCTCAGCAGATAATATTTTCCTATCACTGTGGGATTATTTCCCTCACCAGCACGAGAATCGACTGGCAAAGTCTGCCATTTGGGAAAAGAGAGTGGGACAGAAATCGGTAATTGGTTAGAATTCGATTTCGTCGTCCCACCTCCGCATAGTTGAGTAGGGTTGTAAAAGCTGATGAAATCAGCGTAGTAGAGTCCACTCAACCACTGCGTCTTGCTCGACAATCCAAAGACAATTGAGAGGCTAGGACTTTTGTCCCAGCCTCTTCTCCTATTCTACTAGGCTTTTCGAATCCTATCTTCAATATAAGACGCTCTAGCTCCACCAATCAACTTAGGACGACTGGCAAGGGCGGTAACGTGAGCCTGACCCAAACTGCGTAGCTGAGGGCGAATCGGAACCTGAACATGCTTGACATGCATTCCGATTGACGTATCTCCCACATCCAAGCCAGCATGGGCTGTGATGAACTCAACTTCCACAGGATCTTTCATATAGTCAAAAGCCGCTAGCTGGCCACTCCCGCCTGCATGTAGGCTAGGTAGGACATTGACAATCTCTAGGTCTTTCTTTTCTGCCAATTCTCGTTCCACGACTAGGGCACGATTGAGGTGCTCACAACCTTGAACGGCCAAGTAAATCCCCCGAGCTTGCAGAATATCTAACAAGGTCTTGACAATGACCTGACCGACTTCCCTACTGGAATGCTGGCCAATGTGCCCCCCCATGACTTCACTAGAAGATAGACCTAGGACAAAAATATTTCCCTTGACCAAACCCGCCTTGTCCAAGACATCTGTAGCAATCTGTCTGGTCTCCTTTTCAAGCTTCTCTAAATCCATCTCTTACCTCACTTACTCTGGCTGAACGGTTCTTTTCAAGACAAGGGGAAAAGCTCTGTAAAGGGCATAGCCGACCACCAAGCCAAAAATATTTTGCATGACATTGCCCCAAATCGCTGCGATAGCTGCACCAGGGCCACTCAAAATGCTACCAAAGAGAGCATAGCCACCGACCATGGCAAGTCCAGACAAGAGCAAACCGATGTAACGCTGCTTGCCAGTGAAGCCAGCAAAGTAGCCTTGAAGACCATGACAGATGAGACTAAAGACCATCCACTGAGGATATCCCGCCACCAAGTCAATCAAGAGACCGGACAAGCCACCAACCAAGGCTCCTTCCTTACGACCAAAATAAAATGCGGTAAAGTAAATCCCTGCATCTAGCAAGGTTAGAAAACCAGTTGGCGTAGGGATTTTGAAAAAATTCCCTAAAACAATGGATAGGGCTGTAATGACAGCCAGCAAAGCGATTTTTCTTGTCTGATTATTTTTCATATTGAATAACTCCATACTGATCTGAGCGCTGAATGGCGCGGTAAACAAAATCTTTTGAATAGTTGACGGCTTCAAGAGGGGATTGGCCTGCCAAAAGCTGACTAGCTATGCTAGAAGCAAAGGTACAGCCGGCTCCTGTATTATTATTTGGTAAAACAGGACTTTCTAGTAGCTGAAAGTCTTTGCCATCGTAAAACAAGTCTATAGCCCGATTTTGGCTGAAACGATTTCCTCCCTTGATTACGACATTTTGAGCTCCTAGTTCATGGAGGGTCACAGCCGCAGCCTTGAGGTCATCCAGACTCTTGATCTCCGACTGGATCAGAATCTCTGCTTCTGGTAGATTGGGCGTGATAATGGTCGTATAAGGGAAAAATTTGATCAATTCATCTCGGAGGACCGACACTTCCACATCGTGGGTTTCCTTACAGACTAGGACAGGGTCTAGCACGACTGGTGTGCCCGCTTGCTTTTTGATAAAGTCCAGAGCCTGATCTGCAATGGCAACCGTTGGTAACAAGCCCAACTTGATAGCCGAAAACGGCACATCTTTGAGCGAAGAGAGTTGCTGCGCAAAGACCTGCTCGTCGGTCGGAAGAACTTCAAATCCCTTGTCCGTCATCGCCGTCAAGCAAGTCACCGCTACAAAACCATGCAGGCCATGGACCGTATAAGTAGCCAGATCCGCATGAAGACCGCCACCACTAAAAATATCATTGCCAGAGAGGGCTAAAATCAACTTATTCTTCATAAATAATCTCCTTTAGATAAAGACCATTAGGCGCTGCGGTTGGCCCAGCTAGCTGCCGATCCTTTTCTTCTAAAATCCGTTCGATTTGGTTGACTGGCATCCGCTTATTTCCAATCTTAAGCAAGGTTCCCACCATGTTGCGGATTTGCTTATAGAGAAAGCCATTGCCCGAAAAAGTAAAGACTAGAAAATTACGCTGCGCATCAAAAGTCAGGCTGGCCTTTGTAATCGTGCGAACCTTATTTTCCACACTGGTACCTGAGGCTGTAAAGCCTGTAAAATCGTGCGTTCCCTCCAAGGCTTTGATGGCCTGCTCCATTAGAGGAATCTCCAAAGGATAGGGATAGTGGGTCGCATAGTGGCGCATCATCGGATTTTTTGGCCGACCAATATCCACCAGAAACTCATAGGTCTTGCTGTGCGGCTTGTAACGGGCATGAAAATCTTCCGTCACTTCCTCCACAGAAATGACATCAATATCTTCTGGCGTCTGGGTATCCAAGGCAAAACGCAGCTTTTCTTCATCCCTAGCTGACGGGAGGTCAAAGTGAATGACCTGCCCAAGCGCATGAACGCCGCTGTCGGTCCGACCAGCTCCGTGGATGACAATGGGCTGGCCTTTGTTAATACGAGTTAAGGTTTTTTCAATTTCTTCCTGAACGCTCCGAGCATGAGGCTGGCGCTGAAAGCCAGCAAAGTCATGCCCGTCGTAGGAAATAAGGGCTTTATAACGAGGCATGTCCTTATTTTAACAGGAAAAAAAGCCTGTCGCAAGAGAGAAAGAATATAACTGTCTGGGTACAGAAAGCATTGACAGAAAGAGCGAAATCAAGTAAACTAAAAAACGCAAGGAGGACACTATGGCAAAGGATATTTCTTATACCCAAGGGCAGGAGCGCTTTCGCTATCGGGCTGCTGCAGTCATCATTGAGGAGGAAGCCCTCTGTGTCATATCCTCTCCTAGCGAAGACTATTTCTATTCAGTAGGAGGGGCAGTCAGATTTGGAGAGACCTCCGAAGAAGCTGTCCAGCGAGAAGTTTTCGAAGAGACAGGACAAAAGTATGAGATTGAAAAGCTGGCTTTTGTCCATGAAAATTTATTTTCAAACTCAACCGGCATCCTCAAGGGACTAGATTGTCATGAGATTTGCTTCTATTATTTGATGAAGCCTCACGGCAAGCAATTTGACTATCAACATAAGCAAGAACAAGTCTATTGGATTCCCCTTACAGACTTGGAAAACTATAAAGTATTTCCAAAAGAAATCACACACATCCTCAAGCACCTCCAGACAGGCATCCAGCATATCATCAGCAAAAAAGAGAGTGGGACAGAAATCGGTCATTCGTTAGAATTCGATTTCGTCGTCCCACCTCCGCACAGTTGAGTAGGGCTGTAAAAGCTGATGAAATCAGCGTAGTAGAGCCCACTCAACCACTGCGTCTTGCTCGACATTCCAAAGACAATTGAGAGGCTAGGACTTTTGTCCCAGCCTCTTTTATTCTCCTAACATGACTTGCTTAATAGTCAGTTGATCTATCCTCCTGCTGGATAAATGGATTAAACCTTCATAAACCAAGACAAAGACTAGTAAAATCATCAGGCAGACTCCAAAATCAAAATCATAGTCAACTTTCTGAGCTATGGATTTTTCCATCAATCTGAGTAAAAGCTGCATAATCCCGTATTGATAGCCCGTTCCTAAGACAAAGCCCAAAAAAGCAAGAATACGATAAGGAGCAAATAAACTCTTATGGCACTCATTTCTGCTATAACCAAAAACCTTCATAATAGCTAGGGTTTCTTGATTTTCCTGCAGGAGTACTCCCAGAGACAGATAGAGGATTGCCACTGACAGGACAGTACCGATTGACATCATCATGATCTGAATGGTCTCATCTGTCAATTCTTTCATACCAAATGATAGTTGAATCATAGCTGAAAAGCACATGGAACCGAAAATGACAAAGAATATTAATAATTTTCTAGACCAGAGCAGACTGGCAGAAAGGTCTTTTAAAAAGGGGCGGTCTTTCCTTATTTTCTTTCCTGTTTTCCTTTTTGGTGACTTTCGACTAAGGCTGACCCGCTTGAGCAAGTCTAAAGCAGGCAAACGTAGACAATAACTAGCGTAGAGAACGGCTAAAGCAGCAAAGGCAAGAGTCGGCAAGACAACGAGAAACAGGAAAAGGGACCAATGTTGCCGAATGGTAATTTCAGGCAAAACTCCGCTTTGATTACGCAAGTGATAAAAATGCGGCATCATGGCAAAAGAAGAGAAATAGCCAGTGCCTGTTCCCAAACCAATTGGAAGACTAAAAAGCCAAAACTTTCGAGCAATTTCCCAGTTTTTATAGCCCAGAGCTTTTAAAACTCCTAATTCTGGCTTATGCTGGTCAATAAATTGCCGAATGTAAAAGAAGAGAAGGAGTATCGATGTTAGGGATAAAACAGCTCCGCTAATGGATGCAATCAACCAAGAAATCGCAACTTGAGCATCGTAAGCAGCTCGAATCTCAGGCAACCAATTTGTTTGATCTAGTAAACGGATATCCAGATAAAAATTTAAGAAGAGATTGGTCACAAAGACCGCACAAAAGCTGATAATTGATACAACGACTAATCTATACAAATCTTTTATTGAAAACATAGCTTACCATCCAATCTCATAGGCCGTCTTGGGCTGGCTATTTGTCTCTAAGCTTTGAATCTGACCGCTATTGATATGAACCACAGTCTTAGCCATCTGAGCAATATTTGCATTGTGGGTCACCATGACCAGCGTAAAACCTAGCTCCTCTTGAAGACTTGAAATATAGGCCAGAATCTGACGACCTGTTGCTTCGTCCAAAGCTCCAGTCGGCTCATCCAAAAATAGGACATTCGGTCTTTTAGCTAGGGCTCGTGCAATAGCCACCCGCTGCTGCTCACCACCTGACAGCTGACTTGGATAATGCTGAAGTTTATCACCTAAACCTAAAGCCTCTAAAATACGGACGTAATCTTGATTGCCTGCTAGGTTGGCACCCATTTTGACATTTTGCTCCACTGTAAGATTTGGAAGTAAGAAATACTGCTGAAAAATAAAGGCAATCTTCGCTCGACGAAAAGCCGTCAATTGAGCTTCTGTCAGCTGGGATAGATCTTCTTCATCGTAATAAACATGACCACTGTCTGGTTTTTCTAGGCCCGATAAAACGTTGAGCAAGGTTGACTTTCCAGATCCAGAAGCTCCCAAAATGACCAAGTAATCTTGGTCGGCAATCTCCAAGTCGATCCCTTTTAAAACTTCTCTTCCACTGTAAGACTTACGAATTCCCTTTAATCTAATCATTCTTGCTTTCCTTTCATTTCCTTTAGGAGGGCAGTAAATACTTGCGTTAAGCGTTCTGTCACTTCCTCCTGACTAAAAGAATAAATACCCGATGCTATCATGCTAGCCAAACCATGAGAATAGATAAATAAATGCTGATAAACGAACTCTGCACTCTCTATGGACATGGGATAATCCTCCACAATCGACTCTAATATCTGCTGATAACTATGGTCTTTCTGAGGTAAAAAGTCCTTGAAAGACTCAATGGGGTGCTTGTGAGGATTTAGATAGAGAATTTTAAAGAGCTGAGGCTCCTGACTGGCAAAAAGGATATGGGCCATGCCAACTGCTCTGAAAGGCTTGGCTCGCTCCAAAGCCGAACGAATATATTGAACCAGAACGAACTCAGCCGCCCGAACAACCGAATGACTTAGATCCTCCATATTTTCAAACTGACCGAAAATAACCTTGGGGCTAGACTGTAATCGTTCCGCTAGAGAACGAGCGGTCAAACCAGCTAAACCGTCTTCCCTGACAATCCCTAGAGCTGCTTGGATAATTTCATCACGAGTAAATTTATTTTTAGGTGGCATCAAAACTCCTTTTGGATACAATTGTTGTGCAACATTTGTTTCTTAAAATATAATATCACACAGAACATTAAAAAACAAGTATAAAAAGAAGCCTTTCGGCTTCGATTTTTATTTGATAAATCGCCAAATAAAACGGGATCCTCATTTAGTCAACAAAGGGGTAACAATTCCTCTATCTTTTAGGGATCTGTAAAAACTTCAATCAAAACTTATCGACTATTTTTCCTTTAGTCCTTTCTCAAGAATTGATCCAAGTAATAGTCAAAGTAGGTTTTGCTTCCTGTGATGACTACTGCACGACCTTCAATACCGTAACGTATCTTCTTGGCTTGGGCATCCGTTAAGCTTATTTCAGCCTCCACCTTAAAGAAGTTGCCTTTTTCCGTTTTCGTCGCATTGTTGTCAATGTTTGAAATTTTAGATTTGAGAACAAATTCTTTATTATTTCCATCCATTGCAGTGAAACGCAGAGTCTCACCTTTTTTCAGACTAGCAACATCTTTTGAGGTCACATAGGTTGTAATGACGACCTTTTTTTCCTTAGTCAAAACAGGATACAACTGAGCGAGCAACTTTCCTTCAGGAACCAAATTCGCTCCTGCTGTTTCAGGATTCAGGTGGAGAATACCATCTTCAGTTGCTGTGATCATGCCCTTTTGAGTGATGCCACCTTGCACCTTGAGATTATTTTCAACTTCTAAAATCTTTTGATTCAAGGCCGTCAATTCTTGACCAACTTTAGTCAACTGCTGAGCTTTCAAAGACTCAAGCTGACTATCCAAGCTCCCAGAATAGGCTTGCTGAGCACCAGAACCCGCATACTGCACTCGATAACCTGCAAGAGCTGATTCAAACTGAGAAATCTGACTATCAATTTGCGAAAGAACCTGACTCTTTAGCTGACCTTGACTATCTGCAGCGGCTTGTGCCTCATAAGCCTGATAGATGCTATAGCCGGCATTAGTCGAAGGGACACTTGTCCCATTTTGGATAGCATTTCTAAGAGTCTGATAATCTGATAATTTGGCATTTGTTTCATTGATCAAATTCCCCAGCTCTGCCTGTGAATTACTAGCTGCTGAGTTTTGAGAAGCAATGGTCGAATTTTGCTGCTCGGTATTACTACGGATACTCGCAGCTTGGTTCTTATAATCATTAAATGCTTGCTCATAACCGAAGCGATCCTCTCCTGAAAACTGGCTAGTCCCCGTCTTCAGACTTTCTTGCAGCAGCTCCAACTGACGTTTTTGCTCCTTCAAGCTTTCTACTTGAGAGGAGAAGGTTTCTTTTTGAGTATTTTCGCTATCAGACTTATACTGAACTAAAAGATCCCCTGTTTTAACAACCTTGTTTTCCTTCAAATTATTCGTGACAATGGCATTGTTACTGGTTGATTGGATGTTAGCCAGAATCTTGCTAGGTTCAATAGAAGCACCTGAAGTAATAGTGATTTCTTTTTTAGCAAATAGGGAGAATAAGACCACAAAAATCAACAAGAAGAAAGTCGGTAAAATCACGCGCACAGAAAAGCTAGAATATCTACGGTTATAAAATTCGGCACTCTCTAAGTAATGTTCTTCCATCTTCTTTCTCCTTTCTAACTATTCACCAGATGAGCATAGAAGCCATCCTGAGCAACCAACTCTTCATGCGTTCCTTGCTCCACGATTTCACCCTTGTCCAGAACAACCACTTTTTCAGATCGCTCGGCAATGGTCAATCGATGGGCAATAAAAATGATGGTCTTGTCCAACTCCAAAAGGTTGTCAATGATCTTTTTCTCTGTCAAGATATCCAGATTGCTGGTCGCCTCATCAAGGATCAAAACAGGAGCATCAGTCAAAAGAGCTCGAGCCAAGGCCAAGCGCTGACGCTGACCACCTGAAATTCCTGAACCATCCGATGTCAATTCTGTTTGGTAATTCAAAGGCATCCGTTCAATATCTTCACGAATTTCTGCAATTTCCAACGCCCGAATGATTTCTTTCTGAGTCGTTCCGGGCTTGGCACCCAAGAGAACATTCTCCAAGATGGTACCATTAAAAACATAAGGTTGTTGCGGCAAGTAATTGATATGACGACGCAAGACATGCTTGTCAATCTGATTGAGGTTGATATTATTAACCAGAATTTCTCCCTCGTTTGGATCGTAAAAGTTCACGATCATCTTGGCAAGAGTCGTCTTTCCAGAACCAGAAATTCCCACAAAGGCTACCTTACTGCCTCTTTCAATGGTCAAATTAATATCTGATAGAACGTTTCGTCCATAGCCATACTTATAGCTGACATTTCTCAACTCAATGTCGCCCTTGGTCATGCTCAAATCACGGATCGCTTTTTTATCCATAAATTCAGAGTCAACCAGATAAACCTCGTTCAAGCGATTATTGGCAACTTGTGCTGTCTGAAGCTTAGTCTGTAGGTTGATAATGTTTTCTAGTGGATTTGTGAAATAAACCAGCAAAGTATTATAAGTAATCAGCTGCCCCAAGGTCATTTTATTGTCCATAACCAAAAGGGCTCCCATCCAAAGGATTGCAACATTCAGCAAGAGCTGAGCCGTCTTCTTCAAGCCGATTTGGATGTTTTCCATCCGACTATAGGCAAATGATTTCTTCAGATAGTCAACAAATTCTCTATCAATCTTTTGATAGCGGAAATCCTCACTGGTCAAGGATTTGATCGTCTCAATACCATTGATATCTTCGATAATGGAAGAAGACAGAATAGCATTGGATTCCATGGTATCGCGATTCATTTTTTCAAATGGCTTCATGAAAGCAAAAATCACGACGATATAGATTGGCAGCGAGAGCAAACTGATAAAGAACAAATAGAAGTTTTGTGAGAACAAAACAATTGCCATAACGACAACGATAGAGACATCCAAAAAGATTGACAGAATGGTACTAGCCAAGGCATCAATGATACTATTAGCATCGTTGAAGCGCGATACGATTTCCCCTGTCCTTCTTGTCGCAAAAAAAGACATGGGTAGATGAAAGACATGCTTAATATAGGACAAAATCACATCAATCGAAAGGCGTTGGCCTAAAATAAGAAGCAGATAGCTCTGAGCATAAGTTAGGACCTGTTGCAAAATGTAGACAACTATTAGACCGAGAGAAATAATTCCTAAGGTATTCCTCATCTGATTCGGTACGTAAGTATCAATAATCCCCTGCATGTAGTAAGAGCCCACGATGTTGATGATCGTCACTAGCATCGTTGCAATAACGATATTGGCAATCAGTCCCTTTTGTTTCATTAAAATCGGAACAAAAGACCAGAGACCGTTTTTCTTTTCCTTGTGTGGTCTATATTCTGGCGCTGGGGCGATGAAAATAGAGACACCTGTCCACTCTTGCGCAAACTGTTCCTTAGAAAGCTTGGTCATTTTAACAGCCGGATCTGGATCCGCAATATAAACCGAATGTTTATCGTGCCCAGTCACAACATAATAGTGAAGCAATTTCTTGTCTTTGATAACATGGGCGATAAAAGGATAAACGATGCCCTTCATGTCAAATAAAGACATATCCGCTTTAAAGGCTCGTGTTTCAAAACCTAACTCTTCCGAAACCTTCACTAGCCCAAAAGCAGTTGTTCCTCTTAAAGTTGTCTTGGCCATTTCACGCAAACTAGCCAAAGAATAATAGGAACCATAATAACCATATATCATGGCTAGCGCTGCTACACCACAATCTCTCGCGTCAACTTGAGCTCTATAATGACGCTTTGTAAATCTCATACAAACTCCTTTATTCACAAAAGTGTAAATTTACTTTTTATGGAGAGCGACCCTCACATAAAAACTCCTAATTAGTAAACATACTATTCAACACAAACTGCTTGTCAACTTTATCCATAGCGGTTCTCCCCCTATTAAAAAAACAAGTATAAATTAGGGACAAAACTTTCATAACAAGCAAAAAATAGATATCTCTATCATACACTAATGTGGCGTATTTTTCCAATGGTATCAGTCGTTTTACTCCATGTAAACATAAAATTACTTAAAAAACAGACATAAAGTAACTTTATCAGACCATTCTACACTAAAAAGCCTCTTGTCCCAATCAAGACGAACAAGAGGCTCTATGTCGAAACAAAAAATATTAGTTAAAAACGTCTGGACTTGCAGCACCACCGTTGTTAGCACCGCCACGATTGCTAGAACCAGATCCTGATCCAATTCTAGAACGAATACGACCGTATGCACGAATAGCAAGTCCACGTACAGTGCGACCAACTTCACGACCGATATCAAATACGGCACGTACAAGGTCACCACCGACCCATCCACCTTCTACTTCAACCAATTCAGCTTCAGTAAGTGGCATAAATTTTTGATCTAATGATTTAAAATCTTTGTTCATAAAATTCACCTTCTTCTATTTGAAATATTAAATTAGTTGAAAAGTCCTACTAAGAAACCTGAAACCAATGAGCCACCCAAAATAGCCAATGATACTGTGAAAATATCAACAGGGACACCGTAGAATGACCATCCACCGTCGATCATCATCATTTCTTCTTCAGTCAACGCAGCAAATTGGTTGTCCATCATAGCAAAGTTTTCCATATGTGTTCTCCTTTTTTTACAAGGCTTCCTTAACCTTGTTAATATATTGTTTGTGGTCAGTTTTATTCAAACATCGCTTCAACACCTATATTATACAACAACCCTATCGGGTTCAACATGACATTGATGTCATGTTTGGAAGAAAAATGTGTAATTTTTTCATAATCTTTTAAATATCCTATTTTTCCCATTTTCCCTAGTTTCATTTTGTGGTACAATAGGGGCTATGGAAAGTATTACTTTGAGTCCTAAACGAGGAGAAATTCAGGCTTTTGTCCAGAAATATCAAGACAAGCTTGTGCCTAGTAAAAATCAGTATATCCAATATCTACTGAAATTGAACCAGGCAACTGTCAGTATCTATACTTCTGGCAAGGTTCTTTTCCAAGGAGAAAAAGCTGGTCACTATGCTGCTTTTTTCGGCCATCAAGCCGAGGAAGCCAGCAAGACTTCTCAGAAGATCTCCCTTATAGGTACGGATGAGGTCGGAAATGGCTCTTACTTTGGTGGTTTAGCAGTTGTTGCTTCCTTTGTCAGTCCAGAACAGCACGCTTTCTTGCGTAAGTTGGGCGTGGGCGATTCGAAGGCCTTGACCGACCTTAAGATTCGGCAACTGGCACCGATTTTGAAAAAGGAAATCCAACATCAGGCTCTGCTCCTGTCTCCAGAAAAATATAACGAAGTGGTTGCCTCTGGTTACAATGCCGTATCTGTCAAGGTAGCTCTTCACAATCAAGCCATTTATCTGCTGTTACAAAAAGGTTTGACGCCAGAAAAAATCGTCATCGATGCCTTTACCAGTCAGCAGAATTATGACAAATACCTACAAAATGAAAAGAATCATTTCCCTAATCCTGTTAGTCTCATTGAGAAAGCGGAAGGAAAGTTTCTAGCTGTCGCTGTTAGCTCCATTATCGCTCGCGACCTCTTTCTGGAAAATCTGGAAAATCTGAGTCAAGAGCTTGGCTACACCCTTCCGAGTGGAGCTGGAAGCAAGAGTGACCAGGTTGCTAGCCAAATCCTCCAAGCCTATGGAATAGCTGGCCTCCAGCATACCGCTAAACTTCATTTTAAAAATACAGAAAAAGCTAAAAAGCTCTTAGAAAGGTAGACTATGAAAAACAAACGCTTTGACTTCCGTGCCTTCCTCAAGGAGTGGGGAGTCTTTACCCTGATTATCTCTATCATCTTACTCACTCGCTGGCTGCTCTGGGCACCTGTCAAGGTAGACGGTCACTCTATGGACCCAACCTTAGCCAATGGGGAATATTTGATGGTTTTGAAACACCAGTCCATTGATCGTTTTGATATTGTTGTAGCCACTGAGACAGATGCTGGCAAAGATAAAGAAGTTATCAAGCGAGTGATTGGCCTTCCAGGTGATACCATCCAGTACGAAAACGATACCCTTTATATCAATGGTAAAAAAACTGATGAAGCTTACTTAACAGAATACATCAAGAAATTCAAAAAGGACAAGCTCCAATCCACTTATGTAGGCAAGGATTATAAGGACAACGGAACTTCCTTCCGCAAGCTAGCCTCTCAAGCCCAAGCCTTTACCGTGGACAAGGAAGGTAGCCCCGTCTTTACCATTAAACTTCTAGATGATGAGTACCTCCTTCTAGGTGACGACCGAATTATTTCCAAAGATAGTCGCCAAGTCGGTACCTTCCAAAAGGAACAGATTCAAGGCGAAGCTAAATTCCGTATCTGGCCAATCCTACCTTTCAAGACTTACTAATACTTAAGAGTATACCCCCTCCAAACTCAGTTGACTACTCAGCTGGGTTTGCTTTTTAAAGAGCATATATAAACAATGACAGAATTTTATTTTTCAGGCACTATTGAGCGCATCATTTTTGAAAATCCCAGCAATTTCTTTCGGATCCTCCTCTTGGATATCCAAGACACGGATTGTGAAGATTTTGATGATTTTGAGATTATCGTGACCGGAACCATGGCCGATATTATCGAAGGCGAGGATTATACATTTTGGGGAAACCTAGTTCAACATCCAAAGTACGGACAGCAGTTAAAAATTTCCCGCTACGAGAGGGCAAAACCAACTAGCAAGGGGCTGGTTAAATATTTTTCCAGTGACCACTTTAAAGGTATCGGGGTCAAGACAGCTCAAAAAATCGTGGAACTCTATGGGGAGAAAACCATTGACAAGATTTTAGCTGAGCCAGAAAAACTTAAAGAAATCACTGGCCTTTCCGCCAAGAACCGAGAATCCTTTGTGGCCAAACTGCAACTCAACTATGGAACAGAGCTGGTCTTAGCTAAGCTGGCTGCCTACGGCATTCCCAACAAACTAGCCTTTCAGATTCAGGAAACCTACAAGGAAGAAACGCTGGAAATCGTCGAGCAGTATCCCTACCGACTGGTTGAAGATATCCAAGGTATCGGCTTTAAAATCGCCGATCAGCTGGCCCAGCAGTTGGGAATTGAAAGTGATGCTCCTGAGCGTTTTCGGGCTGGCTTGATTCATACCCTCCTGACCCAGTCCATGGAAACCGGAGATACCTATTTGGAAGCTAGAGACCTAATGGCTCATACGATTGAGCTTCTGGAGAGTTCGCGCCAAGTAGAGCTAGACCCTAGTCTGGTAGCCGATGAATTGGCTCACCTGATTGAGGAAGACAAGGTTCAGAATGTCGAAACTAAGATTTTTGAAAACAGTCTCTTCTTTGCCGAGGAAGGCATCCGCAGCAATCTAATTCGCCTCTTGGAAAAAGGCCATCAGGATCGCTTTGAAGAAGAGAAAATCCTCGATGCCATCAGCCAGGCTGAAGATGACCTAGGCATCCACTATGATCAGATTCAGAAGCAAGCCATTTTCGACGCTATCACACAAAAAGTCTTTATCCTGACGGGTGGACCAGGAACAGGAAAAACAACCGTCATCAATGGTATCATTTCCGTCTATAGCCAGCTTCGAGACTTAAATCTAAAAAAGAAGGCAGATTTGCCCATTCTTTTGGCTGCACCGACTGGTCGAGCTGCTCGCCGTATGAATGAGCTGACTGGACTACCCAGCGCTACGATTCACCGGCATCTCGGTATGACTGGAGATGATGATACCAGTCATTTGGATGATTATCTGGATGCTGATTTTATCATCGTGGACGAGTTCTCCATGGTAGACACTTGGCTGGCCAATCAGCTCCTCAGTAATATCTCCTCCAATACCAAACTGCTCCTGGTTGGGGATGCAGAGCAATTGCCTTCTGTCAGCCCTGGGCAGGTATTAGCTGACCTACTGCAAATACCGAGCATTCCCCAGACCAAGCTGGAAAAAATTTACCGTCAGAGCCAAGATTCGACCATTGTCACTCTGGCTAGCCAGATCCAAAAGGGACTGTTGCCAGAAGATTTTACTGAAAAAAAAGCGGATCGTTCTTATTTTGAAGCTCGAAATGAGCACATCCCGCCCATGATTGAACGAATTGCCAGCGCAGCTATTCGCAGCGGTATCCCAGCTCACGATGTTCAGGTATTAGCACCTATGTATCGGGGGCCAGCCGGCATTGACCAGATTAACAATCTTATGCAAAATCTCATCAATCCTGTGGAAAAAGACCAGCTGACCTTTGAAGCACCTGATTTCCAATATCGACAGGGAGATCGGGTCATCCACCTCGTCAATGACGCTGAGAGTAATGTCTTTAACGGTGACTTAGGCTACATCGTCGACCTGCTGCCAGCTAAGTACACCGAGTCCAAGCAGGACGAATTAACCATCAACTTTGACGGCAATGAAATTAGCTACCAGCGCAGCGAATGGTACAAAATTCGCCTAGCCTATGCCATGAGCATCCACAAGTCTCAAGGTAGCGAGTTTCCCGTGGTTATCCTTCCCATTACCCGAAGCAGCCACCGCATGCTCCAGCGCAATCTGGTCTACACTGCTATTACCCGAGCCAAGAGCAAACTGATCCTACTTGGGGAAAAGTCAGCCTTTGACTACGCCGTAAAAAATACCGGTACCGCCCGCAAAACCTATCTGATTGAACGTTTTGGAGATGTAGAATCCCCTCAAGAAATTATCCACATCCCTGTGGATAACAGCAAATATCCTGTGGAAAACTATATCCTGACGGAGGAAAATATCCTAACAATCAATCCTCTAATCGGACTGACTGAGGAAGATTTAAAGGGAATTTTTAAATAAGCCTTGACTCCCTTCACTGTTCTGTGTATAATGCTAAAATATGGCTATATGATTAGCCCAAATAACAACTAACTTTCTTCAAAGGAGATTGTATGAAATACAATAAATATTCTACTCTAATAAAGTGGGTGCTTGTAGGATGCAGTCTCATTTTATTTGGCACCTTTTCATCAACAAAATCTAGAAATATCAGTGTGGAAACCTTGCGAAAAGAAGGAAAAATTCTTTCTGCAAAAATCTCTGACACCTTCTACAACCAAGCAATAAAAATTACTCATATTGATGGACCAGTTGCAGAGTTAAAAGAAGATCATGACTCAACCTATTTCTACAAAGTATCTTATATAGATAAAAATGGTAGGGAAAGCGATATTGGCCTGCGCAATGATTCTTCAACTAGCCGCTTCGTAGATGAACTAGAAAAAGCGGATAATTTAGAAGGAGAACCAAAATGGTTGATTGCCTCAGTACACTCAGCTTCAGGTATTCCTGATTACGCTAAAATCATGAACTCGTATCTATTTAATGATGGAAATAACCAACAACTGAAATACTACATCACTCTCTCTAATGATAAAGAATTTCAAAAAGGTGGAGACGCTTCTTTCGCTTTCTTCACCTATATTGGTATATTATGCATTTTGATCGGATTCATCCGTTATTACTTAAACCACAAAAAATTGACTGATTTTTAGAGTCTATATCCCGAATTAAATGGAACGTTGGATCAAATTGAAAACAATGGTGGCTATATTGATACAGATATTCGTATCTTCTCATACAAGAATCATTTGGTCAGTTATAAATCTATTTTCAAATCATGTGACATGCACGAGGCACTAACAATGTATCACCATAGGTATTCATTCTGGTTTTATATCTTTCCAATCATCAGAAAAAACGAGATTCGGGTTGTGCTTTCAGATGGAAACGAAAAGAAACTACCTCTCAGACACCGAAATGTCCCTAAAACAGACCTTGCTTTAACTCGTTTAAAAAATCACATACATGCCAAATTTCCAAATCTTGAATTATAAAGAGGACAGCTTACTGAACAGAACCGCACTGCCCCCCAAAAAGTTAGACAGAAAAAACTAACTTTTGGGGGGCAATTCACGAACCAAGCCTTTATCTTTTTATCCAAACCCCGTTACTGTCAGTCCTAATAAGCGAACGCCTCGCGGCTGCTCTTCCAGGCTGTCATAGATTTCATGACTAACCCGCTCAATCACTTCTCCTTCTCTCGTTTCTCGCTCCAAGGTCCTCCTTTTGGTTAGGGTTGAAAAGTCAGCATAGCGGATTTTTAGGACAACCGTCTTGCCAGCTTTCTGGTGTTTCTCTAAGCTGAGAGCGACCTTAGCTGCCAAGCGAGATAGTTCTTTTTTTATATCCTCCTCGCCATGGAGCAATTTAGCATAGGTTCGCTCCTTACCGATAGACTTGCGAATACGATTGGACTTGACCGGACTATTGCTGATACCACGCGCTTTCCGGTAGAGATCAAAGCCAAAGCGACCAAACTTATCAATCAAGGTCATTTCCGGTATCTTGAGCAGATCTGCACCAGTATAAACTCCCATTTCATGCAGTTTTTCAACGCTCTTCTTACCAACTCCATGAAACTTAGCAATATCCATGGGCGCTAGAAAGGCCTCTGCCTCCTCGGGTAAAATAACCGTCAGACCGTGCGGCTTCTCATAATCACTAGCAATCTTGGCCAGAAACTTATTATAAGAAACGCCTGCCGAAGCCGTCAGTTGCAGCTCATTCCAGATATCATGCTGGATCAGCTTGGCAATTTTGACCGCAGATTTGATACCCAACTTATTTTCCGTCACATCCAGATAAGCCTCGTCGATGCTCATGGGCTCAATTTTATCCGTGTAGCGCTTGAAAATCTCTCGAATCTGCAAACCAACCGTTTGGTATTTCTCATAATTTCCCGAGATAAAAATTCCCTGCGGGCAACGCTCGTAGGCTTCCTTGGAACTCATAGCTGAATGAACTCCGAACTTTCTGGCTTCATAATTACAAGTCGAAACCACACCACGTCCACCCGTCTGACGCGGATCACTACCGATAATCACAGGCTTTCCATTGAGCTTAGGATTGTCCCGCTCTTCGACCGAAGCAAAAAAAGCATCCATATCAATATGAATGATCTTTCGCGATGTGTCATTAATTAGCGGAAAAATTAGCATACCGTCTCCTATAAATTAGATTAGCTCTTTAGCAAATTTTATCATTTTTAAAGCAAGTTTCAAAGGATTTTTATTCCAAAAGCAAGACCGGAAAATGTAAGACACTTTCTGAAGTGCATAGACAAAGTATTAAAATAGGAATTTCAGTATTGGACAAATTTCTACATAGTAACGTTCAAAGCAAGTACAAAATAATTCAACTTATCAGCTTCTTTCTACTATTTTCATTTACCATTTTCAAAGTTATAAAACAGTTTGCAATAAAATATCAATCTGTATTATAAAAGAAAGCCTCTTTTAGCACTGAAATTCGTTTGTGAAACCGATTACCTTATGATATACTTTAATTATAAATGTAACAGTTTATGTTGCTAGAATAAAGAGGAAAATCTAATGGTTGTTAAAACAGTTGTGGAAGCTCAAGATATTTTTGACAAAGCTTGGGAAGGCTTCAAAGGTGAAGACTGGAAAGAGAAAGCAAGTGTTTCTCGCTTCGTTCAAGCTAACTACACACCTTATGATGGAGATGAAAGCTTCTTGGCAGGTCCTACTGAGCGCTCACTCCACATTAAGAAAATCGTAGAAGAAACAAAAGCTCACTACGAAGAAACTCGTTTCCCAATGGACACTCGTCCAACATCTATTGCAGATATCCCTGCTGGTTATATTGACAGAGATAACGAACTAATTTACGGTATTCAAAACGATGAACTCTTCAAATTGAACTTCATGCCAAAAGGTGGTATCCGTATGGCTGAAACTACTTTGAAGGAAAATGGTTATGAACCTGATCCAGCTGTTCACGAAATTTTCACAAAATATGTGACAACAGTTAACGACGGTATTTTCCGTGCTTATACTTCTAACATCCGCCGCGCTCGTCACGCCCACACTGTAACAGGTCTTCCAGATGCCTACTCACGTGGACGTATCATCGGTGTTTACGCACGTCTTGCTCTTTACGGTGCAGACTACTTGATGCAAGAAAAAGTAAACGACTGGAATGCGATCAAAGAAATCGACGAAGAAACAATCCGCCTTCGTGAAGAAGTAAACCTTCAATACCAAGCATTGCAACAAGTTGTTCGCTTGGGTGATCTTTACGGAGTTGATGTCCGCAAACCAGCGATGAACGTCAAAGAAGCGATCCAATGGGTTAACATCGCCTTTATGGCTGTCTGCCGTGTGATCAACGGTGCTGCTACATCCCTAGGTCGTGTGCCAATCGTATTGGATATCTTTGCAGAACGTGACCTTGCTCGTGGTACATTTACTGAATCAGAAATCCAAGAGTTCGTAGATGATTTCGTTATGAAACTTCGTACAGTGAAGTTTGCTCGTACAAAAGCTTATGACCAATTGTACTCAGGCGACCCAACCTTCATCACAACTTCTATGGCTGGTATGGGTAACGACGGTCGTCACCGTGTTACGAAGATGGACTACCGTTTCTTGAACACTCTTGACAATATCGGTAACTCTCCAGAGCCAAACTTGACAGTTCTCTGGACTGACAAACTTCCATACTCATTCCGTCGCTACTGTATGCATATGAGCCACAAACACTCTTCTATCCAATACGAAGGTGTAACAACAATGGCTAAAGACGGATACGGAGAAATGAGCTGTATCTCATGCTGTGTGTCACCACTTGACCCAGAAAACGAAGATCAACGTCACAACATCCAGTACTTCGGTGCTCGTGTGAACGTTCTTAAAGCCCTTCTTACTGGTTTGAACGGTGGTTACGACGATGTTCACAAAGACTACAAAGTATTTGACATCGATCCTATCCGTGACGAAGTTCTTGAATTTGAATCAGTTAAAGCGAACTTTGAAAAATCTCTTGACTGGTTGACTGACACTTATGTAGATGCTTTGAACATCATCCACTACATGACTGACAAATACAACTACGAAGCTGTTCAAATGGCCTTCTTGCCAACTAAACAACGTGCTAACATGGGATTCGGTATCTGCGGATTCGCTAACACTGTTGACACATTGTCAGCTATCAAGTACGCTACAGTTAAACCACTCCGTGACGAAAATGGCTACATCTACGATTACGAAACAATCGGTGAATACCCACGTTGGGGTGAAGATGACCCACGTTCAAACGAATTGGCAGAATGGTTGATCGAAGCTTATACAACTCGTCTACGTAGCCACAAACTTTACAAAGACGCGGAAGCTACTGTATCACTTTTGACCATCACATCTAACGTTGCTTACTCTAAACAAACTGGTAACTCACCAGTCCATAAAGGTGTCTACCTTAACGAAGATGGTTCTGTGAACTTGTCTAAACTTGAGTTCTTCTCACCAGGTGCTAACCCATCTAACAAAGCGAAAGGTGGCTGGTTGCAAAACTTGAACTCACTTGCGAGCCTTGACTTTGGTTACGCAGCTGACGGTATCTCATTGACAACTCAAGTTTCACCACGTGCTCTTGGTAAGACTCGTGACGAACAAGTGGACAACTTGGTAACAATTCTTGATGGTTACTTCGAAAACGGTGGACAACACGTTAACTTGAACGTTATGGACTTGCAAGATGTTTACGACAAGATCATGTCAGGTGAAGACGTTATCGTACGTATCTCTGGATACTGTGTAAACACTAAATACCTCACTCCAGAACAAAAAACTGAATTGACACAACGTGTCTTCCACGAAGTTCTTTCTATGGATGATGCACTTAGCTAAGCCTCTTTCCTAATTGCAAAACCAGCTGAAAATCAGCTGGTTTTCTTTTACTTTGGAGAGATAGCTTTGAGCATTTGTGTTATAATAGAGGTATTGTGAAATGAAAAAGGGGATATAATGGCTGAGAAAATGTCTACAGATGAAAAAAATCTTAATCTGGCCGTTGATGTTATCATGCTAGCTGGGACCTTGCTATTACAAAGTGGCTCAGAGATTTATCGGGTCGAAGACACCATGATCCGGATTGCCCATTCGCAAGGCATCCTGGACTGCAATGCCTTAGCCATGCCCGTTGCCATATTCTTTTCAATTGAAAACACTAATATTTCTCGAATGAAGCGAAATATCCATATGAACTACAATATCGAGAAAGTCTGCGATGTCAATCAAGTCTCTCGGCAATTAGTCAGTGGAGCAATCAATTTGGAAGAAGCTCTTGAACAACTAAGGGCACTTAAAACAAAAGGGGTTCCCTATAGCAAAAGAGAACTCATTACAGCAGCCACACTCAGTGCTCCTTTCTTTTCTATCATGTTCGGTGGAAATTTTTACGATGCTCTTGGAGCCGGTATCGCAACTCTATTTGGCTTCTCTTTCTCCCTTTATGTCGATAAATATATTCGAATTCCTTTTGTTTCAGCCTTTGCTGGAGCTTTTGTCTTCGGATTATTAGCCCAGATTTGGGCTTACTATTCGGGATTCGATTCAACAGCAGACTTGATCATCGCAGGAGCTGTCATGCCCTTCGTCCCAGGAATCGCTCTGACCAACTCAGTTAGAGATATCATGACCAACCATATCAATTCTGGGATGAGCAAACTCTTTGAATCGCTCCTCATTACCCTTGCTCTCGGCGCCGGCACCTCTGTCGCCCTCATTCTTATGAAATAAGCCTATGACAATCTTGACTTTCTTACTGCAAGCCCTTGCCAGCCTACTGGCTATCATCACTTTTCTAATCGTTCTAAATGTCCAGCGTAGTATGCTGATTCCCGGCGGAGTTTTAGGTATGGCTACTTGGCTACTCTATCTCCTACTCAAGGGACCGACCAATGTTATCATTGCAACCTTTGTGGCTGCTATCATTGGTTCCTGCGCCAGCCAAATCCTCAGCATCATCTACAGAACGCCAGCTGTCGTCTTTATTTTGGCTATTCTAGCGCCTCTAGTACCTGGATATATTTCCTATCGGACAACTGCCTTCTTTGTGACAGGTGATTACAGTCATGCTATGGTCAATGCTACCTTGGTCGTCATCCTAGCCTTGGTCATCTCTATCGGCATGGCTAGCGGGACGGTTGTCTTAAAGATTTACAGCTACCTGAAGAAGCATCCTCTTCACTATAAAAAATGAGAGTGGGACAGAAATCGGTAATTCGTTAGAATTCGATTTCGTCGTCCCACCTCCGCACAGTTGAGTAGGGCTGTAAAAACTGATGAAATCAGCCTAGTAGAGCCCACTCAACCACTGCGGCTTGCTCGAAAATCCAAAGACAATTGAGAGGCTAGGGCTTTTGTCCCAGCCTCATTTTTCTTTACGCATTTTGGTTAGAATTTCCTTAGCTTTTGCCTGATTAAATTGCTTTTCTTTGAGAAGTGCTGCAACAACAGCAGCAACCTCATCTTCCTGAGCACCGGCCAATAAAGCTAGGGATTTAGCTTGGAGCTTCATGTGGCCAGCCTGGATTCCCGTGGTCACCAGTGCTCTTAAAGCCGCAAAATTTTGCGCTAAACCGACAGAAGCGATAATCGAAGCTAATTCTTTGGCTGTCGGTTGCCCCAATAAATCAAAACTGGCGACGACCATTGGATTAAGACCGATGGAGCCTCCCTTAGCCGCAACCGGCATGGGTAGAGTCAACTGGCCATAGAGTTTTCTTTCCTCTAGATTGGCCTCCCAGTTACTCAATCCTTGATAACGGCCATCGCGAGTAGCATAGGCATGGGCCCCTGCTTCAATAGCGCGCCAGTCATTACCTGTCGCCAAAAGAACTGCATCAATTCCGTTGAAAATGCCTTTATTATGCGTGCTGGCCCGATAAGGATCCTGCTTTGCAAATTGACTGGCTAAAGCGATTCTTTGAGCAGTTCGTTCAGCTTCTGCCTTGTCTCGACTGAGTGAGTGGAAATCAATTTCACAAGAGGCTGTTACGAGCGCCTCAGTCGCATAGTTAGACAGGATGGCCATCAAGCTCTGTCCACCTGTTAGCTCCTCTAACCGTTCTTTTAGGGCTTCTAGCATTGTATTAAGGATATTGGCACCCATGGCTTCCTGAGTGTCCACGACAAGGTAGACAACTAGAAAGTCCGTCTCTCCCTCTAGGAAGTCCATTCGTAAATCACGCGCCCCACCTCCTCGCTTGACGATGGAAGGATGGGCTTGATTTGCCAATTCTAATAAAGCTGACTTCTCATTTTGGATTTGCTCTAAGGCTTTAGCTACATCGGGCACATCATAAAGTGCGACCTGCCCAACCATCTGCCGATTATGAATTTTGGTTTTGAAACCGCCGTTGCGCTTAATGATTTTTGCTGCAAAACTAGCAGCAGCAACAACAGAAGGCTCCTCTGTTACAAAGGGTACCTGATAAACCTGCCCATCTATAAGAAAGTCTGGTGCAATCGAATAAGGCAAAGCCAAAACAGAAAGCACATTTTCACTCATTTGATTGGCAGTCTTCAGCGGCAGATGGTATTGATTAGCAAGATTTTGCCAATTCTCAGTCTGGAGTAGCTCATGGGCTTTCAGAAACTCTAGCCGCTCTGCAGGCGTTTTTTTAGAAAATCCGGTCCAATTTATTTTCATGATGATTTCTCAACTTTGATATACTTGCGCTGGTGTTGATCGATTTGAACTAAGGCGTAAACTTGGTCATCGTAGTCAGAAAAAACAGCTGATCCGTTTTCATCCAGCTGAGCCTCTGAAAAGAAAAGCTCTTCATAAGCAGCAACCGTCAGTTCTTGACGTTGATTCAATTGCTCTAAACGATGAGTCGTCAGCTGTTTTTCATAACCTTCTACCAGATTGGCACTAAAAATCTCAGCCACAGCACCACTACCATAACTAAAGAGAGCAATCTTATCACCAGCCTTAAGATTCTCAGAGTTTTCTAAGAGAGACAAGAGCCCCAAGAAGAGGGAGCCTGTATAGATGTTTCCGACCTTTTGGCTATAGAGAATAGACTTGTCAAAGTTTTCTTGCAGGCCTTTTTGCTCCTCCTGAGACAAGCTTTTATCCATAATTTTATTCAGCCCCTTAAGCGCCAATTTTGGATAGGGAAGATGGAAACAAACCGCTGCAAAGTCCCCCAAAGCTAAACCATGACGCTTTTGGTATTCGTTCCAAGTCGTCTTGAGGCAATCTAGGTACTGCTGGGTTGAGTAAACACCATTGACGTAAGGAGTCGTAGAGTAATTTGGGCGCCAGAAATCCATAATATCACGAGTCTGAGCCACATTATCTTCATTGAATTCAAGGATGCGTGGATTTTGACTGATCAACATAGCGACAGCGCCTGCCCCTTGAGTCGGCTCGCCTGGCGTCTCTACCCCGTATTTGGCAATGTCACTAGCGATGACCAAGACCTTGCTTTCTGGATATTGTCTGATATGCAGTTTGGCATAGTCTAGAGCAGCAGTTGCGCCATAGCAGGCCTCTTTAATTTCAAAGCTACGAGCAAAGGGCTGAATGCCTAAAAGACCATGAATAAAGACCGAAGCCGCCTTGCTTTGGTCGATGCTAGACTCTGTTGCGACAATGACCATATCAATGACCTTCTTGTCCTCTACAGTCAAGATTTGATCGGCCGCTGCTGCGCCCAAAGTGACAATATCCTCAGTTAAAGGAGCAATGCTAATCTCCTTCATCAATAATCCCTTGCTGAGCTTGTTGGGATCAATACCCCGCTTCTCAGCTAGATGATCTAATTTTAAAACATAATTGCTAGTCGCAAAACCGATTTGATCGATTCCGATTTTCATCATAAAGACCTCATTCAATTCATTTGATAGCTAATAGTATTCAGACATTATTTTACCATAATTAAGGCTAAAACTCTTTTAAAAACCATTTTTTAAGCCCAAATCCGACTTGAGACGGAGAAAGCTCATCATCAAAAAATGAGAGAAACTTAATTTTCCAATTCAGTTTCCCTCATCAGTCTATTCCAAATTTTGAGCTGGCAAATTTATGGATTTAAGGATAAGCTTCCGCCCATGAATTCCCTGAAATCGCTCTTGTTTTTTCTTTATAAACAGTCCGAAGCAAGTCCTACTTCCGCTTCCTTGCAATCAAGTGAATCGGTGTTCCTTCAAAGACAAAGGCCTTGCGGATTTGATTTTCCAAGAAACGCAGGTAAGAGAAATGCATAAGCTCTTCTTCGTTGACAAAGATGACAAAGGTTGGCGGTTTTGTCGCTACCTGAGTCGCATAAAAAATCTTGAGACGCTTGCCCTTGTCAGTCGGCGTCGGATTAATCGCGATAGCATCCATGATGACATCATTGAGTACCGCTGATGGAATTCGGGTATTCTGACTCTGACTGATTTGCTTAATCATGTCCGGCAGCTTATGGAGACGCTGCTTGGTTAGGGCAGAGACGAAGATAATCGGCGCATAAGACAAGTACTGGAACTGGTCGCGGATATCTTCTTCCCAGTCTTTCATGGTATGGTTGTCTTTTTCCAGCGTATCCCACTTATTGACGACGATGATCATCCCTTTTCCTGCTTCATGGGCAAAGCCAGCGATTCGCTTGTCGTACTCACGAATTCCTTCTTCAGCATTCAGCACCATCAGAACGACATCTGAGCGATCAATCGCCCGCATAGCCCGCATAACAGAGTATTTCTCTGTATTTTCATAGACCTTGCCTGACTTGCGCATACCAGCCGTATCGATCATGGTAAATTCCTGACCTTCACTATCCGTAAAGACCGTATCAATAGCATCGCGCGTGGTACCAGCCACTGGACTGGCAATGACCCGATCCTCACCCAAGATGGCATTGATCAAGCTAGACTTGCCGACATTAGGACGGCCAATCAAGCTAAACTTAATCATATCAGGATTTTCGACGACTTCCTCATGTGGAAGATTTTCAACGATAGCATCTAGAACATCCCCTGTACCAATCCCGTGGACAGAAGATACTGGAAATGGATCGCCCAAGCCCAGTGCATAGAAATCATAGATTTCATTGCGCATTTCGGGATTATCCACCTTATTGACCGCCAAGATAATCGGCTTGTGAGTCTTGTACAGCATGCGAGCCACATACTCGTCCGCATCCGTGATACCTTCCTTGCCAGACACGACAAAAACGATAACATCAGCCTCGTCCATAGCGATCTCCGCTTGGTGCTTGATTTGCTCCATAAAAGGCGCATCAACATCGTCAATTCCACCCGTATCAATGATACTAAACTTACGATTCAGCCAATCTGCCGTCGCATAGATGCGGTCACGAGTAACCCCTTCCACGTCTTCCACAATGGAAATCCGCTCACCCGCAATCCGATTAAATAGCGTTGACTTGCCGACATTGGGACGGCCGACAATGGCAATAGTTGGTAAAGCCATGTTTTTCCTCTTTCATTCTTTAGGACAGAGCTGAGCTCCGCCTTATTTTTCTAATTTCTTTTCTTTGAACAATTGGTCAATTGCTTGATTCGGTTCCTGACCAAATTGGGCTGCCAAACGCTGGCTCCAAGTATCCTGTGCCCGATCACCAGCATACTCAGCCTGTACACGGTCATAAGTCTCAATGACAGAGCTGAGTTGTTCACGGTATTCTTCCTCAAAGACCACCGCTTCATAAGGCAGACGTGGCTTGACAGCATGGTTTTGATTAGGCTTTCCTAAAGCCATGCCGAAAACTGGATAAGTATAGTCTGGCAGATTAAAGAGCTGGGCAATTTTTGAAGCTTCATAGCGAACTAAACCAATAATAACGCCGCCATAACCCAGACTTTCAGCTGCTAAGAGGGTATTTTGCCCCGCCAAAGCAGCATCTACCGAGCTAATAAGAATATTTTCGATTCCTTCAGGGTAAAAATCATCCGTGTGCAATTGAACGCCCTTTTGAGCACGATTGAGGTCGCCAACAAAAAGTAGGAAGGCCGAAGACTGCCGAATGGCTTCTTGGGGAACCAACTCAAAAAGGGCTTCTTTTTTCTCTTTACTGCGCACCACAATGATCGAATAGGACTGGAAATTCTTCCAGCTGGAAGCAGCACGCCCAGCATCGATAATCGCGCGTAGTTCTTCATCTGAAATCTGCTCTTCCGTAAAGCGCCGAACAGACGTATGAGTTTTCATCAAGTTAATTGTTTCATTCATCGACGATTCTCTCCTTCTAGGTGTACTTCTTGAGCTAAAAACTTAATCCGCTCCATAACTCGCTTAGCCTGCCAAGTCTCATCGCCATTCTTAGAGTTGGCAAAGTGACGCTCCAAATCCGCAAAACTAAAGTTAGAAGTGAAGAAAGTTGGCAGATTTTCCTGCATACGGTGCTGGAGGATAACTTGTAAAATCTCATCTCTCATCCATGGGCTAGACTGCTCTGCACCGATATCGTCCAAAATCAGCACTTGAGCTGTCTTGACTTGGTCAATCTTTTCCTTTACCAAGCCAGAACTGATAGCATTCTTAACATCCAAAACAAAGCTCGGATAGTGGAGAAGAGTCGTTGACACACTGCGTTTTTCTGACAAATCATGTGCCAGCGCAGCCATCATGTAGCTCTTACCCACGCCGAAATCTCCGTAGAGATAGACAGCCTTCTGATAATGCGGAAATTCCGCAACAAAACTGGTCAAGAGCTCGAAAGCTTTGTAGCGACCGACATCGTCTAAATCCACTTTGGCCAAACTAGCCTCTTTTAAACTAGCTGGCAGATTGATAAGGTTGAGACGGCTTCTAATCGCTTCCTGTCTCTCCTGCTCAATCAACTCAGGCGTTTCCTCATATGCAACATCCGCATAGCCTTCATTTTTCACTAAAATCGGCTTATAGCCCTTGGCAATATAGTTCTGATCTTCTAGCAAGAAGCGATCTCGTTCGGTAATGTATTGATTGAACTTAGAAATACTCCGCTGAATTTCGGTTGGAGACAGTTGTTCTCGACTGATAAAGGCAGCGATATCTGGATCTGCTAAAATCTGCTGGACTAATTTTTGATAATCAAACTGCTTCACCTTATTCATATGAGGCATCGCCTGTCCTATTTTTTCCATTTAATCGCCTCCTTCTTCCAGTCTCGCTAAAAGTCTTCTTTTTTGTTCTTCTAGTTCCGCTTGTTTTTCTAAGCTAGTTTCATTTTTGTAATCTGGCTGACTCCAGTTCGGCACATTGCTTTTAGCAGAAGCTGGGCTGACTTGCGCAGGACGAGTATTCGTCTGCTGGTTGCGCTCACGGATTTTCAGGACTGCCTCTTCAGCCGAGGCCACCTTTTGATAAGAAAAGTCATTGGCCACCTTGAGGACATACTTCTCATTGAGATTGGCCGAATCCACCTTATTAAAAGTCAGTAGCAGGATGATATTGATAACTTCATCCAAAAGCCCCATCTCTGCCAAATCCTGAATCAACTTCCGTTCACTACGCGTAATGGCCGCTTGACGGGTTTTCTTGATCTCGGCCAAAAAGAGCAAGGGCTGCTTGCTTTTGGCCTCACGAATAATAGACTGCTCTTGCTGAGAAAAATCTCCCGAAACTGGTTTTTGCTGAATCTTTTGCTGCATCCGTTTCGTCGAAATCACATGTGACACAGCCGTTTCACGCGCTAAGACATAAGTCTCGTACCAAGTCCATTTCTTCTGCTCCGCAATCGCAAACAAGTCCAAGAGATCCGATTTTTCATCCGCAAAACGCAAGCCATCCTGGGCCATTCTCTGTTTAAAATGCGTCAAGTCAAAATCATTCTGGCGACTAGTTCTCGTCGGACTGATGTCATCCATGCCATAAATTTGGCTAAAAGATGGACTGATCTTTTGCCCAGCTGGATTTTCCGGTCGTAGCTTATCTACCGCCGCCTGACCAATCTTTTTCTCCAAAAGACTACTGTACACATGATGAGCAAAGAAGTCCTCAGCTGACAAGGTTGGATAAAGTCGGATGAAAAATCCCGTTTCCGTCTGGAAAAGCTCTAGCAAGCCAATAGCTGATAGGCGCTCCAAGCTCCTCTCCAACACTTCCATACCAAAATCAAGATGATTTAAAATATGGCTGAAAAGTCGCTGCTGAGCTCCGTTATCCCAAAAAGAAACCAGATAAAGATAAAGCGCGACTGCATCCTTGCCCACAATAGGTAGATAATAACGGGTCAGCCCGCTCATATCCTGACTGACCTGGTTATTAGACAAGAAAGAAAAATGATCATTTGGTTTCATAAGCCCTTATTTTTCCTTTTTCTTCTTAGAACCCTTGGTAATCTGCTTCAAAAGGCTTTCCAACTCGCCAACATCTTTGAAACTCCGATAAACACTGGCAAAACGGACATAGGTAATTTCATCCAGCTCGGCCAGCTCATCCATGACCAGAGAGCCAATATATTCGCTAGCAATTTCATTTTCGCTCTGACTGCGAAGTTTTTGCTCAATCCGATTGACCAATTCTTCGATCTCGTCACTTGATACCGGACGCTTCTGAGCGGAGCGGATGATTCCGTTAAATATCTTATCCCGAGAAAACTGCTCACGCGTTCCATCTTTTTTGACAACGACTAGGGTTCTTTCTTCCACGCGCTCATAAGTTGTAAAACGATGCTGGCATTCCTCGCATTCACGGCGACGACGGATTGTATTTCCGTCTTCTGCCTGCCGGCTGTCAACCACACTTGATTTGCTTCCGCCACATTTGGGACAACGCATGTCATTTCCTCCTAGAATCTTAATACTTCATTATACCATGTTTTGACCAATAACAAAAGACGAGAGATTTCTCTCCCATAAAAAAACTAAAGCTGGCAAAGCAGCTTTAGCAAGAAAATCTTCTTTCAAAAATCTAGCAAATGGAAACTCAGCCCTTCTTATCAAAATACTTTTTGGTCTCAGCAATAATAACCGGAGATAAGGCCAAAAGAGCAATCAGATTTGGCAAGGCCATCAAGGCATTGACAATATCGGCAATGACCCAAACTGCTTCTAGCTCAATAAAGCCACCTAAGAGCACCATAGCGACAAAGATGATTCGGTACAAGCGAATATATTTAACACCAAACAGGAACTCAAAGCAACGTTCACCGTAATAGTTCCAGCCTAAAATAGTGGTAAAAGCAAACAGAACTAGAAAAACGGATAGAAGGATTGGACCAAAATTAGCAAAAACACTCGCAAAGGCTGCCTGAGTCAAGGACACGCCGTTAAGATTGCCATCCCAGACCCCTGTGATTAAAATCGTCAATCCTGTCAAACTACAGATAATCAAGGTATCGATAAAGGTTCCGGTCATGGAAATCAAGCCTTGTTCTACCGGTTCCTTAGTCCGAGCTGCCGCCGCTGCAATAGGTGCAGACCCCAAACCAGATTCATTGGAGAATACCCCGCGCGCAACCCCATTTTGAATCGCCATCTGGATGGTTGCACCAGCAAAGCCACCGACAGCAGCCGTCTGACTAAATGCAGAACTAAAGACTAGCTGGAGAGTTGGCAGCAGACGATCTAGATTGACTGCTAACACAGTCACAGTCCCCAAGATATAAATAGCTGCCATAAAAGGCACAACCTTGGTTGACACTCGAGCAATCGACTGGATGCCACTAAAAATAACTAGAGCTACTAAAATAGCCAAAATTGAGGCTGTCACAGCTGGAGGCAACTGAATGGTATTCTGCATAGCTTCTGTAATGGAATTCACCTGTGTGAAGGTTCCAATCCCTAAAAGAGCTACCAAGACACCCGCTACAGCAAAGAAGATAGCCAGTGGACGCCATTTTTCGCCCATCCCCAGTAAGATATAATGCATAGGACCACCAGCAACGGCTCCGTGAGCATCCTTGGAACGATACTTGATTGCTAATAAACCTTCGGCATACTTGGTTGCCATTCCAAAGAAAGCTGCTAGCCACATCCAAAATAAGGCGCCTGGTCCACCAACTTTTATGGCAGTCGCTACACCGATAATATTCCCCGTTCCAACCGTGGCCGCCAAAGCTGTACAAAGAGCAGCAAAGCTTGACACGTCTCCATGATGATCCTCGCCGGAAACAAAAATTAAGCGAAAGGCGCGAGAAAGGCGCGAAATCTGTAGCAACCTCAGACGAAGTGTCAGATAAAGCCCCGTTCCAACTAATAAAATCAAGAGGGGAGGTCCCCAGACCAGAGAATCAATTTGATTCAGCAATTTCAACATAAATCTTCTGCTCCTTTTCCACACCGAGAAAAAGAAAAGTACATGTTTACACATGTACTCTGGATGCCTGAGAATGACCCTTTCCTGTCCTTCCCTTGCTCTGTCCTTTTACCTGAGAGTTTGAGCAGTTGCCTGCCTTGCCCCTTCGGTGCCAATCATGGTCTCTCCAGAGTTCCGTCCATTTCACAGTCATAAGGCTCAAACACTTATTTCTGAAAAACTTCATTCGGTGTTTATTCTAAATTTTCTATTATTTTAAAATAATATTCGGTTTTTGTCAATGTTTTATGAAAAATTTTGAATATTCTATTGACCCCAAAAGGTTAGATAGATAATTTATTCAAAGGTGAGATGATAGTAACTCATAGAAACTCCTTGGTTACCTGTTGATGTAGTTATTTATGGTTTACACTGCTTGAAGTTCTGTAAGTTTTTATTGCACTATATTTTACAATTTTCCATTTCTTAAAGTATGAATAACATTCTTCCAATAGTTAGTCAAGAGAAAACTTAGAAAGTTCTGCTAGTTCAGCACTGATTTCTTATTTAACTTGTAGTCAATGAAAAAGAATGGGGCGTTCTAAAAATCCCTTCTCACCACCTCAAAGACTAGGCATAAGGCTGTAATTCCGGATTAATTGGTGTGTTGGCCAGATTATTGGCATAATTGCAGAGGGTCGCAAGGCTGACACCTAGAACTACATCCAGAGCATTCTCATGTGTATAGCCCGCTTCTAGGAAGTCTGACAAAGCCTCATCTCCGACCCGTCCCTTGGTATTGATAACAGCAATGGTAAATTTAGCAAGTGTATCTAACTTCGGATCTGTATCAATCGGAGTACGATTGCGCAGAGCCTCCAAAAGATCATCATTCATTTGAATCTGCTTGATTGAAAAGGCTGTATGACCCGCTACACAGAAAGCACAGCCATTAGTAACTGCAGCCGTAATCTGCACTACCTCGCGCTCAGTCGGTGTCAGGCTGTTACGGCGATTGATAGCTCCAACCGTCCGATAAGTTTCCAAAGCCGTTGGCGCATTGGCCAAAAGACCGATAAGATTGGGAATGTAGCCACCGTTATCTTTTTGAACCGTTTCTAAAACCTCTTTCACCTCAGCTGGTGCGGACTCAATCGTATGGATAGTAAATTCTGACATATGAAACCTCATTTCTTTTGATTAGCAACTATCTTAACATAGGTCTGACAGCTTGTATAATATATATTTTATATGGCCTCTATAAAGAGAATATATTGCCACATGTCAAACCAAAATATATTACCACCTTAACTGCCTCCACACTTCTCTCAAGCAAGAAAAAGAAGCCCTGAGGCTTCTGACTAATATTTTCTAAAACGTTGATAGCGATCTTCCAAAAGTTGCTCGAGAGAAAGTTTGGAAAGTTCCGCTAGTTCAGTACTGATCTCTTGCTTGACTGCAGCTAAGAGCTCATTTTTATTAAAGCCACGTTCAGGGATGACCTTATCAACGACACCCATCTGCAAAAGCTCATGCGAGGTGATTTTCATCATCTCCGCCGCCTCCATTGCTCGGCTGCCATCCTTCCATAAAATCGAGGCAAAGCCTTCTGGACTGAGAATGGCATACATAGAGTTTTCCAGCATCCAGACCTTATCAGCAACTGCTAAGGCCAGTGCCCCGCCAGAGCCACCCTCGCCGATGATAATGGCAATAATGGGCACTTTCAAATCACTCATTTCCATGAGATTACGGGCAATGGCTTCACCCTGTCCGCGCTCCTCAGCACCGACACCAGGATAGGCACCAGCCGTATTGATAAAGGTCACGACTGGACGGCCAAATTTCTCAGCCTGCTTCATGAGACGTAGAGCCTTGCGATAGCCTTCAGGATGAGGTTGACCAAAGTTCCGTCGCAAATTATCCTGCAAATTGCGACCTTTTTGAATACCGACCACTGTGACAGGCTGACCATTTAAGGTTCCGATACCGCCAATGACAGCACCATCATCACGAAAACCACGATCTCCGTGCAATTCCACGAAATCATCAAAAATGCCTTGGGCAAAATCCAGAGCCGTCAAACGGGACTGATCACGCGCTGCTTTGATAATCTGACTGATTTTTGTCATTGGTCACCTCCATGAAATCTCAAGAGAGTAGCAATCCGATCCCGCAATTCACTACGCTTGACTATCGCATCAACAAAGCCATGCTCCAGCAAGAACTCTGCCTTTTGGAAGTCATCTGGCAATTTTTCCCGTACAGTAGACTCAATAACCCGACGACCGGCAAAGCCTACCAAAGCCTGCGCTTCTGCCAAGATAATATCCCCTTCCATAGCAAAAGAGGCTGTGACACCGCCTGTCGTCGGATCTGTCAAAACGGTCAGGTAAAAAAGACCAGCCTTTGAATGACGTTGCACAGCAGCAGAAGTTTTGGCCATCTGCATCAGGCTCATGATACCTTCCTGCATACGAGCACCACCAGAAGCCGTAAAGAGGACGACTGGCAGCTTATGCTCTGTCGCATACTCAAAAAGGCGGGTAATCTTCTCACCGACAACCGTCCCCATCGAAGCCATGATAAAGTTGGAATCCATGATCCCAAGGGCTAATTTTTGACCTTTTATCATAGCAGTTCCTGTCAAAACTGCCTCATCTAGACCAGTCTTTTCCCGCATCTTTGCCAGTTTTTCTTGATAATTTGGAAAATGTAAGGGATCTGTCGTCTCAATACCGGTGAACAATTCCTCAAAACTTCCTTCATCCACCGTCAAGCTCAGGCGTTCAAAAGCTGAAATCCGAAAAGTGTAGCCACAGCTTGGACAGACACGCTCTGCCCCCAAATCTTTTTGATAAATAATATGCTTACAACCAGGGCACTTGGAAAAAAGCTCATCTGGAACTTCTGGCTTTGGCTGAGGCAAGGCACGAGAGGAACGATTAGGATTGATTCGAATATATTTATCCTTTTTTGAAAACAAAGGCATTGCTTACTCCTTCATTAAATTTTAGAGTGATTCTGCTTCTTTCAAACAAAATCACTCCTTGTCATCTATTTTTTCTCTTGATAAGCTGGAAGGAACTTCTCCATGAGAAAGGCTGTATCATAATCACCAGCAATCACATTAGGATCTGAAATCAAATCCAGTTGGAAACTGCTATTGGTCACGACACCGTCGATTTCTAGCTCATAGAGAGCCCGCTGCATCTTCATCAGGGCATCAAAGCGATTTTCCCCGTGAACGATGATTTTGGCAATCATGCTGTCATAGTAAGGAGGAATGGTGTAGCCAGGATAGACCGCCGAATCCACGCGTAATCCCACTCCGCCACTTGGCAGATAAAGATTGGAAATTTTTCCTGGGCTCGGTGCAAAGTTAAAGGCTGGATTTTCAGCATTGATCCGACATTCAATCGCATGACCGCGGATTTCAACATCTTCTTGACTGAAGGATAGCTCTTGACCATCCGCAATCTTAATCTGCTCTTTAACAATATCCACACCAGTAACAAACTCAGTCACTGGGTGCTCAACCTGCACCCGAGTATTCATCTCCATAAAGTAGAATTCACCCTTGGCTTCATCCAGCAGAAACTCAATCGTCCCAGCATTTTCATAGCCGACAGACTCAGCTGCTCGAACAGCCGCTTCCCCAATCTGCTGGCGTAGGGTTTTCCCAATTGCCACAGATGGACTTTCTTCCAGTACCTTCTGATTATTCCGCTGCAAAGAGCAATCCCGCTCGCCCAAGTGGACCACATGCCCCTGCTGATCTGCTAAAATCTGGACTTCAATATGGCGCGCTGGATAGATGACGCGCTCCATATACATAGCACCATTACCAAAGGCTGCTTTGGCTTCGCTAGATGCAGACTCAAAGGCCGCTACTAAATCCTCAGCCTTTTCAACCTTACGAATACCCTTTCCGCCGCCGCCAGCAGAAGCTTTGAGCATGACTGGATAGCCAATCTTTTCGGCCACTTCCAAGGCTTCTTCAGAGGTATGGACTTCCCCGTCAGAACCTGGGATAACCGGCACTTTTGCCTTAATCATCTGAGCCCGAGCATTAATCTTGTCCCCCATCAAGTCCATAACAGCACCTGAAGGTCCAATAAACTTAATGCCGACTTCTTCGCACATAGTCGCAAATTTAGAGTTTTCACTCAAAAAACCAAAACCAGGGTGAATGGCTTCTGCACCTGTCAGAACAGCAGCAGATAAGACGGCATTCATGTTCAGATAAGAATCCGTAGACTTGGCTGGCCCGATGCAGACTGCCTCATCAGCCAGTAGGGTATGGAGCGCTTCCTTATCAGCTGTTGAATAAACAGCGACTGTATCAATTCCCAGCTCGCGAGCTGCACGAATAATTCTGACCGCAATTTCCCCACGGTTAGCAATTAAAATTTTACGAAACATGGTGAAATCTCCTCTTTCTTATTGACCAATCGCAAAGGTCAAGGTTCCGCTGGCTGCAAGTTTGCCATCAACTTCGGCCTTGGCCTCCACCACTGCAATGGTTCCGCGGCGCTTGACAAACTTAGCCGTCATAATCAGCTGGTCACCTGGCACAACTTGCTTCTTGAACTTGACCTTGTCCATGCCAGCATAGAAGACCAGCTTGCCCTTGTTTTCTTCTTTAGACAATTCCAGCACACCAGCTGTTTGAGCCAGTGCTTCCATGATCAAGACACCCGGCATAACTGGATACTGAGGGAAATGTCCGTTAAAGAATGGCTCGTTGATCGTCACATTTTTCAAAGCGACAATCTCATCTTCGCTGACTTCCAATACACGGTCCACCAACAACATAGGATAGCGGTGCGGAAGCGCCTCTTTTATTGCATTGATATCAATCATTTGATGCGTACCAGCCCTTTCCCAAACTCAACCATTTCTTCATTCTGAACCAGAATTTCTGTAATCAGACCATCTTTCGGTGCTGGCACTTCATTCATGACCTTCATAGCTTCAATAATCATCAGGGTTTGACCTTTTTTAACTTGGTCTCCTACACTGACAAAAGCTGGTTTATCTGGACCTGCTGCTAAGTAAGCCACGCCAACCAAGGGACTTTCCACGACATCACCCTCAGCAGCTGGTGCCGGAGCCTCTGGAGCCACCTCAGGTGCTGTAGTTGGAGCTGCTTGGGAAACTGTCTCAGATACAGGTGCACTTGCTGGCTGCACAGGAGCTACAACAGGAGCTGCACTGACTGATGGAGTTGCTGCGACTGCGGCAGAACTTTCATTCTTGCTGAAAGTCAATTCATCACTTTGATTTTTATAAGAAAATTCACGCAGGCTTGATTGGTCAAACTGAGCCATCAAGTCTTTAATTTCATTGATATTCATCTAGCCCTCCCAACGCTTGAATGCCAGAACAGCATTGTGACCGCCAAAACCAAATGTATTGGAAATCGCATAAGGAATTTCCTGCTCTAAGCCTTGTCCATAAACGACGTTCGCTTCAATATAATCTGACAATTCACTTGTTCCGGCTGTTTTTGGTACAAAATTATGGCGCATTGCTTCGATTGTAGCGATTGCTTCTACCGCTCCTGCAGCCCCAAGCAAGTGTCCTGTGAATGACTTGGTTGAAGATACAGGGACTTCTTTACCAAGAACAGCTACGATCGCTCCACTTTCTCCTTTTTCATTAGCAGGAGTTGAAGTTCCGTGAGCATTGACATAAGCCACTTGCTCTGGAGAAATTTCTGCTTCTTCCAAAGCCAATTTCATGGCCTTGATGGCACCTTGACCTTCTGGATGAGGTGAAGTCATATGATAAGCATCACAAGTATTTCCATAACCAACTACTTCAGCCAAGATAGTCGCTCCACGTTTTTCAGCGTGTTCCAGACTTTCAAGAACCAACATACCAGATCCTTCTCCCATGACAAAGCCGTTACGATCTTTGTCAAATGGAATAGAAGCACGAGTTGGATCTTCTGTCGTAGAAAGAGCGGTCAGGGCTTGGAAACCAGCAATGGCAAATGGAGTGATAGAAGCTTCTGAGCCACCAACTAACATGACATCTTGGAAGCCAAACTTGATAGAGCGGAAAGCATCTCCAATCGCATCATTTGATGAGGCACAGGCTGTATTGATTGATTTACAGATACCGTTTGCTCCGAAACGCATCGCAACATTACCTGAAGCCATATTTGGCAAGGCTTTTGGAAGTGTCATTGGTTTAACACGTTTTGGACCTTTTTCATGCAAACGGATAACTTGATCTTCGATTTCCTTGATACCACCGATACCAGAAGCCACGATGACACCAAAGCGATCTTTGTCAATTGCTTCTACATCAAGATTCGCATTTGTTACCGCTTCTTGAGCTGCATATAAGGCATACAGAGAATAATTGTCAAAACGATTGGTATCTTTCTTGATAAAGTATTTATCAAATGGAAAGTCTTGGACTTCAGCCGCATTATGAACAGCAAAATCGCTGTGATCAAACTTGGTGATGGGACCAATCCCAATCTTACCTTCTTTTAAACTATTCCAAAATTCTTCTGGAGTATTTCCGATGGGAGAGGTTAAGCCATAACCTGTTACAACAACTCGATTTAGTTTCATAGTGAACTCCTTTATGATAATTGGTAAACTGTCAAATCCAAATGCATGCAATTACTGCATGGTCAGCCCGCCATCAATCGCGATGACCTGACCAGTAAGGTATTCCTGACCTGCTAAGAATAGGGCAACATCCGCTACTTCTTCGGTATTGCCGAACCGTTTCATTGGGATTTGAGCCAGAGAAGCTTCTTTGATTTTTTCAGAAAGCCCGTCTGTCATATCCGATTCGATAAAGCCTGGGGCAATCACATTGACACGGATATTGCGCCCAGCTACCTCACGAGCAACCGACTTAGAAAATCCAATCAAGCCAGCTTTAGAAGCTGCATAGTTGGCCTGGCCGACATTACCAGTCAAGCCGACAACACTTGATAGGTTGATAATTGCTCCTTGGCGAGCCTTGGTCATTGGTTTCAAGACGGCTTGCGTCATATTAAAGGCTCCAGTCAGATTGACCTTCAGCACTTGCTCGAAGTCTTCCTCTGTCATCTTGAGCATAATCTTATCGCGGGTAATTCCAGCATTGTTGACCAAGACATCTACAGATCCCAAAGCCACAATCGCCTCATCGATCATTCGCTTAGCATCAGTACCATCAGACACATCGCCTAAAATAGCCACGACCTTGACCGGATAGCCAGCAAACTCAGACAAAACTTCGTCTGAAATTTGACCACGACCGTTCAAGACAATATTGGCACCTGCACTTGCAAACTTATGGGCAATAGCCAGACCAATCCCACGGCTAGAGCCAGTAATAAAAACATTTTTATTCTTTAATTCCATTGGTATTCCCCATTATTTTTCCAGTAGGGCTGTTAAAGTCTCCACACTTTCAACATGATAAACAACTGCTGATTTATCAATTTTTTTCAGAAAGCCAGACAATACTTTCCCTGGACCAATCTCGACAAACTCTGTCACACCTGCTTCCTGCATTTTAGCGATACTATCGTAGAAACGAACCGGTTCCATGACCTGACGAGTTAACAATTCCTTAATTCTGCCAGTTTCCATGATATCCGCCTCTGTATTGCCCACTAGCGGAAGCTGAAAATCAGCAAATTCTGTTTCAGCCAAAACCTGAGCTAATTGCTCACTGGCTGGTTTCAAGAGTGCTGTATGGAAAGGACCCGAAACATTCAGCGGAATCAAGCGTTTCACACCTGCTTCCTTGAGGAGTTCTACCGCCTTGTCCACCGCTGCCACATCTCCCCCAATGACGATTTGACCTGGAGTGTTGTAATTGGCAGGAGAGACGACTCCTAGCTGACTAGCCGTCTGGCAGGCTTCCTCAATAAGAGCCACTTCCGCATTTAGGACTGCAACCATCTTTCCAGAACCAGCAGGAGCCGCTTCCTCCATGAAAGCTCCACGTTTTGCGACTAGAGCTACCGCTGTTTTGAAGTCCAGCGCGCCAGCAGCTACCAAGGCAGAGTATTCACCTAGAGAGAGGCCAGCCACCATATCAGGACGGATTCCTTTTTCTGCCAACAGGCGATAAATAGCAAGAGAAGTTGTCAAAATTGCTGGTTGAGTATAGCGAGTTTGGTTGAGTTTTTCTTCATCTTGGTCAATCAATGCCCGAACATCATAGCCCAGAACTTGACTCGCTTCCTCAAAAGTTGCCTTAACCACATCATACTGCTCATAGAGGTCACGAGCCATTCCCAGATATTGGGCTCCCTGACCAGCAAATAGAAAGGCTGTCTTAGTCATTTCTAGTTACTCCTGCCCAACGTTTTGCTTCTTGCTGAATCTTCTCAGCAGCACCATAATAGATATCCTTGAGGATTTCTTCGACCGTTTCTTCCTTGCTGACCAAGCCGGCAATCTGACCAGACATGACGGAACCATTTTCCACATCGCCACGGACAACTGCATTAGCCAAGGCACCAGCACCCAGATTTTCAAAAACAGTCAAGTCTGGATTTTCTTGCTTGAAGGCTTCTTTTTCAGCCTTTTCAAAATCGCGAGTCAGCTTATTCTTGAGCGCACGAACCGCATGACCGAAGTGCTGAGCAGAAATTGTCGTATCGATATCACGAGCTTTCAAAATCATATCTTTATAATTTTGATGGGCATTAGATTCCTTAGCTACAACAAAGCGTGTGCCGACCTGAACCGCTTCTGCTCCTAACATAAAGCCAGCCGCAGCACCAGATCCATCCGCAATACCACCAGCCGCAATAACTGGAATGTTAACTGCTTCTACAACCTGACGAACCAGAGTCATGGTTGTTAACTTACCGATGTGACCACCAGCTTCCATTCCTTCAGCAATAACGGCATCTGCTCCGATTTTTTCCATCCGTTTAGCCAAAGCCACACTTGGTACAACAGGAATCACAGTAATACCTGCCTCATGGAAACGAGCCATGTACTTGCTTGGATTGCCCGCACCAGTCGTCACCACTTTTACACCCTCTTCGATCACCAAATCCACGATGTCATCTACAAAAGGCGACAAAAGCATGATGTTGACACCGAAAGGACGATCCGTCAAAGACTTAATCTTATCAATATTGGCTTTCACCACTTCCTTAGGAGCATTTCCGCCACCGATGATCCCAAGACCACCAGCCTTTGAAACAGCACCAGCCAAGTCCCCATCTGCAACCCAGGCCATACCACCTTGGAAAATAGGATATTTAATATCTAATAATTCTGTAATTCGTGTTTGCATAATACCTTCCTCATAATCATTGCTTAAGTAATAGCTTGAGCCCAAACCGCTAGATAGCAGCCTTTTTACTTTGAAATTCAAACTATTACCTAAACAAGAGAGAATATCTTGCGATACTCTCAAATCTTTATTATTTTGTTTTTTCTTCTACGTAGGCAACCAAGTCACCAACTGTTTTCAAGCCTTCTTCAGTTTCGATTTGGATGTCAAATGCATCTTCGATTTCTGAAATTACTTGGAACAAATCCAATGAATCTGCTTCAAGATCATCGAAAGTTGACTCAAGTGTAACTTCTGATGGCTCTTTACCAAGTTCCTCAACGATAATTTCTTGTACTTTTTCAAATACTGCCATGGATAGACTCCTTTAAAAAATATATTTTTTATCTATGTGTTTCCACATGATTAACTAAATTGTAACAATAAGCGTGCCCCATGTCAAACCTCCACCAAAACCTGACAATAAAATAGTCTGATCTCCGTTCAGCTTAATCAAGTCCTGTTGGACACACTCAGATAATAAAATCGGGATGCTAGCTGCACTAGTGTTGCCATATTCCATCATATTAGCAGGTAGTTTTTCCCGAGAAACTCCGAGTTTCTTAGCCATTTTATCTAAAATTCGGATATTGGCCTGATGCAAGAGCAGATAATCAAGCTCCTCCACTGAAAATGGACTCTCTTCAATGGTATTTTTGATAGACTGTGCCACATCACGAATAGCGAAATCAAAGATTGCTCGGCCTTCCATTTTCAAATAGCGGTCATCAACTTGCTTTTCCGAAAACGGAGAGGACAAACCAAGCCCACCACAGGTCAAACTCTGACCTCTCAAGCCATCAGTAAACTGACTTTCAGCCCAAAAATGTTGCTTCTCTGCCGCTTCAAGCAAGACTCCTCCAGCCCCATCACCAAATAAGACTGACGTCGAACGATCCGACCAATCAACGACTTTCGAAAGCGTTTCGCTACCGATGACCAAACCTCTTTGATAGCGACCAGAAGAAATGAACTTTTCTCCAGTTGACAAAGCAAAGATAAAGCCACTGCAAGCCGCCGTCAAGTCAAAAGCAAAAGCCTTGGTAGCTCCAATATTGGCCTGCACTCTAGCTGCAGTTGACGGCATCATAGAATCTGGAGTGATCGTCGCAATAATGATAAAATCAAGCTGATCAGCAGGCAGTTGAGCCTGTTCTAGCAATTGCGCAGCAACCTTTGTAGCTAAATCGCTTGTTGACTCAGCTCGAGATAAATGTCGCTGTTTGATACCTGTTCGACTTGAGATCCATTCATCACTTGTATCCATCATCTTAGCCAGATCATCATTTGTGACAATCTGCTCTGGAGCATAATGAGCTACTTGAGTAATTCTTGCATAGTTCATTATTTCAACTCCTCTAAAAAATTATACAAGTTCTGCAAACCTTTTTGCATTGCATTTTTTTCTTCTGGGGACATTCCTTCCACTACTTGCATGACCATGCGATTGTGGAATCGTTTATGAAGGCGATACAAGAGCCTCCCCTTCTTAGTCAAACTCAGATGAACTACACGACGGTCAATGGATGAACGGCGACGCTCGATATACCCTTTACGCTCCAAGTTATTCAAGCTAGTTGTGACAGTCCCCAAAGTGACTAACAATTCCTTTGAAATATCGCTTGGAGTCGCATTAGGCATGGTACCAATAACATCAATAGTGTGCATTTCTTTAATCGAGACGTCTTTAAATTGACTGCCTCGGAGGCTGGACTCTTCAATAACCAAAACATTATTAAAAATAGATGTTAAATAATCATTGACTAATTGATAATTCAAACCAACACCTCCTTCATAAATACTTTGACATTCAAATTTTATCAGATCTCAAAATAATTTGCAAGTCCTTTTGAAAATTTATTTGATTTTCAAACAATTTTCCTAATATGCAAACAAAATAGTTACTTGCCTGTAAATTGTGGACGACGCTTCTCAGTATAAGCTTGGACACCTTCTTTGAAGTCCTCAGTGAAAGCCAGGGATTTCTGCAAAGATAATTCCAGCTCCGTATATTCTTTCCAACCGCTGAAGAGGCTCTTCCAGACCATTTCTTTCATAGCTCTGTAAGAATTCAGCGAACCACGTTTTAGCTTCTTCAGCAACTGTTCCGTTGTTTTTTCTAGCTTCTCTACTTCACAGACCTTATAGAGCAAACCATAATCTAGAGCCTTTTCTGCTGTCAGGACCTCTCCCGTCATGACCAAATGAGTCGCCCGAGTCACACCAATTGCCCGAGTCAAAAGATAAAGTCCACCGGCATCTGGCGCTAAGCCCACTCCCACAAAAGCTTGGATGAAACGAGATTTCTCTGTCGCAATACAGAAATCGGCAGCCACGACCATATTGGCAGCTGCACCAGCAACAGGGCCATCCACACTCATAATAACTGGCTTGGGTAGCCGTTTCATAGCAAAAGAAATATCATTGACCAGCTCTGCAATTTTTACCAAGGATTGAATATCGTCAGCACTGACAGCCCTTTGCATCTCAGCTAGGTCGCCACCGACAGAAAATACCTTCCCATTGGCATTGATCACTAAAAACTTCACTGCCTCATCATTTGCGGCCAGCTCAATCGCTTCTAAAATCTCCTCACACATGGGAATATTGAAACCATTTGAAACTTCAGGACGATTGAAGGTAATAGTGGCCACTTCATCAACCACCTTATAAAGAATACCATTAAAAGTCATTCTAACTCCATTCCAGACTGGGTACTTACAGTCGTTTTATTTTATAATTAAATAATTTGATAGTCAAATTATATTTATTCTAGCATAAAAGATGTAAGAAAGAAAACAAAAACTGGAAAATTTGATTTTATATTCGTTTTTTGCTTATTTTTTGAAAAGAAGGTTGGATGAAAAAGCGCTTCTGATAGATTTGCAAAATTTTCAGAATTTTGTTATAATTTTCCTAAATTATGTTTAGGAGTCTCCATGAAAGTTGTTAAATTCGGTGGAAGTTCGCTCGCTTCTGCTTCACAGTTAGAAAAAGTCTTACATATCGTAAAATCTGACGCTGAGCGTCGCTTCGTTGTCGTTTCTGCACCAGGAAAAAGAGATGACCAGGATACAAAAGTCACCGATGCCCTGATTAAGTATTATCGCCAGTACATTGCAGGAAATGATGTCTCCAAGGAGCAAAATTGGATTATTAAGCGCTACTCCGATATGGTCTCTGAGCTAGGTCTAAAATCTACGATTATTGAAAAAATCTCTAAGAGCATCATCTCCCTAGCTACTCTGCCAATTGAAAACAATGAATTTCTTTACGATACTTTCCTAGCAGCTGGTGAAAACAACAATGCTAAGCTCATTGCAGCCTACTTTAACCACAATGGCATCCCAGCTCGCTACGTCCATCCTAGAGAAGCTGGACTAGTGGTTTCAAGCGAACCAGGAAATGCTCGGATCCTTCCTTCAAGCTATGATAAATTAGAAGAACTAATCCATTCCGATGAAGTCCTTGTCATCCCTGGCTTCTTCGGTGTCACTCAAGATGGACAGATCTGTACTTTCTCTCGTGGCGGGTCGGATATTACAGGATCAATTATTGCAGCTGGTGTCAAAGCTGATGTCTATGAAAACTTCACTGATGTGGACGGCATCTTTGCTGCCCACCCTGGGATTATTCATAAGCCACGCTCCATCGCTGAGCTTACTTACCGTGAAATGCGGGAATTAGCCTATGCAGGTTTTACTGTCCTTCACGATGAAGCCCTGCTTCCAGCCTATCGCGGAAAAATTCCACTCGTTATCAAAAATACCAACAATCCAGAGCACCCTGGTACGCGTATCGTCCATAAACATAGCGAAGATCATCCTCCTGTTGTAGGAATCGCTGGTGATTCTGGCTTCGTAAGTATTAACATGTCCAAGTATCTCATGAACCGAGAAGTTGGATTTGGTCGAAAGGCACTTCAGATTTTGGAAGATCTAAATATCGGTTGGGAGCATATGCCAACAGGAATTGATGATCTTTCCATCATCCTTCGTGAACGTGAATTAACTCCAATCAAAGAAGAAGAAATTCTGCGCCAACTTGTACAAAAGGCAGAAGTAGACTACGCTGAGATTGAGCATGATCTTTCTATCATCATGATTGTCGGCGAAAAAATGAAAAGTCATATCGGGGTGACGGCTACTGCGACTAGAGCTCTTTCTGACAATAAAATTAATATCCAAATGATGTCACAAGGTTCCAGTGAAGTTTCCATCATGTTTGTTGTCAATAAGAACCAAGAAAAAGAGGCCATCCGTGCTCTGTACAAAGCATTCTTTGGCAGCTCAGAAAGCGATGAATAAACCGAATAAGTAAACAACAAAGACCTAGCTCTATATGGAGCCAGGTCTTTCCTTATTCTTATTTGTTTATAATAATCCTTTTTTCTTTTCCAAGATTAGGTCCTTGACAGATATCAACAGGACAGCTAGCAAAATCATGCCCATACCTACAAAATCAAGCAGATAAAAGCGTTCATTCATAATGACAAAGGCAAAGAAGACCGCTGAAATAGGCTCAATCGAAGCTAAAAGACTAGATTTAACAGGACCGACCAAGCTTGTTCCCTTCAAAAAGACGGTGTAAGCAAAGATTGTTCCGATGACAATGATGCCGACCAAGGCTAGAAGGATATCTAAACGGAATTGCCACTGATGCTGGAAAATACCGCTGAAAGGAAGGAGCAAGACACCTGCAATGGTCATCCCAATCCCGATTACCAGCATGCTTCCCCACTTTTTAATGAGCCCAATCGGCAAAAGAATATAAAGTGCATAAGTAAAGGCTGAGAAAATACCTAAAAATAAGCCTTTTGGCGTCATCGAGAGCTGATTGATCTGACCGTGGGTCGCAATTAGAAAGGTTCCTCCGATAGCCAAAATCATAGAGCAGACCTGAGCCACAGTCGGTGCTACTCTATCTTTGATACAAGTGTATACCAAGACTCCCACTGGACAGAGATATTGTAAGACCGTTGCTGTTCCTGCATTCGTCTCATGAATGGCCGCTAAATATGCATATTGATTGATGAATAAGCCTAGAACTGCAAAAAGTGAAATGTGTAGAAGAGAGCTCTTGTCTTTCCAAATCTCTTTAAAAGAATCTTTATTTGTCGCATAAGCCAACATCATCAAAACCAAACCCGCTAGCAACAAGCGCACATTGGTCAAGCTCAGTGCCGAAAAACCATGCACCATCAGATATTGACCACTTGTTCCCGATAAGCCCCAAGCAATCCCCGCAGCCAAGGTATAAAGGGTTCCCCTTAAAACTTTTGACATCCCAAACCTCTTTCTGTTAGCTTTGATCATTATAACATAAACCATAAAGAAAAATCAGTCTGTTTTGACTGATTTTTTATGATTTAGCAGAGCCCCAAAATGGCTAATCCTCTATCTCAAGAAGTAAATAAGGCAAACCTAATATAAAGCCAATAATTCCTAGCATAGCTCGCATTCCAGAAGCTGTAACAAGTACCTTCTGGCCATCTTTCACTTGAATCTTATGCGATTTCATAAAGCTTTGTCCAACCTGTAGTTCGACACTGTCTCCCTCAAAAGTCAACGTTTTACTTTCATTATTCGCAAGTTTATCCACAAGTTCACCATTTAGATATACTGCAACATTTTGAGCTACTCCGACCATACCGGTAGCACGCGTAATGGTAAATTTTGGCATCAAAAACTCCTTTATTTCAAGCTAACCTATCAACAAAAACCCTTCAGTTTATTCTTCAATCCTAGCTGAGTAAAAAGGCAGAAGAAACATTAAAACAATATAAAGAATTAAGAGAATTGCACGCACTAGACCACCAAAGAACAGGCCGAGCAACAAAACTCCTAGACAGATAGAAAAATTAGTAAAATTTGTTTCAATCAGCAAGGTTTGCCCTGCTTTAACTGTCACTGGCTTGGTTCTCATAGGAGCTGCTCCTACACGAACAACAGCTTCTTCTCCCTCAATAGGAAAGGACGCTTCGTCGCCATTCTGGATTGTACCAACCTTTTGACCATTGATTAAAATTGGAAAATTCCCAATGATCCCTACAAAGCCTGTTCCGCGTTTTACTTTAATTTCTGACATAAGGACTCCTTTATTTTTTACCTATTTTACCATAAGTTCCCTTCAAATAAAAGGCGAAAACCAGCCTCACGACTGGTTTTCTACTTATTTCTATAATTTCTCCAACTCTTCATTGAGCAGTTTTTGTGCTACTTGCGGGTTGGCTTGGCCCTTGGTAGCCTTCATGAGCTGACCAATCAAGGACTTGGCTGCATTCTTGTTGCCGCCCTTATAGTCATTGATGGCTTTTTCATTATCCGCAAAGACTTGCTGAATGATTGGCAGAAGCTGCGCAGGATCTGAGATTTGGATCAAGCCTGCTTTTTGTACATATTCCTTAGCAGAGCCACCATTTTTAGCTAGATGGACAAAGACCTTCTTGGCAATCTTAGAGGAAATCGTACCGTCTGCAATCAGTGCAATCATTTCAGTCAGGTTCTCAGGTGTCAGCTCAATCTCAGAAATAGTCTTACCTTCTGCATTGAGGTATTGAGCCACTTCTCCTTGGAGCCAGTTAGAGACAGCCTTAGCGTCTCCACCTGCAGCAACAGCTGCTTCAAAGAAGTCTGACACAGCCTTCGTCGCTGTCAGCTGCTTGGCATCGTAGTCAGATAGGCCGTAATCGCCCACATACTTGGCACGGCGCTCTTTTGGAAAGGCTGGCAGACTGCTGCGTACTTGCTCAATCCAAGCATCCTCGATCTCAAAGATCGGCAGATCAGGCTCTGGGAAGTAACGGTAGTCCGCTGAACCTTCCTTGACCCGCATGAGTAGGGTTTCGCCAGTTGCTTCGTCATAACGGCGGGTTTCCTGACGGATTTGACCGCCACTGCGTAGGATTTCCGCTTGGCGTTTTTCCTCAAATGCTAGACCCTTCCGGACAAAGTTGAAGGAGTTGAGGTTTTTCAGCTCAGTCTTGGTGCCAAATTCTTCCTGACCGTAAGGACGTATAGAAATATTGGCGTCCACCCGCATGGAGCCCTCTTCCATCTTGACATCAGAAATGCCCGTGTACTGGATGATTTCCTTGAGAGCAGTCAGATATGCATAGGCCTCTTCTGGACTGCGCATATCCGCTTCAGATACAATCTCAATCAGCGGCACCCCTTGGCGGTTGAGGTCCACATAAGAGTAGCCGTCGCTGCCGTGGGTATTCTTTCCGGCATCTTCTTCCAAGTGGGCCCGCTCGATACGGATTTTCTTGGTCGTACCATCTTCTAGTTCAATCTCAATCCAGCCATTGTAGCCAATCGGCTCATCAAACTGAGAAATTTGATAGGCTTTGGGATTGTCTGGATAGAAATAATTCTTGCGGTCAAAGTGCATCTTCTGGTGAATATCCATGTTCAAAGCCAGAGCAGCCTTGATACCATAGTCAATGACACCCTTGTTCATAACAGGCAGGACACCTGGGAAGGACCAGTCGATGATATTGGTGTTGGCATTGGGATCTTCACCGAAGTGAGCTGGAGCCGGTGAGAAAATTTTTGAATTGGTCTTCAATTCAACATGGACTTCCAGTCCGATAACTGTTTCAAAGTTCATTATTTTTCACCTCCAAAGATAACTGGCTGCTGTTTGTGATAGTCAGTCGTCGCTTCAAATGCTGCGGCTGCCTGATAGATGGTCGCTTCATCAAAGTGGTTCCCAATCAGCTGCAAGCCGACAGGAAGACCATCTGCAAAACCAGCTGGGATTGAAATACCTGGCAGGCCAGCCAGATTGACTGGAATGGTCAAAAGGTCAGCCAGATACATGGCCACTGGATCTTGGTTTTGACTGCCCAAGTCATAAGCAACCGTTGGTGCAGTTGGACCTAAGATCAAATCATATTTTTCAAATACCTTCGCAAAATCTTGCATAATCAAGGTACGAACCTGACCAGCTTTCTTGAAGTAGGCATCGTAGTAACCAGATGACAGACTGAAAGTTCCCAGCATAATCCGGCGTTTCACCTCTTCACCAAAGCCTTCGCTACGAGATTTAACATAGACATCTTCTAGATTTTCAATGCCTTCTGCGCGGTAGCCATAGCGAATACCGTCAAAGCGCTGCAGGTTAGAGCTAGCCTCAGAGGAAGCAATAATATAGTAGACTGCCACGCCGTACTTGCTGTGAGGCAGGCTAACCTCTTCAACGATAGCTCCTAGACTTTCCAAGTGCTTGGCTGCTGCCAGAATCGTTTCCTTGACCTTGCTGTCAATTCCCTCACCCATGTATTCCTTAGGCAGGGCAATCTTCATGCCCTTGATATCTTGGCCAATCTTGCTTGTAAAGTCTGGCACAGCTTCTTGTGACGATGTCGAATCCTTAGGATCATTACCAGAAATAACATTCAAAAGCTGTGCATTTTCCTTAACCGTTTGAGAGAAAGGCCCAATCTGGTCTAAAGAAGAACCAAAAGCAATGAGACCAAAACGGGAAACACGTCCGTAGGTTGGCTTGAGGCCGACTACACCGTTAAAGGAAGCAGGCTGGCGAATAGAACCACCCGTATCTGAACCCAGTGATAGACGAACCTGACCAGAAGCAACAGCTGTCGCTGAACCACCAGATGATCCACCAGGAACCTTGCTGCTGTCCCAAGCATTCTTAGTCGTCTTAAAGTAAGAGTTTTCGCTGGAACCACCCATGGCAAACTCGTCCATGTTGGTCTTCCCGACGATAATCATATCCTTACCATAGAGCTTTTCTACACTGGTTGCATCGAAAATCGGCTTGTAGTTGTAGAGCATTTTAGAGGCAGCTGTCGTCAAAATCCCCTTGGTTGAGATATTATCCTTGACTGCCAGCGGAATCCCGCTCATGAGATTGTCAGCATCAATGCCCTTGGCATCTAGAGCCGCAGCCTGAGCCAATGCTTCCTCTTCGCTGACAGTAATAAAACTGTCCACGGCAGCTTCACGTTCTTTGATGTCTGCCAAAGTCGCCTGAGTTAACTCTACTGCAGAAATTTCTTTCTTGACCAGCAAATCATGCAACTCTTCAATGGTCTTGTGATTAAAAGTCATTAGGCATCTCCTCCGTCATCTAGGATGGCAGGCACTTTGATGTAGCCCCGCTCTTTTTCAGGTACATTTTGGAAAAGCTCGTCCCGGTTCCAGCCTGGCTGAGCCACATCTTCTCGCATATAGTTGATGTTAGCTGCCACATTGGAAGTGAAAGGCACACCCTCCGTATCCACTTCATTGAGCAATTCGACCATGTCGACAATTTTAGACAAGGTTGTCGCAAACTCAGCTGTCTCTTCTGGTGAAAAAGCCAGTTTTGACAGTTTTGCAACGTGACTTACTTCTTCTTGAGTAATCTTCATCTCTGATTCCTTTCATAAGATAGGCGAGCCTGAATACCAGTCGAAAATGATAAGTCTAAGAAAGATCTTTGTTTTCGAGGTATTTAACTCGCATTGTTTTGCTAAGATAGAGGCGCTAAGCTCTCGTAGCTACGACCTCTTTCTTTGGCTTCTTCCTGATTTCTTCAGGAAATCGCATCATTTCATTTTACCATATTTCTGGCTAATTCTTCAATTCCAAATGCAGTTCTTTGAGCTGTCTTTGGTCAACCAAACTTGGACTTTCCAGCATAGGGTCAAAACCAGTACCATTTTTCGGAAAGGCAATGACTTGGCGGATATTTTCTTCCCCAGCCAAAATCATAACCAAGCGATCCAAGCCCAGAGCCAAGCCGCCGTGTGGTGGGAAGCCGTACTCCAAAGCTTCTAGGAAGAAACCAAAGTCCCGCTCATAGTCTTCTCGGCTCATGCCCAATAGCTCAAACATCGCTTCCTGAGCCTTCCGATCATGAATCCGCAGACTCCCTCCACCAATTTCATAGCCATTTAAAACGATGTCATAAGCGTGACTACGGAATTGGTCTGGATCCTGACCTTCTTCAAAAATACCTTGTGTGAAAGGATGGTGCATGGCTTGATAGCGGTTTTGGTCTTCATTCCACTCCAGCAGCGGCCAATCCACAACCCAGAGGAAATGAAGCAGACTCGGGTCAATCAAATCCAAAGCTTTTGCGACTTCTAGGCGCAGGTGTCCCAAAGCTTCCTGAGCCCGACGCTTCTTAGCCATGACTAGCAGAATGAGATCTCCATCCTTGGCCTCAAAACGTGCTAGTAAATCCTGACTCTCAGCCTCAAAGGTGCTAGCCAAATCTCCAACTAACTGGCCATCTTCAACCTTTAGACTGGCGAAACGACTGCAGCCAAATTCCTTCATTTCCTGATAGTAGTGACTCAGCTGTTTCTTACTAAAAGCACTAGCTGCATCTGGCACACAGATTCCCATCACTTCCTCTTGGTTATCCAAGGCTTTCTTGATAAGAAGGGATTCATTGGACTGGCATAAATCCGTCAAATTCTTCAGCTCTAAACCAAAGCGTGTATCTGGCTTATCAGAACCGAAGCGGCTCATAGCCTCATCATAGCTGATAGTCGGAAAATCTTCTGTTAACTCTAAACCATGAGTTTTCTTGACAACAGCCTTGAGCATAGCTTCAACCAGAGCTCGGATTTCTTCCTCGCTGGCAAAACTCAGCTCTAAGTCCACCTGGGTAAACTCTGGCTGACGGTCTCCCCGCAAATCTTCGTCACGGAAGCAACGGACAATCTGATAATAACGCTCGAGGCCAGCTCCCATCAGCAACTGCTTGAGCATCTGCGGGCTCTGCGGCAGCGCGTAGAATTGATTTTTAAAGACCCGACTAGGAACCAAGAAGTCTCTAGCCCCTTCAGGTGTTGACTTGGTCAGATAAGGCGTCTCCACTTCCAAAAAGTCCAAACTGTTCAAATATTCTCGAATAGTTGAGGTGACCTGATGGCGCAGTTTGAGGTTATGTGTCATCTTCTCACGGCGCAAGTCCAGGTAGCGGTATTTCTGACGCAGATCTTCCCCTGTATGGGCATGCTGGTCCAACTCAAAAGGCAGAGGCTTACTGCTAGCAATGACCTCAATCTTCTCTGCCCTTAGCTCAACCTGACCAGACTTGATGGCCTTGTTGACAAAACGCTCTTCCCGCTGAACAACTTGCCCTGTCACTGTAATGACATCTTCTTTGCCAATGTCTTCCAGCTTAGCAAAATCTTCAATATCACCGCTAACAAAGACCTGAAGCAAGCCCTCGCGGTCCCGTAATTCAATAAAGGCCAGCTTACCATGATTGCGGATATTGGCCACCCAGCCAGTTGCGGTCATGGTCTGTCCGACCTGCTCTAAACCGTAGTTTCCGATAAAAATTTCTTTCATGTTCTTTCCCTCTCAAATCCATTTGCAAGCCGCCCTGTCCTTAGGCATATTAGCAACTTTCTTACAGCATATCCACTTTCCCTTTTGCAAAACAAAAAGCCTCCGTCTCTGAAACAGACGAAAGCCGTGGTACCACTGTTATTCGCCACCCTAAAAGGCAGCCTCTACGCTCGTAACGTGAGCGACGTTTGTGCTTAATCACACAAAAGATTACGAAACATGTTCTTCGGTTTTTGCTTTCTTGGTGCTGCTCTCAGCCATCAGCACTCTCTGTGCAAGTCAGCAAGCCTACTCTGCTTCTCTTTTACTCTTAAATTGTATCTATTATAGTCGAACCCAGAACATTTTGCAAGTGGTTTAAGGCAAATTTGTGATTTTCCTCTGAAATCGAAGCCACAGCCGTTTCTACAACCTGAATCTGATAACCAAGATTATAGGCATCAATCGCTGTATGCAGGACGCAAATATCCGTCAAGACTCCTGTCAAAATAACCGTATCTACCTTTCTTTCCCGCAACCGAATATCTAAATCCGTGCCAGAAAAAGCAGAATAATGGCGCTTATCCATCCAAAAGACCCGAGAATCCGCTTGATGCTTGTCATAAAAATCAGCCAAAGGACCATAAAGATTGCGACCACTGGTCCCTTTGATATTATGAGGTGGAAACAGCTTGCTCTCAGGATGAAAGGCATCATTTTCATCGTGGGCATCAATAGTAAAGAAGATATAGTCGCCTCGATCAAATGCCGCCTCGGTCACTTGAGCAATGGCTTCAGAAATTGCCTGAGCTGGCGCTCCTGCTGTTAATTTCCCCTCATCTGCGACAAAATCAAACGTATAATCAATGGAAATCAGCGCTTTTGCCATTAGTAGTCCCTCTTTTTAATTTCCTCAAAAACATCTGGAATCAGTACTTTCAGATAAGTTCCCTTCATCCCCAGCGAGCGGCTTTCAATAATCCCCGCACTTTCCAGCTTGCGCAAGGCATTGACAATCACTGAACGGGTAATCCCGATGCGGTCAGCAATGACAGAAGCCGTCAGTTGCCCTTCATTGCCATTGAGCTCGCCCAGAATAGCTGAAACGGCTCTTAGCTCTGAGTAAGACAGGGTATTAACCGCCATGGTCACAGCTGTCCGGCGACGGATGTTCTTCTCGTCCTCTTCACGCTGGAAGTTAAGCAGCTGGATACCGACCACTGTGCTGGCAATCTCGACCAAAATCAAATCGTCATCCAAAAATTCCTTGTCATTGCGCCAGATAATCAGCGAGCCCAAGCGAATTCCTGAAACATGAATCGGTGCGATAGTAGTCAAACCATCTGGAAATTCATCCTTGGTTTCCACTGGGAAAATGGTCAAATCGTGAGTTACAGGCAGATTAGCCTCCGTCTCATACACCATGTTTGCTTCTTGGACATATTCTTTGGGGAAAGTCTTGTCTTGGAAAAAGGCTTCTACACGATCATTATTTGTCTTGTAGCGCATGAAATAGCCCAAGAGACGGCCCTTGCTGTTGATGATACAGGCATTGCAATGAATAATGTCAGCAAGCTGGCGAGTGATCGCATTGTAAGGAAGTTCCTCCTGAAGCTGCTCTTCTGAACGTTTCAAGATAGAAGTAATCTTCCTTGTTTTTTCTAATAGTTTTGCCATACATTTACCTCGTATTTAGTCCCCTTGATTGTATCATAATCGACCGAAATTTTCAATAATTATCTGAAAATTGTGTATTGAAAAAAAATTCGCTACAATTCTGAAAGATTCAGAATTTGGCGATTGTTAAAAAAATCACTTCATCAAAAAAACCATTTAAAACAATTCTTAGACGAATTTGTTTTAAACGGTTTATGACTTGTATTTTATGCTTATCTGCGGTATTGGCGCAGGAAGCGCGTCATTTTTTCTTGGATCTGAGCTAGCTCATCTACCCGAGGCAGATAAACGATTCGGAAATGATCTGGATCCTTCCAGTTAAAGCCTCGTCCATGGACAAGAAGGACTTTTTCCTGCTTGAGGAAATCCAAGACAAACTGCTCATCATCATCGATACGGTACATTTCTCGATCAATTTTCGGGAAGATGTAAAGACCCGCCTTAGGTTTGACTGCAGACAAACCTGGAATATCTTGAATGGCATTGTAGATGAAGTTTCTCTGTTCATAGATACGGCCACCTGGCAAAAGCAATTCATCCACCGACTGGTGACCTCCAAGCGATGTTTGCACAACCTGCTGGGCCAAGACGTTAGAGCACAAGCGCATATTGGAAAGCATATTGAGGCCTTCAATATACCCTTTAACGTGCCGCTTAGGACCAGATAGCACCATCCAGCCAACTCGGAAACCAGCGATACGGTGGGACTTAGACAGACCATTCATACTAACACAGAAAACATCAGGAGCCAGACTAGCTACAGGCGTATGCACATGCCCATCCATCACCATGCGGTCATAAATTTCATCCGCAAAGATGATAAGATTGTTCTGGCGAGCAATTTCTACGATCTCTAGCAAAAGTTCCTTAGGATAAAGTGCTCCCGTTGGATTGTTAGGATTGATGATAATAATAGCCTTAGTATTAGAAGTGATTTTTGACTTGATGTCGTCAATATCTGGATACCATTCTGCCTGCTCATCACAGACATAATGAACCGCATTCCCACCAGCCAGACTAACTGCAGCCGTCCAGAGCGGGTAGTCCGGCATCGGTACTAAGACCTCATCTCCATCATCCAAGAGTCCCTGCATAGACATAACAATCAGCTCGCTGACTCCATTTCCAAGATAAATATCATCGATATCAACATTAGGGAAATTTCTGAGCTGACAATACTGCATAATGGCCTTACGGGCTGAGAAAATTCCCTTAGAATCAGAGTACCCCTCACTATCACGCGCATTCATAATCAAATCATGAATAACCTCGTCTGGAGCGGTAAAGCCAAATTCAGCTGGATTTCCCGTGTTCAGGCGGAGAATTTTCTCTCCATTGGCCCGCATCCGCATCGCTTCATCCAAAACTGGCCCACGAATATCATAGGCTACATGCTCCAGCTTGCTGGACTTATTAAATTCTTTCATCCTATTTTCCTCAATTCATCTGAATGATTTTATTATACCATCAGAAAAAAAGATTGACAATCAGGAAGAATTTGGGAAAGCTCCATTCAACTAAAATAAAGCTTTTAATTTAGGAAAATACACGTATCCATCACAATAATTTCACTTGATTTCTGAATTTCATTTGCAGCTTTACTTTTTTTCTGAAAAGGTTTACAATATAAGTGAAGATATAAGAAGCTCGAATCTAGTATTCGACAAAAGATGGAGGTAGCTTTATGACTCAACAAAAATATGAAAATATCATGGTCGCTGTTGACGGCTCTCGCGAAGCAGAACTCGCTTTTGAAAAAGGGGTCAATGTGGCGCTGAGAAACGCTTCTCGTTTGACAATTGCTCATGTGATTGATACACGGGCTCTCCAAAGCGTCTCAACCTTTGACGCTGAGGTCTACGAAGATCTCCAAGAAGAGGCACAAAAGTTGATGACAGAGTACAAGGAAAAGGCGCAAAAAGCAGGGGTCAAATACGTTGATGTCGTCATTGAATTGGGCAATCCCAAAACCCTCCTGTCAACTGATATTCCTGACGAACACAAGGTTGATTTGATTATGGTCGGAGCTACTGGTCTCAATGCCTTTGAACGCCTCCTAGTCGGCTCATCATCCGAATATATCCTCCGCCACGCGAAAGTGGACTTACTGGTCGTTCGTGACAAAGAGAAAACATTCTAAAAGTCTCGAGTAGGCAGCTGCGATAGCTGTGCCCCACTTCTCTCATAACTGTAAGTTAAAATCCCTCATTAGGTTAGCCTAGTGAGGGATTTGTGTTTTAGCAGGATAAAAATCTTATTTCAGTTTACCTTTCAAATACTGACCGGTATAGCTGGCTGGATTGGCTGCAACCTCTTCTGGTGTACCCGTTGCAATAATTGTACCGCCACCGACACCGCCTTCCGGTCCTAGGTCGATGATATGATCAGCTGTCTTGATAACGTCCAGATTGTGCTCAATGACGAGGACCGTATTGCCATCGTCCACGAAGCGGGCTAAAACCTTAAGCAAACGAGCAATGTCCTCTGTATGAAGCCCTGTCGTCGGCTCGTCCAAGATATAGAAGGACTTACCAGTCGAGCGCTTGTGAAGTTCGCTAGCCAGCTTCATCCGCTGAGCTTCACCACCTGACAAGGTTGTGGCTGGCTGCCCTAGAGTCACATAGCCTAGTCCCACATCCTTGATAGTCTGAAGTTTGCGGGCAATCTTGGGAATATGCTGGAAGAACTCTACCGCATCATTGACCGTCATGTCCAGAACCTGAGCGATATTCTTCTCCTTGTAGTGAACCTCTAGAGTCTCGCTATTATAACGGGTACCGTGGCAGACCTCGCAGGCCACATAGACGTCAGGCAGGAAGTGCATCTCAATCTTGATAATCCCATCACCCGAGCAAGCCTCACAGCGGCCGCCCTTGACGTTAAAGCTGAAACGGCCTTTCTTGTAGCCGCGAATCTTGGCTTCGTTGGTCTTGGCAAACAGATCGCGAATATCGTCAAAGACTCCAGTATAAGTAGCCGGATTAGAGCGTGGTGTCCGGCCAATCGGACTTTGGTCGATATCAATCAAGCGGTCCACATGCTCAATGCCGCTGATTTTCTTGAACTTACCTGGTTTGGCAGAATTGCGGTTGAGTTTTTGGGCAATGGCCTTTTTAAGGATAGAGTTGACCAGCGTTGACTTACCGGATCCAGAAACTCCTGTCACAGCGATAAATTTGCCCAAGGGGAATTTAGCTGAGATATTCTGCAAGTTATTCTCCTGAGCCCCTGTCACTTCAATAAAGCGGCCATTGCCTACACGGCGGTCCAATGGTACGGGGATCTCGCGCTTACCTGACAAGTATTGGCCAGTAATAGACTTCTTATTCTTAGCCACTTGTGCAGGAGTGCCGGCTGCGACGATTTCACCGCCGAAAACACCGGCTCCTGGTCCCACATCAATCAGCCAGTCCGCCTCTCTCATGGTGTCCTCGTCGTGCTCAACAACGATGAGGGTATTGCCTAGGTCGCGCATCTTCTTGAGGCTGGCAATCAGGCGGTCATTGTCACGCTGGTGCAAGCCAATAGAGGGCTCGTCCAGAATATAAAGGACGCCACTTAGATTGGAACCAATCTGAGTTGCCAAGCGAATCCGCTGACTCTCCCCTCCTGATAGAGTCCCAGCCGAGCGAGACAAAGTCAGGTAATTGAGGCCAACGTTATTGAGGAAGGTCAGGCGGTCATGAATTTCTTTAAGAATAGGCCGCGCAATCGTAGCTTCATTGTCAGTCAAGCTAAGCTTGTCCAACTGGACCAAATGATCTGAAATAGACAAGTCTGAAATCTCACCGATATGCAAGCCATCTTCGCCACCAACCTTGACAGACAAGGCCTGAGGGCTGAGTCGATAACCGTGGCAAGCCGCACAAGTCAGCTCATTCATATATGTCCGCATCTGTGTCCGAGTAAAATCACTATTGGTTTCATGGTAGCGACGGTTGATATTGGTGACAACTCCCTCAAAAGGAATGTCAATATCGCGCACGCCGCCAAACTCATTTTCATAATGGAAATGGAACTCTCGTCCATCTGAGCCAAAGAAAATCAGCTGTTTTTCTTCCTCAGTCAGCTCCTCAAAAGGCTTGTCCATATCAATGCCAAAGGCTGCCATAGCCTGCTCCAGCATCTGTGGATAGTAGTTGGAGGAGATGGGATTCCAAGGCGCTAGCGCTCCTTCGCGCAAAGTCTTGCTAGAATCTGGCACGACCACATCTAGATCCACTTCCAGCTTAACTCCTAGACCATCACAGTCCGGACAGGAGCCAAAAGGCGCATTGAAAGAAAAGAGGCGCGGCTCTAACTCTGGCACCGTAAAGCCACAGACTGGGCAGGCATAGTGCTCAGAAAAGAGCAGCTCTTGACCGTCCATAGTGTCAATCACCACATAGCCTTCAGCAATCCGCAGAGCTGCTTCAACCGAGTCAAAGAGGCGGCTGCGCACTCCTTCCTTGATGACAATTCTGTCTACCACAACTTCAATATCATGCTGCTTGCTCTTAGAAAGCTCTGGCACTTCTGTTACATCGTAGACATCGCCATCCACGCGCACCCGAACATAGCCGTCTTTCTGAATTTTGTCAAAAACGGTCTTATGCTGGCCCTTTTTCTTGCGGATGACTGGCGCTAAAATCTGCAGCCGCTGACGCTCTGGCAATTCTAAAACCTTGTCGACAATCTGCTCAACAGACGAGGCCTTAATCGCTCCATGTCCATTGACACAGTAGGGCGTTCCAACACGGGCGTAGAGCAGCCGTAGATAGTCATTAATTTCGGTAGCTGTTCCCACTGTTGAGCGCGGATTTTTGCTGGTCGTCTTCTGGTCGATGGAAATAGCCGGGCTAAGACCATCGATCGAATCAACATCCGGTTTTTCCATATTGCCCAAAAACTGACGAGCATAGGCCGACAGACTCTCCACATAGCGGCGCTGCCCTTCTGCATAGAGGGTATCAAAAGCCAGACTAGACTTACCTGAACCAGACAGACCAGTCACCACGACCAGCTTGTCTCGGGGTATTTCTACATCAATATTTTTTAAATTATGAGCTCGCGCTCCATGAATCACAATTTTATCTTGCATCTCTTCCACACTTTACCTTTAAACTTCTTCTATTATAGCAAATTTTTCTGCAAACTTTTTCCCAAAAGACTAGAATTTGTAGTATAATAAGACGGTGCTTATAAACGATTCTAGGAGGAGATATGAAGCAAGTATTTTTATCAACAACAACCGAGTTCAAGGAGATTGATACACTTGAATCGGGAACTTGGATAAATATGGTCAATCCTTCCCAAAATGAATCTTTAGAAATCGCAAACGCCTTTGGCATTGACATAGCTGACCTACGAGCACCACTCGATGCCGAGGAAATGTCTCGGGTCACCATTGAGGATGAATACACACTGATCATCGTAGACGTACCCATCACTGAGGAGCGGAATAACCAGACTTACTATGTTACTATCCCGCTTGGTATTATCATCACAGAAGAAGCTATCATCACGACCTGTTTGGAAAAATTGCCCCTACTGGATATCTTTATCCACCGTCGCTTGCGTAACTTTTATACTTTCATGCGGTCACGTTTTATCTTTCAGATTCTCTACCGCAATGCCGAGCTATATCTGACAGCACTGCGTTCCATTGACCGCAAGAGTGAGCAGATTGAAAGCCAGCTGCACCAATCAACTCGAAATGAAGAACTGATTGAGCTCATGGAGCTGGAAAAGACCATCGTCTATTTCAAAGCCTCCCTCAAAACCAATGAACGCGTAATTAAAAAACTAACCAGCTCTACCAGCAATATCAAGAAATACTTGGAAGATGAAGATTTGCTGGAAGACACCCTGATTGAGACCCAGCAGGCCATCGAGATGGCTGATATTTATGGAAATATCCTCCACAGCATGACAGATACTTTTGCTTCCATTATTTCCAACAACCAGAATAATGTCATGAAGACACTTGCTTTGGTAACCGTTGTTATGTCCATCCCGACCATGCTCTTCTCAGCCTATGGGATGAACTTCAAAGATAATGAACTACCTCTAAATGGCGAGCCACATGCCTTCTGGATTATCATGTTTATCGCCTTTGCTCTGAGTGGCTCTCTGACCCTCTACCTCTTCCATAAAAAATTATTCTAACCAGCAGAAAGGACTCACATGTCACAAGTAGTATCAGACAAACTAACTAAGAAAAACAAGGAATTTCTCCACATCGCCACTCACCAACTCCTCAAAGATGGCAAATCCGATGAAGAAGTAAAAGCAATCTTAGAAGAAATCATTCCAAACATTTTAGAAAATCAAGCCAAGGGTATCCCTGCCCGTGCTCTCTACGGGGCACCAACTTACTGGGCTTCTTCTCTCACTGCTAAGGAACGCTATGATGCTGAACATCCAAAACAAAACGATGATCCAAAATGGATGATGCTAGATTCTGTCCTTTTCATTTTCGGTTTCTTCACCGTTCTGACTTCCATCGTTAATTTGGCATCTTCTAAACCCTCTGTTTACGGCATGACGACACTTGTCTTTGGAAGTATTGTCGGCGGTCTCGCTTTCTACGCCCTCTACCATTTCGTTTACCGTTTTTACGGACCAGACACTGACCGTAGCCAGCGTCCACATCTACTCAAATCTATCCTTATCATGCTAATAGCCATTGGTCTTTGGACCCTTTCAATCATTGGTTCTAGCCTACTGCCCGACTCTCTCAACCCACATTTGTCAAACATTGTCGTTGCCATCATCGGAGGGATCACCCTAGCACTCCGTTTCTACCTCAAGAAGCGCTTCAATATCAAGAGTGCGACTATGGGACCAGCGAAATATTAAGCAGAATAGAAAAAGAGGTTTTGCAACCTCTTTTATTTTGCCCTTTTTGAAAAGTATAAAACCAAGTCATCGTTATTCTCGCACAAAGCATAGGGCGTGAGTGGCTGATTTTGAAACCAAACTCCTGACCCATCTGGCATATAACCATGACCCACATACAGTCGTTGTGCTGGACCATAGCCTTTATGCAGGCCAACTCCCAAGCTGACCACATCTGAATAATGCTGCGCTACTTGCTCTGCTTTGTCCAATAAAGCTGTCCCAATTCCTCGCTTTTGGAAACTTTCGAAAACATTAAAATCCGTTAACTCAGGATAAAGGCCAGCAAAGGGTCCATGCTTTGCCAGTGGGATGACTGTAATGTAACCAGCCAAAGATTCCCCAACAACCGCCACCAAAACTTGGCGCTCACCCACCTCTTGCTCCAGAAAGTAGTTTTTTAAAATCTCTCTCCGACCAGGCCAGCCCTGCTGGATAAAAGCATTCGATAAGCCTTCAATATCATCAAAAAGCATCTTTCTGATGACTAGTTCTTCTGTCATGGCAAGCCTCCCATATCTCGATAGTTGCTCCTATTATAGCACTATCCCTTCCTATCATCAAGACAGCAAAAATCCCTGCTAGAAGCAGGGATTCATATTAGTCTTCATTTACGAAAGGCATCAAAGCCATTACCCGAGCGCGTTTGATAGCTGTTGTTACTTTACGTTGGTTTTTAGCTGAAGTTCCTGTTACACGACGAGGAAGGATTTTCCCACGTTCTGAAACGAAACGGCTAAGAAGCTCAGTATCTTTGTAATCAACATATTCAATCTTGTTTGCTGCGATGTAATCAACTTTTTTACGGCGTTTGAATCCGCCACGACGTTGTTGAGCCATGTTATTCTCCTTTATATTATAGTTCTAGTTTTGTCCATTATTAGAATGGTAAATCATCGTCTGAGATGTCCATTGGGTTTGAATTGCCGAATGGGCTTTCATCACGAGAAAAATTCGGTACTTGGTTGAATGAGTCAGCATTACCATAGCTTGGTGCAGAATTTCCACCGAAGCCACCGCCACCAAAGCCAGCTGAAGGCTGCCCTTCACGGCTTGCACGACTTTCCAGAAGCTGGAAGTTGTCTGCAACGACTTCTGTGACATAGACACGCTGACCTTGCTGATTGTCGTAATTACGAGTCTGAATGCGACCAGTAATTCCGATTAGAGCGCCTTTTTTGGCCCAATTAGCAAGATTTTCTGCCTGCTGACGCCAGATAACAACATTGATAAAGTCCGCTTCACGCTCACCACTTTGATTTTTAAAGTTGCGATTAACAGCCAGAGTAAAGGTTGCGACCGCTTGGTTTTGCGGTGTATAGCGAAGTTCAGCATCACGGGTCATACGTCCCACAAGTACAACGTTATTAATCATAATTTACCTTCTTAAGCGTCAAGTTTGACGATCATGTGACGAAGAATGTCAGCGTTGATTTTTGAAAGACGGTCAAACTCTTTAAGAGCTGCATCGTCGTTTGCTTCAACGTCAACGATGTGGTAAAGTCCTTCACGGAAATCTTGGATTTCGTATGCAAGACGACGTTTTTCCCAGTCTTTTGATTCAACAACAGTTGCACCGTTGTCAGTCAAGATAGAGTCAAAGCGTGCTACCAAAGCGTTTTTAGCTTCTTCTTCAATGTTTGGACGAATAATATAAAGAATTTCGTATTTAGCCATTGATATGTTCCTCCTTTTGGTCTAATGACCCCAAGACGCTGCAAGGGGTAAGTGAGGTTCACTCACAAATAATAATTATACTAGATTTTCCAGCAAATAGCAAGAATAAATTTCGCTTTTCTTTGAATGATCTGCTAAAGCATTTTATCAGCTAGACAAAGCATACCAGCAAGTGATTATTGCACCTGTTCGGCTCCTTCTTTTAAGCGACCGTAAAGCAGATAGGGGACGGATGTTAATTCTTCAAGGTTGCGACAGGATAGGGCACACATCAGCAGACGTAAATCTTCTTTCCAGCCATGTACAATAGCAATGACCTCTTCGACTGAGTGTTTTTCGACCAAGTCTAACATAGTCCGAGAAAGGCCGACTGCCTTGGCACCCAGAACTAAGGCTTTAACCATATCTAAAGGATGGCGAATACCACCGCTAGCTAGCAGGTCCACCTTGTCCACCCAATCTTGCGCTGCTAGTAAGGCCTGGGCTGTGCTCTGCCCCCAACCGTTGAGATAGTCTCGCTGACCGCTCCGCTGATTTTCAATATAGGCAAAGCTCGTTCCACCACGACCAGAAATATCAAAGGTTGAAATCCCTAGTGCCTGAGCTTCCTCAATCGTTTTCCGATCCATGCCAAAGCCTACTTCCTTGAGGACAAGGGGGACTGGAAAATCTTTTCCATAGGCTTCCAGATGCTGCTTCCAAGTTCTGAAAGTCCGTTCTCCCTCAGGCATTAGCAATTCTTGCATGACATTGACGTGTAGCTGAAGAAACAGAGGTTTCAAATCCGACACCGCCTGCAAGCCTGCCGCTACTGGTTTATCAAGACCGATATTGCTGGCCAAGAGTAGGCTAGGCTTATCCTTTGCCACAGCGTACGAATCATCATCTGGATTTTTCAGAGCGGCACTGTAAGAACCTGTCACAAAGAGGATGCCACAGGCCTCTGCCACTTTAGCCAGTTTTTCATTGATTTCTCGCCCTTTTGGACTTCCACCTGTCATAGCATTGATATAAAAGGGAAAATCCCAATCACGACCAGCGAAATGAGTTGATAAATCAATCTCGGCCAAATCATAGGCTGGCAAAGAGCGATGAATCAATTCTATATCATCAAAGCTATTGTAGCCAAGGGGCTGTTCTAGGGCGTAGTTGATATGATCATCTTTACGACTTTGGCTCATGGGCACCCATCCTTTCTTGGTAGAGTAATTCCAGACCAGCTTCTTGCCAGCGTTGGATCAAGGTTTGGCTATCTTCGGCAGCAAAAGACAAGGCGAAGCCACAGTCTCCACCACCAGCTCCACTGCTTTTAGCGACACAATCCAAGCCCTGACTCGCCTCTCTTAAGGCCTGTAATTTCTTCGTATAAATCAGCGGACTGAGCTTATCTAAAAGCTGGCTGGCAGTCGATATACTATCTTTTACAGCTGTCTTATCAGCAGACTCAAGGGCTTCTTTCAGACAATCCACCTGAAGCTGGGTTTGATTCAGGAAGTCTTCGTTCAATCTCGACTTAACCTGCCTGACAAGGTCACTCGAAATAGCCGGTTCTCTCGTCCAACCAACCATAAAATCACAGGCTAAAGCAGGCTGGATGGGCTTGATTTCATAGCCCCAATCTTGCTCCAAAATCTCTAATAGACTTGTGTCAACCAATCGCTGGCGGATTGCCATCCGGTCAAAAGAACGATAATAAACCAGTTGCTCATAAGCAATACAGGCCAGATCTCCCATGGAGCCATTATCCCCCCGCTTGAGAAGTACTACTGCAGCTAGTCTAAAGAGGAGGTCAGAGCTTAGTTTCAGCTGATAAAAGGCAGCCATAGCCTTGATAGTCAAGACAACCACGCTGCCACTAGAACCCAGCCCAAACTTACGACCGCCTTTCTCCATTTTTCCCCTGATGGTCAGAGCAAAGGGATGCAATGGGCGTTGCAGCAAGCTGAGATAGTCATGCATCAGCTGAATAGTCTCCTGAATCAAGGCATAGTCCGCATCTGGTGCTAGACTGGCTTTGTGGCTAAAGAGATCCGAATCCAGCTCATAGCTGTCCGCCGCCTCAATCTCTGCCCGCATGTAGATGGGAATATTCTTAATCAAAGCCGCATGACCAGGACTCAGAACAGCGTATTCTCCAGCTAGATAAAGCTTTCCGCAGGTCTGGACTTGCATTTTAGTTTTCATCAGGCAATTCCTTAGTTTTGGAGACAATCAGGCGGTACTGATTCTCAAAGAGGGGCACCAAGTCTTCCAAGTCCTCTTCAAGACAGAGAACCTTTACATTAGGTCCAGCGTCCATGGTGAAATAGCAACGATGACCCTGACCTCGGAGCTGGCGAACAAAGTCCATCGCAGCATAGCTTTCCTCTGTCAGATAAGTAAATGGAGGCGTAGCTGTCTCTGTCGTTGCATGCATCCGCAGGGCATTCTCCTCGGTCAACTGCCCAATTTTCTCAAAATCATTATCCTTTAAGTAGGACAGCATATCCTGATAGTCCTGAACTGACTGATCAATCCAGTCTTGAAAATTTTTGGAAGTTTCAGCACAAAGTTGCATGCCAAGCCGACTAGAAATTGGCTTTTTCTCATCATGAAGCACCAACATAATCATGGCTAGCTTCAGGTCGGTTTGCACAGGATAAATTGCTCCGCTATCCTTGTCCCATGCTGCCAAAGGGCCAAAAAAGGAGCGTGCTGACGAACCTGAAGCAAATTTAGCCAACTGGGCCAGCTCCTCGGTACTGTAATGAGTTTCAAAATAAGCATCACAGGCCTTGACTAAGGCAGATAAGCCGCTAGAGCTAGAGGATAAGCCTGCTGCTGTCGGCATATTGTTACTGGTGTCAATCCGCACCCAGTCACTTGGCTCCGTCCGAAAGCGATCAATAATCCGACTGACTTTAGCATGCTCTTCTGGGCTTTGCAATTGCCCATCGATATAAAATTCATCGCCAGCAGCCTCAGCAGAAAGTGGACTTAACTGGGTTTGGGTGTACATATTCTCTAAAGTCAAGGAAATACTACTAGTAGCAGGAATCATCCGCTCGGCATCCGCCTTGCCCCAATACTTGACAATGGCAATATTGGCGTAAGACTTGACACTTACAGGCTTTCTATCCATATATTGCTGGCTCCTTTCTCTCTCAAAAGACGGGCTAGGTCTTCCGCCTCTTTCTTTTCTTTGATTAGCACAATCACGCAGCCGCCTAGGCCACCGCCGCTCATTTTGGCTCCAAGAGCCCCATTTTCAAGCGCCAGCTCGACCAAGTCATCAGATAGCTGGCAAGAAACTCCCAACTGGGCTAGTTTGCCGTGAGCCTTGGTCATGGCCTGTCCCATGGTTAGCAAATCCTTGAGATGGATCGCCTTTTCAACGATTTTTGTCAGATTTCCCAGCTCCTGTAAGAGGGGCAGAGCCTCCTGACCTAAGCTTTCCACCTTTTTGATAGCTTCCCGCGTATGTCCGTGAATACCCGTATCCGCAATCAGCAGATGAGCATCCAAATCTAACTCGATTTCTGAAAATCCGACATTACGGATAAACTTGATGGCTACATCACTAAGACAGGTCTTGGCATCCAGACCACTTGGATTCATATGGGCAATCATCTCTGCTCGATTGGCCAGAATTTCCAGAGTTTCATGATCCAAGGCCTCTTCGAAGTAGTCAAAAACCGCACGAATGGCTGCAATGCTGACAGCTGCAGACGAACCCATGCCCCGCTTTTCTGGCACCATGGAATTCACCTGACAGCGAATCTGAGCACCTTGCTTCCCTAAGTGCTCCAGACAGGCAAACACAGCCATGGACAAGGTATCTTCCTCATAGAGAGTCCAAGGCTTCTCAGAAGGAAATACCTGACAAGTCACTTCGATATTATTGAGAGGCAAAGCCAAGGCTGGATAGCCATAGACCACCGAATGCTCTCCCATCAGAATAATCTTGCTATGTGCCTTGCCGACACCCTTCTCTTTTGTCATACTTTCTCTCTATTTCTTCCTTCTATCTTCTATATTTTAATATACTTTTGGAAAAAAAGCGATCTTTTCCTATCTTGACTGACAAAGTCACGTTAAGCAGTCAAAAACTCCAAGCAAAAGCCGGAGTTCTATCCTATTTTATCATCAGTGACGGGCCTTTGGCTTCGGTTGGGAGGAGGCTACCACTCTCTTCTGATTAGATCCATCAGTTCATTGCGGTCTGAAATCCACTGGGCTCGTTCATCCTTTTCATAGGTGCGATTGGAAAGAAAGATTGCGGCTTTCTGTTCTGCCCGATTATACATGATAAAAGTACCCGTATAGCCAGTATGATCCAGCCATTCCCCTTCCAAATTCCAAGCTAGACTGCGTGTCTTGCCAGGCTCTAGAACAAAGTTTTGGCTCAATTTCTCTGCAAATTCATCCCGCAAATAATGCTCTAAAAAGATCTGCAAATCCTCAAGCCTTGAAAAAAGCCCGGCACTTCCAGCATGATGGCCTAAGACACGCGCTTTGGGATCATGAACCACTCCCGCTTTCACGCCACGAACAGTCGGCACCGCAGAAGCTACTGGCCCAAAGCTAGTGTTCTTCATCGCCCACGGCTTAAAAATCTTGTCTTCAAATAAACGGTCCAAAGCTTCCCCGTACAGCTCCTCCAGCATAAAGCCCAGCAGGAGAAAATTAACATCTGTATAATGGAAGGTTTTGTCATCCAGCACTGTCAAGCTATTGAGGGCCGCCTTTAATTCTTGAGCATTGAGCCTATCCCGATTGGGAATAAAGGGATCGAGCCCAGAGGTATGGGTCAACAGCTGGCGCAGGGTCACCCGATCATCATGAAAAGCTGGATAATATCGCCGCAAAGGCGCATCTATATCCAAGTCGCCACTCTGAAGCAGAAATGCCACCAAGGTCCCTACGCCAACCACCTTGCTGACACTGGCCAGGTCATAAACCAGACCAGCTCGCGTTGCTGATTGATTGGCCGGGTCTGCCAAGCCCAGATAAAAACTCTGCCAGTGTCCATTACGATAAAGAGACAAACTAGCCCCAGGATAGAGACCCGCAGCAAGCTGCTGATCGATCTTTTCTAAAATCCGCTGGGTCATAGTTGCTCAAACCATAGTTCAATATTACTTTGGTCTTGGCTGACTAAGAATTTTTTAGATTTAGGGACAAAAAACTCCTGTGTCGCAAAAATCGATGACAATTTTTCCATATCAAAATCCGTCACCAAACATTTGAGCATGGCCAAATCCCAAGTTTTTGTATTATCAGCTTGCAAATCTTGTCCTTGGGCTTCCTGCACATCTAGGAAATCCAAGACATTGCTCACTGGCTGATAGAAAGTCTTGACAGCCTGTAAATCTGGGACACGAAGCTCAATCTTTTCCACATCAAATTGACTCAAGCCGATAAAATCGTCCTGCCCTTCAAATGCAGGAGTTTCTTGAACTGGTTGTAAGCTACTCAGATCCTCTTCCGCATGGAGTAAGATACGATCACCTTCCGGGGAAGTCGCTTCAAAAGCATAACCGTTCTCCCCACGATATAAACTGTCAACTTCAATCCCTCGAGCCAACAAAGCCTCAATTTCTGACGCTTGTACCACCTTGATCACTAAGCGAGCCAATTTCTTTGCCCCTTTTACTCGGCGAGAGCGCATGCTTGGAGATTCTTCTAAAATCAATCTTTCTGTTTTAGTTTGATCGCCCAAAGACAACTGGGCTCCTTCTTCTAATAGGGATTTCATCCCTAGCGTTTTACTATAGAAATCTTGATTTAGGTTCCGATTATTTACTTTTATTACTGGAACAATTCTTGCAACATGATTCACACTCATAACTTCCTCCAAACTATTTTATTGTAATAAATTTTCATTTTTTTGACAAGAAATTATGCGCAAACCAACAATTTTCAGAACATTTCCACTATCCTAATCTAACAGACCAAAAATATAAACCAAATCGCATTTTTCTATTAGTCAGAAACCAACAAAAAAAGACCGAGATTTCTCTCAGCCTTTCGATGGATATTATCCGTAAATCGCTTTAAACAAAGCTACTGCTGCAATACCAGCTGCAATTGGTGCCACAACCGGTACCCAAGAATACCACCATTTTGAATCACCCTTGTGTTCACCAAGGATTGATTTTGGCAAGATAAAGTGCAAGATACGAGGTCCGAGGTCACGGGCTGGGTTAAGACCTGGTCCAGTAGGACCTCCAAGTGAAGTTACCAAAGCCATGACAAGGAAACCAAGCGCCAAGTGAGCGACAGCAGATGAACCATTTGTTGCTTGTGCAAATGTATTGTGAATAAGACTTTGAACATCTGATTCTGCTACTTTTTGGCCAGCTTGAGCTGCTTGAAGAGCTTGTTGTTGCACATTCTTCTCGATAAGAACCTTCAATTCCGCACCGAAGTGAAGTTTAGTCAAGCCCATCGCTGCAAAGAAAAGAACAAATGAACCAACAAACTCATTGATAAAGCCATTGATTGTTGCTGCTTTACGAGATTCAGGTGTTCCGTGATCTAAACTTGAAATAGTTGAGAAAGTACCCAAGATATTGTTTGGATTTTCTGTCTTCAAGTAGTAAGGGCGGTGTGTTGCTACGACCAAAGCCTGTCCGAAGATAGCACCCAAAACTTGAGCAAGAATGTAAGGTGCTACATGCGCCCATGGGAAGTAACCACTAATCGCAAGTGCTAAAGTGAAGGCAGGGTTGATGTGGTTACCTGAGGTATTTCCAAACATCAAAGCTGGAATCATAACCCCCATACCGTAACCAACAGCAATGACCAACCAGCCACTTTGATGACCTTTAGTTCCTTTTAATTCAACATTGGCAACAGCACCATTCCCCAAAATGATAAGGATAGCTGTTCCTAAAAATTCCGTGGCATATTTAATAGCCCAACTGAAATCCATCTAATTTCTCCTTTTAAATTTTTTAGACAATCTATATTTTATCAAGTATAATGGATAATGTAAAGGTCATTTTAAATAAAAACCAGAAAAAGAGGGAAAAATATGCGCTTTAATCAGTATAGTTATAGCAAGACAAATCCAGACACTATGCGCCAAGAATTAGCCGAGTTGGGCTTCATCTATGAGCCGCACCTTTCTGACAAAGACAATCTCCAAAGCTTCCTACGACGCTGTTTCTTTCTCTATCAGGATACAGACTACTTGCTTCGAGCTTGGGCAGCTGATAACGAAACTGACTTGTTGACCTTCTTCGAGTCAGACCGTGAACTGACAGCTGAGGTCTTCTATATAGCCGCCCTTCAGCTCTTGGATTTTGTACCTTTTGTTGATTTCACCGATCTTGAGAAATTCCGAACAGAAAGTAACTTCCCTATCGTTTACGGCGATCTGCTAGAAAACCTCTACCAGTTGCTCAACACTCGAACAAAAAATGGCAATTTGCTGGTTGATAAGCTGGTCAGCGAGGGATTGATTCCTGAGGACAATACCCATCACTACTTCAACGGTAAGAGTTTGGCAACTTTTACCAGCTACGATGCCATCCGTGAGGTAGTTTATGTGGAATCATGTGTGGATACTGATGGAGATGGCCTGCCAGATCTGGTCAAAGTTAGCATTATCCGTCCCCGTTACCAAGGGCAAATCCCTGCTGTCATGACCGCTTCTCCTTATCATCAGGGAACCAACGACCCTGCCAGCGACAAGGCTCTCCATAATATGAATGTGGACTTAGTAAAAAAAGAGCCACATCAAATCACTGTACAAGATCCTGAGTTTAAATTGCTCCAGTTGGATTCGCCAGCTCTTGTCCAAGAAGTCTCTGAAGCTGAGGAAAAATTGGGTCATATTGGCACCTACACGCTCAACGACTACTTGCTGCCCCGCGGCTTTGCCAATCTCTATGTGTCTGGCGTGGGAACTAAAGACTCTGAAGGACTGATGACCAGCGGTGACTATCAGCAAATCGAAGCCTATAAGAACGTTATTGATTGGCTCAACGGCCGCTGCCGAGCCTTCACCGACCACACTCGCCAACGGGAAATCAAGGCTACTTGGTCCAACGGAAAAGTGGCTACGACCGGTATCTCCTATCTGGGCACCATGTCCAACGGGCTGGCAACGACTGGCGTAGATGGGTTGGAAGTCATTATCGCCGAAGCTGGGATTTCTTCTTGGTACAACTACTACCGCGAAAACGGCCTTGTCACTAGTCCTGGCGGCTATCCAGGAGAGGATTTTGAATCCCTGACCGAACTGACCTACTCCCGCAACCTGAGGGCTGGTGACTACCTGCGCAATAACGACGCTTATCAGCAAAGCCTAGAGCAACAGCGCAAAGACCTAGACCGGCAAACTGGAGATTACAATCAATTTTGGCATGACCGCAACTACCTACTCCATGCAGATAAGGTCAAGGCCGAAGTCGTCTTCACCCATGGATCTCAAGACTGGAATGTCAAGCCCTTCCATGTTTATAATATGTTCCGAGCTCTGCCAGCTCACATCAAAAAGCACCTCTTTTTCCATAACGGTGCCCATGTTTACATGAACAACTGGCAGTCCATCGACTTCCGCGAAGCCATGAATGCCCTTTTATCTAAAAAATTACTTGGGCATGCTTCAGACTTCGAACTGCCATCAGTCATCTGGCAGGACAACAGCCAAGCTCAAAATTGGCTGACCTTGGAAGACTTCGGTGGACAAAAGAACTACGCTCATTTCCAACTAGGTGAAGGCGCTCAAGAGATTCAAAACCAGTATTCAGAAGAAGATTACAATCGTTTTGCTAAAAACTACCAAAGCTTTAAAAACGATCTCTTTGACGGCAAGGTTAACCAGATTACTCTGGATTGGACTTTGGAAGACGACCTCTTCCTCAACGGAGCCACCCAGCTCAAACTGCGCCTTAAATCCAGCACGGACAAGGGGTTGATTTCTGCCCAGCTACTGGACTTTGGACCAGCTAAACGCCTCACACCGATTCCGACACCGCTTGAGCCTCGAGTCATGGACAATGGCCGCTACTATATGCTGGACAATCTAGTTGAGTTGCCTTTTGCCGAAACGCCACACCGTGTCATCACCAAAGGCTTCCTCAACCTGCAAAATCGGACAGATTTGCTGACGGTCGAGGAAGTTGCCCCTGACAAATGGATGGAATGTACATTTGATCTGCAACCAACCATCTACAAGATGAAAAAAGGCGACCAGCTCCGCCTCGTCCTCTACACCACTGACTTCGAGCATACCGTTCGTGATAAGACCGATTATCAGTTGACGGTAGATCTAGAGCAGTCTAGTCTAGACTTGCCGACCATGACATCACTTTCATAAAACCTAAAAGACGCTGAAATTCAGCGCCTTTTTCTTTTATTGTAGATTGAAATATTTCTCTGCATATTTTTTATAATCTGGCTTTTCCTTGCGGTTCATAGCAAAGAGCATACTGCCTGTGAGATAATCATCGTCTGAATCAGGAATTAGCATAATAGCAACATTTTTATCTTTCTCAGGAAAGACGATAGAAAATTTTTTGCCATTATCTTTCCGAGTCAGGCCATAATAACTCACCCCATTTTTAAAACCAACAGCATTTTGAGTATATTTATACTCTTCTTCATTGATAATGATGGTCTTCTCTTTTATCTCAATGGTCGTTTCTTCACCTCTAACATCCTGAACATTCCATTTCCCCTGAATTTTAGGGCTACCACTACAGCCGACTAGGATGAAGAGGGATGAGAGCACTACCAACAGCAAAGCTTTTATCTTCTTATTTTTCAAGTTGTTTCTCCTTAGTATATAGATTCATGATTATTCTACTATAAGTGCTAAATCTTTGTCAAACCTTCTAGAAATGTTCTTCTTGCCACTTTTCCAAAAAATGATATAATTGAAGAGTGAAGATTACCAAAGGGCCCAGCCCTTGCGAGAGAAAGGAAAGAAAATCTTATGATGAATATGCAAAACATGATGAAGCAAGCCCAAAAACTTAAAAAAGAGATGGACATTGCTCAAGCAGAATTAGCCGCAACCGAATTTGTTGGAAAATCTAGCCAAGATTTAGTTGTAGCAACGCTTACTGGTGATAAAAAGGTTGTCAAAATTGACTTTCAGCCTGCTATCGTAGACCCAGAAGATACAGAAACTCTGTCTGATCTGACTAGCCAAGCTATCAATGCTGCTATCGATCAAATCAACGAAGTAGCTAAGCAAAAACTCAGCGCTTTCCAAAGTGGACTTTCTTTCTAATTCTGTTAAGCCCTTTTAAACATCAACTCCCAAAAGATGATATATTCATTCTTTTGGGAGTTTTTTTGCGCAAAAAATTGGAGAAAAGATCTAAGCATTTTCTCCAATATAAATCTTCTTAATGTCTAAAATGTCTCACGCCTGTGAAGACCATGGTCAAGCCATATTTGTCCGCTGCTTCGATAGATTCTTGGTCACGGACAGAGCCACCCGGCTGGATGATGGCCTTGATACCTGCTTTGGCAATTTCTTCCACGTTATCGGCAAATGGGAAGAAGGCATCCGAAGCAAGTACAGCACCGTCAAGGCGGTCTTTAGCTTGGTCAATGGCGATGCGGACAGAAGCCACACGGTTGGTTTGACCAGGGCCAACACCAAGTGTCATGTGGTCGTTGGTCACGATGATTCCGTTTGATTTGACGTACTTGATAGCTTTCCAAGCAAACTCAAGAGCTGTCGCTTCTGTCTCGGTTGGTTGGCGCTTGGTCACCACTTGCCAGTCAGCTGGGCTCTCTTTGACCACGTCTTGGTTTTGCACGAGGAGTCCACCGACCACGCCTGTGTACTCAGCTTCCACTTCACTGGTCTCTTGAGCGTCGAATGGCAAGGCAAGGATACGCAAGTTTTTCTTTTTGTTGGTCAAAATGGCTAGCGCTTCATCCGTATAGCTCGGTGCGATGATGATCTCGAGGAAAACGCCGTGCATCTTCTCAGCTGTCGCAGCATCCACCTCACGGTTAAGGACGACAATTCCACCAAAGATGGACACTGGGTCAGACTCATAAGCGTAGTCCCAAGCAGTCTCGATATCATCTGCCTGACCGATACCGCATGGATTCATGTGTTTCAAAGCCACAACGGTTGGACGGCCTTTGAAATCACGGATAATACGGATAGCTGCATCCGCATCACGGATATTGTTAAAGGACAATTCTTTACCGTTGAGCTGTTTCGCTGATGCAATCGAATAGTCAGTCGGCAAAGCTTTTTGGTAGAAGTCCGCATCCTGTTGAGGATTTTCCCCGTAACGCATTGATTGTTTGAGGTCATAGGTCAAAGTGAGCTTTTCAGGTTTACTTTCTCCGACTTGAGCTGTGAAATACTCTGCAATCAAGGCGTCATAAGCCGCTGTGTGACGGAAAACCTTAGCTGCTAAACGTTGGCGAGTTTCGTAACTTGTTTCGCCGTTAGCTGCCAATTGTTCCAAAACCACAGCATAGTCAGCAGGGTCTACCACAACCGTTACACTGGCATGGTTTTTAGCCGCAGAGCGAAGCATAGATGGCCCACCGATATCAATATTTTCAACTGCATCAGCATAAGTCACGTCTGGTTTGAGAATCGTTTCCTTGAAAGGATAGAGATTGACTACAACAAGGTCAATCAATTCGATCTTATTGTCCTTAGCCGCTTCCAAGTGACTATCCAAGTCACGACGAGCCAAGAGCCCACCGTGGATATTTGGGTGAAGGGTCTTGACACGACCGTCCATCATTTCTGGGAAACCAGTCACATCATCGATCGCAATGGTCTCCACCCCAGCATTATCAAGGGCAACCTTGGTCCCACCTGTCGAGATAATCCCCCAACCAAGTTTTTTAAGTTCTTGGGCAAATTCGACAATGCCCGCTTTGTCTGAGACGCTGATTAAGGCGCGTTTAGTCATTGGTATCCCCCAAAATTTTATCTATATCTATAGGCTCAAATTCTTTCTTCATTGCTTTAATAAAACGGTTAACTTCTTTTATGTCCTTCTCCACCTCCGAAAGGTATTCTCTTAACTTTTCCTCTTTTTTGAGAATCTCTTGATATAAGGTCATTTTAGAATTAAAATCCCTAATCAGAGAGGTATATTTATTACAAAAATATCTATGTAAATACTTTTCAAACCGTATTTTAATCTCACCCTTAGCCTCATGTCCTGTAAAAGGGTCTAATATTTTAGGTAAATATACAAGATTCCAAGGAGCAGTAAAAGCAAAACAATTTTTGGTTCTAGCAAAAACATGAGAAGTTTGAAAATTATTTAACTTATTTTTACCTATTTCATTTTTAACTGAGTAACCTGTAAATTCACTCAACATTTCCTTTGGCCGGTCGTTATTATCCCAATCAATATTAATTTCAAATGATTCTTCAAATAAATATTTATAAAAAGCTTTCAATAGGGGCTGGTCATTTTGAGACTTTCTTCCATATTTTCGTACAAACACATTAGACTTTTTCTCTTCAATCGATCGACATAAAATCTCCCATGATTTTTTAGCGTTTTGACTATTAACAGATTTCATATTATTTTCAGCAAAATGCCACAACTTTAAGGATATCACTTTACTATCTGTTTCATTTAGAAATTCTTTAAAGAATAAAACATAACCATCCATAGATTCATTACCTACCTTCATTATTTCCTCCTCTCCACTCCCAAACTATCCAACACCTCTGGATACAGCTTATACTCTGCTTCATGAATGCAAGCTTCAAAGCTTTCGATGGTATCATCAGCCAGCCGCGGCACGCGCACCTGTTTGATAACCTTACCTGTGTCCACACCCGAGTCCACCCAGTGAATGGTAACGCCGCTCTCAGCAACACCAGCATTCCAAGCGTCCTCAATCCCATGAGCTCCTGGAAATTCTGGCAGGTAGGCTGGATGAATGTTGATGATTCGGCCTTCATAAGCTGCCAACAAGGTTGGCCCAACGATTTTCATGTAGCCGGCGAGGCAGACCAAGTCAATCTGGTGCTCTTCCAAGAGTTCGACTAGGGCTGCTTCGTAGTCTGCCTTGTTCTCAAATTCCTTGAGTTCAAAAGCATAGGACAGAATGCCAAGCTTGTCTGCACGTTCGAGCATATAGGCGTCGCGATGGTCTGAAAAGACAAACTCCACTGGAAACTCTTCAGCAATCACCTGAAAATTTGAGCCATTACCAGAGGCAAAAACCGCTATTTTTTTCATTTGATGATGACACTTTCGTTTTCTTTCTTGACGATACGACCAATTTCATAGACTGGTTCATCCAACAATTCCTTGACACGATCTACATTTTCAGGCTTGACTGCCAGCATAAGTCCCACACCCATATTGAAGATTTCAAACATTTCTTCGTGTTTGATTTGACCGTATTTTTCAAGAGCCTTGAAAATCGGAAGCACTGGGACTTTGTCTTCTTCAATCTCTGCAGCCAAGTCATCTGCAAACATACGAGGAACATTCTCGATAAAGCCCCCACCTGTGATGTGGGCAATTCCATTGACCAACTCTTCCTTGATGAGTGGTAAGACAGCCTTGACATAGATGCGAGTCGGCTCAAGAAGGACTTCCTTGAGTTTCTTGCCTTCCAATTCTGGCAAGACTTCCTCACCTGTGTAGTCCGCAAAGACACGACGCACGAGTGAGTAACCATTTGAGTGAATCCCACTTGAAGCAAGTCCGAGAAGAACATCGCCTTCTTCCACCTTTGAGCCGTCAATGATTTGAGATTTTTCAGCCACACCGACCGCAAATCCAGCCAAGTCGTAGTCATCTGGACCATACATACCAGGCATTTCAGCCGTTTCCCCACCGATAAGGGCTGCACCAGCTTGCACACAGCCCTCCGCCACACCAGCGACCACTTGTTCTAGCTTGGCTGGTTCATTCTTCCCTGTCGCCACGTAGTCGAGGAAATAGAGAGGCTCCGCACCTGCAGCGATGATGTCGTTGACACACATAGCTACACAGTCCTGCCCGATGGTATCGTGCTTGTCGTATTTGATAGCCAACATGAGCTTGGTCCCGACACCATCAGTTCCTGAAATCAAGACTGGCTCTTTGACCCCAGTCTTTGAAAGGTCAAACATACCACCAAAGCCACCCAGAGCCCCCATGACACCTGCGCGTTCCGTACGAGCCACGTGCTTTTTGATCCGCTCAACAACTTCATAACCCGCTTCAACATCCACACCCGACTGGGCATAAGCATTCTTATTTGTCATTTGTTTATTCCTTTTCTTTAATGGAAAATCGTCATCCGCCTATTTATAAAAACTGGTCTTTTCTTCCAAACTTCTTTGATAGTCTTCCTCATAGTCGTAGAGAGGAGTTGGGTAGTCGCCGTCAAAGTAAGCGACACAGAGACCACCGTTTGGCGCATCTGTTTCGATGCCGATAGAATTAATCAAGCCATCAATCGAAAGATAGGTCAGGCTATCCGCACCAATGATTTGACGAGTTTCCTCGACCGTATGATTGGCCGCAATCAGCTCCTGACGCGTCTGGATATCAATCCCGTAAAAACATGGATAAGCTAGCGCAGGACTGCCAATAGCAACGTGAACCTCGGACGCACCCGCTTCTTTCAAAAGCTGAACGATACGGCGAGAGGTCGTCCCACGAACAATGGAATCATCAATCATGACCACACGTTTACCTTTGACAACGCCTGAAACAGCAGACAGTTTCATCCGCACCCCTTGCTCCCGCAATTCCTGAGTCGGTTGAATGAAAGTGCGTTGAGTGTATTGGTTTTTGATCAGACCCATTTCATTTGGCAAACCAGATTCTTCCGCAAATCCCATAGCTGCACTGAGTGATGAATTTGGCACACCGACCACGATATCCGCTTCGTGCTTAAATTCACGCGCCAATTGTGCCCCCATTCTCTTACGAGCTGTATGGACATTAACACCATGGATATTAGAATCAGGGCGAGCAAAGTAGATATACTCCATAGAACAAATCGCCAACTGGGTATCATTCGTATAGCTATCATACTGGATGCCCTTATCATCAATGATAACAATCTCTCCAGGCTTCAAATCTCGAATCCACTCAGCACCAATAACCTCAAAAGCACAGGTTTCAGAGGATACAACCACCGCTCCGTTTGCCATTTTCCCAATAGAAAGAGGGCGGAAGCCATTAGGGTCAAGGGCCGCAACCAACTTGTCCTCAAATAGCAGGATATAAGCAAAGCCACCTTTGACGAGACTGAGTGCTTCCTTGATTTTACCCATCAAGTTCGGATTGTGACTCCGACGAATGAGGTGGGCTAAGATTTCTGAATCAGAGGTTGAGCTAAAAATAGCACCTCTTTGTTCCAATTCTTTCTTAAGAGATTCTGCATTGGTCAGGTTCCCATTGTGAGCCAGCCCAAACTGCATATCATGAAAGCGAAAGAGGAAGGGCTGAATGTTATCCACAGAAGCTTCGCCAGCAGTCGCATAACGCACATGCCCAATCGCGCTCGTTCCAGTTAGTTTATCCAAATTAGCTGGATTTCTGAACACTTCTGATAAAAGCCCCATATCACGATGACGCTTCAATTGTCCTTGATCATTGGAGAGGATTCCTGCCCCCTCCTGACCACGGTGCTGAAGACTGTGGAGCCCAAAATAGGTCATTTTAGCAGCATCTGGATGCCCCCAGATACCGAAAACACCACATTCTTCATTAAGAGATTTTACTTCGTATGTCATTTTTTATACCTAATTTTTATTTGTGTAGCATCAAGAGCTAAATCCACATGACTTTTACATTACTGATATTGTCTATCGAAAAAACCGCAAATCTTATTTCCCAGTAAAGTATTTAACAGCTGACGCAAACAGGTGCTGGTCTTTATTTCCTGGGATATTTTGGAAGAGACCGTCTTCATAACGTTCTGAGTGTCCCATCTTACCGATGATTTGACCGTTCTTGCTAGTAATTCCTTCGATGGCATTTACAGAACCATTCGGATTGTAGTTAGAATCCATGCTTGGTTTGCCGTCAAAGTCAACGTATTGGCTAAAGATTTGACCGTTGTCACGGAGCTCTGCAAATTCCTCAGCCGTCACAACAAACTTCCCTTCACCGTGCGAAACAGGAATGGCATGAATATCGCCCACTTGCACCCCAGCCAACCATGGCGAGTTGGTATTGGCAATCCGAGTTTCCACCATCTTGGCCACGTGCTGGTTGGCATCATTGTAGAAAAGGGTTGGACTCGTACTGCCGGCATCCTCAAAGTTCCCGTATGGAAGAAGACCTGATTTGACCAGGGCCTGGAATCCATTACAGATACCGATAATCAAGCCACCACGAGCGATAAAGCTATCAATGGCTGCACGCACTTTTTCATTGAGCAAGATGTTGACAATAAACTTAGCTGATCCATCTGGTTCGTCCGCAGCTGAGAAGCCACCTGCAAAGAAGAGGATATTAGCCTTGCCGATGTTGTCAACCATAGTTTCAACTGACTTGACAATAGCTTCTTCATTCAAAGTCACAAATGGCACCAAGTTGACCTCTGCACCTTCTTTTTCGAAGGCCTTAGCTGAGTCATATTCTGAGTTGGTTCCTGGGAAGACTGGGATGTAAACCACAGGTTTTTCAACTCTTTCTTTGGCTTTGATGACTGCGCCAGAAGCGACAGCTGGAACTTCTGCTAGTTCTTTAGCTTGGGCAAATTCTGTTGGGTATACTGCTTCCAGTTTTCCTTGGAAAGCACTGTCAAGCTTGTGTCCATCTAACTTCACACCGTTGACAGTCAGTGTAAAGTCTACGCTTGTTTGACCGATTCTCTCCACTCCAGCGATTTCTTGAGGAGATGTGAAGATAAATCCACCTAATTGAGCTGTTAAAGAACTTTCAAGTTCAGACAAGATAACCTCTGCACCGATATGGTTCCCAAAGCTAGCAAGAGCCAAGCTTTCAACGACACCACCATATTTAACAGCTGAAGCTGCCGTCACTTTGTGGGTTGCTTGGATGGCTTCAAACTGAGCAAAGTTTGACTTGATCAAGTCAAAATCAATCTCTGCAGAGAGGGCTTGACCTGGAATGTAGTAGATGTTTTCACCAACGGTCTTGAACTCAGGAGAGAGTACCTTACGGCTATCTGCCGTCGTCACCCCAAAGGCAACCAAGGTTGGCGGTACTGTCAATTCTTCAAAAGTACCAGACATAGAGTCCTTACCACCGATAGATGGCAAACCAAGCTGAATTTGTGCTTCAATAGAGCCTAGAAGAGCTGCTACTGGCTGACCAAAACGCTCTGCCTGTTTGTCCATGCGCTCGAAATATTCTTGGTATGAGAAACGAGCCTTAGACCAGTTTGCACCAGCAGCCACCAAACGAGCAGTCGCTTCGATAACCGCATAAGCAGCACCATGGTATGGAGACCATTCTGCTACATAAGGGTTGAATCCTTGAGCCATGACTGACGCAGTGTGCGTTACACCGTGCTGAACTGGCAATTTCTGCACAGATGCCTCAGTTGGTGTGAGTTGGTAGCGACCACCAAGTGGGTGATTGACCGTTGAACGACCGACCGAGCAGTCAAAGATGGTTTGCAAACCTTTTTGACTCGCATGGTTAAGATCAGATAGAACCGCAAGGGTATCAGCTTCAAGTGTGTCAGCGCTTGTTGTGCGCTCTTCTGGAAGCTCGACATCCTTGTCTACAACCTTGGCATCGACGACCACACGCACACCGTTTGTATCAAGGAAACGACGTTCCAAGTCGACAATTGTTTCACCATTCCAGTGCATGACAAGATTTGGTTTTTCAGTCACTGTCGCAACCACAACCGCGTCAATATTTTCTTTATTACATTCTGCAACGAAGGCATCTACGTCCTCAGGACGAACCACCACAGCCATCCGTTCTTGTGATTCAGAGATGGCAATTTCTGTCCCGTTCAACCCTTGGTATTTAAGAGGAACCTTGTTGAGGTCAATTTCAAGACCGTCTGCCAATTCACCGATAGCTACACAGACACCACCAGCACCAAAGTCGTTGGATTTCTTGATAAGACGAGTGACATCGCCATTACGGAAAAGGCGTTGAATCTTTCGTTCTTCGATGGCATTCCCCTTTTGAACCTCAGCACCAGCAGTCTCCACAGACTCAACCGTTTGAACCTTAGAAGACCCTGTCGCACCACCGACACCATCACGGCCAGTCTTACCACCGAGCAAGATAATCACATCGCCCGCTTCCGGTTTTTCACGGACAACGTTGCCCTTAGGAGCTGCACCAACAACGGCACCAAGCTCCATGCGTTTGGCTACAAATCCTGGATGGAAGTATTCACGAACGTAGGTCGTCGCAAGACCAATTTGGTTACCATATGAAGAATAACCATGAGCCGCTGTTTTCGAAATGACTTGTTGTGGTAATTTACCAGCGCGAGTTTCCGAAATCGGAGCTGTAATATCACCAGCGCCTGAGATACGCATAGCTTGGTAAACGTATGAACGGCCTGACAACGGGTCACGAATGGCGCCACCGATACAAGTAGCCGCTCCACCAAATGGTTCAATTTCCGTTGGGTGGTTGTGGGTTTCGTTTTTGAACATAAGGAGCCAAGTTTCCTTGACACCATCAACGTCCACTTCGATTTCAACCGAGCATGCATTGATTTCATCTGACACTTCCATATCGTCCAAACACCCATTAGCACGCTCATAACGACCAAAAATAGTCGCCATATCCATCAAGGTTTGTGGTTTCTCCGAACGCCCCAACTCCTCACGCATGGCAATATACTTGTCATAGGTCGCCTGCAATTGCTTTTGGAATTTAGAAGCTGAGAAGTCGATATTTTTCAGCTCGGTCTCAAAAGTCGTGTGACGGCAGTGGTCAGACCAGTAAGTATCCAAAACTTTGAGCTCTGTTTCCGTTGGCACGCGCCCGATTGACTTGAAGTAGTCTTGGATAAAGAGCAAATCATCCACTTCCATGGCCATCCCTTGCTCGGCCTTGTAGCGAGCAAAGTCTTCTGCCGTATAGCTTTCAAAGAAAGTCAATTTCGGAATGGTCTTGTCTGACTCTGAAAATTCCTGCTTGGCAATTCCTGTCGTGATGTCCTTGAAACGAGAATCAACTGGATTGAGCAGGTAGTTCTTGACCGCTTCCAACTCATTCGCATCAATATCTTTATTCACCAGGTAAAGTTGAGCCGTGTTGACTGTCACATCACTAGAACTTCCCAGCAAAAGCAAGGCTTCTTGCGAAGATGCTGCACGTTGGTCAAACTGTCCTGGCAGGCTTTCAATGGCAAAGAAAGCATAGTTAGCAAGGTCCGCCTGCACGGCCGCTTCGTCCAATACATGGTCTGTCACCTGCTCAGAGAAAATGTGCTTCTCTGCAGGCGCAAACAAGCCCTCTGCCAAATCAAAGACATCATAAACTTGCACGATGCGAATACTTTTCAGAGTTGAAAGTCCCAAGTTATGCTGGAGCTCTCTTACCAAACTCTCTGACTTGACCTGAAAATCAGCCTTTTTCTCAACAAAAATACGTTTATCCATCAATTCTTATTCCTCTATTTCAGCTCTTGCAATGTTCCCAACAAGCTATTTCAACTCTTGCAACTTTTCCCAGACAACCTCATAAACGTCTGTTAGTTCTCCCAATCCCCTACGGAAAACATCCTTGTCCATGTGGTTGCCATCTGCGTCCCACAAGCGGCAATTATCTGGTGAAAATTCGTCTGCCAAGATAATCGTGCCATCCTTGTCAAAACCGAACTCTAGCTTAAAGTCAATCAATTTAAGACCAATCTCAGCAAACCAGGCTTTCAAGAGTTCATTGATACGACGCGTTTCCTCCTTCAAGTAGGCAATCTGCTGGTCATCTGCAATTTTAAGGAATTTCACATGCTCATCATTGATGAAAGGATCATCCAAATCATCATTTTTATAGTAAAATTCAACGATCGGCTCTTCCAGCTCGATTCCTTCTTCCACACCGAAACGTTTTGAAAAGGAACCAGCTGTATAGTTGCGGAGCACAACTTCCAAAGGAATGATATCAACTTTTTTATTGAGCTGATCTGTATCTGAGATTTTCTCGATAAAATGCGTTGCTACACCGGCAGCGTTCAACTTTTCAAAGATAAAGGCTGAAATCTGATTATTTAACACTCCCTTGCCCGCAATCTGCTCCTTCTTGACACCGTTAAAAGCAGTCGCCTGATCCTTGTAGCGGGACAAAATCACCTGCTCATCTTCTGTCGCAAAAATATCCTTTGCTTTTCCCGAATATAACAACTTGTTTGACATTTTATTATTCGCCTTTCGTGCTTTTATGCTTTAAGTTTATCACTTTTAAATATATTTTACAAGCATTTCCCGTACATTATAGACGCAAACAACATGAAAAAGGTTGGAAATACAACAGTTAAAAACTGAAAATATCTTGTTTCCATACAAAAACAGGACTTTTTCAAGTCCTGTTCTAGAATTCATTAATATAAGTCCAAATAATTATCAACTTCCCATTGTGAAACGAAGGTCGCATAGCTAGCCCACTCGATACGTTTAGCCTCAAGGAAGCTAGTATAGATGTGGTCACCTAGGGCAGCCTTGACCACTTCGTCCTCAGTCAAAGCTTTCAAGGCGTTGTGAAGAGTTGATGGAAGGTCTGTGATTCCAGCTTCCTTACGCTCTTCAGCTGTCATGATGTAGATATTTTCTTCGATCGGAGCTGGTGCTTCGATTTTGTTTTCAATACCATGCAAACCAACTTCCAAAAGAACTGCCATAGCGATGTATGGGTTTGCCATTGGGTCCACTGAACGCAACTCAAGACGAGTTCCCATACCACGTGAAGCAGGCACGCGCACAAGTGGCGAACGGTTACGACCAGCCCAAGCAATGTAAACAGGCGCTTCATAACCTGGAACCAAACGTTTGTATGAGTTAACTGTTGGGTTCATGATGGCAGTATAGTTATAAGCATGCTTGATCAAACCACCAAGGAAATGGTAGGCCGTTTCAGACAACTGCATTCCTTTTGGATCGTTCGGATCAAAGAAGGCATTATTCCCTTCTGCATCAAACAAGGACATATTACAGTGCATACCTGACCCAGCGATACCAAATTTTGGTTTTGCCATAAAGGTTGCGTAAAGACCATGTTTACGAGCAATAGTTTTTACTACGAGCTTAAAGATTTGAATCTTGTCACAGGCACGGAGGACTTCATCATACTTGAAGTCAATCTCATGTTGTCCAACCGCAACCTCGTGGTGACTTGCTTCTACTTCAAATCCCATTTTGGTTAAGACATTAACGATTTCACGACGCGTATTGTCTGCAAGGTCAGTAGGTGCCAAATCAAAGTAGCCACCCTTGTCATTTACCTCAAGAGTCGGATCCCCATTTTCATCGAGTTTAAATAGGAAGAATTCTGGCTCTGGACCAAGGTTGAAGGATTTGAATCCCACTTCCTCCATATGGCGAAGCGCACGCTTCAAATTACCACGAGGGTCACCTGCAAATGGTTCACCTTCTGTTGTATAGACATCACAGATCAAACCTGCAACACTTCCATTTTCATCTCCCCAAGGGAAGACTGTCCATGTATCCAAGTCTGGGTACAAGTACATATCTGACTCATTGATACGTACAAAACCTTCAATAGAAGATCCATCAAACATAGCTTTATTTGACAAGACCTTGTCTAACTGTTCATCTGTAGCAGGAATTTCGACGTTTTTCATCGTCCCCAAGATATCTGAAAACATGAGACGAATAAAGGTAACATTTTTTTCTTTTACTTCGCGACGAATATCAGCTGCTGTAATGGGCATGGGTAACTCCTTATAGTTTTAAAAAATAGTTTATGGCCGACGCATGTGACCAAAGGTTGGCAGAGAAGAGCCAAAACGACCTTGCTGTAAAATATCATTGTGGAGAGCTCGACGGACTTCCTTTTCACTAATCGTTTTGTGGGATTTAGCTTCACGCTCAGCATATTTCTTTTTGATGGCAGCGATATTATAACCTTCAGAAATATAATCCTTAATTTCCAAAAGTCGGTCCATATCATTCAGGGAATACATTCGGCGATTGCCCTCATTCCGAAGGGGAGTAATGAGGCTTTGCTCCTCATAATACCGAATCTGACGGGCAGATAAGTCCGTCAACTTCATAACGCTACCTATGGGAAAGACTGCCATATTTCGGCGAAACTCTTTTTCCTTCATTTTTTTCCTCTCTATGCACTATTATAACTAATTTTTTTTGTATGTCAACAATCAATGTGAGATTTTCTTACACATTTTAATTTATAGACTTAAAGAAATTCTTAATTCTATCCACATCCGAATTTACCACTATTGCAACAAAGACACCCATAAAGGTTTCAAAAACTCTAGCAAAAACGTATAAAATAGTATCTTCCGGACTAATGGAGAGAGTGATAATCAGCATAGCTGAAACACCACCAATCACCCCAGCCTTATTGTTCATAGCAACATTGGTCATGATCGTCAGCATCGTACAGATTGGCACAAATACCAAAGTCACCCAAAATTGGCCGTTCAATAAATTTCCCAACAGATAGAATAGCAAAGCATAAAAGCCCCCGACACTATTTCCTAAAATACGAGAAGTTCCGAAATGAACACTTTTATCAAAATCTTCTCGCAGGCTAAACACCGCTGTCAAAGCCCCAATTTGGAGCCCCTTCCAGCCAAACATACCAAAAATAAGTAGGACAATAAAGACTGCTATCCCTGTTTTCATCGTCCTCATACCCAAGCGAAATTTTGATTTATCGAATTTATACTTACTAAAATAGCTCATGCTTTTTCCTTTTTAAAAGTAAACTATCTTTATTCTAACATATTTTCTAACAAAAAGGCTCTGTCCATCCAGTTTATTGTTTGTATCCTACAAGAATGCATAGCCAGCTTCTACTGTATTTCTAACTACATTCCCCATTATTGATTACTCGCTAGGAAAATAGAAGCCAAAAATCCATTTTCTCAGAAGCCTACGCGTACAAAAGAAAAAGAGTTGGTCTCCCAACTCTTTCCGTTTCAAAGATTATTTTTCAGTCAAAGCTGCAAGCCCTGGAAGAACTTTACCTTCAAGGAGTTCCATTGAGGCACCACCACCGCGTCACAAATACCTCCACTAACACAAAAAGGTGACATAGCCACCTTTTTGTTAACGTTTCAGTTTTGTTCCTTTTTCTACAAAATCAGGATTTTGTAGAGACTAACGGGCTGATATTATTTTTCTGTAAGTGCAGCCAAACCTGGCAATACTTTACCTTCAAGAAGCTCCATAGAAGCGCCTCCGCCCGTACTAATCCATGAGAACTTGTCTGCACGACCAAGATTGATGGCTGCGGCGGCTGAGTCACCACCACCGATGATTGATTTCACACCTGGTTGTTTCACAATAGCGTCCATGACACCGATTGTACCAGCTTGGAAGTCAGGGTTTTCAAACACACCCATTGGTCCGTTCCATACAACTGTTTTCGCACCAGTCAAGGCTTCGTCGAATTTAGCGATAGATTTAGGACCGATATCCAAACCAAGGAAGCCTGGATCTACTGCTTCACCTTCAGTATCTTTTACTTCAGTGTAGTCAGCAAATGCGTTTGCTTCTTTTGAGTCAACTGGCAAGATCAATTTGCCGTTTGCTTTTTCAAGAAGAGCTTTGGCAACATCTAATTTGTCTTCTTCTACAAGTGAGTTACCGATTTCGATACCTTGCGCTTTGTAGAATGTGTAAGTCATCCCACCACCGATAAGGACTTTATCAGCTTTTTCAAGCAAGTTTTCGATAACACCGATCTTGTCTGAAACTTTTGAACCACCAAGGATAGCCACGAATGGACGTTCTGGAGCTTCAACTGCTTCTTGGATGTAGGCAATTTCGTTTTCAAGAAGGAAGCCAGCAACAGCTTTTTCAACATTTGCTGAGATACCAACGTTAGATGCGTGTGCACGGTGAGCTGTACCGAACGCATCGTTTACGAAGATACCATCTCCAAGAGATGCCCAGTATTTACCAAGTTCTGGATCGTTTTTAGACTCTTTCTTGCCGTCAACATCTTCAAAACGAGTGTTTTCAACCAAAAGAACTTGTCCGTCTTCAAGAGCGTTAACAGCTGCTTCCAATTCAGCACCACGCGTAACGCCTGGGATAAATTTAACTTCTTGTCCCAATTTAGCAGCCAAGTCAGCAGCTACAGGAGCAAGTGATTTACCAGCTTTATCTGCTTCTTCTTTTACACGTCCAAGGTGAGAGAAGAGGATTGCACGTCCACCTTGCTCAAGGATGTACTTGATAGTTGGAAGTGCTGCAGTGATACGGTTGTCGTTAGTAATCACGCCATCTTTTACAGGAACGTTGAAGTCAACACGAACGAGAACTTTTTTCCCTTTCAAGTCAACGTCTTTAACAGTCAATTTTGCCATTAGATATGACTCCTTCTTTTTTTATACGTGTTAATTATATCACAAAATCTACAAAAGTGATAGCAAAAATTCATGGCTTTTCCTTTTCTCCAATCAAAGATAGATGAAAGACTACACGATTCTCATTTTTCTGATAAATGCTAATGCTGCTGGGTGAGCGAGTTGATTTCCAATAGCCACTCCTTCAAGCTGTTCTACAAAACAAAAAAAGAGATCCATTCGGATCTCTTCTTCATACAATTGAATTATTTAGCGATTTTTGCGAAGTATTCAAGAGTACGTACAAGTTGTGCAGTGTAAGACATTTCGTTGTCGTACCATGATACAACTTTAACCAATTGTTTACCGTCAACGTCAAGAACTTTAGTTTGAGTTGCGTCGAACAATGAACCGTAAGACATACCTACGATATCTGAAGATACGATTGGATCTTCTGTGTAACCGTATGATTCGTTAGCTGCTGCTTTCATAGCTGCATTTACTTCATCAACAGTAACGTTCTTTTCAAGAACTGCTACCAACTCAGTAACTGATCCAGTTGGAGTTGGAACGCGTTGTGCAGAACCATCAAGTTTACCGTTCAATTCTGGGATTACAAGACCGATAGCCTTAGCAGCACCAGTTGAGTTAGGAACGATGTTAGCAGCACCAGCGCGAGCACGACGAAGGTCACCACCACGGTGTGGTCCGTCAAGGATCATTTGGTCACCAGTGTAAGCGTGGATAGTAGTCATCAATCCTTCTACAACACCAAAGTTGTCTTGAAGTGCTTTAGCCATTGGAGCCAAACAGTTTGTAGTACATGAAGCACCTGAGATAACTGTTTCAGTACCATCAAGAACGTCGTGGTTAGTGTTAAATACGATTGTTTTAACATCGTTTCCACCAGGAGCAGTGATAACAACTTTCTTAGCTCCACCTTTAAGGTGTTTTTCAGCAGCGTCTTTCTTAGCAAAGAAACCAGTTGCTTCAAGAACAATTTCTACACCGTCAGTAGCCCAATCAATTTGTTCTGGGTCACGTTCAGCAGAAACTTTAACGAATTTACCGTTAACTTCGAATCCACCTTCTTTAACTTCAACAGTACCATCGAAACGACCTTGAGTTGTGTCGTATTTCAACAAGTGTGCAAGCATAACTGGATCTGTAAGGTCGTTGATGCGAGTAACTTCAACACCTTCTACGTTTTGGATACGACGGAAAGCAAGACGACCGATACGACCGAAACCGTTAATACCAACTTTAACTACCATTAGTGATTTCCTCCTTATGAAAATCAAAAAAAATTTTATGTGAAAAGAGTAACTTGAATCACTACAAATCACCTTTCAACATATCTATTATATACCTTATTGAGCAAAATTGCAACTGATTTCATTATTATTAACAAGTAACAAATTTTCTTTCATGTATTTTCGATATTTTTCATAAATTTCATATTTTGATTCCAAAAAGAAAAAACGCCCGCTAGAAGCGAGCGTCATGTAGTGAATTATTCACCACGGTGTTTCTTAATGATTTCTTCTTGTACTGATTTAGGTACATCTTCGTAGTGGTCAAATACCATCATGAAGGTACCACGACCTTGTGTTGCAGAACGAAGAACAGTCGCATAACCAAACATTTCAGCAAGTGGAACATAAGCACGAACGATTTGGCTGTTACCATGTGCTTCCATACCGTCAACACGTCCACGACGAGCTGTTACGTGACCCATAACATCACCAAGGTTTTCTTCAGGAACAGTGATGGTTACAAGCATCATTGGCTCAAGGATAGCTGGTTGTGCAGTCTTAGCAGCTTCTTTCAAAGCAAGTGAAGCCGCAACCTTGAAGGCTGTTTCAGATGAGTCGACATCGTGGTATGAACCATCGTAAAGTTTAGCTTTCACGTCAACGATTGGGTAGCCAGCAAGGACACCATTCGCCATTGACTCAATCAAACCTTTTTCAACCGCTGGAATGAATTCACGAGGAACCACACCACCGACGATAGCATTTTCAAACTCGAAGCCTTTTCCTTCTTCGTTTGGAGTAAATTCAATCCATACATCACCAAATTGACCTTTACCACCAGACTGACGTTTGAAGAATCCACGTGCTTGAGTAGAAGCGCGGAATGTTTCACGGTAAGATACTTGAGGAGCACCTACGTTTGCTTCAACCTTGAACTCACGACGCATACGGTCAACAAGGACATCCAAGTGAAGCTCACCCATACCAGAGATAACTGTTTCACCAGTTTCAACGTTTGTTTCAACGCGGAATGTTGGATCTTCTTCAGCCAATTTTTGAAGGGCAATCCCCATCTTGTCTTGGTCTGCTTTAGATTTTGGCTCAACCATCAATTGGATAACTGGTTCTGGAACGTTGATTGACTCAAGGATGATTTTAGCTTTTTCATCTGTCAATGAGTCACCAGTTGTAGTATCTTTCAAACCAATAGCAGCTGCAATATCCCCAGCATAAACGGTTTCGATTTCTTGACGACTATTGGCATGCAATTGCACAAGACGTCCGATACGTTCACGTTTACCTTTAGAAGTGTTCATTACGTAAGAACCAGATTGAAGTACACCTGAGTAAACACGGAAGAATGTCAAACGACCTACGAATGGGTCAGTCATGATCTTGAAGGCAAGAGCTGCAAATGGCTCTTCGTCAGATGCTGGACGAGTTTCTTCTTCATCTGTATCTGGGTTGATACCTTTAATCGCTGGGATATCAAGTGGGCTTGGAAGGTAGTCGATAACCGCATCAAGCATCAATTGAACACCCTTGTTCTTGAAGGCAGAACCACACAATACTGGGAAGAATTCAACGTTGATAGTTGCTTTACGGATAGCAGCTTTCAATTCTTCGTTAGTGATTTCTTCACCTTCAAGGTATTTCATCATCAATTCTTCATCAGTTTCAGCAACTGCTTCCACCAATTTTTCACGGTATTCTTGTGCTTGTTCAAGGTATTCAGCTGGAATATCTTCTTCAAGGATATCTGTACCAAGGTCGTTGGTGTAGATTTCAGCTTTCATCTTGATCAAGTCAATGATACCACGGAAGTCATCTTCAGCACCGATTGGCAATTGAATTGGATGAGCATTTGCTTGAAGACGGTCGTGAAGTGTGCTTACTGAGTAAAGGAAGTCAGCACCGATTTTGTCCATTTTGTTAGCAAATACGATACGTGGAACTCCGTACTCAGTTGCTTGGCGCCAAACTGTTTCAGTTTGAGGCTCAACACCTGATTGTGAGTCAAGAACGGTAACCGCACCATCCAATACACGAAGAGAGCGTTGTACTTCGATTGTGAAGTCCACGTGTCCTGGTGTGTCGATAATGTTTACGCGGTGGTTGTTCCATTGAGCTGTTGTCGCAGCAGATGTGATAGTGATACCACGTTCTTGCTCTTGCTCCATCCAGTCCATTTGTGACGCACCTTCGTGAGTTTCACCGATTTTGTGGATTTTACCAGTATAGTAAAGGATACGCTCAGTTGTAGTTGTCTTACCAGCATCGACGTGAGCCATGATACCGATATTACGAGTTTTTTCAAGTGAAAATTCGCGTGCCATGAGGTTAGTTTCTCCTATTTTTTTATTTTACAATCTATTATAACATTATTTAGAAAAAACGGATAGGCAGGACCTACCCGTTCTAAATGTTTATCTTGTTTTTTTGTTGGTTTCAACTTACGAAATGGTAAGTTGAATGATACTCGGGCTAAAGTTAATTAGCCGATTTGAGCCGGAACGGGATGCTGTGTGAAAAAGATAACTTCCTTGTATTCGTCGAATACTGCGTCAGTTTCCTATTTTCTCTGGGACTTTCTTAACGCTTTCGCATCCTATATTACCAACGGAAGTGTGCGAAGGCACGGTTAGCTTCAGCCATACGGTGAGTATCTTCGCGTTTCTTAACTGCTGCACCAGTGTTGTTAGCAGCATCCATGATTTCTTTTGCAAGACGATCTTGCATAGTGTGTTCACCACGACCACGTGAAATTGTTACCAACCAACGAAGTCCAAGTGTAGTACGACGTTCTGGACGAACTTCAACCGGTACTTGGTAGTTTGAACCACCGACACGGCGTGCACGTACTTCAAGAACAGGCATGATGTTTTCCATCGCTGTTTCAAATACTTCAAGTGCATCATTTCCAGTAGCTTCTTTGATTTGCTCAAAAGCTCCGTAAACGATAGAAGCTGCTGTACCACGCTTACCATCAAGCATAACGCGGTTGATAAGACGAGTAACTAATTGTGAATTGTAAAGCGGATCTGGCAATACTTCGCGCTTAGGCGCACGGTTTTTACGACTCATTTATCTTTATCCCCTTTCTTTATGCTTTTGGACGCTTAGTACCGTATTTAGAACGGCCCTGCTTACGGTCAGTAACACCTGCTGTATCAAGTGCACCACGAACGATATGGTAACGTACCCCTGGAAGGTCTTTTACACGTCCACCACGAAGAAGCACTACGCTGTGCTCTTGCAAGTTGTGTCCGATACCTGGGATGTAAGCTGTAACTTCGATCAAGTTGCTCAAACGTACACGGGCAAATTTACGAAGGGCTGAGTTAGGCTTCTTAGGTGTCATAGTTCCGACACGAGTTGCAACACCACGTTTTTGTGGTGAAGATACGTTTGTTTGAACTTTTTTGTGGCTGTTGTAACCAACGTTCAAAGCTGGTGATTTAGATTTTTCTACTTTTGATTTACGCGGTTTGCGAACCAATTGGTTAATTGTAGGCATCTACATTCTCCTGTATTTTTTTAATTTTGGTGATGATACACTTGGTGACAGCTACCATCTGTGTGTACTTTTGCAACATTTGTCAGCACGTCTCTGTACACTTTTGAGAGACCAAAAGTAAAAAGTACCGTTTATCATTGTAACACAGAAGCATCTCCTCGTCAATAGCTTTTCTTAATTTTTGACTTATCTTCACTTCTTAATCAACCTTTTGCTTGATTATTGTCATCTTAAAGATCTGAAAATATGCTACAACAGATTGTTGATAAACACTTAAATACTAATCAAAATATGTATTCAATTCTATTTTTCACTTGAAGTCTGGGAAGGAACCACCGTATTTGAAGAGGCGCCCGAAGTATCTGAAGACGGGCTTGGTATCTCCGAAGATGGACTTGGGGTAACTTCTGGACTAGAGGATGGTGCAGGAGTCGAACTTTCTTGTGGCTGTATTCGTGGTTCGATGGAGATGGCAGGTGTTCGATAAGCTGGCGCAACAGGCGTAGGAGAGAACGACTGCTGCTGGTCTGAATCAGGTTCAGTGGATTCCTCAGGTGTCTTCATTGCATCTTTTACGGCTTGAATTCGACCTTGGAACTTAGCTTTGGCTTCCTCATCTTTTACCTTGTCAACCGCTGCTTGTGCTTGAGTCAAACTTTCATCGGTACGCTCTTCTTCTAACTTTTTAACAGCTACTTCAGCATCCTGAATCGTATTATCTTCTGACGATGCTTTCTTAGTAGAACTAGCTTTACTGGAGCTTGAACGTCTACTATAACTGACTGTTTTGGCGGAGCCCGTATTCTTCTGAGCTGGTTTTAAAAATATAAGTCCAGAAACCAAGATAAGCAGCATTATTGCCAGGATCCCTAAACGAACAAGGTTAGAAGCTCTCTCTAATTTATCAAAAATATTTCTCATAATTTTTTCCTAAAGTTAATCAAATATATTCCCAATCTCAACATCAATCGTATTTGATTTAACATCGATATTGGTCACCTTTAACAGCGATTTGTATTCCAGATGATCGCGATTGGCTTGCGCATTGTCTGCAAAGACCGCTACTCCTGCTAACTCCGAATCAAACTCAGACAGAAGACTAATCATCCCATTAACCGTTCCACCTCCCTTTAGAAAGTCATCAACAATCAGTACCCGACTGCCAGCCTTGAGGCTACGTTTTGAGAGGAACATTTTCTCAATCCGATCTCCGCTAGAGCCAGAGACATAGTTGACACTAACCGTAGAGCCCTCAGTGATTTTCAAATCGCGACGGACAATAACAAAGGGAACATTCAAGACATTAGCGACAGCATTGGCCAAGGGAACACCCTTGGTCGCCACTGTCATAACGGCATCAATCTTTTGATCTTTAAAAGCTTTGGCAATGATGCGGCCAATATTATTGAGGATAGATGGCGTACTGAGCAAATCTGACAAGTAGATATAGCCGCCAGGGAGGATTCGATTACTCTCAGACAGCTGATCGCGGAGATCTTGAACGATAGCCTTTGCCTCCTTTTCTGAAATAGAAGGAGTAAAGACGACACCTCCCCCAGCACCAGTAATTGTCTCAATCGTACCAATTTCGATTTCTTCAAAGGCGCGTTTGATAATCACGATGTCTTCTGAAATAGAAGACTTGGCAGATTCATATTTTTCTGCAAATGTATTTAAACTTGTTAATTGGTAAGGATGGTTAATCAAGTAATTGGAAATAACCACCATGCGCTCACTTCTTCTTAATTTCATTTTTTCACCAATTCAACTCCATCAAAATCAGCCACAAACTAATCTATGAGCTAGGATCTTCTCGCACAGAGCACAAATCAGCTCTTCCGATTCCAAAGTTTGGAGTGATTTCTTTGAATATTTATTTTATTTTTTTTATTATATCATACTATATCAAAAAAACGAACATTATACTAAATATAATGCCCATTTTTCGTATTTTACTTGTCAATTTTTGGTTTATAGAAGGAACGATTTTCCAGCGCAAATATTTTATTGGTCATTTCCCCTGGAGCAACGAGAGACAGAGCCGTAGTCATCATCATCATTTCCGCATCCAGATTGTCAATCATGTGTAGGATTTCTGCTTCCATAATCTTTGGACGAACGGGACTGCCGTATTCAAGGAGACCGTGATGACTGAGGAGGACGTGGCGCAAAACGATGACATCTTCCTTGGTATCATCAATTTTCAGCTCCGCCAAGGTTTTAGTCAGTTCCTCATCAATCAGTGCAATATGACCAATCAGATTGCCTCGGACAGTATATTCCGTATTTTCTGGACCGCTCAACTCAATGACTTTGGCCAAGTCGTGCAACATAATCCCCGCAAAAAGAAGGCTCTTATTAAGCTGAGGATAAATGTCACCAATCGCATCCGCTAGTTTGACCATGGTAGCTGTGTGAAAAGCGAGTCCCGATTCAAAAGCATGATGATTGGTTTTCGCTGCGGGGTAAGAATAGAATTCCTTATCGTATTTGCTGTAAAGGGAACGCACGACCCGCTGCCAGACTTGATTTTCAATCTTGAAAATCATTTGCGCCAGATATTCCCGCAGTTCTTTTTGGTCAACGGGTGGTTTTTCTTTGAAATCAGCAGGATTGTTGGGCTCGCCGGCCTTTGGCAGGCGCAGTGTCAGCTGATTAACCTGAGGGGTGTTATTGTAGACTTCGCGACGGCCTTGCATGTGGACGACTTTCCCCGCTGTAAATTCCGCCACATTATGGGGCTGGGCATCCCATAATTTCCCTTCAATCACTCCAGTGTCATCTTGGAAAGTAAAGGCGAGGTAATTCTTCCCAGCTCTAGTCTGTCGGACTTCTGCTGACTTAATCAGATAAAAGCCTTCAAACATCTCATCTTTTTTCATTTGATTAATTTTCATAGTCTTCCCTTTCATCTGGAATATCGAGCAAGTGTAAATGAAGGTCTTGGTCAGACAATTCAATATGCCGCAGCGTTCTTTCAATGGCATTGGTTCGTCGAGTCAGTAGCTCATCAATGCTGCCAGAAGCGTTCTTAAGGTGCTTCTGAGCCTTGGCTAGAATACCGCCAAACTTATTGAATTCCAGCTTGACACTGCCCAGAACCTTGCTGATGTCATCTGCGCTACGCTGGATGTTTAGGGTTTTAAAGCCAACTGAGAGAGAGTTGAGCAGGGCTGACAAGGTAGACGGTCCAGCTACGACAATCTGCTCATCTCGCCGCAAACCGTCGAAAAACTCTGGATTGCGAACCACTTCGGAATAGAGTCCCTCCGTTGGCAAAAACAGAATCCCAAAATTCGTCGTAGCTGGCGGAGCCAGATATTTACTCTTAATATCCTTGGCAAAGCGCTTGACGCTAGCCAATAGCGACTTACGGTAAAGTTCAATTTCTTCCTTGTTGCCCGATTCATAAGCCTCTTCCAAGCGGTAGTAATCCGCCAGAGGAAACTTAGAATCGATGGGCAGGTAGACATAGTCCTGCTCTGTCTGCCCGGGCAATTTGATAGCATACTCCACGCGCTCACTAGAACCTGCCACTGTGGCAAATTCTCGCTCATACTGGCTGGGCGTCATGATGTCTTCGATAATTTGTCCCAGCTGGAGCTCGCCCATAATGCCACGGGTCTTGGTATTGGAAAGAACCTTATTGAGACTGCCGACATCCCGAGCCACTGTCTGCATCTCTCCTAAACCACGATTGACAGACTCTAGCTGCTTGGACACCGTCTCAAAGGAGGTCTGCAGACGACTCTGCAAAGTCTTCTCCAATTTTTCCTCAACGGTCTGGCGCATCTGCTCCAGCCGCAGGTCATTGGACTCCTGAATCTGACGCATCCGTTCATCGGTTTTGTCTCGATTTTTGCTGAAACTCTCCGCCATTTCGGTTCGCAAATCCGTCAAATGAAGATGCAAATCTGTTCGAACTTCTGCCAGCCGATCGCCCAGGACCAGTTCCAACTCTTTTTGCCGAAGAGCCTCCTGCTGCCTTTCCTGCTCAAAGCGGTAATCCAGCTGGTCGGACAAGTGATCCTCCTGCTCTTCTAGCAAGACTCTAATTGCCTGCTCCTGTTGCCCCTGTCTCTGCCAGAAGAAATAGAGAAAGACCAGATTGATGATAAGCAGGATGATGATGATATATTCCATATCAACTCCTATCTTTACTGTAAATAACAACCGTATAACCCTTGTCAAAGGATAAAAATACAGGTCTATCTATAAATTCGTTAGAAGCATAGACTTTTTTAAAGAAAAAATTCGTTTCATTTAAAGGATATTTAGCTCCTTCAATCGTCAACGGAACATCCTCTGTCGGCAGAAAGGCCAGATAGTCCATGCCTTCCACTGGCTTGATTTCATGACGGCCAGAGGGCACATAGCGGATGCAATTCTGGGTATCCACTAAGATCAGCTGCTCCATATAGGGGGCGATTTTATCGTTGCTGGGCAAGAAAACATTGGCCAGAGCATGGTCTAGACGACCGCCAAAGGCGCCGAAAATCGTCAGATAAGCATCTGGATAGCGCTCAAAGCAAGCCAGAACAGCCAATTCCAAGTCCGTATCATCCTTTTCAGGCTGAGCCTGAATGACTTCCTTGGCGCCAGCTTTTATGCGCAGCAATTCTTCATCAGAAACAGAATCAAAATCGCCAACCGCTAGATCTAGAGGCAAGCCCTGCTTTAGCAAATAAAAGGCACCACGATCAACTCCGACAAAAAGATCAAAATCCCGATTGACCGCAATTAAATCACCGCCAGCAAACAGAGCAATCCTAGGCATCTAGTGCATCCCTCAAGGTCTGAACTTGATGGCTGACATCACCTTTGAAGACATAGCTACCGGCCACAAAAATATTGGCGCCAGCTTCTCTAGCCATCTGAATCGTCTTATCGTCAATCCCACCGTCCACTTCAATATCAAAGTTCAGCTGATTGGCCTCTCGCAAAGCGACCAGTTCACGAATCTTACCCATGGTTTCGGGCAGAAAAGCCTGACCGCCAAAGCCTGGGTTGACTGTCATCACTAGGACCTGGTCCACTAGATTCAAGACATTTTTAATCGCTTCGACTGGAGTTCCAGGATTGATAACCACACTAGGCTTGACACCTGCCGCACGAATCTTCTGCAGAGCTCCATGAATATGCGGCGTCGCTTCCACATGGATGCTGATAATATCCGCACCTGCTCGAGCAAATTCCTCAATATGATGCTCAGGATTGGATACCATGAGATGGCAGTCAAAAACCATCTTGCTGTGGGGACGCATACTGGCCACAACCCCAGCCCCAAAGCTGATATTGGGTACAAAATGACCATCCATGACATCCAAATGGGCATACTCCGCTCCGCTAGCTTCTAGCTTTTTCAACTCTGTCTCAAAATTAGCATAATCCGCACTCAGAACAGAGGGAGCAATTTTAAATGTTTTCATGATAGTTCCTTTCTCTATTTAGGAAGTTTTTTAGCCGTCTTTTTATAAGTTTCACGACGATTTTCGATTTCACTGAGAAATTGCAGGTAATTTTCAAAACGAAAAGCAGCAATTCGCTCGGCTTCTACGGCTGGTTTGACAGCACAAGCCGGCTCATGTGTATGGGTACAAGTGCGGAATTTGCAGTCCCGACTGATTTCGGCAATTTCTGGAAAGGCGGCGTTCAGGTCTTCTGCCTTGTCTACTTCATAGTCTAAGGAAGAAAAGCCCGGAGTGTCCGCAATTTTTCCGCCATTCAGGTTATAAAAGCTAACCGCCCGTGTCGTATGGCGACCCCGCCCCAGACTTTCAGAAATTTCTCCTGTTTCTAAGTGCAAGTTTGGTGCAATTTTATTGAGCAGGGTGGATTTCCCAACACCAGTCTGACCCATAAAAACAGTGATTTTCCCTGTCAGAAGTGGCAGTAACTCCTCAGTGGTTTTAACAACCTCATAGCCGATGGCCTGATAGGCCTGTACATAGACATCCAAGCTCTGCTCATCTTCAAGCAGGTCTAGCTTGCTGATGTAGATAATAGGATGGATCTGCTTATGCTCTAAAAGCACCAAAAAACGATCCAAGAGATTGGCATTGAAGTCTGGCTCCTTGGCACTCATGATGACAACTGCCTGATCAATGTTGACAATGGGTGGCCGCACCAAACTATTTTTACGCTCGGCTATTTTTAAAATGTAGCCTTCAGAATCCTTGTCCGCTGAAAATTCGACATGGTCGCCAACATAAGGCGTCTGACCTTTTTTACGGAAATTTCCACGCGCTCTCGTCTGATACACCTGCCCATCTGACTCTACATAATAAAAGCCAGCCAAGGCTTTGATAATTATTCCTTGCAAGACTGCTCCTTTAAAGTTAATACAATTATTATATCAAAAAAACATATATTTGGCTTTTACTATTGGCATTTTCGAAAAATATGTTATAATAAAAAGCAAGCGGAGGTGGTGGAACGGCAGACACGCATGCTTCAGGCGCATGTGCCCGTACGGGTGTGAGGGTTCAAATCCCTTCCTCCGCATCGAACAGGAACTCTTGTCCAAGTTGACAAGAGTTTTTCTTTTGAAAAATTATGAAATCGTCTTGAAATTTCTTTCAGAAAAACCAGCCCTTTTCAAAAAGGCTGGTTTTCATCATCTTATAATCCTTGTTCCTTCAAGGCATCTGCCAGACGGGCAAAATCTGCCAAAGTCAAGGCTTCTCCCCTGACACTTGGAGACAATTCAGCTTGCTCTAAAGCAGCTGTTAGCTTAGCCTTGGTCTCCTCAGACTTTCCAAAATGACTGGTCAGATTGTTCCAGAGCGTCTTGCGACGGTGGACAAAGCTAACCTTGGAAACCTTGAAAAAGAATTTCTCGTCTTGGACTTCAACTGCTGGCTGGTCTCTACGTACCATCTTGAGAATGGCCGAATCCACATTTGGTGCTGGCACAAAGACTGTCCGCGGCACAATGAAAGCAACCTTGGCCGTCATGTAATACTGGACCGCAATCGACAAACTGCCGTAAGCCTTGGTATTTGGCTGAGCCGAAATCCGATCCGCCACTTCTCTCTGCATCATCACGACAAACTCACTAAAAGGAATCCCGCTCTCAATCAAATGCATGAGAATCGGCGTCGTGATGTAGTAGGGAAGATTCGCCACCACCTTGATAGGCAGGTCTGGATTCTTAAACTCTGCTATGTACTGAGCCAGATCAACCTTGAGAATATCCTGATTGACCACCGTCACATTGTCAAAATCGCGGAGAGTATCCGCCAAAATCGGAACCAGACGATCATCAATCTCAAAGGCCATGACCTCGGCGGCACTTTCCGCCAAAAACTCTGTTAAAGCCCCAATACCAGGACCAATCTCGATGATATTGACCTTTTTGTCAATCTCAGCCGTATCCACGATCTTCTGGAGGATGTTGGTATCCGTCAGGAAATTCTGACCGAAAGATTTTTTAAAGGTGAAACCGTGACGCTCCAGAATGGCACGGGTCACACTATAATCTGCAATTCTCATGTTTTCTCTTTTCTATTATAGTAAGCTTCTGGAGTATAATGATAGAGCAAAACAAATAAGGGTGTTCCATCAAATCCTTCCACCATATCTTTTAGGAGTGCATCTGGATGAATGATTTCTCGTGTTTTGGTGAAATAAACTCCGTGTTCCCCGTTTCTATTACGAAGTTCCCAGGCAACATTATTCCCTTGGACAGAAGGTAGGTAACGTTCCATTTCTAGAAAGTCAAAAAATTCTTTCACCGTCATATCTTCAGGAATCTCAAATTCCACCTCATGAGGCAGTACATCGTCCCCCATACACACAGAATCTCTATCAACTCGGATTTTCATTTTGCTCTCTCCTTATAAGTTTCTATTTGAACGCTATCAAAATAAATCTAAGTACCTCTATTGTAACACATTCTCCATGCATTTTGAGGTCTGCTCAACTATTATCATAAGATTTCATAGCTTCTTCCACTTCTGCCAAGATCACTCCAAACAGATTTAGATATCTGAATTTCCTTCCACTATTGAAGTAAGCATAAAAATTTATTTTTCTAAATCTTTATAGATTGTCTCTTGAAAAGGTCAGTTGTTCAAGTAAGTAATAGAGTCTTGCTTGCTCCTCTTCTTCGTAAGCAGATCTATTTGCTTTTACTTCCCTGCATTTCTCGTCATACAAAAAACCGTCATATCCATCTTCTGTAGATAAAGCAATATAGACTTTCGCCATTTCTTCAGGATTTATCGAAAATCTTGACTTAATTTTATACAGATTTTTCATAAAAGCGCTGAGGTGATCGTAGCGGCGCATATCTACTTTGACATTGGTTACACGGATAGCCTGAACCTTGACACCTTCCCAATGTTTCCGCATATAAAGCGACAGCATCAACAAGGCCAGTTTATTCTGATAATAGGTCTTAGCAGGACTGTAATGTTTTTGGTCGGATAAATTTTCAAAATCAAGCTTCATGAAAGGATAAAGCACCAGTCCTTGGGAAGAAATATTAATAATCCGACCACTTTCTGACTTTTCCAACAAGCCTCTCAACAAGGTAGAAAGCAAGAAGGGAGCTACCACATTGGTTGCAAACTGCTTCTCCAAACCGTCTTTAGTCAGAATCGGCTTTTTGATTGATAAGTCAAAATCGGCCGCATTGTTAATGAAAACATCTAAAGTCTGTTCTTTTTGGATGTACTGTTCTACTGCTTTCCTGACGCTCTTCATATCAGATAAATCAACCAAGATGTAATCTACATGCGGATTTCCTGTTTGTTGACGGATTTTCTCACAGGCTTGCTCAACTGCTTCTTTTCGCCGGCAAAATAGGGTCACTGACCACTCTTTTTCAGCTAACTGTTTAGCAGCTTGGTAGCCAATACCACTATTGCCGCCTGTAATAATTACTTTTTTCATTTCTGACTCCGTTAGACTGAATATTTGAGCATGGCTTCTTCCACTTCCGCTAAGGTCACCCCAAACAATTCCAACCGCTTGAGCAGCTGTTTGCCATTGGAATAGCCGATACGGAGTTGCTCACCTAGATACTCTCGGCGCTGACGGCTGTCGCTTCCTAGGAGCAATCCCAGCCGCATGAGGTCATTCTTTGTTACATCAAAATCACTGCTTGACTCAAAATGGCTGGTTACCCCAGCGAGGGCTGTCTTTAAGTCTTCAAAACTAGCGTGCTCAATACCTAGCGAGCACCCTTTAGTCTTGGACTTGGGAGCTGCTTCGTCACGCTTGAGGAAGGCATGTTGGACAGTGGGAATTTTCGTCATAATCAGACGGCGAATCCGCTCGCCGTTGAAATCAGGATCTGTAAAGACAATAACTCCATGCAAATCATGCAGGCGCTGAATGCGTTCTATATCCTGGTCATTTATTGCGGAACCTCGTGTCTCATATGTTTCCACGTCAAAGTAACGCTTGAGATTGGCCGTATCATCGCGACCTTCAACCACGATAACTTGGGAAATTTTTATTCTATTTATCACTATCGTACTCCATTTTAATCATAACCTGACAAAGTTAAAAGAACGATTTCTTCTGGAAAAACCAACAAGCGAACACTGCCAGTCACGGCACCTGATTCCAAAAACAAGAGTTCCCCATTTTCCTCTTTTAAAGAATAAATAAGCGGCTGCCTCTCTTTAATTTTTTGACATAATTTCTGAAATCGTACCTCTAATTCAGGAACATTGATGATTAAATATTTGAAAAAATTCAGCAAATTTTTTTCTGATATTAGATTATCTTCATAATTGATTTCTCCTAATTCATTTAAGAGGCAGATTGTATCTGGCAGATTTTTCAAACTGTATCCAAGTAATTCAAAAGTGAGAGGAGAAATCAAAATCTCACATAAATTCATTTCTTGAAGCAAGTCATTGAAGGCAATAGTTGATGTTTTATTAATCTTTGCCAACATGTCTTCGGAAATACCTCTAAAATAATATCTATCATTACTTTGTATGTCAGACAATTGTTCCCTCCTATTCATCTATGTCTCTCAGCCTAAACACCTTCTTTGCATTTTCATAGGTCGCTTGCGCTACTTCTTCGACAGTCAGCCCACGCAGCTCCGCAATTTTCTCCACCACATAGCGGGTATAGGCTGTTTTGTTTTCTCGGCCACGTTTGGGAACAGGTGCTAAGTAAGGCGCATCCGTCTCGACGAGGATTTTGTCCAAAGGCAGGTTCTGCGCAGCTTCTTGAATATCCGTCGCTTTTTTAAAGGTGACGACTCCAGAAAAGGAAATCATCATCCCCAACTCGATAAAGCGCTCCGCCATTTCCAAAGAACCTGAATAAGAGTGCATGATACCGCCCCGAGGGCCTACACCCTCACTCTTGATAATCTCATAAGTGTCTTCTAGCGCATCACGAGTGTGGACCACAAAAGGCAAATTTAAATCCTTAGACAGCTGAATCTGACGACGAAAAACCTGCTCTTGTACTTCCTTGGGCGCTGTCATCCAGTGATAATCCAGACCAATCTCACCCAGAGCCACCACTTTTGGATGATCAAGCTTGTCTAGCAGATAGGCTTCCACTGACTCATCATAAGTCCCAGCCTCAGTCGGATGCCAGCCAATCGTAGCATAAATCTGCTCATAATTGTCGGCCAACTCCAAGGCGCGCTCAATGGTCGGCCGGTCAAAACCGACAACATTCATATTGCGGACGCCCATTTCTGCAGCTAGCTGGAGCTCTTCTGCCTCTCGACCAGCAAATTCTTCCACATTTAAATGCGTGTGTGTATCAAAAATCTTCATGCTTTACTTCCTCGTATTTCCTGCCTTTCATTATACCAAAAAAGTCAGATAAAGGGGCAAGAGCTTTACTTTCTTTCCATCTACTCCAGCAAGTATTTATCGATCCTCTATTGCCTATCAAGAGCGATTTTACTGTTTTTTGATAATTTTTTATTATTTTTCGATATTTTGTTATTGATTATCGATATATTTTGTGATATAGTAAATAAAAATAGAAATTATTTGGAGGAATCCATGTCAAAGACAAGACAAAAAACAGCTGAAGATATAAGCATTGTGCTTACAAAAATCAGCCTCAGCATTTTATTTATGGCTTCCATTGTCCTGATAGCCATCGGACCTTGGGTGGTCAGCTTGATCATCGAATTTCCCTCTCCTTTCTTTCAAGGAGAAAGTCGCTATTGGATACTGTTGCTCCTAGGCTATGTCTTGGGCTGCCTGGCTCTGACCTGTATCGTGCATCTCTATCGGCTCCTCAGCCGCATCGGGAAAAACCAGGTCTTTATCAGACAAAATGTACAGTATATGCGCTATCTGGGCTGGGAAGTTGGAATGGTCGCCCTCATTTCTTTCTTTATGGGCTTGACAGTCTATATGCCCATGCTCCTCGTAGCCGTTTCTTGCTGCATTTTAACCTTGATTATTCGGGTTATCCGCAATGCTTTTGGCAAGGCCATTGAGCTGCAAGAAGAAGTAGACTACACGATTTAGGAGGGACTATGATTCAAATAAATTTAGACCTTGTCATGGCTCAAAAACGGATTAGTGCTGGACGCTTAGCAGAATTGATTGACCTCACCCCTGCCAACTTGTCCATCTTGAAAAATAACCGAGCCAAGGCAATACGCTTTTCAACACTTAATGCCCTTTGTCGGGAATTGGACTGCCAACCCGGCGATATTCTTGAATATATCACAGATGAAACCGAGGAGGAATAAACATGGAAACACCATCACAAGAACAGATGACGGGGCAACCCTACCTTCCTTTTGAAAAAGACCAAGAACGAAAAAACATCTTCACAGCTTTAAACACAAAGGAACTGAAGAATTTTAGAATCAGCTCTCTCATTCTCTATTTTTTAGCCTACTTTTATACAGTTGCCATCGACGGTAACAAAACTATTTACTTTTTTCCTATTGCGATCGGTTTGATTAGCCTGACCGAGTGGTTAGTAAGAAAAATGCCGACAAGCTTGCCTCAAATCGAAAAGGATGCTTCTACTGGGCTCGAGTCCAAGCTTTTCCTGATTCTCAGCCTGACTCAGGCACTGGCTCTCAGTATCTGGGGCTTTCACCCACAATTAGAAATTTTTCAGACTTTGGCTCTCCACATCTCCTTTTCTTTTTATATCCTATCGCGGACGGGTTGGCTCAATCAAGGCCGCTTGGGAATCATGGTTTGGTACGATAGCATTCAGGCCTTTGTGATTCTACCTTTTAGAAACTTTTTCGCTGGTCTTCAGGTCTTTGCTCTAAGTGATAAGGCTTCAGATGCAACTACTGAAGACAGCGATTCTTCTAAAAAAGCACTCCAAAGTACGATGATCGCAAGTAGCCTTCTCATTGCTGGTATGCTGGTCTTCTTCGTTTGGTCACAACTCAGTCAAGTCTCTGATCGATTTGCTCTTTTCTTTAGCGATACAGCTGATGCCTTGCATCTTTTCTTTGACTTGATCTTTTCAAATCTTGATACAGACGCCATCGCTCTTCGCCTCTTCTTGGCCCTACCTATCGGCCTCTATCTCTACAGTCTGATTGTTGGCAGCTTACTGAATCAAAAAGATATCAAAGTTACCTATCAAAGCTTCCAAAATAAAATTCAGCCACTGCGAATGTTTCCTGCTTTTACAGCCTATATCATCATCGGCAGCCTCTGCCTGACCTACGCTCTCTTTTTCTTCGTTGGTTTAGGAGAATTAAGCGAACTCCTTAGTGCTGGCACTAGCCTCCAAACTATTTCTCCACAAAATGCCTCAACCGTTGCTGTTGCCGGCTTCTGGCAACTCGTTCGTGTATCACTTCTAAATTTCGCTGTCCTAGCCGCCTTTTATTTACTGGCCCAAAAACCTCTCTGGGACCAGAAAGGCACTCGACTAGCCAGCACTATCCTCTTTATTTTCGCCTTTTTACTGGCCTTGCTTGCCGGCTGGAAACTCTTTGGCATCTATATCTATCTTTATGGTCCAACACCATTGCGCCTGATTTCAGCTTGGTTTATCCTTGTTCTACTGGTCTGGTGTATCCTGACCCTAATTCGTTTCTACAAGCCCATCCAAGCGATCCGAATCGGTATCTTCTACGCCCTTATTAGTTTCACGCTGCTCTGCTATCTCTATCCTCTGCTCTTAGCTGCTTGATAGAGAGCGTACTTACATGCCAATATAATTATCAAAAAGAGGCTGGGACAAAAGTTCTAGCCTCTCAATTATCTTTGGATTGTCGAGCAAGGCGCAGGGGTTGAGTGGGCTCTACTACGCTGATTTCATCAGCTTTTACAACCCTACTCAACTGTGCGGAGGTGGGACGACGAAATCGAATTCTAACGAATTACCGATTTCTGTCCCACTCTCTTTTCTTTTATTCAAACTAGATAAGATACACCTAGAAACCACCTAGACTAGCCCGTTTACCTTCCATTTCATGTAAAGTTCCTATTCTGCACGGACTCCTTCATAGCAATACTAGCCACCCTTAAACCATAGAAATCTATTTTATCAAGAGCAATAGAAAAACCAGCGGTCTCGAGTCTCCACTGGTTTCTTTATGGTAATCGTTTGGATTATGCAGCCAAAACTTTGCGTCCTTTACGACGACGAGCTGCCAATACGCGACGACCGTTTTTAGTTGACATACGGTTACGGAATCCGTGTTTGCGCGCACGACGAAGTTTACTTGGTTGATAAGTACGTTTCACGATGAATACCTCCTCATAGATTTTGTATTCGTTTAGCCGGCTATAAAGTGATCAGTTACTAAACATACTTTACCATTCTATCTGATTCTCTCTTGTTTGTCAATAGTATTGGACGAATTGTTTCTTTTTGGAAACGAAATCATTCAAATCGTGTCGCTTCATAGAAGGGAATCAAGGCAGTCATAGCCTGCTCAAGCTCCGACAGAACTTCCTGCTTACTTGCGGCCTCGGAAAGATTGACATCATATTTGATCAAAACCTTGCGGACTAATCCTGTAGCCACCTCCTGACTTAAATACTGCCTATTTACCTCAGTAGCCTCGAAGCGTTGACTCTGGCCGTCTATCTGGGCAAAATAGTAAGCTGGCGGTTGAATGGGCAGATTCAGTACCCGATTTTGCTTGCTGAGGCTGTGCTCGTCTTTCTTACGCTCCATAAAGCTCACCTCCAGCGACACTCCAAAATCTTCTGCAGTTCCATACAAGCGCAGAGCGAACATGGGCTCTGTGATTTCCCCATAGCCTCTTAGATAATTCCAAAAGTGTGGGCGTAAAATCTGAGCCTGATTCAGCCAATTGCTGGTCCGCTCCAGACTCAGCTTAGGATAGAGAGCCTGAAAGTCCCGAACCAAGTTCGCAAACTCTTGCCGAGCAGCCTGACCTCTAGTTTTCAAATCCAACATTGTCTCTCGCAGATCCCCTGCCTTATCTGGTGAAATGTATTTACTTCCTTGAACAGTCAAAAATGACTCAATAGCTGGAAAAAGTGACATAGAATTTTCTCCTTTCTTCTATTAGTAGTCTCGCGAGTAGGAGGAAATATCCTTCCAAGTTAAAGTTGCTAGGTCTAAAGGAGTTTTTGAACTCAGACCAAAAACAGAATCTGCACTGCGTTCATCATTCGACTCTACCCCAAGGATATGAAATTCTCCCTCTTTTTCTATATCGAAGCCTGTATTATCACTTCTTAATCTATACATATAACCCTCAGCCTCTGGGCGCAATGCATGCCAACGAGCGTAGAATACTGTTCCATCTGTGTATATAGTAGCGCCTTCTCTACTTCCACCCACCTGAGCAACCTTCGATTGCGCTAAATAAGTCGAAACTCCTTGATTCAAGTAATAAATAGCCGCCAAATAATAATCTCCATTCGTAGACATATGCCCTGTCAACAATTCTGGTGTCCCATTCTGATCAATATCATAAAATGCATATAATTTAGCATGTCCCTCAGACTGATCAGCCTGTAATTTCTCAAGGGTTGAAGAATATGAAAGCTCATCTTTCCTCAGCTTGTCTGCCGTCTCCATCGACGAGTTTGTCTCTTGATTAGAAGAACTTGATACGCTTTCTTTACTTTCCGAAGTCTTTTTCCCCTTGGCCGACGCCTCTGTCCTCTCTGTAGTTGATGAAGAAACATCCGACTGATTATTAATCCCTTGACTGCAGCCTACCAGCATAAAGAAAGTAAGCAACACAAGAATAGCTCGTTTTTTCATAAATATCTCCCGTCATTTATATAGTATAAAAAACCAGCTGAGCAGCTGGTTAAGATTTATTCCGAATCAATATCTACAACAACGTAGCGGTTAGGCTCATCGCCTTCTGAATAGCTAGTCACACCATCAATTCTTGAGATGATCCGGTGGATGATTTTACGCTCACTATTAGACATAGGATCCGTATGCTGGCTGCGACGGTCTTCTAGAGCACGCTGAGCCAATTTTTGCGCATAGCTTTGCAAAACTTCTGCACGATGCTCCACATAGTCATTTACATTGATAGAAATGTAGAAGCTCTTAGAATATTGATTGTAAAGATAATTCTGAGCCAACAGCTGCAAGGCTTTCAAGACTTTACCGTGGTAACCAATCACGCGTCCTGGCTCATTGGTATCAATTTGCATATTGATTGTTCGGCGATTGTGGCTACTAGAAAGAGTCGCTTCAACATCCATTTCATCCACAATCTTTTGCACATATGTGGTCACACTTGCGACAACTTCCTCAATATCACAATCATCCTCAACCTGGATTCCCAAGTCAAAGAAGGACGACTCAGCTGTCTCTTGCTGACTAGGTACCACTTCTGATAAAGAGCTATCTTCCTCTGAATCTTTCAGAGTCTGTGCTTCATCAACCGATTGACTGGTCTTTAAGAAATCAATTGCACCTGTTTCTTCCAGAATGGTACTGGCATCTTTATCATTTTTTAGAATTTCAGCCTTGACTTTTTCTGAAACAGCTTCACCTTCGTCTTCGGCCTTCTTGATAGCCGTCACCACTCGCCCTAAGTCGACTGTTGCTTCACTAACACTCTGTACCGGCTCGTTTTGTGCATTGATTTCCTCAGGAACTCCTTTTACCGCCTGTTGGTTGGCCTTGGCCACAGTCGTTTCAGCAATCGGCTCCACATCTACCTGCGCAGGTTTCTTGCCAAACAAACCGAGAAAACCTTTCTTTTCACGCGAAACAACGGTAATATGTGCTCTCATTCGTGGGATATCCAGCGTTTTTAGTCCATTTTGAATCGCTTCTTCAACACTTGCTCCTGTAAAAATAACCATCTGCAAGGGTCCTCCTTTTTACTTTTTCTTTTTCTGTGCTTTTTGAAGGGCACGTTTTTTCTTCATTTCCAATTGGCGCTCCGCCTTTGCCTTTGCTTCACGTTCAGCAATAATCTTAAAAGGATTGCTCAAAAGCAAGGTCTGACCGACTTGATAGGCGTTAGAAACTGTCCAGTAAAGAGCGACCCCGCTGGCTGCATACACCGCAAAGAAGAAAATCAATACCGGCATCAGGTAGGTCATCACTGCCGTCCCACCATTTTTTTCTGGCAAGGCTTTATTGGATAGCCAAGTGCTAAAGAAAGTAAAGAGAGCAGCGAGAATAGGTAGGATAAAGGTCGGATCTGTTGTTCCTAGATTGAGCCAGAGGAAGTGACCTGTTTTCAAAAATTCAACCCGTGTCAGAGCTTGAAAAAGTGCTACAAGCACTGGCATTTGGATAAAGAGCGGAAGGAATGCAGCATAGGGATTGACTCCCATTTCTTTATAAAGCTTGCTGGTTTCTTCTGCTAAAGCAGTCTTACTATCCATATCCTTGCCCGGATATTTTTCCTGAAGTTTCTTGATATGAGGCTGAACTTCCTGCATCTTTCTAGATGAGGTCGTCTGAAATTGAAAGACTGGCAACAAGACTGTCCGAATAATCAACGTAAAAAGAATAATCCCGATCCCTGTACTTCCATTAAAGGACAAGAATTGAATCATCTCCGCAAAGAAATAGACTAATTTCTCCCAAAAATCACTTGAATTAGCGGTCACTTCGCTGGTGCCACAAGCCGTCAGAATGAGCAGCGAAGCCACTAAAAGAAATCCTATTTTACTCTTCTTTTTCACAAATAAATCCTTCCTGATAAATTCTTGCAACTTTCAAGACATGCAATAAATTTTGTTCCACTTGGTGGTAGTCCAAAGTTTCAACTCCCTTGCGGGCAATAACAACAAAGTCATCCTTGGTCAAGTCCGCCCGATGCTGGATCAAGACATGACGAATCTTTCTTTTGATACTATTGCGGACAACTGCATTGCCCAGCTTTTTACTGACTGAAATCCCCACTCGAAAATGACGCTGTTCTTTTTCTAATTTATAAACGACAAACTTTCGATTGGCAAAATTCTGCCCAGCTTTAAAAATCGCCTTGAAATCTTTTTCGCTCTTGACGCGATAGTTTTTTCTCAAAACTCAACTCCATCCACCAAAATTAACTCTATTATACCATATTTTCCCAAAAAGCCAATAAGGGCTAGGTGCGAGACGAGCCCTCTTTTTGAATAGTTTTACCGAATGAAAGAAGCTGTTCGGAAAGAAGAGATCGGCAGTACAGCTCCAAAAAAGAGTCCGGGACAAAAGTCCTAGCCTCTCAATTGTATTTGGATTATCGAGCAAGACGCAGTGGTTGAGTGGACTCTATTACGCTGACTGCATCAGCTTTTATAGCCCTACTCAACTGTGCGGAGGTGGGACGACGAAACCGAATTCTAACGAATTACCGATTTCTGTCCCACTCTCATTTTACACGGTAAAAAACGTCTGGGTGCTCTGAGATACCTTGGGCAATAATGAAGCGATCTCGACTGCTATCAGTCGGATCCTGCCCGCTAACAGTCTCTCCAGCTGGCAACTTTTTCCCTGCTGGAATAATAGATAAGGCAGCACCTGTAAGATTATGCCAACGAATATTTGTACGATAAATTCCATTTTCATCCAGACCAGCGTAAACCAGCTCCAACTTGGCAACATCTGACACAAGTCCCTTGGCATCAAAGGTATAAGTGACGCCATTGGCATCCCACCAAGTACCAGCCATGCTAGAAAAGTCCCCAGAAGCAATGGCCTGCATATCTAAATTAGAGGTTGCGGCAGGCTCTCTTTCCCCCTTGCTTTCTAACTTGGCAGAAGACTCCTTAGTTGCTGGCTCCGAAGGCTCCTGACTGCTAGAGATAGAAGTGTCCGAACTACTTACTTCAGTAGACAGCTCTGTCGAACTTTTGCTCGTCTCAGACTTTTTGGAAGAAGCTGAGCTGGTCGAGGTCGAGCTAACTTTGGAACTGCTAGAAGGTGATGTCGGTTTTTCTTTCTTTTGACCGCAGGCCACTAACACAGACGATGCCACCAGAGTTCCAGCCAAGCGAATCATCCATTTTTTCATCTTTAGCACCTCGCAATATTTTCCTGTTCTTGTAACATTATTGTAACATAAATACAGCTTTTTAGAAAGCAAAAACCAGCTCGAAAGCTGGCTTATCTTATTGAATTTTTTTCAACATATTGTCGATATGCTGGATGGATTTTTCACGGCCTAATAGATAGATGGTATCTGGCAATTCTGGACCGTGCATTTCACCAGAAACAGCGATACGGATTGGCATAAAGAGGTTTTTACCCTTGATACCTGTTTCTTTTTGGACTGCTTTGATTTGTGGGAAGATGTTTTCTGTCACAAATTCTTCATCTGTCATTGCTTCCAGTTTTGCTTTGAAAGCTTCCAAAACGACTGGAACTGTTTCGCCGGCCATCACTTCTTTCTCTGCTTCCGTCAATTCTGGGAAATCTGAGAAGAAAAGATCTGTCAATGGAACGATTTCATCCACTGACTTCATTTGTGGTTTGTAGAGCTCAACCAATTTCTCAGCCTTGTCAGTCAAGCGTCCTGCTTCTTCCAAAAATGGTTTGGCCATAGCAAAGATTGTCTCAAAATCTGCATTCTTGATGTACTCATTGCTCATCCAGTCCATCTTTTTCTGGTCAAAGGCAGCTGGAGACTTGCTGAGGCGATTTTCATCAAAGAGCTCAATCAATTCTTGACGAGAGAAGATTTCATGCTCGCCACCAGGATTCCAACCAAGAAGAGCGATGAAGTTAAAGACTGCTTCTGGTAGGTAGCCTTTTTTACGATAATCCTCGATGAACTGGAGGGTATTGGTATCGCGTTTTGACAACTTTTTACCAGTCTCAGAGTTGATAATCAGGGTCATGTGACCAAACTCTGGTGCTTCCCAACCAAGCGCTTCATAAACCATAAGCTGTTTTGGAGTGTTGGCAATGTGGTCGTCTCCACGAATAACATGGGAAATTTGCATGTCGTGATCATCGATGACAACGGCAAAGTTGTAAGTTGGGTAACCATCTTTCTTTTGGATCACCCAGTCACCACCAATATTGCCACCTTCAAACTCGATGTCGCCCTTGACCATGTCCGTCCACTTGTAGATACCAGCTTCATTGACAGCCAGACGAACCGTTGGAATGATACCTGCTGCTTCACGCTCTGCGATGTAAGCCGCTTTTTCATCTTCGCTCATGCCAAGGTATTCGTTGATGTAGCGAGGTGTTTCACCAGCTGCTTCTTGGCGCTCGCGCTCAGCAGCCAATTCTTCTTCTGTAACGTAAGATTTGTAGGCCTTGTCTTCAGCTAGCAGTTGGTCGATGTATTTCTGATACAATTCCAAACGCTCTGACTGGCGGTAGTTCTCATGAGTTTCTGGACTTTCATCCCAGTCCATGCCCAACCAACGGAGGTTTTCAAGCTGTGAACGCTCACCATCTTCGACATGGCGTTTGCGGTCTGTATCTTCGATACGGATGATAAAAGTTCCACCATGATGGCGTGCGTAAAGGTAGTTAAAGAGCGCAGTACGCGCATTTCCGATGTGTAAAAGTCCCGTTGGACTTGGTGCATAACGCACTCGAATATCTTTTGTCAATTTTCGATCTCCTATTTGGGAATAGCAGGAGTGTCTTGCCCCTGCTTTCGTATTCAAACGTTATTATATCACATTCTCGACCCAGAATCCGCTGAATCGTATGATTTTTTAAGACAGTCTTTCTTCGAGAACAAAGTCAATCGGCAGCCAAGCTAAAACCTGCTCCATCTGCTTTTCCCAGTAGTACCATTCATGCATACCTGGGCTATGACTGTAGGTGATATCCATGCCTAATTCTCGCAAATTTTTCACAGCCACCTGATTGGCCTCGTAGAGAAAATCCTCTTCACCGCACCATGCCCAAAGCTTAGTCTTTTTATCAGATTGCTTAGCTATGCTCTCCAGAGAATGAGGACTGCTGGTCCAGTCTTTATATTCTCCAAAAACTCCCCGCCAGTAGGCTGGTGTTGCTATTTCAACATCGTCTGGATGACTATCAAGAAAGCTCAAAGCCCCTGAAAGACTAGCCGCGTATGAAAAACGGTTAGACTTAAGAGCCAGCTTAAAGGCTCCGTATCCGCCCATGGAAAGACCAGCGATAAAATTCTTCTCCCGTTTGTCAGACATATTAGGGAAAAAGCGTTTGAGCACCCGTGGCAGCTCCTCAGCGATAGCTTCATAGTAATGATAGCCATACTGGGTATCAGTGTACCAGCCATTGTTGGTATTTGGCATCACAACAATCAAGTTAGTCGAGCGAACCAGACGTTCGATATTTGAGCGCTTAAGCCAGCTATTGTGATTACCGTTCATACCATGAAGCAGATACAAAACAGGAATATCCTTATCATCTGGCTTGTCCACGCGCGACGCATCTGGATAGAGGACATTGACTCCCCACTCCATCTCCAAGGCTTCTGAATAATATTCTATCTGCATCACTGCCATCTTTTTTCTCCTCTTGTAAAAACTACTGTTCTTGACCAGACAGCACAGCCAGCCACACTCCGAAAGCAAAGCCTGTTCTGCAACTGCCAAAAGATAAGAAAAAGCCGATATCCGACTTTCTCTCTACAAAACACTGGGAAAGTTACTCCCTCGAGTGACTCTAGCGAACTTCCATGACAACTGGAAGAATAGCCGGCCGTCGTTTGGTTTGCTCGAAGAGGAACTTGGCCAAACTATCACGGACGGTTCCCTTGAGCTCGCCCCAGTCAAAGTTATCCTGAGCCAGATAGTCTTCCACTGTCTTATTGATCAGATCAGTGCTCTCCCGCAGGATGTCACGACTCTTCTTAACATAGACAAATCCACGAGTATGAACCTTGGCTTTGGAAATGATTTTTTTCTCCTTGCGATTGACTGTAAGTGCCACGATAAAGATACCGTCTTCAGAGAGAACCTTACGATCACGCAGGACGATATTGCCCACATCACCGATGGCATTTCCATCAATCATGACATCGCCTGCTGACACTGCTCCAGATGGCACAAAGTCGCCATTTTCGTAGGACATGACGCTACCACGCTTCGGTATCAAGATATTCTCTGGTAAAATCCCGACTTCCATGGCTGCCTTAGCATGGGCATCCAGCCCACGGTATTCTCCCTGAATCGGGAAGAGGTACTTGGGTTGCAACAAATTGAGCATGAGCTGCAAGTCACGCGCATTGGCATGGCCAGATACACGCAAGTTTTGGGTAATCAGCTTGACCACGCCACCAGCTTGGTAAATCATATTTTCCACACGCGCTACGACTGCTTCCTTGGCAATAGATGGCGTTGTAACGATGTAAACCAAGTCTCCGTCTTTGATTTCTACATAACGGTGACGACCGATGGACATCTTGCGTAGACCATTAATAGGCTCGCCCATCCGACCCGTCTCCAAGATAATCAGCTCGTGGTCCTCAAACTTAGACATTTCCTTAGGCTTGATCAACAGGCGCTCATCCGCCAAGGATAATTTCTTGAGGCGGATAGCCGTACGGACGATATTTTCAATATCAAAGCCTGTCAAAACGACACGACGACCTGTTTCTGCAGCAGCTTCAAAGACCTGCTGGATCCGAGACAAGTTGCTGGCAACCGCTGCCACGATGACACGCCCATCCCAATCAGAAATCGTGTCCGTAATCTCACGTCCAACCTCGCTTTCACTAGCCACTTGCACGGTGCTGTCAGCGTTGGCTGAATCACTCAGCAAAGCTAAAACGCCCTCACGGCCGATCTCAGCCAAACGGCCGAAATCCGTCGCATAAGATTCGCTGGCAGATTGGTCAAACTTGAAATCTCCCGTATAAACAATATTGCCTTCACGCGTCTTAACAACAATTCCCAAGCTCTCTGGAATCGAGTGGGTCGTCCGGAAGAAAGAGACAACCGTTTCGCCAAATTCAATTTCTGTATTTTCATCGATAACATGAAAATCATTGAATTTCTTAACAGCGTCATTGTTTTTAACAAAGAGCTTAGCTAGCTCAATCGTCAATTCCGAACCAAAGACTGGTACCTTAGCTTCTGCCAAAAGATAGGGCAGTGCACCGATGGCATCCGCATGACCGTGAGTCAGAAAGACACCCGCAATTCGGTCTTTATTTTCAAACAAATAATCCATGTTGGGAATGACTACATCTACTCCCAACTGCTCATTTTCTGGGTACTTGAGCCCAGCATCCAATACAAAAATGGAATCATCCACTTCGGCGACGTAGAGATTTTTCCCATTCTCGCGGACGCCGCCCAAAGTAATCAGCTTAATCGTGCTTTTACTCATTTTTACTCCTATCGATTTTAGAATCTCATTTGTCAAAGATTCCTTGATTTTATTACTAACGGTCCTTGGCAAGCCAAGTCGAATTACAGTTTTGCAAACAGAGTTTGCATATCTTAGTCATTATAGCATTTTTTCACGCTTTTTTCAAAACAAAGGAAACTCATAGAGCAAGCTAGAAATCTCAGAATAGGTATTTGATACAGCAAGTCTCTGGTCACTTCTTCCTTTCTAATTCAAAATGCGAAGAAAGGCATCCCTCCCCGTTTCATTTTAGAAGATAGCTTTTAGAAACTAGATCTACTCACAAGATAAAAAATAATAGAACCTAGTCTGAGACTAAATTCTATTATCCGAGCAGGATACCCTAAGCTGATCTCCTGAAATCGATCAGAAGGTTAGTTGGGAAGCCGCCCTATCTTATATAGGTCGAATGGATGAACGGACTTACTCAAAGCCATTGTTTTGGCTTAATTCTTTGAACCAGTGCCCTGATAAGTATCTCTCTTCTCAATTCTGAAAATCATACCTTCCATTTATCGTAGCGCTTTATTTTCTTCTCGGTACTCCGAAATAGTCTTTCCTGTCCACTTTTTAAAGGCTCGTGAGAAGGAAGAGACTTCGGAATAGCCCAGTAGATAGGCTACATCATCCGTTGTCATGTCAGGATTCTTGAAATAACCAAAGGCTAGAATCTTCTGCACATTTTGCAATTCTTGGTTAAACTTAGTGCCTTCTGCCGTCAGGTTTCGTTGCAAGGTTCGGCTGCTAATGCCGAGGGTCGCTGCGATATCTTCGATACCAAAGGTACCGCTTGGGATAGCTTGGTAGAGCTTTTGCTGGACGAGACCTGTAAAACTCTCACTAGTCGTGGCTTCTGCCAAACGCTCCTTGAGCTGAGGTTCTAGGTAATCCAACATGACATTATTGGCTGTCAGGAATGGCTTCTCTAAATCCGACTTTTTAAAGACAACTTCATTGCCCTCCATCTCTTCCACGTGACAGCCAAACACTGCAAGGCTGGCTTCTTCATATGTAAACGGAGTCCCCACGTGCACGGGAGTGATAGCTTCTCCTGTCCCTGTCCGAATCAAATCCACCAATAAAAGCTGTTCATTGAGAAGGGCGAAACGAGGCAAGTCGAGACCAGGATAGTCATAACGGTAGTTGACACGGACTAAATCATTAAAAGTTTCGATACTGACAACAATGGGACCTGTGATTTTCTTGTATTTGGCAAAATGCTCAATCGCTGCGAGACCATTTTTCGACGAAAGTGCCGCAAAGAAAGGAGGCATGAACATTTGAATGTCCTTGATACGGCTCACGGCGATAATCTGCTCATCATTAGCTACTTTGTCAAAAGCGGTCAACAGACGGTAGTAATCAAGGGTTGAGAGGTTCAGTTCTTCCTTCCAGGTGGTATCTGGAAGATTGGCCAGTTCCAGAATCATGTTCAGATTTAGGCCAATCAGTTTTAAATTGTCAATATATTGCTGACTGAGACTCAGACGCATAGGCTTTCTCCATTTCTATTAACGCATAGACATAAGCATCATGCGGTCGAAGAATTTGTCACCAAAGATCCGGCGAATACCAACCAAGAGTTTCCCTCCACGACCAACTAGATAGCGTGTTTTAGGGTTGCGAGCGTTGATAATTTCGAGAACAGTACGTGAAATCACTTCTGGGTTTGAACCTGGTGCTGGGTTGTTTTCCATGGCTTTAATGTAGCCATTGACCAAACGGCTGTATGCTCCGTTCTTGGACTCGTAGGAGAAGTTTTGACCAACTGTTGCGTTGAAACCAGTGTTGATCATACCTGGCTCTAAGACAACGACCTTGATACCAAATTCTTTGACTTCCATACGAAGGCAGTCGCTAAATCCTTCAATGGCATGTTTTGATGCATGATACCATGCTCCAAGTGGTGTGTAGATTTTTCCACCCATGGATGATGTATTGATGATGAGCCCATCTTTTTGAGCACGCATGTAAGGCAAGACTTTCTTGGTCAAGCGAGCGACACCATAAACATTGACTTCAAATTGTTGTTGGGCTTTTTCCATGGACAAATCTTCCACTGGACCATAGAGACCGTAACCTGCATTGTTCCAGAGAACATCGATACGCCCTTGTTCAGCGATGACTTGCGCTACGACTTTCTCAATATCTTCTTCATTGGTCACGTCCATCTTCATGATGTGACCACCGATAGCTTCCAAGTCTTTCATTTTATCTACGCTACGAGCAACTGCGTAGACTGTGTGACCTGCTTTAATGAGATCTTGGGCTGATAATTTTCCCATACCTGATGATGCACCTGTGACTAAAATAACTTTTTTGTTTGACATAATCATTTCCTCTTTTGTTTTATTTGATTGATGAGACTATTATACGATACAGAAACTGACAGGTAAATGACAGTTTATGTCAATAGAATGATAATTTACGCCAAAAATTCTGATAAAAAACAAGTTTTCTAATTCTATTTATTTTCTGTTATAATGAATTGTTAGAAATTGCCACGAAAGGTTTTACAATGATAAATCTTATCAAACACAAACGGGTGGAATTTAGCGAGCTTTTTTATGACCTGGTCTTTGTTTACGCCATTTCCAAAACCACTGCCCTTATTCATCACCTTCACCATGGTGTCTTATCATTAGACGCCATCTTTGGTTTCCTGATGTCCCTTCTAGTTCTGGTCAATTCTTGGATGATTCAGACTGTCTACACGAATCGTTACGGAAAGAATTCTCTTTTCAATATGGTCGTCATGTTCGTCAATATGGCCATGCTACTCTTGATAGCAAACATGATTACTAATGACTGGCAATCCTATTTCCATACCTTCTGCTGGACGATTGGGACACTGACCTTGACCTTATTTTCCCAATATCTGGTTGAATATCTTCGAAAATCTACCACGCCGGCCAATCGTAAAAGCATCAAGGGGTTTCTTTGGATGACTGGTCTCAGAACTGTCCTGGTCTACCTAGCTGCTCTCTTGCCAATTCATCTTGGAATTCATGTCTACATAACTGGGATTCTCCTGACCTTTATCATGCCCGTCCTATTGACCCGAAAAGTTTCCCATTTCCAAATTAATCTTCCCCACCTAATTGAACGCATTTCACTTTTAGTTATCATCACTTTTGGTGAGATGATTATGGGATTAGCGGATTTCTTTACCCTTGAACACTTCTCCATTAATTCTATCCTTTACTTTATCATCATGATCAACCTCTTTATGAACTACTTTGGTCAGTTTGACCATGCTATTGATGAAGAAGGTAATAATAAAGGAATCTTCTTGATTTATAGCCACTATCCGATTTTTATTGGTTTGATTATGGTGACTGTGTCTATGAGTTTCTTGGTAAACCCTGAAGCTCATCACCTCTTTGCGACTAGCTTCTTCTATACGGGTATCGGCCTCTTTCAAGCTGCTATCCTTGCAAATGGCTATTTTAACAAGAGTTACCTCAAGTATGACAAGCTCTATTATGGCTTACAAGCTGCATTCTTCTTTATCGGACTGGTTCTTTCCCTGCTTTTCTCAGCCAATCCTAACATCGTTATTACGATTGCAACCTTGATGACTTTAGCAATGGAAATCCATTTCACACATTTTTATATGACCCAAACCAAGAAATTCTCAACACCGGATTGGGATTTGTATTAAAAAAATTCTAGTAGATGATGTCTACTAGAATTTTTGTTTTAGTCAATCACAATCATAGCCTTAATGGTCTTCCGTTCGTCCATATCTTTATAGGCTTGGTCAATCTCTTCCAGTTTATAGCTGGAAGTAAAGACACGGCCTGGATTGATGTCGCCATCAAGGACTGCTTTCAGCAAGACTTGCTTGTCGTAGGTTATGACAGAGGCTGCACCACCTGCCACTGTGATGTTTTGAGCAAAGGTGGAACCAAGGGCACGATTATTATAGTGGGGAACACCAACAAAGCCTAATCGGCCGCCGTTGTGAAGGACTTCAAGCGCTTGGTCAACAGCCGCTTCTGTTCCGACACATTCAAGAGCAGCGTCGGCACCGCCGCCGAAGATTTCGCGCACCTTGGCAATGCCTTCTTCGCCACGTTCAGCGACCACTGCTGTTGCTCCTGATTCAAGCGCCATCTTTTGTCGGTCTTCGTGACGGCTCATGAGGACGATTTGGGAAGCTCCCCGCATCTTAGCCGCGATAACAGCGCATTGTCCAACAGCGCCATCTCCGATAACGACTACCTTGTCGCCTGATTTGACATCTGCCACACGCGCAGCATGGTAGCCTGTCGGCATGACATCAGCCAGCGCCAAGAAGGACTTAAGCATCCCCTCTGAATAATCTGACGGCTGACCCGGAATCTTCACCAAAGCCCAGTTGGCATACTCAAAGCGCATATACTCCGCTTGCACCCCATCTGACCAGTTATTGCCAATATGCCGGTCACAAGTCCCGTCATATCCTGCTCGGCAAGCGTCACAGTCCCCACATCCATGAGTAAATGGAGCAATGACAAAATCGCCTGCTTTCACAGTCGTTACTGCACCACCGACTTCCTCGACAATCCCGATCGCCTCGTGTCCACTGTTCATGCGCCCAGGCTTCACCTGCTCATTTCGATAACTCCACAGGTCAGAGCCGCAGACACAGGTCCGAACAATGCGGATAATGGCATCATCTGGGTCTAGAATTTGCGGATGATCCATTTCTACTAGTCCAACTTGACCAGCCTTGAGATAAACTGCTGATTTCATTGCTTTTCTCCTTGTGTTTTGCTAACTATATTATATCACTTTTCAGAGACCTAGCCTAAGGGAAGGTAAAAGAGTTGCGTGACAATTTTCTTTCCCAGCAAGCCCTACCCATCACTTTTTAAAGCCGCTTTCTTAGTCCTCACTAGCTGAGGCCATACTCCAGCAATAGCTGCTGAATCCATCAAAATGACCTCTAGCGTGACTCGGCTAGAGGTCTGATTCACCTTGCTGATATGGGAGCAATCAGTTTATTCCATTCGGAACTGACTAACAACAATTGTTGATTATTAAATTTTTAATTCCTTTAAGCGCTAATGATTTTCTTTTATCTTAGCATTAGAAATATTGATCACAAAGCAACTATCGGTTAACATCTCGAAGACTGAAAACCATCTAAAAGCTTCTACTTTCTATCCCACTGTCATAATCAGATAGGCTAAGCAGGCCTACCCAATGATTTAACCAATAGTCCAGTAAAGCAACGACTTATATGTTACAAATAAATATATCAGCAAAGCAAATCGAATGCGAAATTAATTTTTTCCTTTCCCTATCTTTACTTATATTATACTCCTCCCACCAAAATATTGCAAGCGTTTACACTATGAAGTTTGGAAAAATTTAACTAAAAAGAATGAACATAAAAAAGTAAAGGAGACCCTAAAATGAGGTCTCCTTTAGACTGTAGTTGATTTCTATCAGCTACTATATATAATATAGCATAACCTTATTTCTCGTCGTCTTTATGAAGCATGTTTTTAACACCTTCAATAGCGCCTTCAACTGCATCTTTTGCATCTTCAGCAACTTCTTTGACTTTAGAAACAACTTTTTCAGCTGCTCCTTCTTTTTCAAGTTTTTCGTCACCGATTACTTTCCCAACACCTTCTTTGACAGCGCCTTTAGCTTGGTTGAATTTTTCTTCTGTTGACATAACTATGTCCTCCTTTATTTCTTTTTGTTTTTAATTAATGTACGCGAGCTTTTTCACTTGATGAAGCAGCATCTTTAACAGCTTCTACACCTTCACCAACTTTTTCTTGAACGGCTGAAAAACCACCGCTAAGACCAGATTTTGCTTTTTCGAATTGCTCTGAAGCAAATTCTCCTGTTGATTCAGCAACATCTGTCACTCGATCTTGAAGGCTAACTGAGTCAGCTTCATGTTGTTCTTTCGTTTTAATATCAACAACATTGACATTTACTTCAACAACTTCCAAATCAGTCATCTTAGAAACTTCCGCCACAACAACATCTTTAATTTCCTTGTACAAGGCAGGAACATTCTTTTGATATTCCACTACTACGTTCAAGTCAACAGCCACTTGTTCTTTCCCAACTTCAACATTAACACCATTCGTTACGTTATCAGTGTTAATCAATTTATCTGCTAAATTAGAGAAGAAGCCACCATCAACAGCTAGCAAACCTGAAACTTTCTCTAAAGAGAGACCAATGATTTTTTGAATGACTTTATCTTCGTAAGTCAATTCACCTTTTACTTCATGAGTTGCTTGCGCAACTTCTTTTTTAGCAACATCTTTAAAATCTTTATTTGTATTTGACATAAGAAACTCCTTATTATTTATTTAATATATTTTTTTGTTGTATATAATATCCGATTCCTGCTCCTATGGCAGCGCAAATCAAGACAAATAGTGTCTTAAAGAAGCCAAAGGATAGGATAAAGCAGGCTAGAACACCGCCCGCTAATCCAGATAGGATTAGATATTGATATTTTTTAAACCATTCCATTTTGGTACTTCCTTACTTTACACGACTAGTATTTTTTTTAGCCTGCGATTTTGGTTTGAAATCTGATACAGAGATTTCAAGCTTGACATCATGATTGAGACCGAAGAATTCTGTTAATCCAGTAGCAATTTCATCCTGAATCAACTGACTTCTTTTGATGATGTTTTCTGACGGAACAATTGCTCCTTTAACAGAAACCAGACATTTGTTTTTCCGGCTATTTACGGAAACTGTAGGATCTTTAATAAAATCATGGTCTGTCACCAGACTACGAACAAATCCTTCTATCGCTGAATTTTTCAGCATTAGTTTACCATCCGCATCAGCTAACTGAATTTCCAAACGTCTCTTAGGATAAAAAAGTATCACTAACATCAGCAACAATATTAAGCTTGCTAAAACCAGTGTCCCCCAGAAAACATATCTAGATAGATAGTACCCTACAAACGGAATCTTTTTCCAAGTGAATAACTGGAGGCCTAAACCGCTAACTTTATGAAAATCTAGTAAAACAGGAATCAAAATCGTCAAGATTAAAATACAGAAAATAAGGGAAAGTATTTTTCTTGATTTTGACATATTGAATCCTTTCATCATTAAATTATATTTGTACAAAAAGCAATTCTATGCTTTCTTTCCTACAAAAAACGATACAACTGCAACTACAATAACTGCGCCGATGATAGAAGGAATCAAAGCCATGCCAGCCAAACTAGGTCCCCAAGTTCCTAAAAGAGACTGACCAACAGCTGAACCAACTAAACCTGCAACAACGTTGGCGACAATTCCCATAGAACCGCCTTTTTTTGTTATTGATCCAGCAACCAGACCAATAAGCCCACCGATAATAATTGACCACAACATAGTGATTCTCCTTTCTAATTTTTCTGAATCAAAATGTCTTAATAATATTTTTATATTATTTTTTGATTAATATAATTATATAATTTTCCAAATTGGAAACATAATAATTCAGCTTGGTTTTCTTACCGTTTATCTGTACTATAGATACAAAAAGATAAGAATTCCTTGTTCTACAGGCTTTTACAAGCATTTTTAGATATATTTCAGAGTTATTAAACGAGATTAAATGTATAAAAATATGGTATAATTTCCTGATAATAAAAACACTATATAAAGAAAGATAATATTTTAATGCGAGAATTACTGTCTAAAAAGAGTCACAGGCAATTAGAACTATTAGAACTACTATTTAAAAACAAACGCTGGTTTCATATTTCTGAACTGGCTGAACTATTAAATTGTACAGAACGTTCAGTAAAAGATGATTTATCCCATGTTAAGTCCTCTTTTCCTCAATTGATTTTTCACTCGTCCACTAATGGCATACGTATCATTAATACTGATGATAGTGATATTGAGATGGTCTATCATCATTTCTTTAAGCATTCAACTCATTTTTCAATTTTAGAATTCATCTTCTTTAACGAAGGATATGAAACTGAGAATATTTGTGAAGAGTTTTATATAAGCTCTTCCTCACTCTATCGTATAATCAGTCATATTAACAAAATCATAAAAAAACAATATAATTTTAAAATTAGTCTCAATCCTGCTCGAATCATTGGAGATGAGATTGATATCCGTTATTTTTTTGCACAATATTTTTCGGAAAAATATTATTTTCTTGAATGGCCCTTTACAGATTTTTCAGTAGAACCTTTGTGTAAGCTGTTAGCACTGGTCTACAAAGAAACTGCATTTCCTGTCAATTTCGCAACTCAACGAATGTTAAAATTGCTCCTCGTTACGAATTTATATCGAATAAAGTTTGGCCATTTCTTGGAAGTTGAGAAAAATTCTTTTAACAATCAATTGTTAGAATCTTTCATGCAGGCAGAAGGAATTGAAGACATTGTAGCGAGCTTTGATTCTGAATATCATATCTCTTTGAATAAAGAAGTGATCGGTCAACTATTTGTCTCCTATTTTCAAAAAATGTTTTTCATTGATGAAAATCTATTTATGAGCTGCGCAAAAACAGATAGTTATGTAAAAAATTCGTATCAATTATTAAGTGATTTAATTGTTCAGATAGAAAGCAAATATAATCTTAAAATTGACAATAATGATAATCTTATTTGGCATTTGCATAATACAGCACATCTGCACCGTCAGGAACTATCTACAGAGTTTATTCTGTTTGATCAAAAAGGGAATACAATCAAGAACTTTCAAAATATTTTCCCTCAATTTGTTTCAGATATTAAAAAAGGGATTGAACATTACCTAGAGACTTTGGATATCCATAGCACACCAATGAAAGTCAACCATCTATCCTATACCTTTATCACTCACAGCAAACATTTAGTGCTGAATCTTTTACAAAATCAGCCTAAATTAAAGGTTTTAGTCATGAGTAATTTTGATCAGTATCATGCAAAATCAGTAGCAGAGACACTTTCTTATTATTGCAGTAATAATTTTGAACTTGAAGTTTGGAATAAATTAGAGCTATCAATTGATTCTTTAAAAGAATCACCTTACGATATCATCATTTCTAATTTTATTATTCCACCCATTGAGAACAAGAGACTGATCTATTCCAATAATATTAATACGGTCGCACTCATCTCCTTGCTTAACGCAATGATGTTTATTCGGATAGATGAGTGATTTAGACTATTTTGATAACAAAAAAACCGCAATCTAGCGGTTTTTATTCATTTATCTGAGCAAATTTTTGAAAAACGGATACGCCCCTGTGAAGACAGAGATATATCCGTTTAATAATTATTTACTGCTTATTCATTTTTTTAGCATTCCAAAAAATGGACAAGCCTATTCAAACAAACCATAATAGTCCGCTATGGTCATCTTGGCTTTTTCTTCCTGCTTGAGGTCTTGGATGATTTGCCCTTCCTTCATGACAATCAGCCGGTTGCCGTATTTGAGAGCATCCTCCATGTGATGGGTAATCATGAGGGCCGTCAGCTGGTCTCTGCGAACAAAGTCGTCAGTTAGCTCCATAAGAGCCACACTGGTCTTGGGATCCAGCGCAGCTGTATGCTCGTCCAAGAGAAGCAGTTCTGGACGCTTGAGTGTCGCCATGAGCAGACTCAAAGCCTGTCTCTGACCACCTGATAGAAACTCAATCGGCGTATCCAAGTGTTTCTCCAGACCATTGCCAATCTGATCAATGGTCTCCTGAAACTCCTGCCGATAGCTATTCAGCCGACGAGGGACTAGGCCACGGGATTCGCCACGAAACTTGGCAATCAGCAGGTTTTCCGCCACTGTCATCCGAGGAGCCGTTCCCATCTTGGGATCTTGAAAGACGCGCGATAAATATTTGGCTCTCTTTTCAGGTGAAAAGTTGGTCACATTTTCGCCCAAGATGTAAATGCTGCCGCTGCTCAGAGAGAGCGTACCGGCAATGACATTAAAAAGAGTTGATTTCCCTGCTCCATTGCCACCCAAAATCGTGATAAAATCATGCTCATGAATCTCCAGCGACACATCGTTTAGGATGACCTTTTCTTCATCAAAGCCGTTATTGACCCGCTTGCTGGCATTTTTTAATTCTACAATCGCTGTCATTTGCTTAACTTAGCTCCTTTAAAGAATTTATTTTTCAAGGTCGGAATCATGAGGCAGACCGCCAAGATAACCGCACTATAAAGACGGAGATAGCTCGTGTTGAAGCCAAGAGCGATGACACCCCAAATCAGAAACTGGTAGGCAATGGCACCAACCACAATGGTAATCAGGCGCTCAGCCAAGGTCAGACCCCTAAAAAGCACTTCTCCGATAATCAGACTGGCCAATCCGACGACGATAACCCCAATCCCGCGGGACACATCCGCATAGCCTTCCTGCTGGGCAATCAGAGCACCAGACAAGGCAATGACGCCATTAGACAAGATCATGCCCATCAATTCCATGCGGCCAGTATTGATACCGAAACTACGCGCCATATCAGGATTGTCTCCAGTCGCGATATAGGCCTGCCCTAGCTTGGTATCTAGGAAAAAGAGCAGGGCTGCAATGACTAGACTGACAAAAATCAAGCCTGTCAGGAGATTGTTAATCTCCCCCGAGAAAGGCAAAAAGTCCTGAATCTGCCGAGTTCCCAGAAGACCTAGGTTAGCCCGCCCCATGATCATGAGCATGATGGAATGGCAAGAAGTCATGACCAAAATTCCTGACAGCAGGGTCGGAATCTTGCCCTTGGTATAGAGAAGGCCTGTCGCCAAACCTGCCAGACAGCCTGCCAACACCGCAGCTGCCGTTGCCAAAAAAGGGCTCACCCCTTTGGTAATCAAGGTGACGGCTACCGCCCCACCCAGAGGAAAGGAACCTTCCGTCGTCATATCTGGAAAATTCAAAATCCGAAAAGTCATGAAAATCCCCAGACCCAAAATGGCCCAGACCAGACCTTGTGAAATAATGGAAAGAATCATCTTATTGTCCTAACTAAATTAAAATCGTATTCTATTTTAACATAAAAAAGCAGCCAATTTCAATGCCGAAATACCGACAAACAAACTGGCTTCCTAATAGTCACTGAACGATGGTCATCCGCCCTGTATCTACGTCATAAACTGCTCCCGAGATTTCTACATCGGCTGGGATCAGGGGTGATTGGCGGAGAAGCGCCACGTCTTCCCGCACACTTTCCTCCACATCTGTAAATGGAAGAAAATCCTGACCGCTGACATCAACGCCCAGCTCTTTGTTGAGATAGGCTACAAACTCTTCATTTTTGAAAGTTTGTGCGCCACAATCCGTATGGTGCAAGACTACAATTTCCCGTGTGCCCATCTGCTGCTGTGAAATAACCAGCGAGCGAATCATGTCCTCTGTCACCCGACCGCCAGCGTTGCGCAAGATATGGGCATCTCCCAGCGCCAAGCCCAGAGCCTGAGCCACGTGTAGCCTAGAGTCCATGCAGGTCACGATTGCCACCTTGGTCTTGGGCTTAATCGGCAGGTGGGAGGTCCCATGCAGGTCCACATAGGCTTGATTGGCCTTCATAAAATTTTCAAAATAGGACATTCTTTCCCCTTACTAGAATTTATTTGATAGTCAAACCATTTCCTACCATCTTATCATCTTTTGGATATTTTGTCAGTTTTCAGATTTAGATAAAGCAAAAATGTCCGTTTTTTATGAAGAAATGAAAGAAAAATGCAAAAAAAGTGCGGAAATTCATCCACACCTTTCTATGAACCTTTTGCGATATAGCGACTGAGTGAGCCTGCAAAGCTTTGAAGATTGAGACTTTGAACATAGATTTCCCCGGTACCTCGGAAGGTGTTGACAACTCCCTCTCCCGTTCCGATCGACTGCCAGAAACCATTTTCTAGATGGATATTATAATCCAAAGACTGACTCCAAGCTACGACATGGGCATTGTCAATGGTTACTTCTTGGTTATTTAGCTCAATTTTCCTAATCGATCCATAGGCATTGGCCAAGAGAGTGCCCTGACCTTGAGTCGTCATGACGAAGAGGCCACCTTGACCGCCAAATATCGCCTTGCCAACAGACTGGCGCTCCATCGTATAGTAAGCTGTACCATCCAGAGCCAGAAAGGCACCGTCATTGAGCCGGTACTGTTTTTCTCCCAGATAGAGAGGGATAACTTGGCCGGGAACTTCTGGTGCTAAAGCTAGGAAACCATTATCGGACTGGGCGACAGCTTGGGTAATGAAGGTACTTTCACCCGACACCATGGAACGGCCGACTGCCTTAACAAAGCGGCCCAAACCTGAACCGTTAGCATTGAGCTGAGTGTTCAAGGTTACATTAGGCGTGTGATAGACCATACTGCCACGCTGGATAAAGACTGTCTCTCCTTGATTGAGGTAGAGGTCAACGAGTGGAAATTGCATGTTGCTATCCATGGAAAATTGCATAAGAGTTCCCTCCTTGTTTTTAAGAAAATTATGGCAATAATAAAATATTTTTGCAATCTAAAACATAGAAAATCATCCAGCAAAGACTTTTTTCAAGACTTCTCCAATCGTTGTCACACCGATGACTTGGATATTGTTTGGAACCTTGAGGCCATTCAGAGAGTTTTTGGGAGCATAAATCTTGGTGAAGCCCAGTTTTGCTGCTTCGTTGATGCGCTGCTCGATGCGGTTGACCCGACGGATTTCACCAGTCAGGCCAATTTCACCGATAAAGCACTCTTGAGGATTGGTCGGCAGATCCTTGTAGCTGGAAGCAATGGCTACTGCTACTGCCAAATCAATAGCCGGCTCATCTAGCTTGACGCCGCCAGCAGACTTGAGGTAGGCATCTTGATTTTGCAGAAGGAGTCCTGCCCTCTTTTCCAGAACTGCCATGATGAGGCTGGCTCGGTTAAAGTCCAGTCCAGTCGTGGTTCGCTTGGCATTGCCGAACATAGTCGGTGTCACCAAAGCCTGCACCTCAGCTAAAATCGGCCGCGTTCCTTCCATGGTCACAACGATGGAGGAGCCTGTCGCGCCGTCCAGTCGCTCTTCCAGAAAGACTTGGCTTGGATTGAGCACCTCGACTAGCCCGCCAGACTGCATTTCAAAAATACCAATCTCATTGGTCGAGCCAAAGCGGTTCTTGACTGCTCTCAAGATACGGAAAGTGTGCTGGCGTTCGCCCTCAAAATAAAGCACGGTGTCCACCATGTGCTCCAATGTTCGAGGACCAGCTAGGGTTCCTTCCTTGGTCATGTGACCAACGATAAAGGTCGCGATATTATTGGTCTTGGCCAGCTGCATGAGCTCCGCTGTCACTTCACGGACCTGAGAAACAGAGCCTTGAACACTAGAAATTTCTGGTGACATCACCGTCTGTATAGAGTCGATAATCAGAAAATCTGGCTTGATTTTCTCAATCTCCGTGCGGATGTTTTGCATATTGGTCTCGGCGTAGAGATAAAATTCACTGTCAATATCACCGAGCCTCTCCGCCCGCAGCTTAATCTGCTCAGCTGATTCCTCCCCGCTGACATAAAGGACTGTGCCCTGATGAGAAAGCTGGGTGGATACCTGTAGAAGTAGGGTGGACTTTCCGATACCAGGATCCCCGCCAATCAGGACCAGACTGCCAGGCACTACGCCACCACCCAGCACACGATTGAACTCGTCCATGTCCGTCTTGGTCCGGTTGACATCAATCGAAGTGACCTCAGCCAGCTTCATAGGCCGAGTCTTTTCACCCGTCAAGGAAACACGTGCATGCTTGACCTCAGCAGCCTCTACCTCTTCAACAAAAGAAGACCAAGAGCCGCAGTTAGGACAGCGGCCTAGGTACTTGGGCGAATGGTATTCACAATTTTGACAGACAAAGGTCGTCTTTTTCTTAGCGATGATAAACCTCTTTCTATATCTCTATCTCACATTCAATCACTTGGCAAAAACCAATTTGCTCATTTGGCACAAACTGACGGATGAGCATGCGATGGGCTACAAGGACTACTGTCTGGTAATCTCGATACTTTGCCATACAGTCTACAAAACGAGCCTTCATCTCCGCAGCTGTTTCATACTGAAGAGAGCTATGGGGGAGCAAGGCTCCATTATTTTCTAAAAACAACTCCCGAGCCTGCTCAAACTTTTCTATCCCACTCTCATATACCTGCCATTCGTGTAGCAAAGGCTCCACTCTCAAAGGCAGGCCAGTGGCACAAGCCACATAAGATGCCGTTTCTAAAGCTCGCGTCATTGCAGAAGACACCAGCAAATCAGCTGAACGCAGTAAAGGATGCTGGCAAAGTTCCTGAGCCTGCCGTCTTCCCTGCTCAGATAAAGGCGCCAAATCCAGACCAAAGCCAGTATAAGAACGCTCCTCTAACTCATGGTAATCAGGCTCACCATGGCGCACAAAAATCACTTTCATCTCAATGCCCAGTAGAGCCAAATCCGCCTGTCCGCACACCGTCGGCTACATCCCCATCCGCAATTAAAAATGGTGCAAAGACAGCCTGCACAATGCGGTCACCCACTTCCAGTACAACCTCTTGGTCTGTGATGTTCTGCATCTGAGCAAAGATATGCCCTTCATTTCCAGGATTGCCGTAGTAGTCGCCGTCAATAACCCCAACGGAGTTAATCAAAACCAGACCTTTTTTACGAGGATTGGACGAGCGGTCATAGAGGTAAAGCACCTCACCGGGCTGCATATAGGCCTTGACACCAGTCGGCACTAGCTTAATCTCCCCTGCCGCAATGATGGTGCGCTCTGCCACTTTCAAGTCATAGCCCGCTGCGTGAGCCGTCTCTCTCTTGGGCAACAAATCTTCATTTGGAAAGCTGGAAACCAGCTCGAATCCACGAATTTTCATACAGTTCTCTTTTCTATTTTTGCTGTCCCTATTATACTAAATTCGCAAAAAACAAGCAAAAAAACCGCCGATTGGCGATTCTCCCTAGTATAGGCCTCTGATAATCTCTCCATCCTCTAGGTAGGTAAACTGCTCCGTCAAATCTGACGTGAAAACCTGATACATTTCCTGAAAGCTCACGGCCAGCGAGTAGCGGTCAAGGTCTTTGCGGTCAATCCAGAATACCTCGCCTTCTTCGGATGAGACCAGTTCTCCCTCAAAACGATTGGTCTTGTAAAGAAAAACGATATAGCGCTCATCTTTTTCAGTGTAAAACTGCTTGACACCACACAAGCGAGGCTCATAGATCGTCAGGCCCGTTTCTTCCTTGATTTCCCGTATCACTGATTTGACAAAGGACTCACGATGTTCAACATGACCGCCTGGAAAGCAGAGGCCGGTCCAATCATCATTTACTTTGTTTTGCACTAAAATGCGGTCTCCATCATAAACCATACACATATTTGTTAAAATAACTCGCTCCGCTCTTGACATCTCTGCTCCTCCATCTACCGACTGATTCGCTCGGCCTGCTGTGATTCATTATAACATAAAAGGCATCAAATTGATGAAAATCCAGATTTCTCAGCCCTTCCAGCAAAAAAACCGCCGATTGGGCGGTTCTTATAGGGAGATTATTATGAAAAAGAAAAGTTTTAGGATTTCATCAAATAAAGTTAGGAGGTCTTCATTTGATGGTTATATTATATAAAGCTTATCTTAAAATTAGCTAAAAATAATTTTAGATTTTATAATTCTTGCAAAAGATATTGAAATAGCTCTAAGTTGCCCTTTTCTTCGTTGATCAAAAACTCTGGATGCCACTGAAGGCCGATGATACGACTGCCATCCACAGCCTCAATCGCTTCGATGGTATTATCCCTTGGGTCAAAGGCAGTTGCTCGGAAATTAGGCGCCAAGTCCTTGATGCTTTGGCGATGGACAGAATTAATCTGGCTGCCCTGACCAAATAACCGCTCCACAACACTGCCTTTCTCTGTACGAATGGAGTGCGAAGTCCCAAATGGTTGCCCCTGCCAATGATTGTCAATCTGCTGATTAAGCGTGCCACCAAAAGCGACATTGACCAGCTGCAGACCACGGCAGATGGCCAAGACCGGCTTATCCTGACGAATAGCTTCCTTTAAGAGTGCCAGCTCAAACTCATCCCGAGGCAGATTGTAATCATCGCTATCGATGGCCTTTTCCTCTCCATAAAACTGTGGATGAACATTTTGACCGCCTGATAGAATGAGCTTATCAATGGTTTCTATATAGTCCTTGACCAGACTTTTATCCCCAACAGGAATCACCATGGGCAGACCGCCGACCAGCTTGATGCTTTCGGCAAATTTGCAGGATACAGATGAATGAATATTTTTGCCCGCCTGATCCACTGGACAAAGATTAGCCGACACTCCAACAATTGTTCTGCACATAGATGATCCCTCCTTAACTTGATATAGAATATCTTACCATTCCACCTCTCCGCCGTCCAATAGTATTTTTTAAAGCTGTCCATAAAAATTTTTTATGTCAAGAACAGTTTGCCACAAAAAGGGATCACAAAAAGGGATATAGTAGCGACAGACAAGAAAAAATCAGCAGAAGTCTGCTGATTTCATTTTTCTAATTCAAGCATGACACTGACTGCCGTCAAGGCATAAAGCGGAGCAGTTTCAGCCCGCAGGATACGTGGACCTAGACCTGCTGATACAGCACCAGATTTGCCAAAGGCTGCTATTTCCTCTGGCGAGAGACCACCCTCCGGTCCAAAGATAAAGAGCACTTTTGCGCCAGCTGCCAAGCCCGACAGAGCTCGGACCAGAGCTGCAGATTCTCCTGTTTTTGCCGATTCTTCATAAGCCACGATGATGGTGTCAAATTGAGCCAGCTGAGCCAGAAAATCTGCCTTTTTATCAAAGAGCCGAACCTCAGGAATCAGATTGCGCTTGCTCTGCTCTGCTGCTCCCTGAGCAATTTTCTCTAGTTTTTCGCTCTTTTTGGCCAGCTTTTTGCTATCCCACTTGGCCACCGACCAGTCAGCTGGAAAGGCCCAGATAGCATTGGCTCCTAGCTCTGTTGCCTTTTGAGTGATAAATTCCAACTTATCACCCTTGGGAAATCCTGAAGCAATGGTCACTTGAACCGGCAACTCGGTATTGTCCGCCAGCTCCTCCAAGATTTCCAAGCTCTGCTGACTGGGGTCCAACACCCGAGCCAGTCGCTTCATGCCATCATCAAAGACCAGTGTGACTTGGTCGCCCTCTTTGAGTCGCATGACTGAAAACATATGTTTGGCCGTGTCCTTATCCGTGACCACCAGAGGAGACTGAGGACTTCCTTTTATAAAATACTGCTGCATCTAACCACCTATTACGCCTGAAATATCCTGCGTTTTCTTAAAGACACAGGCATTCCATTCGCCCTGAATCATATGCGTTTCCAGGAAAAATCCTGCCGCTTCTGCTGACTCGCGCACCATTTCCCACTTCTCAGAAATAATCCCACTCATAATCAGATAGCCCTCATCCTTGACCAGACGGTAGGCATCCTCTGTTAGATGGATGAGAATATCGGCCAAAATGTTGGCAACAATGACATCCGCCTCGATTTCTACGCCTCGGAGAAGATCCCCCGGCGCCACATGAATGTTCTCCATACCAGGGTTGAGCCCAATATTTTCCTGCGCCACTCGCACCGCTACCTCGTCTAAATCATAGGCGTAGATGTCCTTAGCCCCCAAGAGAGAGCTGGCAATGGAGAGAACGCCGCTGCCCGTGCCTACATCCAACACCGTTTCTCCGCCCCGCAAGACCTGCTCCAGCGCAAAGAGGCTCATCTTGGTCGTCGGATGAGTGCCTGTACCAAAGGCCATACCAGGATCCAGTTTGATAATCTTCTCACCAGCAGTCGCCTCATAGTCCGTCCAGGACGGCACAATGGTCAAGTCATGGGTAATCCGAGCTGGCTCAAAGTACTTCTTCCAGTTATCCGCCCAGTCTTCCTCAGCCAGTTCCTGCCGAGTCAGCTGAATATCGCCCGTCTCCAATCCGAATCCATCCAGCTCAGCCAGTCGCTCATTGGCCTGGGCCGCAATGGCCTCTATATCCACTGAATCCGGGTAGTAGCCCGTAATCTTGACCCGTTCGCTCTGCTCAACTTCTGGAAAAAGCTCACCGTATTGGTCAACCTGCCCCAGATAATCTGCGCTGTCATCAATAGCCACACCCTGACTGCCCAGCTCAATCAGAATATTTGAGGCCGCTTCCTCCGCCTCACGCTTCACTTCAATCGTTAATTCCTGCCAAGTATCCATTATTAAAATACCAAGCCCGTAAAACATAAAGCCAAAATAGGAAATTCTCTGACGACGCTTGCGTCTAAGAGAACCTTATCTTTTTAGCACAGAGTTTAGGGCGGGTTCAGTTTAGAAATTTAACTGAACAATCCTTTCTTTGTTTATTTCATTGTTTTCGTCATGTAGACCATATCCATGCCCTCTTTTTCAGGCTCAGTATGGGTCTGATGATAGCCGTTTTTCTCATAAAAAGCGACCATGCCTTTATCTTGGAAAACCGTACACAAATCCCATTGCCTAATGGTGGAGAAGGCCTCCTCTATCAGACCAAGCCCCTCAGAGCCATATCCTTTGTTCTGGTACTCTGGCAAAATCGCCACTGTCCCAATCCAGCCTGCTGTCTGTTCATCATTTGTATTCAAGCGGATAAAACCGATAAGCTTATCGGCATCTTTGACAAAATAATAAAAACTATTTGGGCGCTCGACCAGTTTCCAGCGAATCCGCTCTCGCTCCTCCAGATAGGGGTCGTATTGATCCTGATATTTCTCATAAACGGCCTTAAAACTCGCTCGCTGAATGGCAATAATGGTTTCTAAATCCTCAGCTCGCGCCCGTTCAACATAAATCATGCTCGCACCTCCAAATAATCGCTCAACCTGTCCTGCAGCTGTGGAATAACCTTGTCATCTGATAAGAACTGGCTTACATCCATCATCTGATAAGTCTGCCCCTCATCGCCAAAGGCAATACTGGCAAAATCTTCCTGAGTGATGGTTCCCACCATAAAAATAGAAGTTTCGTCTGGATCAAGCATTCCTTGATATTCCTTAGCCCAGACAATGGAAGCTTCTTCAAGCTTCAAACCAAGCTCTTCAAAAACCTCTCTTTGGACGCATTCCAAAGGTGTCTCCTCGCCTTCGCGGCCACCGCCCGGCAGCTCCCACATATTGGGCCAAGGAATGGTTGAAATATCGTCTCGCAAGATAGTCAGCAGCCTGTCATCACAGAGTAAGGCGATCTTGCAGCCAGAAAATTCCATCTGTGTGTGCAGCAAATCTAGTCCTTCTGCATTTTCCATAAGCGCCTCCTAATACCTCGGATAAGGATAAAAGTTCGTCTCAGTCAACTCAGCTCTGCCATTTTCAAAAGCCTCAGCATTCCAAGCCATCTCAAACTCTGCTGCCTCTGGATCTGCTAAGAAGTCCATGAGCGCATCGAGGCCAGACTCAGCTGTTTGGCTTAGGAAATCCACGAAATAAGCCAGAAACTCCCGTGACAGCCCCTTCTTAGGCTCATAGGGCAGGGCTGCCAGATAGTCCTCGGCATCAAAATGAGACTTGGCTGGATTGTAGAAAAGCACAGCCTCCTCAAAGTAAATATCCTCAGCCGAGGCATTGCCCTCAGCATCAACTGTCTCAACCCCTCCTGGATTTTGCACCTCAAGGAGAAAGGCCACTTCCACTGCGTGATTTTTCTTGTCCCAGTTAATCTCATAGTCAAAAGGAAAGCTCTTCCCCATTTCCTCGTCCAATATCTCCAAAAAACCGTACTTAGCCATGATTTCCTCTTTTCATTGTGATAAAATATTACTATCTACAATAGTAACACAAAAAGCCAAGAAAAACACTTGCAGAAAGGAAATCTTATGCCAGAAAACCTCGCCCTACGCATGAGACCGACCAGCATTGATCAAATCATCGGCCAGCAGCATCTGGTCGGACCTGGGAAAATCATCCGTCGCATGGTTGAAGCCAACCGCCTGTCCTCGATGATTCTATATGGACCACCCGGCATCGGCAAAACCTCCATCGCCTCGGCTATTGCCGGCACAACCAAGTTTGCCTTTCGGACCTTTAACGCCACCGTAGATAGCAAGAAGCGCCTGCAGGAGATCGCTGAAGAAGCGAAATTTTCCGGCGGACTGGTTCTCCTGCTAGATGAAATTCACCGCCTGGATAAAACAAAACAAGACTTTCTGCTGCCACTATTAGAAAGCGGGCTAGTCATTATGATTGGGGCGACGACGGAAAATCCTTTCTTTTCTGTCACTCCCGCTATTCGCAGCCGGGTTCAGATATTTGAGCTTGAGCCCCTCAGCAACGACGACATTCGGACAGCCATTCAGTTAGCCTTGACAGATAAGGAACGAGGATTTGATTTCCCAGTGGAGCTAGACGATGAAGCTCTAGACTTCATTGCTATCTCTACCAACGGAGACCTGCGCTCTGCCTATAATTCACTGGACCTAGCCGTACTCTCTACCCCAGAAGATAGCAAGGGCATTCGCCACATCACGCTCGATGTCATGGAAAACAGCCTGCAAAAAAGCTATATCACCATGGATAAGGACGGAGACGGCCATTATGATGTCCTCTCTGCCCTGCAGAAGTCTATCCGTGGCTCCGATGTCAATGCCAGTCTCCACTACGCAGCTCGCCTTGTTGAAGCTGGAGACCTACCTAGCCTAGCTCGACGCTTGACCGTTATCGCTTACGAGGATATTGGCCTGGCAAATCCTGACGCCCAAGTCCATACCGTTACAGCTCTAGAAGCTGCCCAACGGATCGGCTTTCCTGAAGCCCGCATCCTTATTGCCAATATTGTCATTGATTTGGCGCTGTCGCCCAAGTCCAACTCAGCCTATGTGGCTATGGACAAGGCCTTGGCTGACCTACGGAGGAATGGAAACTTGCCCATTCCCCGCCACTTACGAGACGGCCACTATGCCGGCAGCAAGGAATTGGGCAACGCACAGGACTATCTCTACCCTCACTCCTATCCTGGCAATTGGGTCAAGCAAGACTATCTACCTGATAAGATAAAAGATGCCGATTATTTCACTCCCAATGAAAATGGCAAGTACGAGCGAGCCCTTGGGATGACCAAGGATAAGATCGATGACTTAAAAAAATGATGGCATCGTTTGCAAAAAATCACATTTTTCTCTTGAATTTTTCAAAATTTATGGTATTATAATTATAGAAACGCTGTGGTGTACGACTTCACACTTAAGTGTTGACCGACTATTTTTTGTATTATTAGGGAAACAAAAGACTTCTAACAGCGTGCAAGCCGTGTCACGCGGAAGCAGCTTCAGTTAGAGCGAGTTGCCCACCTGCTTAATTGCGCGGGTTCAATACAAATCGTGAAGGTCCGGCACCAATACAGCTTTTTCTCTTGCCTCCTTAGCTCAGTTGGTAGAGCAGTAGACTCTTAATCTATGGGTCGCAGGTTCGAGCCCTGCAGGGGGCATAGAAAGTATGACTAAGAAAGCCTATTCTATAGGCTTTTTTACTTGCTCTGAAATCATTCTGCCCCATCATTTGCCCCACATTTTTTTATGAGCAATCTTTCCAAACATCTCTTATTTGATTAAATTCTTCAAAAATTTTCTCTTCTAAAGTGTGTCCATACACTTCTACCAACATCGAAATATCTCTATGCCCTAAAATTTTTGCAATAACTCCAAGGTCAAATCCTTTGTGCCAGAGGTAGCTTCCATAGGTGTGGCGTGCTCCTTTTGTCGTGATAATTGGATAAATATCTAATTCATTTAAAAGAACACTCAAAGCTTTATTGACACTTGCAATATCTGGTACCAAGTGAATATATCCATAATGCTGAAAAATCATTTTATACCTATTCTTGATTCCTAGCTCTTTATTAGCCTTCTCCTGTTCAATTTTTAGAAATTGTAATATCTTAATACATTCTTCGTCTATCGGTACCATCCGAATGGACGTTTTGTTTTTTGGAGGGACAAATTTATGAGAAAGGGTATTAAACCTCCTATATGTTTTTAGCAGTCCTCTGTCAAAGTCAACTTCATTCCAAGTTAACGCTATTAACTCTCCAAATCTCATGCCTGTTTTTAATAGAAAATAGACGATATAAGGAACAATTGAACGTTGGTAATCAAATTTTCTCTTTACTGCTAAAAGTAAATCCAGATAGTCCTTTTCGGTATGTAAATATTTCTCTTCCGTCATCTGTTGTTCTTTGGATGAAAATAACTCGACATGTTGTGTAAAATCATCTATTAGAACTTTGTCGGCAATTGCCATTTGGATGCTCTGATGAATCCCAGTATTCAATCTACCAAGAAAATTTCTACCAACTGTTTGCCCATACTTATTCATTATTCTTTGGTATTCACTCGCACGAATTTGAGTGACTTTTTTATTTCCAAATAATCTTTCAATTGTGTTTTTACGGAGAAGATATTTTTTCTTTGTCTCTTCCGACCTACTACTCGGTAGAATTTTTAATTCAAGCCATTCTTGATATAGATCTACAAGAGAAATATCTCTAGAAATTCTTTTTCCTAAACGAAGTTCTTGCAGAATCGGTTCAGCTTCTGACTCTGCAAGTTTTTTTGTTTTAAAACCGCTATTATGAACAACAGTTTTTCCTTCGTTACGAATTTCATAGGTCCATAAGTTACTATCTCCTCGCTTTCGGTAACGAACACTTGCCATATTACGCCACCTCTGTTCCTAGAATCTCATTTACAACACTTTTGGGAACAACCATCAAACGTTTGCGATTATAAAATGTATAGCCTCGTGATACAAGTAATTCTCTTGCCTGATGAATGATATCATTCGCTGTATGAGGGCGATAGCCCATTTCAATTAATTCTTTGTTACTAATTAAATTATTGTCCATAGTTATCCTCCTTATTTATTTCCTAAATTCAGAAACTCACCTACAAGTAGTTGTAATTCTGTATTTAATTTAGGGAGATTCTGTATTAATACTTCTTTTAATTCTTCCGCAAATTGGTTCGTTTCTTCTCTCAATAGTTTGCGGACTCTTGTTTTTTTCTTTTTGATGCTGTCTGATTTTAAATTTGGAAAAGCCAATGACAACAGTTCAGGATTGTTGAGAAAGATAATTGTAAATGCTCTTTGCTCCACTCGAATATGTTCTAGCTTATAAAATCCGAAATTATCGAGTCGATTCATAATATCTTGGACCATCTCCTCTCCAATTGCTTTGGTTCTGAGTTGGAACTCTAGTCTCCACCAAAACGGATTTACACCCAAATCTAGCTTCTCTTCGCGCTTGTGAGCAATAATTTCTTTGTTCTTATCATATAACCTAACTTGTACATTACTACCGCTAGAACCCCAATATTTCGTCTCTAATTCGCCCCCTCGACCATAGAAGACCTTATGGGTAACACCACCTTTAATATGTTGTAAATTAACGATTTCAGGCCTGTTGAAAATGTCAAATGCCAAATCAAAACGAGACAAACGTACCGTCAATGAATTCAATCTGGCAAAGTACATTAATTGCCTCCATACTTTCATTCCATCAAATTCTTTTAAAGTATTAGGATTGAAATCAATTCGAATCAATTGTTCATTTCCATAAGTGGATAATTGAAAAAATATAATATTGATTGAATCATACTCATTAAAATCTTTAGCTAAAGTAAAGACATCATCTCGAACATTATCATATATTTCAAATGAATCAACTCTTGTACTTATTGCCTGTTTCAGATTTTTAAAAATTTGTCTTAGGGAACCAATGTCTGTATCCCAGATAACCGTTAATCTATCAATACTGACATCTAACCGCTGTACTAATTCTCCTACATCACATCGTTCTTGAATACTTCTTAAATCTTGTATAGAAACCAACAAAATTGTCCCCCCTTCTTTTAGATTTTTTAGGTTTCAGAAACACCGTCAAATCAACGATTGCTCGTTCCGTCGTTCTTTGGGCGTTGCCCTAAGTGTCCCTTTTTGCTGGCTGTTAGAATAGCCAGCTTTTGCTTGGCTAGAAATTGTCTGGACGGCAGTCTGCAGGACTTCGCCTGACTTCCCGTCAGGCTCGTCCCTTGTCCTTGTCCACACAATTTCTAGCTCCAAGGCTTCGAATAGTCATAAGTCATAGTCTCGTCCTCAACTTCCTCCTCACTCACTGTCCCTAAACTTATGAACTATTTTTTATCATTTATAACTTATTTCTAAGTTATAAATATATTTTATAAAAAATATTTGGGCAAGTCAACTAAAAACTTGATTTGTAAGTTTTTAGGTGATAAAATAAGTTAAAAATAAAAATAGGAGTTTCCCATGACCTTTATTATTCAAAATTTTGGACCCAATTTGGCACGACTACGCATAGAAAAAGGGGTAAGCCAAACTCAACTAGCTGAAGATTTAGGAATCGGTAAACAGTCCATCTCTGATTACGAAAAACAAAAAAGCTATCCTACCTTTGCAAATTTGGATAAGATAGCAGAATATTTTAATGCAACTCCAACCCAACTCTTTGGAACGAGTAAAGAGATTGAGTTAGAAAAGAGTGTTCTTGAATCGAATGAATACTCTGATAAAGTAAGTGAAATCTTAAAAGCTGTTAAATACATCGAGCATTTCCTACATACTGATGGACAGTACTTAGAGGATTTACTTTACCTAACAAGAGGCAACCAACTATACACAGAAGATGGAAAAGAGTTGTATATTGATCCAACTTCTCAGAAAAGAACACTTCATACCCAATATGAACCTGGTTTTATTGAAGCAAGAGATAAATCTCCACTAGAACTCTTAATTGAAAATAAGGAGCTATTAGATTAAATAAAAAAAGCGAGTTTTAGGCTCGCTTTTTCTATTGTATAATCTTATTCTTCAGTTCTTCCGGTTGCTTAGTTGCATTGAACTCAACTCGTTTTGTTGTTCCATCTTTCTCAGTATGATAATAACTTGAATGTTTCAACACCCATTCTTTATTACCAATCATCAAACACTCCGCCTGTGAGTTGGTACATGAGGTAAATGTGCTCCAAGGTTTTGACAATTCGCGTCACATGAAGTTATTTAAGCATTTCCTTTTCTCTCATTACCATTTTCTGTTATAATAAATTGTACTTCTAAAATAGAAAGGTCTTAAGATGACAACTCTTATTAAACATAAACGTGTAGAATTTTCAGAACTTTTTTATGACTTAGTTTTTGTTTTTGCAATTTCAAAAGTAACTACTTTAATTGACCATCTTCATAACGGTATTTTGACTTGGAATTCTTTCCTTGATTTTTTCATTGCTACTTTGCTTCTCATCAATTCCTGGATGATTCAAACCGATTATACCAATCGCTATGGAAAGAACTCTTTATTTAACATAGTAATCATGTTTATCAAAATGGGAATTTTACTCTTTATAGCCAATATGATTGGACCTGATTGGCAACAATATTTTCATTATCTCTGTTGGGCTATTGGTACATTAACCCTTACCTTATTTTTTCAATATTTGGTTGAATTTTTTAGAAAATCAACCGATGATGTTAATCGGGAAAGTATCAAAGGTTTTCTATGGATAACAGCTCTAGGAAGTTTAGGAGTCTATCTAGCAGCTCTTCTTCCTATTTACGTTGGAGTCTCTGTCTTATTTGCTAGTATTCTGCTAACATTTATTATGCCAAGTATCTTGCTTAATAAAGATAAGCATTACCAGGTAAATCTCCCCCATTTAATCGAGCGCATCTCCCTTCTTGTCATTATTATGTTTGGAGAGATGATTACGGAGCTAGCTAACTTCTTTACAATCGAGAATTTCTCGATTTATTCGGTTCTTTATTTCATTATTATGATTTCTCTGTTCTTGTTTTATTTTGGTCAATTCGACCATGCTATTGATGAAAAATCTAATCAAAAGGGGCTATTTCTAATTTACAGTCACTATCCTATTTTCATTGGACTTATGATGATGACTGTATCGATGGGCTTTCTTCAGAATCCTGAAGCTAATCGTCTCTTTGCAACCAGCTTCTCTTATATCGGATTTGGCCTCTTTCAAGCTGCTGTCCTAGTAAATGGGCCCCATAACAAACACTATCTTCGCTATTCGAAAAGTTACTACTGTGTCCAAGCGACACTCTATCTGGCTGCCTTGATTCTCTCTTTAATCTTTGCTTCTAATCCTATAATAGTAGTGAGTATAACAACCATTTTAGCTCTAGCTATAGCCATTCATTTTATTTATTTTTATATGACACAGAATAAAAAATATTCCAAATCTAACTGGGGATTATTTTAATGAGTTTATAACATCCTAAATTGTCAAATTAAGTTAGACTTTTCAAGTAACTCAGAAAAACTTGGTAGGGTGATTGATAATTCAATGATTTCCTAGGAATTCTATTTCTTTTATCAGCTATAGCTGATAAAAGAAATAGTAGCGAGCTGATTATCTATCCAAATGCAGGTCACGGTTCTATCTTCCAATATGCAGACGAATTTTAAAAAGAACCAATTGCTTTCTTGGAGGACTAATATAGTCAAAACCGTTCTAATTACAGGTGCTACTGACGGTATCGGTAAACATTTGGCAAAAAAACTGTCCAGTGAAGGCCATCATGTCATCCTCCACTTTCATTATTTTACAAGTTTTCATTGCATTATCCGCACAATAAAAAGGCTTCAAACCATTGTTTTTGATCAATAGTTTGAAGTCTTTTTTACTTTATTGATTTCAAAAAAGTTGTACTTTCTTCTATGTGTCTTACATCATTCCGCCCATCATGCTGGGATCCATAGCTGGTGCTGCTGGAGCAGGTTCTGGTTTATTGGCTACAACAGCTTCTGTTGTCAAAATCAAGCTAGCTACAGAAGCGGCATTTTGCAAGGCTGAACGCGTCACCTTAACTGGGTCAATGATTCCAGCTTCAATCATGTTGACCCATTCGCCAGTCGCAGCATTAAAGCCTGTACCTGCTTCAGAGTTTTTCAGACGGTCGATGACGATTGAACCTTCGAATCCTGCATTCAGAGCGATTTGGCGAACAGGCTCTTCCAAGGCCCGGAGGACGATGTTGCGGCCAGTCGCTTCATCACCTGTTAATTCAAGGGCAGCTACTGCACCCAATACGCTGACAAAGGCTGTACCCCCACCAGACACGATTCCTTCTTCCACTGCGGCACGGGTCGCATTGAGGGCGTCTTCGATGCGGAGTTTCATTTCTTTGAGCTCGGTTTCGGTTGCAGCTCCTACCTTAATCACCGCCACACCACCGGACAATTTCGCCAGACGTTCTTGCAGTTTTTCACGGTCAAACTCAGAAGTTGTACTTTCGATTTGTGATCTGATAACGGCCACACGATTGGCAATGGCTTCAGGATTGCCAGAACCTTCCACAATCACAGTGCTGTCCTTGTCAACAGTGACTTTAGAAGCTTGTCCAAGCGCTTCAATAGTAGCGTCTTTGAGCTCTAGGCCAAGATCATCTGTAATTACTGTACCGCCTGTCAAAATAGCGATGTCTTCCAACATAGCCTTACGACGGTCACCGAAACCTGGTGCTTTAACAGCCACTACATTGAAGGTACCACGAATCTTGTTAAGAACAAGTGTTGGCAAAGCTTCACCATCCACATCATCTGCAATAATCAAGAGCGGACGGTTGGTTTTCAAAATGTTTTCCAATAATGGGAGAATTTCTTGAATGTTAGAAATTTTCTTGTCTGTAATCAAGATATAAGGGTTGTCCAGATCGGCCACCATTTTTTCACTATCCGTCACCATGTATTGAGACAGGTAGCCACGGTCAAACTGCATTCCTTCTACGACATCCAGTTCTGTTTCCATACCTTTGGACTCTTCAATGGTGATAACGCCATCGTTGCCAACTTTTTCCATAGCTTCAGAGATGTACTCGCCGACTTTCTCGCTGCGAGAAGACACGGCAGCAACCTGAGCAATCGCTTCTTTGTTAGAAACCGGAATCGCCGTTTCTTTCAGAGCGCTGACAGCAGTCGCAACTGCTGCTTCAATCCCGCGGCGGATACCGATTGGGTTAGCACCCGCAGTAACGTTTTTAATTCCTTCACGAACGATAGCTTGGGTCAATACAGTAGCAGTCGTTGTTCCGTCTCCAGCGATATCGTTGGTTTTTGAAGCCACTTCTGACACCAGCTTAGCCCCCATATTTTCAAAGTGGTCTTCCAGTTCGATTTCCTTGGCAATGGTCACACCGTCATTGGTGATGAGAGGTGAGCCAAAAGATTTTTCCAAAACAACATTGCGACCTTTAGGGCCCAAGGTTACCTTGACAGTATCTGCTAGAATATCCACACCACGAACCATTGCACTACGTGCATCTGATGAAAACTTAATATCTTTTGCCATTTTTAAACCTCTTTCTTAGATTTTTACTCCACAATTGCAAGAATGCTTGCTTCTCCAACAACCAAGAATTTCTCATCCTGATCTTTGACTTCAATGCCAGCATGGCTTTCAACTAAAACCTTATCACCTGGCTTGACACTTGGTGCGACCAATTCTCCATTGAGCGTACGGATCCCTTGGCCGACTGCGATGACTGTCGCTTCTTTTGTCGCGTCTTGCCCTGCACCAGCAATGACAAAGCCACCAACTTTCTGTTCTTTTTCTTCTACTTTTAAGACCACACGGTCACCTAATGGTTTTAACATCTTTTTCCTCCAAAGATTGAATTTTAGCACTCTATGACATCGAGTGCTAATCTATAGTTATTATTTTATCACTTGGTCAGAAATAGTCAAGAAAAAACTTTGCCGAATGACAAAGTTTTTGGGGAAATTAATTGGAAACATTATTGAGCTAACTTCAGTTTCTCTTCAAAATCATCAATAACCTTTTGCAAATTTAGTCTACCCTTGTAGATGCCATAGCCAAAGACCAGCATGACAAGAATTCCCAAAATAGCTAAGATGACTCCTACGATGAAAAGAAGCAGATTGGTTCGATGAAAGAGATAGATCAGGACAAAATTGATTAATTCCTTTCAAAAAACGAAGGTATCCTCATGGAATACCTCCGTTTCTGTATATATTTATTCAAATACAAATTGATTGTGGTAGAGCTCAGAATAGAAGCCGCCTAGATGCAGCAATTCATGATGATTGCCTCTTTCAATGACTTCCCCATCTTTTAGGACAATAATCTGGTCTGCATTCAATATGGTCTTTAAGCGGTGAGCGATGACAAAGCTGGTTCGGCCTGCCACAATAGCCTCCATCGCGCTCTGAATCTTGCTCTCGGTTACCGTATCAACATTAGAGGTGGCCTCATCCAAGATCAGCACTTGAGGATCGGTCAAAAGGGTTCGAGCGATCGAAATCAATTGCTTTTGACCTGTTGAAAAGATGTTTTGATCATCATCTACGATTGTATCGTATTTATCAGGCAAGCTTTCAATATACTCGTGAATATGGGTAGCACGCGCAGCGATTTCAACCATCTCCTGACTTGCATCCGGCACTCCAAATCGGATATTGTCTCGAATGGTTCCACTGAACAAGACAGAATCTTGCAAAACGATACCTACATGACTGCGCAAGCTATCTAAGTCATAGTCTCGGATATCGCGTCCGTCAAATTCGATACTACCCTTATCCACATCGTAAAAACGATTGATCAGGTTCATGATGGTCGTCTTCCCTGATCCTGTCGGTCCTACAACAGCAATCATCTTACCTTTTGGCGCTGAAATGGAAACATCTTTCAAAATCGGCTTACCTTCGACATAAGAGAAATCCACATGCTTTATCTCGACGCCTTCTCTCAGCTCGGTAAAGGCTGGTGCATTCTGCGGGCGCACTTCCTCGGGCGCATCAAACATTTCCTGAATCCGATCCGCACCAGTGAAAGCCAGCTGCAGACTTCCCCAGCTTGCCGCAACCTGAATGATAGGCTGATAGTATTGTTGAGAAAACTGTGTAAAGGTTGAAATCAGACCAATGGCTACTGAGGTCTTCACATTAGGATCATTGAGCATAATGGCTGAACCTACAAAAATCACGATAGCCGTATTGATCAGGCTCATTCCGTTCATGACAGGAAAGAGCAAGCCAGCAAAAGCGCGTCCTTTGAAAGTAGCTGACCGAACCTTATCATTTTGCTGGACAAAGCCTTTGATGACTTCTTCTTGCATTCCCTGCACAATGACTACCTTCTGGCCGGAAATCGTCTCATCCATATAAGCATTGAGCTGACCAACTTCTTTTTGCTGCAAGTCTGTGTACTTGCGAGCCAGCTTGACGATGGACACCAAGACAATGATGGCTACTGGCGTACTGGCAATCGTCACCCAAGCCAAGGTCGCATGCCGCATAAACATGATGACAATCAGGCCGATGTAGAGAGCGATATTGCTCATCACTTGGACTAGGCTCTCGTTGAAAGCCTGCAAGATATTATCTAAATCGCTGGTAAAACGCGACAAGATATCCCCGTCTTGATGGCGGTCAAAGAAGGAAACGGTCAAGCGAGCTAATTTCCCAAAGAGACCCTTGCGCATTTCATTGGTTGAGTAGGAAATGATCCGACTCATCAATAGCATGTAAATCAAGCTCGATAGCGAAAGGAAGATGAAAGCCAGCGCTAAATTCCACATGATTCCTTGGAAAGCGGCAAAGGCTGAAACATCACCTGAAGCAAGCTTGCCACTCGCAAAAGCACTACCCAACTCCACCAGCTCACTGATGGCGAGACCTGTAAAAATCGGAAAGAGAACCTGTAAAACCGTCGAGATGACAATCATAATCATGACGACCAAAAAGGCCAGTTTATACTGCTTGAAATATTGCCAGAAAAATTTTGCTGTCTTCATCTTAGTCCTCCTTTCCTTTTTGTGTCTCATAAATTTCTCGGTAGACATCATTTGTAGCGACCAAGTCTGCGTGTCTACCTTGGCCAATCAAACGCCCTTGATCTAGCACCAAAATCTTGTCCGCATGAACCACGGAGCTAATCTTCTGGGCAATAATGATGGTTGTAGTTCCCTTCAAATCCTTGTTCAGCGCCTCTTGGACCAGCTTTTCGGACTTGGCATCCAGAGCGGAAGTTGAGTCATCCAAGATAAGAATATTAGGATTGCTGACAACACCACGCGCGATGGACATTCTTTGCTTTTGTCCGCCAGAGAAATTATTTCCCCGTTCTTCGACTTGGCTGTTGTAGGTATCTTCCATACGATTGATAAACTCGCTTGCCTGTGCAATGCGCGCCGCCTGTTCTAATTCTGGCAAGCTGGCATTTTGCTTTCCTTGACGCAGATTGTCCGCAATCGTCCCCTTAAATAAAATAGCTTTTTGCAGAACGATGGAGACATTTTTTCTCAGCGAAGCTTCACTAATATCTCGCAGATCCTTGCCACCAATTTTGATGGAGCCTTCCTGAGGATCAAAAAGACGTGGAATGAGCTGGGCCAGAGTTGATTTTCCTGCTCCTGTCGCTCCGACAACACCAATCATCTCTCCCGGTTTGACTTCAAAGCTAATATCCTTGAGCATGGGCTCTGTATCTGTCGGATAGGTAAAGGTCACATGGTCAAAGACCAGACTACCTTCCAAATCTTCTTCAGCTTCATTCTTGAAGGTCATCGCTGGCTCCGTATCCAAAACCTCCTTGATCCGCCGAATCGATACCATGGCACGCGTAACGGTATTGCCCAAAAAGCCAACCATGATGATAGTAAACATGATTTGATTCAAATAAGAAATGAAAGAGACAATCGAGCTAACCAAGCCTGGATCCATCTGTATCATGCTAGACAAGAGCCACATGGTCAGATAGACAGCCCCGTAGCCGACGATCATCATCATTGGTTGAACGATCGAAAAGGCATAACCAATAAAGAGATTTTGCTCCAAAAGTTCATCTGAAACTTGCGTAAACTTCTGATACTGCTCTCTCTCCTGCACGAAAGATTTGACGACACGGACGCCACGCAGGTTTTCTTTGGCAATCGCATTGATCTTTTCTAAGAGAACTTGAAATTTGGCAAAGCGTGGACCCATCAAGCCCATCATCACTCCTGTCAAAAAGAAGACCAAAAAGACCATCAGGACAATCACCCACCACAGGGAGGGAATAGTCACCACCGCCAAAATAAAGGAACCTAAAAATAAAATAGGCAGGCGGAATAAAATCTGGAACATCATCATGACCAAATTTTGTACTTGGTTGATGTCGTTTGTCATGCGGACAACTAGATTCCCCGCATTGAACTGTTCAATATTGGCATAAGAGAAAGTCTGGATTTTCCGAAAGGTTTTTTCCCGTAAATCCGACGACACACCTTGGGAAATATAGGCTGCCAGGGTCACATTTGCCCCGCCAGCAAGCAGGCCAACCAAACCAAAGCCCAGCAACCAAGCCCCCAAATGATAGATTTCTTCTCGATTTCCTGACAAAAGAGCATTCAAGACATCTTTGAGATATAGGGGCTGTAACAGCGAGCTAGCCAGCATCAGCGATGTCATCAGAAGAGATAAAAAGATAAATAATTTATAGGCTGATAAAGCTTTTCTGAACATAATTCCTCCTCGTAGATTTTTAACTTTGTTTAGCTTCCTTACTATATCATAGATAAAAACAATGTCAAGTAAGAAATTTCAGTTATTATATGGTACAATATAATAAATAACTCTAAATTGACTGAGTCCTTTTATAGGTCTCGTACAAGGAGAAAAGATGGATAAACAACGAATTGCTGTGATTGGTCCTGGCTCTTGGGGAACGGCTCTGTCTCAAGTCCTCAATGATAATGGCCATGAGGTCCGGATTTGGGGCAATATTGCAGAGCAGATTGACGAGATCAATCACCAGCATACAAACAAACGCTATTTCAAAGATGTGGTTCTAAGCGAAGAAATCAAGGCTTATCACGACTTGAAAGATGCTCTAGAAAACGTAGATGCTGTGCTTTTTGTCGTGCCGACCAAGGTGACCCGTCTGGTAGCCCAACAAGTTGCGCAAACCTTGGATCACAAGGTAAAAATCATGCATGCATCCAAGGGATTAGAGCCTAATAGCCACAAACGAATTTCGACTATTCTGGAAGAAGAAATCCCTGCAGACTTGCGTAGCGAGATTGTCGTTGTCTCAGGCCCTAGCCACGCTGAGGAAACTATCGTCCGCGATATTACCCTGATTACCGCAGCATCTAAGGATCTCGAAACCGCTAAATATGTGCAGGAACTCTTCAGTAATCACTACTTCCGCCTCTACACCAATACCGATGTCGTCGGCGTAGAAACAGCAGGTGCTCTCAAGAACATCATTGCAGTCGGAGCTGGAGCTCTCCACGGACTGGGCTACGGTGACAATGCTAAAGCTGCCATCATCACACGCGGGCTGGCTGAAATTACCCGACTTGGTGTTAAACTGGGAGCCAGCCCTCTGACTTACAGCGGTCTTTCTGGTGTTGGCGACTTGATTGTCACAGGAACCTCTATCCACTCTCGCAACTGGCGAGCCGGCGATGCGTTGGGTCGCGGCGAGAAATTAGCTGATATTGAAGCTAATATGGGCATGGTTATCGAAGGAATCTCTACGACCAAGGCAGCCTACGAACTGGCTCAGGAGCTCGGTGTCTACATGCCTATCACTCAGGCTATTTACAAGGTCATCTATGACGGCCATGATATCAAAGATGCCATTCATGATATGATGAGCAATGAATTCAAAGCTGAAAATGAGTGGTCTTAATTTACAGTATTTTTTATAAAGGAGAAATTTATGCCAAAAGTCAGAAAAGCAGTCATCCCTGCAGCCGGTCTCGGAACCCGCTTCTTGCCAGCCACTAAGGCACTGGCCAAGGAAATGCTGCCAATCGTTGACAAACCAACTATTCAGTTTATCGTCGAGGAAGCTCTCAAATCTGGAATTGAAGATATTCTGGTTGTCACAGGGAAGTCAAAACGCTCCATTGAGGACCACTTTGACTCCAACTTTGAGCTAGAATACAACCTCAAAGAAAAGGGCAAGAACGACTTGCTCAAGTTGGTGGATGAGACTACTGGTATTGGCTTGCATTTTATCCGTCAGAGCCATCCACGTGGACTCGGGGATGCCGTACTTCAAGCTAAGGCCTTTGTCGGAAATGAACCTTTTGTGGTCATGCTGGGTGATGATTTGATGGACATTACCAATGACAAGGCAGTGCCACTCACCAAACAACTCATGGACGACTATGCAGCAACCCACGCGTCTACAATTGCAGTTATGCAAGTTCCTCACGAAGAAGTCTCTGCTTACGGCGTTATTGCACCGCAAGGCGAAGGCGTCAATGGCCTCTACAGCGTTGAAAAATTCGTCGAAAAACCAGCACCAGAAGATGCACCAAGTGATTTGGCCATTATCGGTCGCTACCTGCTAACGCCAGAAATTTTTGAAATCTTGGAAAAACAAACTCCTGGTGCGGGCAATGAAATTCAACTGACTGATGCCATCGATACCCTCAACAAAACTCAGCGCGTTTTTGCCCGTGAATTCAAAGGCGATCGCTATGATGTAGGCGACAAGTTTGGCTTCATGAAAACTTCTATCGATTATGCCCTCAAACACCCTCAAGTCAAAGACGATTTGAAACAGTACATTATCGATTTAGGCAAAAAATTAGATAAGAAAACGAAAAAATAACAGAAGTGCACAAGCAATAGATTAGCTGATGCATCAGCTTTTAACACTATACAGAAAAACACCTAGTAAATCTAGGTGTTAGATTGAAGAAAAAGTCCATTTTGGACAATTTCTTCAATCTTTTTCTTTTACTGGATAAAGTAAAAAAACTCTTAAAAATAATGTCACATCAACATCTCTAAGAGTTTTCACTATATGATAATCAACCTCTATCAGCAATTTTTCTATTGCTGACAGAGGTTGGCCACATTTTGGAATACCGCTTTAAAAAGCGGTAATTGAATTCATTTCTCAAAAAATTGGTCGTTGAAAAGTCAGAAAAATCAAAATAGCTGCTAATCCAAGGTAGGCTGCCAGTGCTAAAAATCGTTGAGTCTTGCTAAAAGCGTAGCGTTCTCCCGATACTGGTAAGATCACAGCTCCTAAAGCTCCACCGACTAGACCACCCAAGTGACCAGAAAGACTGATTCCTGGTATGAAACTCATGATCAGATTGACAGCTAGCAGGCTCATATAGGACTGGCCTAACTGCTGTAGATAGTAGTTTCGCGTAGCATAACGAAGCACGACAACGGAAGCAAAAAGGCCGAAAAGAGCAGTAGAAGCCCCAGCTGCCAAACTTTCGGGTGAAAAATAGACCACGAATAAATTCCCCATCACGCCTGACATCAGGTAGAGTATCAAGAATTTCCAAGAGCCGAAGATGGCTTCAATCTGTCGGCCAAGAAAGTAGAGCGTCAGCATATTGACCACAAAATGCTCCAAACCAATGTGGATGAAAATAGCAGCAAAAATCCGCCAAAACTGCTCCGGCAGCGCTTGAATCGTATAACCGTGCACGGCTCCAAAGTGATACAAGGCTTCGGAACTGCTGTATTGAAAACCGTAAGAAAGAAACATCAAGACAAAAACAAGGCTCGTCAGGATAAGCAAGATGCTTGTCACAGGATAGTCTCTATCAAAGATTTGCTTCATAAATAAGTAACTCCTTTACCGCAACATCATGTTGAGCTGGTAGAAATTCTGCCTGTTGGACTGCATAAATAGTGCTGATGGATGCTCCTGCAAAATCAGCCAGATAACGGTCATAGTAGCCACCACCGTAACCGATCCGAAAGCCTTGTGAATTGAAAACCACACCCGGCACATGAATCAGATCAATTTCTGTCTTGTCCACAGCCTCTTCGCTCATTGGCTCCATAAGACCAAAAGAGCGTTTTTGCAGGCGACTTTCATCATAGTCCACAAATATCATCCGACCCTGGCCATAGGTCTTAGGTACCAAAACCCGCTTACCATCCAACTGAGCCTGCTTGATAAAGGCTACAGTTGAGACTTCATGCGGCATAGAAAGATAGGTAGCGATAACCTGAGCGTTTTGATAAGCTGTTGAACTAAGCAAGTGCTGGGTCAGCCAGTTATCTGCCTGCTCTTTTTCTTTTCCCGACAGTTTCTTCATCTGGTTCAGTACAGTTTGTCGTAGTTCTTTTTTCATGCGGCTCACCCCACCTTTTTTATCTTTCGTTGATTTTATAATCTAGGAATTTCCCAATCTTTTCAATAGCAAAGGGCAGTGCTGCCTCATCCGATGTCATCTTGGGATGATGGAGGGCATAGGGACTGTCCACTCCAAGCCAGAACATGACGCCCTTGACCTTGCTGAGCAGATAACCAAAGTCCTCGCCTGTCATAGCCGGCGCAATATCAATCAGCTGAACCCCTTCTTCCTTCTGGAAAAAGTCCATCAATTCGTCTGCTAGACTAGGATCATTTTCCACAGGCAGATAGCCGCCTTGCTTGAGTTCCAAGTCCAATTCCAGACCGAAACTTTGGGCTATGCCCTCTGCTATTTCCCGTAAGCGCTTCTGAGTCAAGAGATTCATCTCCTGAGTCAGAGTCCGAATGGTACCATGCAAAAAGGCCGTTTCTGCGATGACATTGTTGGTCGTGCCAGCATGGAGCGAACCAAAGGTCACAACCGCTCCCTCGATCGGATCGACATTGCGGCTGACAATGGTCTGCACCTGGGTGATAAAGTAGCTAGCTGCCACCAAAGCATCATTGGCCTCATGAGGAAAAGCCGCATGGCCTCCCTTCCCCTTAAAGGTCAGCTTGACTTCACAGGTGCCAGCAAAAAGCGTTCCTCTATTAGTGGCAACATCGCCAACTTTGAGATCTGGCCGCACATGGAGGCCGTAAAATTCATCCGGCAACCAGTCGCCAAAGGCACCGTCTTCGTACATGAGCATACCGCCAGCTTCATTTTCCTCAGCAGGCTGAAAGAGAAAGAGCAGATTGTGGGTAGGCTGAGCGCTCACAGCTTGCTCCAGCAGACCTAGAGCCACCGTCATGTGCATATCGTGTCCGCAGGCATGCATCCGACCTTCATGGGTACTAGCAAAGTCCAGACCTGTCTTCTCGACAATCGGAAGACCATCGATATCCGTCCGCCAACCAATCGTCTTATCCGGCGAACTTCCCTTGATAAAGACCAAAATACCCGTCCGCCAAGTTCGGATTTCCACAAAGTCTAGACCTGCTGTCAGTCCATCAATGACCTGCATCAGGTAGGCATGGGTCTTGTATTCTTCCAGACCGATTTCTGGTATCTGGTGTAAATCACGGCGAATGTTCAGATAATCAAGCATTTTTCTTTCCTTTAAAATCTTGTCAGTACAAACAAAGAGTCAGACCGCCCCGATGAAGTTCAAGGGCGGCTATCTTTTAACCAATATTAAAGAGTACGCAGAGCGTCTTCCAGAGCTGTCTTCTGCTGGGTCTTTTCGTCAATTTTTTTGATAACTCGTGCTGGAACGCCAGCAACTACTACGTTTTCCGGAACATCCTGGGTCACAATCGCACCAGCCGCAACAACGGAACCACTGCCAATTTGTACACCTTCGATCACAACCGCATTGGCACCAATCAACACATTGTCTCCAACCCGAACTGGCTCTGCGCTAGCTGGCTCAATGACTCCCGCCAGAACAGCACCAGCACCGACATGACTGTTTTTGCCGACAATCGCTCGGCCGCCCAGAATAGCACCCATATCAATCATGGTCCCAGCACCGATTTCTGCACCGATATTGATGACTGCTCCCATCATGATGACAGCATTATCACCAATTTCAACTTGGTCACGGATAATAGCACCCGGCTCAATACGGGCATTGATGTCGCGCTTGTCCAAAAGCGGCACCGCTGAATTGCGGGCATCCTGCTCCACGACATAGGTCTTATTTTCCTCTAAGTTCACTAGGAGTGGCTTGATTTCTTCCCAGTCTCCAAAAAGAACATTGCCTAACTTCACAACAGACCAAGGAATGGAACCGTGCAATTCTCCATCAAAGGTTACCTTGACAGGAGTTTTTTTCTTGGCATCAGCGATGAATTTGATGATTTCTTGAGCATTCATTTTCGTAGCAGACATGGCGTCACCTCTTTGTTCTTTCTATTCTTTGTTGGGAGGCTGGGACAAAAGTCCTAGCCTCTCAATTGTCTTTGGATTGTCGAGCAAGACGCAGTGGTTGAGTGGGCTCTACTACGCTGATTTCATCAGCTTTTACAGCCCTACTCAACTGTGCGGAGGTGGGACGACGAAATAGAATTCTAACGAATTACCGATTTCTGTCCCACTCTCTATCTCTTTTATTTTTCTATTATAACACAATTTGGCTATACAGTTAGGACTTTATTAGCAGCTAGTATGCTATTTAGTCTCTTGAACTTTATTCAAATGAAATTGTCCGTCCTTGCCCTTTACAAAGTTTAAGTGGAAGAAGGTTTTATCCTCTGCCCTATAGCCCATAGACATACTGTAATATCCTTTCACCACTGCTTTATAGTAATTGTTGGGGAGTCCCAAATGTTCTATCACTTCTAGATCAGTGATGCCAGTTTCTTCATTTGATGTCATTCCCTTAAGGAAAGAAAGCCGTTCCCCTGTCAAATCCTCATTTTGATAAATATTATAAGCTATGCTAGTAAGATGTAGACCTGAACCAAAATCCCAGAATTGAAGGACGGCAAAGCCTCCTCCCTTCAAATCATAGATCAGTGATAACAATTTATCCTTCTTGCCAATCACCGTTTCATCGCTGCTTTTAGCCAAACCATGTTGATGAACAAAGTCGGACACTGTGATATTTCTATCCTCGTCCTCTTCAATCTTATACTTTATAAAATCCCTTGGTTCCCAATCCAAAACTTCGGCATTTGAAGAAGAATATTTTGCTTCTGTTCTTACAAACGGATTCTTTCTGTAAGAATTGGTCCAATTCCCGATTAAGACAAGTAGGCCGATAACAAGGCCAATCAGGGCTAGAGCACTCACTAGCTTGAAAAATGGTGATTTGTGTTTAAACTTTGCGGTTCTCTTAAAAGTTGACTTTGATTCTTGTCTTGTGCCTTCCTTGAGGTTTGTTTCAGCTAGCAAACTAGCTCCTTCCTTAGACTCTCGTTTTAAGGGTTCCCTAGTTCTACTAAATTTTCCCTTATGTTCCCTTCGTAATTTTTCTAAATCTCTTTTTCCCATCTTTCTATCCTTGTCTGTTTAAGAAAAAATTCCGTGCTCTCAGTCTAGGCTCTCAGACCGTGCTTGTCATCATACTTTTTAGACGGTAAAGCCCATTCACTTCGTCAAAAAACAAAGAAACTGTCATATTGTCCGTGGTTGAATATTCAAGAAGAAGTGAATCAACTTGCCACTTAACTGGTTTAGAAGCATAAATAGTTTTAGGCATTCCCAGTTCTTCTATGGCTTGCTTGACTTCCATCCCTTCTCGATCACTTTTGGGAATGAGCGACCGATAATCATCAACTGTCTTCGTAATCGATTCCCCAGCATTCCGGAAGAAAGCGGCAGATACCGTATAGAGCTCCATTCCTCCTCCAGTACTCCTAAGACGCATATTAACAACTCCTTTTCTTCCTACTAAATTGTAGGAAAGTATCACCAATTTACTGCCTTTCACGCGATTATCCACACTCCCAGAGCTGGCTTTCCCATACTTCTCAACGATATCCTCTGGAGACACATTAGGTTGGTTCATGGTTTTAATCAACTCGAATATCTCTTCGAATGGAAAATCGACCTCTCGATTCTTTTCAATAAAAGCTGAATTCCCCTCCGTCAGGATCTCAATCTTATTTTCTGATTCTGTTGGAACAGTATGAACAGACGATATAGCTGATTGATTTCCCTCTGACTTAAAAGTTGGTCGCATATACACCATCAAGAAGCTAATCAGTCCCACTAGACCTGCGGCAATCACTAAGAGTGAGGCATAACGAGATAGCACAGACTTTGCTAAAAGCTGGCCATTAGGTTTGCCTGTTGACTCTGTTCTCTGCGTGTATTTCCTTGTTTCTTCCTTTGTCTGTTCGAGGGTAGCTTCTCCCCTTTCCCGCTGATTCTTGACCGACGAAGTGTTTCTAGCTTTAAACTTGGATTTGTGTTCCCGCCTCAATGCTTCTAAATTTCTATCTTTCACCTTTTCACCTATCAACTAAATACTTGATTGCTCATTCCCTTTCTACAAACAGCTGATGCTCCTGCTAGGAAAGCGCTACCGAGCACCTGCATCTCCCGCTTCGCTTGCCAAACCTGAGCTGTCTTTCAATCGATAGCTCTGAGTGTCATCTTTTTCAAAAGAAAAACTAACCTCTTGACCATCCTCCAAACGATAAGAAATTGATAAAGTGGTATAGCTCAAGATTCCCCCATGCCAATCGAGGCGCTCTGGAAGTCCCAACTGACTGACAATCTCTTGATAGGTCTTTCCTTTCTCTATACCAGAAAGATCTTGACGAGTGAGCTGAGCATTTCGGTTAGGCAGTTGCGCACTACTGAGATGCGTACATTTTAGGGATTCCAACTTAAGAGTTTCAGAAGGACCAAGATAGCTCTTAAAAGAGAGGTTAACTTTCGCTTCCGTCCCTGCTTGTGAATAGTTTAAATCTATTGTCTTGATTAGGTCATCTTGGTTCGTTTCCCTACCAGACTCAGCTTTCCCTAACTTTGCAACCACCTCGTCGACCTTTGTCAGATTTGGAACCGATGAAGTGAAGTCTGAGAATAAAGAAGTGATATCATCATAGGTGATATGAAACTGATACTCCTCTTTCTTAGCAATCCATTCTGGACGATTATCAGATTTTAAATCTTGATCCTTTCCATATGAGTCTAACATACGAGAAATAGCTGCAGCTTCTTCCATGCGTTTTATATCATCATTCTTTTTCCACTGCTCTACTATGCTATACATTGAGGCTATAATCCCCAAACTAGAAAGTAGCATCACCCTTATCTTAGAAAAGATTCCTCGTTTTTTCTTCCTAAACTCTACTTTATCTGTCTCTCTAGCAAGCTCATTGGAGCTTATTCGCGGAGAAAGCTTGGTCTGCTTTGCTTCAGTTACAAGGCCTGACATCGGCTGGCTAGCTTGATTTCCACGAAGGACTTGGTTTTGTTTTTTAGCTTTCAGTGATTCTAAGCTAGAAATAAGGCGCTTCAGCTCTCTCTGCTTTAATTCCAACAAATTCTGTGATAGAAGCGACAGAGGCTCCTTCACCTGCTGAGCTCCTTCTAATTGCTCAGAAAACACCGGCTGGTCTTGAGAACTTGGTTTAGCCCCATAGCCGGTTTTGTCCTCTATCGAAGAAATGTCAGATAGCTCATTGCTTGAGCTCTCTATTGGAAATACCACTTTTGATGGAGACGAACCTGAAGGACGAGGTTGATTTTCTTCTGCCCCTCTCTGCGCTTCTTGCAATTTAGCAGACGGTTTGATGTATTGGTCTTCCTTGGTTTTCCATTTGGATAGAAAGGATGATTGGCTATTTGCTGGCTTTTTCGTTTGGGCCTTCTTGAATTTTGATTGATGTTTCTGCCTCAAAGCTTCCAGATTTCTCTTTCCCATAACTCCTCCTCATCTATTGACTCTTCTATCATTGAAAAGACGACCCTATTAACCGTTAACAATTCCTACCGCTGAATGCTACTATTCTCTTTTCTATACCATTCATACTGGGGGTAACATCCAGCGATTGTCTGCACCATGAAACTTGTCATGCTAATATAACTTTATTCCAGTATATCATATTTTGAACTGGCTTAGCTTGAAAGCATACAAGCAAAAAGGCACGAACTCTCGTCCGTGCCCATGAAAATAACTATTTATGACTATTTTTGTTTCACTTTTTCAGCCAATAATAACTTCATCAGGACTCCTTTCCAATCTTGGTCTTCTGTTTTTCTAGAACCGTCCAAATAGCAGCCAGCTCAACTTTCTAGATAAAAGTCTATCACATTGCTACTGCATCTTCTCTGATTGTAACATATAATCAGGGAAAGGAAAACTGCTGCTGAATAGATAAGTAAGTAAAAGACAAGCTAGATAGCGAGCTAACTAACAAAACATGATAAAATCTATTTTTTAAAATAGCAAAAAACCTCCTAGAAGGGAGGTTGTGCCTAGTTTTAGACTTTTATTTTTCTAAATTGCTTGATTTGAAATTTTATTATGGTCAAGCAGTTTCGAAAATCTGAATGGTAGAGCTCTTTTCAATTACTACTGCTTGGTCTGCTGCAACATGGAGAGTGCCCGGCAGGCTGCCCTCTTTTGAACCATCAAAAGAAATCGTGATATGGCCCAGTCCAGTTAAATTTTTTTCTACTACATTTCCTACGGCAGTAATCGAATATTCCTGACTATCTACGACTAGCTTTCCACCTTCTAGTATTGCACCTAGAAGATTTTTGTTATCGATTTTAAAACAATACTCTGCTAAGTCTTCCGGAGCTTCTTCTCCAAACAAAATGAGCATATTGGCATCTTGAATCATATTCTGAGCTTCAGGCCCCACTTGAATTACTTTAGCTTCAAAAATTTTCTTCATCTAATTCCTATTCATCCTTTCTCAAATCTGTCATAAACTTATGCTTATAGATAAGTTTAACATAATAGTTGCTATGTTTACGTGCATCTATCAAAGGTCTACTGATAAAGACCAATACTAGCTATCCAAGCTACTAGCACCCGCGGAACACCATTGAGGAAGCGTGAATAAAGCACAGAAGGGACACCAACCTCAACTGTTTCAGACTTGGCTTCAGATAGACCGAGTGCTACAGGAATGAAATCACAACCGTTTTGAGTGTTGATAGCAAATATAGCTGGCAGAGCCATTTGGGGCGGAATATTCCCTTTGCCGATTTCAACTCCAATTAAGGTTCCAATAATCTGACTGATAACAGCTCCGGGGCCTAACAAAGGAGATAGGAATGGCAAGGAACAGATAAAGCCAATCAAAATGAGTCCCCAGATGTTCCCTGCTAGGGGAACCATTAATTTTGCCAGCCAATTTCCAACACCGGAACCTTGAATAACCCCAATCAGCAAGGAAACAAAGGCCATGAAAGGAATGATTGTGTTGAGCATTGTTTGGATGGCTTCACGAGCAGCCTGGTTGAAAGTCGCAACGACCTTCCCAGCGCCCATCCCAATTCGTGCTACAATACTTGTTTCAGCTTTTTGCTCTGTAATTTTTTTAGTAGTATCGTAAGTTGGCTTTTCTGTTACCACAGTTGTCTCTTTTTCATCTTCATTAGCAGCAGAAATTTGATTAAGGCCAACTGCTGACACATAGATTTCCTCAGTGATATATTGAGCTAGAGGGCCACTTTTCCCTGTAGCGACGATATTGATTGTAGGGATCCCCTTTTTAGGATAAATACCGCAGCGAAGAGTACCGCCACAATCCACGATTGCTAAAGCAATTTCCTCATCAGGGATAGAAGTTTTAAACCCGTTAACAGCTTCCATACCGGTCAAATCAGCAATTTTATCTACAATATCTGGCTTTTCTCCGCCGCCAGTGATATAGATAAATTTGTGCTTAGCCTCACTAGGTGTAATGACCAAAGGTCCTCCGAAGCCGCCATTTCCTTTAACAACTTTTATACTCTTATATGACATAATTTCACTCTTTCTATCAATCAAATGTTTTACTCAAGGTAACACCTTGCTGTTTTGCTACATAAGCAGTTGTAAAATCGGTCACCCAACCGCCTACAAAGTTCATGACAAGCCCAACAAGCATGTAACGAATGGCTAAGTCCATTTGACTTAAACCTAAAGTTTGAATTCCTGTTGCAATTCCCATCCATACAAACAATTCCCCAGGATTGATATGCGGAAATACACCATTTGAAGTGTGGCAGAACTGCATCTGAGCTGCTACAAAACTAGGTTTATAATATTCTGGTAAGAAACGTCCCATACTGATTGACATCGGATTCCCCAGCATAAAGGCTGAAATGAAAGGTAAAATCATATACCGGCTAACAGGATTTTTGGCAGAAATCTTAGCCAGGGAATTGACCTTCTCTTCTCCCAAGAAAGCGATAAGTGTATTCATTGCAATCAATAGCATTAAGACAAGCGGTACAATATTTGTCATCCAGCTAATAAAGGTTTCTCCACCTAATTGGAAGAGTTTCATAAAACTCTCTGCAAAATTTGTAATGTGATTCATAAGGAACTCCCTTTCTTATTTTTTTTAAATAACTGTTTAATAGATAATTGTAAGTAATTCGCATAAAAGCCGAATCCCAGAAAAGAATCAGATGAACTTGTCTCTTTCTCAATACCTGCCTCATGCCAAAGATAGACTTTTCTAGCATCTTCTATGGCTGATTGCATCAACTTATTTTCTTTTCTCACAAGAGGATTATACTTGTCAAAATAATGGATGTCTTCTCCAACATAATCGTCCATATTTTGAAAACGTGCTAAGATTGTGACTCCTTGCATTTTGCTAGCTTTAAGAACCCGACCGTTTTCATCAACCGCGAACATGACAATCGTACCGGATTTGATTCTTCCGGACTCCCTGCCAATCGCTACGCGCCCCAGTTTTCGGAGCATCGTATAGGTCTTATTGAAGTCTTTAAGTTGCTGCCAGCCGAGGAACATTTGAAATACATAAGCTGCCATGACAAATACAGCGAAAATTATTAGCGAACTCATTAAAATACTCCTTTACTCTTAGAAAATGATAGAAACTCTGTCTCTGTTTCTACAGCCCTCAATGCTTCTTTTAGAGAAGGCTCTCCTGCAATTCGAAAAATATCGTCATACAATTCCAGCAATTCACTTTCCATTTTTCTTTCAATTTCTGAGGGAATGGCGACTAGAAAGATAAATTCAATCCATTCATCTTCTTTTTGATAAGGCTCTTCTAGTTTTCCGAACATTAAAATAGTCTTTGCATAACCCTGGTTAATTGTATGGGGGAAGGCAATTCCTCCACCAAAAATGGTTGATTGCTTTTTCTCCCTATCAATTATCCGATTTCTAAACCCTTCATCAATCATCTGAAGCTTCTCTAACTCTGCAACCATATTTAGCAAGTATTGCTGATAGGTTTTTTGGGGGCTCAACCGAAGAAAGCGCAAGCTGACTGTTTCTAGATTTTTTTGATGAAAAGCATTGGCCCTCTGCCATTCTTCCTGCAGCCATTGATCATCAAAAAGATGATTAACCTGAATGACTGGAGATTTGGAATTTTTATATTTCAGAGGCACCGTCGTAAAAATTGCAAAATATTCCTGGTTCAGCTCTACATTAAAATCCTCTTCAGAATGTTGGGTAATGTCTATATCATTTCCAAGGACTCGCCTGAGTTGCTGAATAATCATCGCAGCAGTTCCTCTTCCTGTTGTGCAAACTACAGCTATCTGCTTGCGAGAACCCTTAACAGCAGAATTTTGCTTTCTTAAAATCATTTCAAAATACAAAGCCAGATATCCGATTTCAGATAATTCCAATTCAGAACCAAAAATTACAGATAGTTCTTCTCCAGCTATTTTTGCCATTTCAAAAGCAAAAGGATATTGAGTTTGAACCTCGCCATGAAATATATCATTAGCTTGCACATGGAAAATCAGTCGATTGATTAAGGGGCCTAGATGAGATTTGATTTCTTCAAATAATTCTTCATCATCAAAGTGAACCAACATTGTCTCTTTGACTTTCTTGACAATCCCTTGAAAAATGTTTGAAAGCTGTTCAGATTGATAAGACGGCTTGCTTAAAGTGTCAATAAAACGGACATTAAACGGAAAACACAAAAAGTCTATCTCAAACTGACTGAGGGAAATCTTATAAGTCATCTCAATATGATAGATTAATTTCTCAGCCAAATGTGTCTCTGTTAAATCATTCCTATAGTAAGGAATAGGACAATTCAACACTCTAGATGTATGAATACGCTCCACCATAATTGAAATGGTCTTTCGAAGGAGTTCCTGTGTTTCTTTAGGGATTTTATAGTCCTGAACTAGCGTCTCCAGAAAAGAAGATGTTGCCTCAGTGAGTGTCCTTCCTTCAAAGTAAGGAGCCACTTGGTGAATATAGAGCAAGCGCAAATTCAGCTCGCTCCCCAAGACCTCCAGCCCACGGTTGGGCTTTCCTGAAATAGTGATAGAGTAACTCTCTGCCAAAGATTTTACTTGTTTCAAATCCTTATTAAGGGTACTTCTACTAACACCTACTTCCTCAGCCAAGTCGTCAATAAGAAGAGGGGAGGTTGACTCAATTAAACGTTTTAGCAAATAGGCAATTCTTTTACTGGAAGAATTGAAGTCACTCTCCTGTTTTAAACTACCAGATAAAATCCTTTCCAACTCTGTATAGTCATATACTTCTAACATTAACTGATCATCTTGTGCGATAATCTGGATATTAGGAGCCAAAACATCATTTAATTGTTGGATACTCTTTTGCAAGGTTTGCAAGCTAATATCCAGTTCTGAGCGCATATCTACCAAGGAATAAGTTGGCTGCGAGACCATTTTATCTAAAATATTATACCACCGATTTACTAAGGTCAACTCTCTTCCCTACCTTCATTGTTTTAACCGCGAGTTTTACCTCCGGCAATATTTGTAGTGACACCTGTTATATAGCTAGAACGGTCTGAAATATAGAACGCTACAAGATCAGCTACTTCCCGTAGTTTCCCACTCCGTCCCAATGGAGTCGTTGAAGTTGAAGCATAACCAGCTCGAATATCTTCTACCGTCTTTCCACGAGTATAAGCAAGAGCTTCCTCATAAGAAAGAGTTCGAAGTCCCGTAGCTTCCATAATTCCTGGAGCAATTCCAACCACACGTACACCATGTTTACCAAGCTCTTTCGCCCATGAACGAGTGTAACTATAGACTGCCGCTTTCGTTGCAGCATAGGCACTTTGTCCTTCAGAACCTTCCAAGCCTGCTTCTGAAGCCATGTTCACAATTACACCTTTTCCGTTTTGAACCAGAATCCGGCCTACTGCCTGACTAACCAAATACAGACCTTTTTGGTTAATCATTGTTACTTTTTCAAACGTTTCATCGTCTAACTCGTAAGGACCTTTAGGATTTTCTGCATCAATTAATAATCTAGGAACATTAATCCCTGCATTATTGACTACCGCATCAATATTGCCAAATCTTTCAACTATTTTGGCAACACCCTCTTCTACTTCAGAGCGAGAAGTTACATCAACTTTTACAAATAATAGATTCGGGTGACGTAAATCGTTGTCGCTAAGATCAAAATTCGCTACATTGACTCCTAATTCCAACAATTCTTCGACGATTGCCTTACCAATCCCAGATGACGCACCCGTCACAAGAACTGTTTTGCCTTTAATGTCTAACCAATCATTCATTTTGATACCTCTCAAATTTTATTTACAAGGCAATTATACAGCGCTTTCATAAAAGAATTAAGACACTCTTTTTTACACTGTTCAAAAAAATAATAAACTAATTAAGAGGCTTGTACTAAAAAATCCACAAGAAATGAACCTGTGGATCTTTTTATATCCTGAATGAACTCAAAGCATATGAGAATCAAAGGCGTGCATTCAACTCAGCACCCAGCTCTTCAAAGCCTGGTTTCCCAAGAAGAGCAAACATGTTTTTCTTATAAGCCTCAACTCCAGGCTGATCAAATGGATTGATACCATTCAGGTAGCCAGAAAGAGCAATAGCTAACTCAAAGAAGTAAATAGTATAGCCCAAAGTGAACTCATCTTGCTCAGGCAGGGTCACAAACATATTTGGCACTCCGCCGTCTGTGTGAGCTAACAGCACTCCATCTGTTGCTTTCTTATTGACAAAGTCAACATCTTTTCCTTGCAGATAGCCAAGGCCATCCAAGTCTTCTGCTAATTCAGGAATCAACACATTTTTGCGAGGCTTATCTACACGAATAACTGTTTCAAAGAGGATACGAGTTCCTTCTTGAATAAATTGCCCCAAAGAGTGCAGGTCTGTTGAGAAGTTGGCTGAAGTTGGGTAGATACCTTTTTGGTCTTTACCTTCTGACTCACCAGCCAGTTGCTTCCACCATTCTGAGAAGTATTGCAAAGATGGTTCGTAGTTAGCTAGAACTTCTGTCAGATAACCTTTACGGTACAAGATATTGCGTACAACTGCATATTGATATGCTTCATTTTCAGCCAACTTATCAGAAGCATAAGCCTTGCGAGCAGCATTTGCTCCTTCCATCAACTTGCTGATATCAGCCCCTGCAGCTGCGATTGGCAAGAGTCCCACTGCTGTCAATACTGTAAAACGACCACCAACACTATCAGGCACTACAAAAGTATCCCAGCCATTAGCATCTGCTTCAACCTTAACTGCACCTTTAGCGCGGTCTGTAGTTGCATAAATCCGTTTATTTGCTTCTTCCTGACCATACTTCTTAACCAAGAGTTCTTTGAAGACACGGAAAGCAATAGCAGGCTCTGTAGTTGTTCCTGACTTAGAAATAACGTTGACAGAGAAATCTTTGTCTGATACATAATCTACCAAATCAGCCAAATAGCTTGAAGAGATAGAATTACCAGCATAGAGGATTTGAGGTGCCTTACGTTCTTCCTTGCTTTGTAGATTTACAAAAGAATTATTCAAGAAATCAATCGCTGCACGTGCCCCTAAATAAGATCCTCCAATACCGATGACGATTAACACTTCACTATCAGATTGGATTTTAGCAGCCGCCTTTTGAATACGAGCAAATTCATCTTTATCATATTCTTCAGGCAAATTCAACCAGCCTGTCATTTCTGCTCCAGGACCTGTTCCATTTCGTAGAGCATTATCTGCTGCAGTCACTTGAGGCTGCATATAATCTAATTCATGTGGTGCTACAAACTTATCCAGTACCTTTGAATAGTCAAATTTAATATGTGTCATGTTTATCCTCCAATTGTTCTTTTCTTTTATGATAACGCTTTAAGAAAAAATAAGCAAGTACTTTTACTATTTTAAAACGTTTACATTTTTTATTCTATACTATTTTTCTAAATAAGCTAACCCTAGGACATAACTGATAGCAATCGTTTGCGCAAGTCAACAAATCTTAGGCCTATTGAGAAGAACAGTTTTGATTGACAAGAAAACCAATATGCTTCTTAAGATTGGATGTCAGCTGAATTCATTTCAGGTCCGTTCAAACTAGATTCACTGCTCCAATATTCATCTGCGCCTTTTAGGCTTGATTCATCAAGGGCAATAGAAAAGAGCACACAGTTCAAATCGCTTAGGGCTGCTGGATTCCTCCCCTGACCCGCTTCACGCAGAACTGTTGCTCCATTAATTAGTATAACACAAACTTTCTTTTTTGGCTAATTTTCTTTACTTTTTCCTGCGATTTCTGAAAAAGTTCTGCATAATCGCCGCACATTCTTCTTCTAAAAGGCCGCTTTCAACCTCTACGCGATGATTCAACCGCTCATCCGTCAGAATATCGTAGAGACTACCCCCAGCCCCGAATTTCTGGTTTTTCGCCCCATAGATCACCTTGGGAATGCGAGCCAGACCGATGGCTCCGCTGCACATGACGCAGGGCTCAATCGTGACAAAAAGCGTCGTATCCAGCAGGCGCCAGCTATTTTCATGCTGATTGGCCTCCTCAATCGCCATGATTTCCGCATGCATGACCGCCCGCTGCAGCTCCTCACGCGCATTATGCCCGCGTCCGACGATCTGACCATCCTTGACCAAAACACAACCAATCGGTATTTCATCATTGGCGAGGGCAATCTCCGCCTCCTTCAGCGCTTCCCTCATAAACATTTCTTTTTCCTCTATCGTGTAATCCATCTCTTCCCTCTTCCTTTTAGTTTCTTTGTTCATTATACCACAGGCAGCTTATGACTCACAAAAAAGCCGCCGATTGGGCGACTCTTATGGGAGATTATTATGAAAAAGTTTAGGAGGTTTAAACAAAGTTAGGAGGTCTTTGTTTATGCTTCTAGTATAGCTGGTCTATCTTAAATAAAGCTTAAGCTTTTTGAGTATTGATAATTTTAGCAATTTCTCCAACTTCTTGGACAATATAGGTGGCGCCGGCTTCTTCCAATTCTTCCTTGCTACCAAAGCCATAAAGGACACCGATAGAATCAAGCTTTTGCGCTTGAGCCCCAAGCACATCGTGCTCCCTGTCTCCAATCATGATGGTATGCGCCAAATCTGTAATCCCATTTTGCTCTAAGGCATACTGGATAACATCGCTTTTTTTACTACGTTTTCTATCCATGGTCGCACCAGCAACAAAGTCAAAATAATCATACAAGCCAAAGTGCTTGAGAATCTGAATGGAAAATTCTTCAGGTTTTGACGTAGCTATAATCAACTGTTTGCCAGCCTGCTTCAGAGAAGCTAGCAAGTCAGGTATACCTGGATAGACCTCATTTTCATAAAGGCCTTTTTCAGAAAAGTACTCATGATAGTAGTCAATGGCCTTTAAACATTCTTCCTTAGAAAATCCATAAAAGCGCTCAAAAGAATCCTGCAAGGGCGGACCGATGAAGACTCTTAATGCTTTCTTGTCTGGCACTTGAATCCCATATTTTCCTAAGGCATAGGCCACTGAGTTGGTAATCCCTAGTTCTGAATTGGTCAAGGTGCCGTCTAGGTCAAATAAAATCGTTTGATACATTTTTTCCTCTTTCTGCTTTCAAAAAGAGGCTGGGACAAAGTCCTAGCCTCTCAATTGTCTTTGGATTGTCGAGTAAGACGCAGTGGTGAGTGGGCTCTATTACGCTGATTTCATCAGCTTTTACAGCCCTACTCAATTGTGCGGAGGTGGGACGACGAAATCGAATTCTAACGAATTACCGATTTCTGTCCCACTCTCTTGTCTTCATTTGCTTATAAACTAGACCAAACACTTTCCAAAATATTGGTTTGCTCACGACCTGGTCCGACTGAGAAGGTCGAAATGCGGACTCCAACCAGTTCGCTGACACGGCGAACATAATTGCGGGCATTTTCTGGCAGGTCTTCTAGACTGCGGACACCAGTGATGTCTTCTGACCAACCTGGCAATTCTTCATAGATTGGCTTGCAGCGCTTGAGCTGCTCCAAACTTGCTGGATAATGGTCGATTCGCTCCCCATCCAAGTCATAGGCCACACAGATTTTGACTGTATCCAGACCACTCAAAACGTCAATAGAGTTGAGGGAAAGATTGGTAATGCCTGATACACGGCGGCTGTGGCGCATAACAACGGAGTCAAACCAGCCCACACGACGCGGACGGCCCGTCGTTGTACCGTATTCATGGCCCACTTCGCGGATACGTTCGCCCACTTCATCAAACAATTCAGTTGGGAATGGTCCATCACCGACACGGCTCGTATAGGCCTTGCAGACACCAACTACCTTGTCAATCTTGCTTGGACCAACACCTGAACCGATCGTTACCCCGCCGGCAACTGGGTTAGACGAGGTTACAAATGGATAGGTACCTTGGTCAATATCCAGCATAACGCCTTGTGCCCCTTCAAAGAGGACACGCTTGCCTTGATCCAGCGCATCATTGAGGATGACTGATGTGTCGGTCACATACTGCTTGATTTGCTGACCGTATTCATAATATTCTTCAAAGATATCGTCAACGCTCATCGCTTGGCTATCGTACAATTTCTCAAAAAGGCGGTTTTTCTCAGCTAGATTCCGCTCCAAGCGCTCTCTGAAAATGTCTTTATCCAAGAGGTCAGCGATACGGATACCAACACGCGCAGCCTTGTCCATGTAGGCAGGACCGATTCCCTTGATTGTGGTACCGATTTTATTGTCGCCTTTAGCTTCCTCTTGCAGGCGATCCAGCTCGATATGGTAAGGCAGGATGACATGGGCACGGTCTGAAATGCGCAAATTATCTGTGGTAACACCTTCTTGGTGCAGATAAGCCAACTCCTTGACCAGAGATTTAGGATTGACCACCATCCCATTTCCGATCACTGAGATTTTTTCTGGGAAGAAAATTCCTGACGGAATCAAGTGCAATTTATATTTTTTTCCGTCAATCACAATCGTATGTCCAGCATTGTCACCGCCTTGGTAGCGGGCAATCACTTCAGCATTGGCCGAAAGGAAATCCGTAATTTTCCCTTTTCCTTCATCTCCCCACTGGGTTCCTACAACAACAACTGATGTCATAATTTCGTCTGAGCTACGAGAGCTCTTCCTTTCTTAATCTACAAGGCAGGAGTTTCACCTGCAAACGTATCTTACACTTTATTATAAGAAAATTTTGAATTTTTTTCAAGATTAGGTATCTTTTAAATTTGGATTTTCACTTTTGAAAACGAATAATTCTTTTTAAAATTTTCTATTTTCACGAAATATATCCAACAAATGGCGATAAAAGTTCGGAAATTCATTAAAAACGTAGTGAATAGTTGTTTTCTGGCCTTTTTTATAATAGACTGAAAGTACTATACTAAGGACGGAAAAAATGATGACTATTGATCGTTTACTTGAAAAGCTAGACCCTGCCAGCCCGATCTTACAGGCGACTTTTGGACTGGAGAGAGAATCCCTACGCGTGACAGAGGCTGGGACACTGGCATCAACTCCCCATCCCAGCTCTCTGGGTTCTCGGAGTTTTCATCCCTATATCCAGACGGATTTTAGCGAGCAACAGCTCGAATTGATTACGCCCATCGCCTCTTCAACTCAGGAGGCTCGTCGCCTGCTGGGTGCCATCACCGATGTAGCTGGACGCTCCATTCCCCAAGTTGAACTCATGTGGCCCTTGTCCATGCCTCCCCAACTCCGAGAAGACGAGATTGAAATCGCCCACCTCGAAAATGCCTACGAATTCCATTATCGTCAAGGTTTAGCGGAAAAATATGGCAAACGCCTCCAGACCATTTCCGGCATTCATTACAATATCGAGCTAGGAAAAGATTTGATGACGTCTCTCTTTGAGGCTAGCAACTTTTCTTCCTTCAAGGATTTCAAAAATGCCCTCTATCTCAAATTAGCTCGCAATTTCCTCCGTTTCCGCTGGTTCTTGACCTATCTTTATGGTGCGGCTCCACTGGCAGAAGCTGGCTTTTACGATGAGCCAGTTGAGGCTCCTGTCCGTTCACTCCGAAATAGCCATCACGGCTACGTCAATGACGAGCATATCCATGTATCATTTCGCTCGCTGGAAAGCTATGTCTCGGACATCGAGGACTATGTCGGGTCTGGCGACCTAAGTGCGGAAAAGGAATTTTACTCGCCTGTGCGCTTTCGCGGTCAAAAACGAAATCTAGATTATCTGGAACAAGGCATTACTTACTTGGAACTGCGCTGTTTCGACCTCAATCCTTTCAACGTTTTAGGTATTAGTCAGGAAACCTTGGACACGGTCCATCTCTTTCTCTTGGCTCTATTGTGGCTGGATGATGTGACAGATAGTGATACACAGCTACAAGCGGCTCATGCTCTCAACGATGCCGTTGCTTTGGCTCACCCCTTGACGCCTCTACCTGCAGGGGCCGACAGCTCTGCTATTCTCCATGCTATGGAAAATGTGATCCAGCATTTCAATCTTCCTGCCTCCTACCGTCAATTGCTAGCACAAGTCAGAGCTACGCTGGCTGAGCCCAAGCTGACTCTGGCAGGGCAATTATTGCCCCATATTGAAAAGAATTCCCTCTCAGCATTTGGACTGGCAAAGGCTAAGAAATATCGAGATTACGCTTGGACTGCGCCCTATGCCCTCAAGGGCTATGAAAAGATGGAGCTTTCCACTCAAATGCTTATGTTTGACGCTCTCCAGAAAGGCCTCCATCTCGAGATCCTAGATGAAAATGACCAATTTCTCAAGCTTTGTCACGGTCACCATGTGGAGTATGTCAAGAACGGAAATATGACCTCCAAGGATAACTATGTCATCCCTCTGGCTATGGCCAATAAAACCGTCACCAAAAAGATTTTGGCTGCAGCTGACTTTCCTGTTCCGGCTGGAGCAGAGTTTTCTTCTCTTGAAGAAGGACTGGCCTATTATCCTTTGATTAAAGACCGACAAATTGTTGTCAAACCCAAGTCAACCAACTTTGGACTAGGCATCTCTATCTTCCAAGAACCAGCTAGTCTGGAAGCTTATCGCAAGGCTTTAGAGATCGCTTTTTCAGAAGACGCTGCCGTCTTGGTGGAGGAATTTATCGCTGGAACGGAATACCGCTTCTTTGTCTTAGACGGTCAGTGTGAGGCAGTCCTCTTACGCGTGGCAGCTAATGTGGTCGGAGACGGTCAACATACCGTGAGAGAATTAGTTGCTATCAAAAACGACAATCCCCTACGCGGGCGCGACCATCGTTCACCGCTTGAAATCATTGAACTGGGGGACATTGAACTGCTCATGCTGGACCAGCAAGGCTATGGACCAGATGATATCCTGCCTGATAGAGTCAAGGTTGACTTGCGGCGCAATTCCAACATCTCTACTGGCGGAGACTCGATTGATGTGACTGAAAGTATGCACCCATCTTATAAAGAACTAGCTGCGGACATGGCACGAGCTATGGGAGCTTGGGCTTGTGGCGTTGACCTCATCATCCCTGACAGCTCTGCTATTTCCACCAAGGAAAATCCCAACTGTACCTGCATCGAGCTCAACTTCAATCCCTCTATGTATATGCACACCTATTGTGCTGAGGGGCCGGGACAAAGCATCACCCCTAAAATACTGGCTAAACTTTTCCCAGAAATAGACTGATAAAACAAGAATCGCAGGGGATTCCTTGCGATTCTTGTTTGCCCACTTGTGATAAAAAAGAACTCTTACGCTTACTTTTAGGAAAGGAAGCAAAGCTCTCTCTTGATGAGGCAAATATTCTCATCAAATCTAAAAGTGCGGCTGAATATATCAATCTTTCTCCTTCAAAAACTAGCTTTTATGTTAAAATAGAAATATCACATTGAGAAGAAAGAGAAAAGTCCATGTCGAGAAGAAGGAATAATTCGAAGCAGCAATCGGAATGGTTTGGCTGGATTTGGATACTTGCAATTATATTTGGTTCTGGAGTGGTAGCCAGCTATCTGATCCCCATTGCTATTTTGGGAGGTATTGGCTACGGAATCTATCGCTACCAAAAGCAGAAAAGAGTTCGTATTGAAGCTAAACAAGCCAGCATTGGCCGTATTGAAGATTTAAAAGCAGAGATTGGGCAGGCTGACCGCCGTATTAAAGAATTAGAAAGCTACCAAGAATACGGCAAGAAGGAAGATTACCAAGATTTGGCCCTGCAAATTCTTCCCCAACTCACCTATATCAAAAACGTTGCTAAGGAATTGCGAGATGAAATTCCTGCATCTGTCTACCAGCGCATTCAGACTAAAATTACTACTGTAACCGAGGAAATTGATAAACAACTGCAAAAAATTGAACGAGAGAAAAGGCAAAAGGAAGCGCAGCCTAAGAAAACTAGTCTAGAAGAGCTAGCCCCAGAATTGGTCGCTACGGTTCGCAATATTCAGATTGACCACGAGGCCATTCTTCACAAAATCTCTCAATCTGAAAGCAATAATAAGGAAGAGCTGACTGCCATCCATCAGTCCCAGATGGAGCACTACGAAGATATTTTAGAAGGCTACCTCAAAATCAAAGCTTCTCCCAAAGATTTTTACAATGCCGAGGAGCGGCTAGCCAAGGCTAAAGCAGCCATCGAGCAGTTTGACTTGGACCTAGACGAAGCGCTGCGTCAGTTAAACGAAGCTGATTTGAGGGACTTTGACATTAGCCTGCGTATCTTAGACAAAGAAAAGCAAACAGACACTGGCTTTTAAGCTAGATAAACCAAAGGAGAAACTATGAGCCAAGAATTTAATTTTGACATTGATAAAATTGCCAACAATGCCATCAGCAAAAGCGACAAAACAACAGAAATCATCGAAGCCAATACGACCCAAGAAAATGGCCAGCTCACTTTTCTGGAAAAGCTGACTCCTGAGCAACAGAGTGCGATTACGGCTAAAGCTCCGCAGCTTGTGGATAATTTCGTATCAGACCAAAATGCCTTGCTGGACTTTGGCCAATCTGCTGTCGAAGAAGTCAATAGCACCGTCAATCGTATCTTAGCCGAGCAGAAAAAATTGCAGATTCCCCAGGTAGATGAGCTTTTAAAAAATACCAACAAGGAACTCAATGGCTTTGTCGCAAAATACAAGGATGCTCAAGTAGCGGAACTAGACAAGAAGCCTAATTTCTTGGAAAAACTCTTCAAACAGAGCAAAAACACTCTTCAGGAATTCTATTTCGACTCACAAAACATTGAGCAGAAAATGGACGGCATGGCTGCAACCGTCGTCAAGCAAGAGGATGTCTTGGCTCGCAACATCGTTTCTGCAGAAATGCTGATTGAGGATAATACCAAATCGATTGAAAACCTAGTTGGAGTTATTTCCTTTATCGAAGCTGCTCAGCAAGAATCTGGCAATCGAGCGCTCAAACTGCAGGCTGAAGTCGCTCAGTTAGATATGACAACTGTTGACTACCAAGTCAAATCGCAAGAATTAGCTCGAATGACAGAGGTGGTCAATACCTTAGAGCAGCAACACACTGAATATGTCAGCCGTCTCTATGTGGCTTGGGCAACTACCCCTCAGATGCGCAATCTGGTCAAGGTTTCCTCTGATATGCGCCAAAAGCTCGGAATGCTTCGTCGCAATACCATTCCAACAATGAAGCTGTCTATCGCCCAGCTAGGTATCCTCCAGCAATCCATGAAGTCTGGTCAGGTAGCTGACGCCATCTCTAATGCCAATAACGCTGCCCTGCAAATGCTCGCCGAAACCAGCAAGGAAGTCATTCCTCAGCTGGAACGGATTTCCCAAAGCCCTACTATCGCTGTCGAGTCTGTTACTAAGCTGGCAGAAAGCCTCGTTGCTCAAAACCAAGGCATTATCGAAGCCATTGATAAAGGACGGGAAAAACGTGCTCTGCTAGAAGCGGCGGTCATCCAATCCGCAGAAACCATCAACAACTCTGTCAAACTGCGTGATCAAAAGATTATCCAAGCCCTGCTGGATCAAGGCAAGGAAGCCCAGAAAGAATTAACTTCAGAATAAGTAAAAGAGCCATCCAGACTCTTTCAACTCGTAGACAAATGTCAAAACTGATGTTTGTCTTTTTGTATTTTTGGTCAAGAAGACAAAAATGAGGCTGAGACAAAAGTCCTAGCCTCTCAATTGTCTTTGGATTGTCGAGCAAGACGCAGTGGTTGAGTGGGCTCTACTACGCTGATTTCATCAGCTTTTACAGCCCTACTCAACTGTGCGGAGGTGAGACGACGAAATCGAATTCTAACGAATTACCGATTTCTGTCCCACTCTCATTTTTTTGAAAAAGATATTTCTTTATAGACTTTTGACGGCCGCAATAGCTGCATCATAATCTGGCTCGGTGTTGATGTTATCCACATATTCAGCATAGGTCACAGTATTGTTTTCATCCAAAACTAGGACTGCACGAGCTAACAGGTGCCATTCATTGATGAGGACAGCATAGTCACGGCCGAAAGAATGGTCGAAGTAGTCAGATAGCATGACAGCATTTTCGATGCCTTCAGCGGCACACCATTTTCCTTGAGCAAAAGGTAAGTCAACTGAAATTGTGATTACAACAGTATTGTCCAAATCAGCAAGTTCTTGATTGAAACGACGGGTCTGAGTTGAGCAGACACCAGTATCGATAGACGGTACGATGCTGAGGACTTTCTTTTTACCAGCAAAGTCAGCCAGAGTTTTCTTTGAAAGGTCAGTAGCTGTCAGGCTAAAATCGTGGGCTGTGTCGCCGACTTGCAGTTGCTTTCCAGTAAAGGTTACAGGATTTCCGAGAAAAGTTGTCATAGGAAGTCTCCATTCATGTTTGATAGTTCCATTGTACTGCGAATAGTGATTTTTTTCGAATAATTTGACTGAAAATTTGAGAGCGACTCCATATGAAGCTTGTTCTTCAGAAATAAAGAGGTTAGGATTCTATCTTCCCAACCTCTTATCATTATTTAGACAGACCTTCTGCAATCTTTTCTAAGTTGTATTTCATCATGCTGTAATAGCTATCTCCTTCTTCTCCTTTTTCTGCAACAGAGTCAGTAAAGATTTTAGCGTAGATTGGGATGTTGGTGTCTTTAGAAACAGTCTTCATCGGACGGTCGTCTACACTTGATTCCACAAAGAGAGATGGCACTTTCGTCTTGCGTAGTTTTTCAACCAAAGTTTTAATTTGGTCTGGAGTCCCTTCTTCTTCAGTGTTGATTTCCCAAATATAGGCAGATGGCACATTGTAGGCCTTAGAGAAGTATTTGAAGCAACCTTCGCTGGTTACAATCATTTTCTTTTCTTCAGGAATGTTGTTGAATTTCTCTTTGGCTTCCTTGTCCAAAGCGCTTAGTTTTTCCACATAAGCTTTAAGATTTTTCTCGTAAGTTTCTTTGTTAGCTGGGTCTTTTTCGCTCAAACGCTTAGCAATGTTTTGAGCATAGATGATCCCATTTTCCAAGTTGAGCCAAGCATGTGGGTCTTCTTTCCCTTTTTCACTTTGGCCTTCCAAGTAAATGACATCAACACCTTCGCTGACAGCATAATAGTCCTTGTTTTCTTTCTTCTTAGCATTTTCTACCAATTTTGTGAACCAAGCATTGCCACCTGTTTCTAGGTTGATCCCATTGTAGAAAATCAGATCCGCTTGGGAAGTCTTTTTGACATCTTCAGGCAGAGGCTCGTATTCATGTGGGTCTTGGCCGACAGGTACGATACTGTGCAAATTGATCTTATCGCCAGCGATATTCTTTGTAATATCCGCAATAATCGAGTTGGTTGCAACAACATTCAATTTTGAAGAACCAGTCTCGGTACTGCTTTTTTGACTAGAGCAGGCTGCTAGGCCGACAAAAGCCAGCAAAAGCAGAACTAAGAAACGACATTTTTTCATTGGAAATCCTCCATAAATATATTATTTTACTTTTCTTTTTAAATACCGCTGTTTTGGTGCGATAAAAAATGAAACCAAAAAGATCAGGGCAGAGGTTAGAACGATACTAGAACCTGCTGCAACATTAAAACTATAACCGATGAAGAGACCTAAAACAGATGCACCAGCCCCCAAGGCAGATGACAATAAAATCATAGTCTTGAGACTCTTGGCATAGAGATAGGCCGTTGCAGCTGGTGTAATCAGCATGGCCACAATCAGAATCGTTCCGACACTTTGCATGGCTGTGACAGATACCAGAGTCAAGAGAATCATCAGTAAATAGTGGTAAAAATTCACCTTCATTCCCATAGCTTGGGCTAAGAGCGGGTCAAAGGACGTCAGCAAAAGCTGCTTGAAGAAAATAGCAATGACCAGCAGCACCAAGATACCCACACCGATACTAATCCACATATCAAGGTCTTGCACCGCCAAGATATTCCCAAAGAGAATATGGAAGAGGTCGGTCGAACTCTTGGCAACGCTAATCAAAATGATCCCCAGAGCCAGGAAGGAAGAAAAAGTAATCCCGATAGCCGTGTCACTTTTTATAATAGAATTGCCCTTGATGTAAGTGATAATGATGGAAGCTAGTAAGCCAAAGGTAATGGCACCGATGAAGAAATTAATCCCCAAAATATAAGACAGGGCCACACCGGGCAGCACCGCGTGAGAGATGGCATCCCCCATGAGCGACATGCCCCGCAAGATGATAAAGCACCCAACGGCACCGGCCACCACTCCAATTACAATGGCTGTAATCAACGCATTTTGCAGGAAATGAAAATCATGCAATCCTTGAATAAATTCCTGGATCATCCTAGTCACCTCCATTCATAAAGAGCTGAGAGCCGTAGGTCTTCTGCATATTTTCTTTGGTGAAGGTACTCTCGGTTGATCCGAAAGCGACGACTTTTTTGTTAAGTAGCAAGACCTGATCAAAATAAGCGACCACCTTGCTCAAGTCATGGTGGACAATCAAAATCGTCTTCCCATCTTTTCTTAGCTGACGGAGTGTTTTCATAATAATCTCTTCGCTGACCGAGTCAATCCCAACAAAAGGCTCATCTAGGAAAATATAGTCCGCCTCCTGAACCAAGCAACGGGCAATCAAGACCCGTTGAAATTGCCCACCAGACAACTGGCTAATCTGCCGCTCAGCAAAATCTTCTAAACCAACGATTTTCAAAGCCCGAGCAACCTTTTCCCAGTCAGACGCTTTGAGGCGTTGAAAGAGCTTAATCTTAGGATACAAACCCAGAGACACACACTCCTTGACCTTGATAGGAAAATTATAATCAATGTGAATTTTCTGCTCTACATAAGCAATCTTGCTTAATTCTTGCTCCATGGGTTTTCTATCTAGAAAGGTCTGCCCCTCACTCTCAACAATTCCTAACATCCCTTTTATGAGAGTTGACTTTCCAGCCCCGTTTGGTCCGATAATACCTGTGATAGTTGGTCCTTTTATTGTTAAAGAAGTTGGTTCTAAGGCCAGCTGTCCTTGATAACTGACACTTAAATTTTTCATTTCAATCATTGTTATACCTCTTTTGTTTTAATATACATTAAAATGAAAATTAAGTCAAGTTAATTTTTAAAAAATCCTTAAAATCAATATAAGAAATATTTGAAAAAAGGAGCTAATTTTGATAAGGTTATATCAAAAGCAGGAAAGTGAGAAAAACATGACACGTTTACAAGATGATTTTTATGATGCTATTAATGGTGAATGGGCCAAAACGGCCGTTATCCCAGATGACAAGCCTGTCACCGGCGGGTTCACAGATTTGTCAGATGAGATTGAAAAGCTGATGCTCTCCACTACCGATAAATGGTCGCGGGGTGAGGAAATTCCTGATGATGCTATTTTGCAAAACTTTATCAAGTACCATCGTTTAGCAGCTGACTATGACAAGCGGGAAGAACTCAGTGTCAAGCCTGTTTTGCCTTTGATTGCGGAATACCAAGCACTCAACTCCTTTGCAGAATTTACCACAAAGATTGCCGAGTTTGAGCTGGCTGGCAAGCCCAATTTCTTTCCTTTTGGTGTGGCGCCTGACTTTATGGACGCCCGTATCAATGTCCTTTGGGCAGATGCGCCTGGTACTATTCTCCCAGACACAACCTACTATGCTGATGGGCATCCTCAAAAGGATAAGCTCTTGAAAAAATGGCGCGAAGCTTCCGAAGCTTTGCTGCAAAAATTCGAATTTTCAGCAGAAGAAATTCAAGATTTGCTGGATAAGGTTTTAGAACTGGATGCTCGAATTGCCAAAGTCGTTCTGTCACGGGAGGAAAGTTCAGAATATGCCAAGCTTTACCACCCTTACAAGTGGGAAGATTTCAAAGCCTTAGCACCGAATCTACCTTTAGATGCCATCTTCACCCAACTCATCGGGCAAATTCCTGACCAGATTATCGTACCTGAGGAGCGTTTCTGGCAAGCTGCCAACCAATTCTACTGCGAAGAGACTTGGCCCCTCCTCAAGGCCGTGCTTATCTTTAATGCTATCGCGTCAGCTGAAGCCTACTTGACTGACGAAATCCGTGTCCTAGCAGGCGCTTACCGTCGCGCCCTATCTGGAACACCTCAGGCGCAAGACAAGAAAAAAGCTGCCTTTTACCTAGCTCAAGCGCCTTTCAATCAAGCCATCGGACTCTGGTATGCTGGACAAAAATTCTCCCCAAAGGCCAAGGCCGATGTGGAGCAAAAAGTAGCCAACATGATCCAAGTCTACAAGGAGCGCCTCGCAAGCAATGACTGGCTAACACCAGAAACTCGGGACAAGGCCATTGTCAAACTCAATGTCATCAAGCCTTATATCGGCTACCCAGAGGAGCTGCCTGAGCGCTACGCAGACAAGATTGTGGATGAAAATCTCAGCCTCTTCGAAAATGCTCAAAAGCTTCGACAAGTGGAAATCAAGCATGGTTGGAGCAAGTGGAACCAGCCAGTGGATTACAAAGAATGGGGAATGCCTGCCCATATGGTCAATGCCTACTACAATCCTCAAAAAAACTTGATTGTCTTTCCAGCGGCTATCCTGCAGGCACCATTCTATGACCTGCACCAGTCTTCTTCAGCCAATTATGGCGGTATCGGAGCGGTTATTGCCCATGAGATTTCCCATGCCTTTGATACCAACGGCGCTTCCTTTGATGAAAACGGCAGCCTCAACAACTGGTGGACGGAGCATGACTACCAAGCCTTTACTGAGCGGACTCAGAAAGTCATCGACCAGTTCGAAGGTCTAGATTCCTACGGTGCCAAGGTCAATGGCAAGCTGACCGTTTCAGAAAACGTAGCGGACTTGGGCGGTATTGCAGCGGCTCTCGAAGCAGCCAAGAAAGAAGACGATTTCTCTGCGGAGGAATTCTTCACCAACTTTGCTCGCATCTGGCGGATGAAGGGTCGCGAAGAGTACATGAAGCTTCTAGCCAGCGTCGATGTCCATGCGCCCGCTAAACTTCGGACCAATGTGCAGTTGCCAAACTTTGACGACTTCTTTACGACCTTTGATGTCCAAGAAGGAGACGGTATGTGGCGCAGTCCAGAAGAACGGGTAGTGATTTGGTAAGCGACTTTAATAATATTTAATCAATCAAAAAACCTGCTCAGGAAGCGCAATAGAGCCTTCTCGAACAGGTTTTTATAGTTCTTTGATTTCTTTCATATAGCCGGCCGTGATGATACCAGCGGGCAGAGCCACAATGGCGATTCCTAAAAAGGAAGAAATCATGGTAATAATTTTTCCAGTCGTTGAAACTGCATAAATATCACCATAGCCAACCGTCGTCAGGGAGATGGTTGCCCAGTAGAGGACGTCAAAAAAATTAGGAAATGTGCTGGGCTCGACATTAAAAATGATAAGGCCAGAAATGAAGACATAGCAGAGAGCCAAAAGACCCACGATCATCAAACTGTCCTTCTGCTTCTTTAAGATATTGGTCAATATTTGGATATTTTTAGAATAGCGAATAAACTTGAAGACACGCAAGATACGAAGCATGCGCAAAATCTTAAAAAGCCGCAAACTATTATTTAACAAAAAGAGGGAAGGCAATATGCATAGCAAATCAGCCAACGCCAAAAAGGTAAAAGGATAGAGGAAAAAAGAAAGCTTACCTTTTTCCAATTTATAATCGGCAGTGACGAGCCTGAGCACATAGTCAATACTAAAAATAATCGTTGACACAAAATCCAGCCACATGAAGATTCCTGTGTGACTTTTTGTGGTTAGGGGGATCAGGCTGACAATAATAGTCAGGAACATAAAGACATCATAGGTTTTTTCAATCACATTTTCCTTTTGACGGGGCTCAATAATCTGAAATAAAGTCTTCCTTGTCATCCTCAACCTCACTTTTTTAAACTTGCTTTCATTCTATCTGTTTTTAAAAATAAGTAAAGGTCAAGCCGCAAAGATTTTCTTCATTCTCCTTCGTCAGTTACTTTCAAAATCCCTTGAAAATGGTATAATAGATAGAAACGTGTCTAGAACACGGAAAAGATCGTTGGAGAGTAAATGATTATGGCAACTTACAATCACAAAGAAATCGAGCCCAAGTGGCAGAAATACTGGGCTGAGCACCATACATTCAAGACAGGTACGGACAAGGACAAGCCTAACTTTTATGCGCTGGATATGTTTCCTTATCCATCAGGAGCTGGATTACACGTAGGACACCCAGAAGGCTACACAGCGACGGATATCCTCAGCCGCTACAAGCGCGCGCAAGGCTATAATGTCCTTCACCCAATGGGCTGGGATGCCTTTGGTCTGCCAGCCGAGCAGTACGCTATGGATACAGGCAATGACCCGGCTGACTTTACAGCAGAAAACATTGCCAACTTCAAACGCCAAATCAATGCGCTTGGTTTTTCTTACGACTGGGATCGGGAAGTTAACACGACTGACCCTAACTACTACAAGTGGACCCAGTGGATTTTCACCAAGCTTTATGAAAAAGGCCTGGCCTATGAAGCTGAAGTGCCAGTAAACTGGGTGGAAGAGCTGGGAACGGCTATCGCCAATGAGGAAGTTCTGCCGGACGGCACATCTGAGCGCGGTGGCTATCCAGTCGTCCGCAAACCAATGCGTCAGTGGATGCTGAAAATCACAGCCTATGCAGAGCGTTTGCTCAATGACTTGGAAGAGCTGGACTGGCCTGAGTCTATCAAGGACATGCAGCGCAACTGGATCGGCAAATCAACCGGTGCCAATGTAACCTTCAAGATTAAGGACACTGACAAGGACTTCACCGTCTTTACCACTCGTCCGGACACCCTTTTTGGTGCTACCTATGCTGTTTTGGCTCCGGAGCATACTCTCGTTGATGCCATTACGAGTGCAGAGCAAGCTCAAGCAATTGCAGACTACAAACATGCAGCCAGCCTCAAATCCGACCTTGCTCGGACTGATTTGGCTAAGGAGAAGACTGGTGTCTGGACAGGAGCTTATGCCATCAATCCTGTCAACGGCAAGGAAATCCCCATCTGGATTGCCGACTATGTGCTTGCAAGCTACGGAACAGGTGCCATCATGGCTGTTCCTGCACACGACGAGCGCGACTGGGAGTTTGCTAAGCAGTTTGATTTAGAGATTATTCCGGTTCTAGAGGGTGGCAATGTTGCTGAAGCTGCTTACACAGAAGACGGTCCGCATATTAACTCTGGCTTCCTAGATGGCTTGGACAAGGCTGCCGCTATTGACAAGATGGTTGCTTGGCTGGAAGCGGAAGGTGTCGGAAATGAAAAAGTCACCTATCGCCTGCGTGACTGGCTCTTTAGCCGTCAACGCTACTGGGGTGAGCCAATTCCAATCATTCATTGGGAAGATGGCACCTCAACGGCTGTTCCTGAAAATGAATTGCCACTTGTCCTACCTGTAACCAAGGACATCCGCCCTTCTGGTACTGGTGAAAGTCCTCTGGCCAATCTCACCGACTGGCTGGAAGTGACTCGCGAAGACGGTGTCAAAGGACGCCGCGAGACCAATACCATGCCTCAATGGGCTGGTTCTAGCTGGTATTACCTGCGTTACATTGACCCGCATAACAATGAGAAATTAGCAGATGAGGACTTGCTCAAGGCTTGGCTGCCAGTTGATATTTACATCGGTGGCGCGGAGCATGCCGTGCTCCACCTCCTCTATGCTCGCTTCTGGCATAAATTCCTTTATGACCTCGGTGTCGTTCCAACAAAAGAGCCTTTCCAAAAACTCTTTAACCAAGGAATGATCTTGGGGACTAGCTACCGTGACCACCGCGGTGCTCTAGTAGCGACAGACAAGGTGGAAAAACGCGATGGTTCTTTCTTCAACATCGAAACTGGAGAAGAGTTGGAGCAAGCACCTGCCAAGATGTCTAAATCCCTGAAGAATGTAGTCAATCCAGACGATGTAGTGGAGCAATACGGTGCTGATACACTTCGTGTCTATGAAATGTTCATGGGGCCGCTGGATGCGTCTATCGCTTGGAGTGAGGAAGGTCTGGAAGGCAGCCGCAAGTTCCTAGATCGTGTCTACCGTTTGATTACAAGTAAAGAAATCGTTGCGGATAACAATGGTGCTCTCGACAAGATATACAACGAAACAGTCAAGTCTGTCACAGAGCAGATTGAGGAGCTCAAGTTTAACACAGCCATTGCCCATCTCATGATCTTTGTCAATGCAGCCAACAAGGAAGAGAAGCTCTATGTCGAATATGCCAAAGGCTTTATCCAATTGCTGGCGCCTTTTGCACCGCACTTGGCTGAAGAACTCTGGCAGGCGGTAGCTCAAACTGGCGAGAGCATCTCCTACGTAGCTTGGCCAACTTATGATGAAAGCAAACTGGTCGAGGCAGAGGTCGAAATCGTAGTTCAAATCAAGGGTAAAGTTCGTGCTAAGCTAGTCGTAGCAAAGGACTTGAGCCGTGAGGAATTGCAGGAAATCGCTCTGGCAGATGAGAAAATCAAGTCTGAAATCGCTGGTAAAGAAATCGTGAAAGTCATTAGTGTGCCAAATAAACTGGTTAATATCGTGGTGAAATAACGAGTTTATTAGCCCTATCTGCCATCTTCAATAGTCCGCTGGACTATTGAAGCTAACTAAAGTCGTTATTATTGTTGGGAAATAATTGTAAATTATAGTTAATTAAAAAGAGAGACAGTTTTTGTTTATTTTTTTGGGAGGTATTAATGAGGACTCAAAGTCATAAGAAGATTATTGATGGATACTCTGTTTCACGGGGGAGTTATGAAGATTGCTTAAATTATGTAGAGAATACTATAAAGAATATTATTAAAAGTCAATCTATTAACGTTCATGAAATAATTGGGAGAGTAAAAACTGTAGAGTCTCTTGAAGGCAAAGTAAAAAGGAAAAATTATTCTAATTTAGCTGAGATTACCGATTTATGCGGTATTCGTATCATAACGTACTTTAGTGATGATGTTGATAAAATAGCTGAGTTAATAAGTCAAGAATTCGAGGTTGATGTAGAGAATACTATTGATAAACGTAAAAGTGAGGATCCAACAAAATTTGGTTATGTTTCACTTCATTATGTGGTGGGTTTAAAAGCAGAAAACACTTCACCTACTTTATATGGTAGATTTAAGAATATAAAATTAGAGATACAAATTAGGACAGTTATGCAGCATGCCTGGGCTGAAATTGAACATGATTTGGGATATAAAAGTAAGGAAGATATACCTGATCAATATAGAAGACAATTCTCCAGATTGGCGGGACTAATTGAATTGGCCGATGATAATTTTTTACAGTTAAAAAATAATATTAATAACTATGAGCAGGAGATAAGGGAAAAATTACCTACTTCGAAAAAAGAATTACCGATAGATAGCAGTACGCTTATGACTTATGTAACAGAAGATCAAAATTACATTGAACTACTGAATATGATTAAATTGTCAGTTGTGAATATAGATTTTAATATTGATAGTTCTTTTCTATCTACGGTAGTTCAGAGGGTGAAAAAATTGGGTTTGAAGACTATAGGAGATATAGATGGATTATTAGAAAGATACAAGGATATCTTTTTAAGGATATGGGCAATTGAGATGAATATTATGCATTATACGGGTATATTGTCATTGACTCCATTATTACGCATTACTAGGGTGTTAGAATCAATTAATAGGATCGATATTTCTGATGAAGAATTTATAAAAATCTCAGAGAATCTATTTTTAGATGAATATGGAATTTCGTATCCAACTGATGTTTATTAACGTTAAAAACTAATTTGTTAAACATGAAAAGTGGTACTTTTCGTTTGGATAGGTTACAGAAATTGTAGTATAACTCTTTCTAAAGTTGTACTGACCCCAAAAAGTTAGACAATTAATTTATCCAAAGAATTTAGTTCTGTATTGCACAGGGCTAAGTCCCTTTGATATAAACTCTCCTTAATCGGACTTTTAACAATGACTGTCACCTATCTCCTAGGCCAATTCTTCTCAATTTAAAAGAAGAACTATTCAGGCCAGAATAATAAAAAGATTGAAAAGAAATTATTTTCTCTTCAATCTTTTTTGTTTTAAACTTAGATTAGTTTTGGCCAAGAGCAGCTGCCATTGTTGCTGCAACTTCTGATTCGAAGTCGTTAGCTGCTTTTTCAATACCTTCACCAACTTCAAAGCGAACAAACTCAACTACTGAAGCATTCACTGATTCAAGGTAAGCTTCAACTGTCTTGCTGTCATCCATGATGTACACTTGTGCAAGAAGTGTATAAGCTTGGTCAACTTTAGTGTTGTCAAGCAAGAAGCGATCCATTTTACCTGGGATGATCTTGTCCCAGATTTTTTCTGGTTTGCCTTCAGCAGCCAATTCAGCTTTGATATCAGCTTCAGCTTGTGCAATCACTTCGTTAGTCAACTGAGCTTTTGAACCATATTTCAAGTGTGGAAGTGCTGGCTTATCAACCATAGCGCGGCTTTCATTGTCTTGATCGATAGCGTGGTTCAATTGTGCCAATTCATCTTTAACAAATTGCTCATCCAATTCTTTGTATGAAAGAACAGTTGGTTTCATCGCAGCAATGTGCATAGAAATTTGTTTAGCAAGAGCGTCATCTCCACCGTCAATCACTGAAACAACACCGATACGGCCACCGTTGTGTTGGTAAGCACCAAAGTGTTGAGCATCAGTCTTTTCAACCAAAGCAAAACGACGGAATGAGATTTTTTCTCCGATAGTTGCAGTTGCAGATACGTATGCAGCTTCAAGAGTTTCACCTGAAGGCATTGTCAATGCAAATGCTTCTTCGTTGTTAGCTGGCTTGCCTTCTGCGATTACTTTTGCAGTAGCATTTACCAATTCAACGAATTGAGCGTTTTTCGCAACAAAGTCAGTTTCAGCGTTGACTTCAACGATAGCTGCAACGTTACCATCCACGTAAACGCCTGTCAAACCTTCAGCGGCAACACGATCAGCCTTCTTAGCTGCTTTTGCCATACCTTTTTCGCGAAGCAATTCAATCGCTTTTTCGATGTCACCATCTGTTTCAACCAATGCTTTCTTAGCGTCCATGACACCAGCACCAGATTTTTCGCGCAATTCTTTTACAAGCTTAGCTGTAATTTCTGCCATTTTTCTTCTCCTATGTTTACTATTTTTAAATAAAGGGGCTGGGCTGAGCCCCGCCCCTTTAGGTTAATTGACTTATGAAAATTATGCGTTGTCGCCTTCTACAACTTCAACGATTTCTTCGATTGAGTCTGCTTGAGTTTCAGTTGCAGCAAATTCTGCTTCAACAGTCGCTACAGCGTCCTCACCTTGACGACCTTCGATAACAGCGTCAGCCATTTTCGCAGTGATCAATTTAACGGCACGGATTGCGTCGTCGTTAGCAGGGATAATCACATCGATATCGTCTGGATCAGTGTTTGTGTCAACCATCGCAACTACTGGAATACCAAGTTTCTTAGCTTCCTTAACAGCGATTTGCTCTTTATGAGGGTCAACGATGTACATTACATCTGGGATGCGAGGCATATCTTCGATACCACCCAAGAATTTTTCAAGACGAGCACGTTGTTTGTTCAAAAGTGCTACTTCTTTCTTAGGAAGAACTTCGAAGATTCCTTCTTCTTCCATACGTTTGATTTCTTTCAAACGAGCAACACGTTTTTGGATAGTTGTCCAGTTTGTAAGAGTTCCACCCAACCAACGGTGGTTGATGTAGTATTGACCAGCACGTTCTGCTTCTTCTTTTACAGCTTCAGCAGCTTGCTTTTTAGTACCAACAAACAAGATAACTGCATCGTTTGCAGCTGCATCACGCATGAAGTCATAAGCTTGATCTGCGTATTTTACAGTTTGTTGAAGGTCGATAACGTGGATACCGTTACGCTCAGTGAAGATGTACTTAGCCATCTTAGGGTTCCAGCGACGAGTTTGGTGACCAAAGTGAACACCAGCCTCAAGAAGTTGTTTCATTGAAATTACTGCCATGAGTAAATTCTCCTTTTTGTTTTTTTCCTCTCTTAGATTTCAGCTCGCAGAGCTACCAATTGGCAACGGCTCCACAATTCATCTAAAATGAGTATTTCTGCCGTTTAAACGGCATCTACTATCATATCAAATTTTCGAGCTTTTGACAAGTCTTTGAGCAGTATTTTCTCTTCCTAATCCAGCTCATCTATTAAAATTCCTTCAAGAAATTCTCACTTAAGTCAGGTCAGGCTCTTGACGAATAGGCCGTTTTACGATAGAATAGTAAGAGTTGCGGCGGTATAGCCAAGTGGTAAGGCACGGCTCTGCAAAAGCTTGATCGTCGGTTCAAATCCGTCTACCGCCTTTTTTATCGGTTTAAATCCGACTTTATACTAACCAAGAGGCTGGGACAAAAGTCCTAGCCTCTCAATTGTCTCTGGATTGTCGAGCAAGACGCAGTGGTTGAGTAGGCTCTACTACGCTGATTTCATCAGCTTTTACAACCCTACTCAACTGTGCGGATGTGGGACGACGAAATCGAATTCTAACGAATTACCGATTTCTGTCCCACTCTCTTTTTTGTTTGTCTTTTTTACATCATTGGTCAAGTTTAATGAATTTCAATGAGACCAGAATGACCAGCTTTTATCTAAAATCTCAGGGCTGCTAACAAAAAAGAGCGGAAAATACTTTCCGACTCTTTTTTATGCATTCAAAAATTATAATTCAGCAATTTGGCTCAGGTTGACTTCTGCAACCGTGTCATTTCCAAACATAGAGATAATCATCTTGACCTTATTATTGTCAATTTCCGTAATTTTGCCAGTATAGTTAGCAAAGGCACCGTCAATGATGCGAACTGTATCGCCCACTTTGACATCCAAATCAAATTCTTGAACCGTTTGTCCCATAGAAATCAGAATGCTGCGGATTTCTTCTTCCAAGAGCGGGGTTGGTTTCGAACGGTTTCCGTGTGAACCCACAAATCCAGTTACGTTTGGCGTATTCCGCACGACAAACCAAGCTTCGTCCGTCATAACCATCTCAACCAAGACATAACCTGGGAAGCGGTTTTCTTCGACTTCCTTGCTCTTGCCGTTTTTCTCGACTTGCACGGTCTGAGTTGGAATTTCCACGCGCAGGATATTTTCCAGCATATTATAGGTCTGAGCACGTTGCAAGAGATTTTCCTTTACCTTATTTTCATAGCCTGAGTAGGTTTGCAGTACAAACCAGCCTTTATCAAAACTGTCCATGTTTTGTCCTTTCCTAAATAAAAAAGCCTAGGGCTTCTGCTTGATATCTAGCCTTATTATACCATAAAATCTAAAATTACAAAGCATTTTGGTAAATATTTTACAGACAAATGAGAGTGGGACAGAAATCGGTAATTCGTTAGAATTCGATTTCGTCGTCCCACCTCCGCACAGTTGAGTAGAGCTGTAAAAGCTGATGAAATCAGCGTAGTAGAGCCCACTCAACCACTGCGTCTTGCTCGACAATCCAAAGACAATTGAGAGGCTAGGACTTTTGTCCCAGCCTCATCTTTCTTATGAAAACATATTGATTATGCGGAAGAGACCGCTGGCAACTACCTTATCAAAAATATAGATGACAATAGCAAAGAATGCTGTGTATTCCATTACGGAAAGGAAATCAGTCCATCTTTCTTTACGGGTAGGCCAAGTTGTATCTCGTAGCAAAACGAAAACATCTTTAATGAATTTCACAACTATCTCCTATCTGGTTTCTTTATGCAGCGTATATTTACTGCAGTGTTTACAATATTTATTCACTTCTAGACGCGTAGGTTTTGGAGTGCTACTAAGTTTGATTGAGTAGTTTCGTGACCCACAAACTGTACACGCTAGACTCGCTTTTTTTAATGCCATGACGCCTCCATTCCCCTTATTATAGCAGTTTTCTACCTCTTTGACAAGCCGTTTAGACGATTAATGGAACCAGCCAGTAATGGTATCCCATAGATTTTTGGCTTTTTCAGTAATCCCAGACTCATCGATAGCTTTCTTGGCATCATCTACCAGGTTTTGCGCCCGCTCCTGGACATCTTTCAGGAAGTCTTTATTTTCGCTAGTCGTATTCGTTTGACCAGTACCGTAGGTATCGACTGGGGAAATCCCATTTTCAGCATAGGCATTTTTCTGACCCGAGAAGGACGTTCCTTCCGTATAAGGCAGGATGGTGTTGGCTACATTACGGAAAATAGCCGAAGCTTCATTGGCACTCGTACCAGTCAGATAGTGAGTTTCATCTGTCTTAGGGAAGCCCAGCCATTGGCTGATAACCACATCTGGTGTGTAGCCGATGACCCACTGGTCTCCTGACAGATCAGGGTTAAAGTCAGTCTCTGTCGTTCCTGTCTTTCCAGCCATTGTATAGCCATACGGAGCCGCATAAACTCCCGTTCCGTTTGAGAAGGTTCCCAGCATCATACTGGTCATCTTTTCTGTGGTTGAGCGATTGAGAACGCGGGTAGAAGTCTGCCGGTGGGTTTTGACAACCTGACCACTAGCATTTTCTATCTTGGTGATAAGATGGGCATCATTCATAATTCCATCATTCGCAAAGACTGAGTAGGCTTGAGCCATCTGAAGTGGATTGGTCGTCACGCCGCTTCCCAGAGCTACACCCAGATTCTGTTCTACCTTATCCATATTAAGACCAAACTTTTTGCCGTACTCAAAGGCCTTGTTCACGCCTAATTCGTCCACTGTTGAAACCGCGGGAATATTGAGGGATTCAGCCAAGGCTTGATACATTGGAACCGTCGGTGAACTTTGGATATTGCCGTAGTTATTGACCTTATAGTCACCAAAAACTGTCCGACTATTATCTAGTTCCTTATCCGTTGACCAGCCGGCTGCTATAGCTGGGCTGTAGGCCACCAAAGGCTTGATGGTTGAGCCTGGACTACGAGCAGACTGAGTCGCGTAGTTGAAAGTCCGAAAAGCAGAGCCATCAGCACTGTTGACACGACCAACCAGAGCCCGAACACCACCCGTCTTAGGATCCAGCGCTACGCTTCCTGACTCGGCCCTCGTTCCGTCTTCAGCCTGCGGGAAGAGATCAACATTGCTATAGATGACCTGCATGCTGGCTTGGTAATTTTGATCCAATTCGGTGTAAATCCGATAGCCGTTGTTGACGATTTCTTCTTCCGTCAGACCGTAATCATTGACCGCTTCATTGATAACCGCATCAAAATAAGACGGGTAGCGATAGTCTTCTGACTTGCCTTCGTAGGCATCGACTAGCTGGCCTCCAATGCCAACCGTCGCAGCTTGATCCGCCGTTGCCTGATCAATATAACCTGCCGCCACCATATTTTGGAGAACGGTGTCACGACGGTTGGTCGCATTCTCAATCGAATACAGGGGATTATATAGTTCTGGTCCTTTGAGCATACCAGCTAGAACCGCTGATTGATCCAAGCTGAGCTGGCTGGCAGATATACCAAAGTATTTCTTGCTGGCATCTTCCACTCCCCAAACGCCATTTCCAAAATAAGAGTTATTGAGGTACATGGTCAGGATTTCCTGCTTGCTGTATTTTTTGTTAATCTCTAAAGCTAGGAAAAATTCCTTTGCCTTCCGCTCAATGGTCTGATCCTGAGAAAGATAGGCATTTTTGGCCAACTGCTGCGTGATAGTCGAGCCACCACCCGAACGCCCCGCAGTCAAAATGGCCAGAAAGAAGCGACTATAGTTAATCCCGCCATTCTTATAAAAAGAACGGTCTTCTGTCGCAATCACCGCGTTCTGCAAGTCCTGACTAATCGCATCCAATTCGACATAGGTTCCCTTTTGCCCAGACAAGCTACCCGCTTCGTTTCCATCCTTATCATAGATCAAGGTCGTGGCTTTAAGAGCATTCTGCAAGTCTTTGACATTGGTCGTCTTAGCTACATAAAAAAGATAGCCACCGACCACCAAACCAAAGGTCAAGCCGAGAATCAAGAATATCTTGGTCAGATGGAACCTGCGCCAAAAGCGGCGGAAAGGATGTTGAGACAAGGGCTTCTTTCGATTCTTACCAGACCGGCTATAGCTAGGTTCAGGCGTCTCGCCCTCCAGCTCCTCAGCAACTTTCTTCTGAGGATGATCCGTTTTAAACAGATTGACTAATTTTTCAAATATATCATTTAATTTCTTCATAAAACATATTTTATCACCTTATCCATGCAGACACAAGGCACGACTCTGCTACTTTCTACTCCTTTTAGCTTTCTTTAAGGAAATAGCAGAGCTCCTTTCCTCTTTCCAACGAAGCATTTTCAAATGGGCTAGTTTTTGCTACAATGAAAACATGAAATTTACTATTACCATCCCCGCAAGCCTGCCTCCGATGACCGTCAAAGAACTGCTAGAAGAGCAGCTGCTCATCCCGCGAAAGATTCGTCACTTTCTCCGAACCAAGAAACACATTTTGGTTAACGGTGAGTCCATCCATTGGCAAACTTTGGTCAAGCCTGGTGACAGCATTCAACTAACTTTTGACAAAGAGGATTATCCAGAAAAAGAACTCCCCGCTGGCCAGCCTCATCTGGTCGAGGAACTCTATCAGGACGAGCATCTCATTATCGTCAACAAGCCAAACGGCATGAAAAGTCACGGCAATGAGCCGACAGAAGTCGCTCTGCTCAACCATGTGTCAAGCTATGTCGGCCAGACCTGCTATGTCGTCCACCGACTGGACAAAGAAACCAGTGGCGCCATCCTGTTTGCCAAAAATCCCTTTGTCCTCCCCATTCTCAATCGCCTCTTGGAAAACAAAGAAATCTCTCGTGAATATTGGGCCCTTGCTCAAGGAAAATTTCACAGCAAGACTATCGTTTATAAAGATAAAATCGGACGCGACCGCCATGACCGACGGAAACGACTCGTTGATCCGAAAAAGGGACTCTACGCTGAAACTCATGTAACCCGACTCAAGGACTTCGGAAAGACGACTCTGGTCAAATGTCAATTGAAAACCGGACGGACTCACCAAATCCGCGTCCATCTCGCCCATCACGGTCATCCCATCATTGGCGACCCCCTCTACCATCCTCAACCCCAAGGCCGCCTCATGCTCCATGCCCACCGCTTGACATTGACTCATCCGTTCACCCTAGAAACCATCAGTGTGGAAGCACCGTCAGAGAGTTTTGAAGCAGAAATCAAACGGCACAAAAGCAAGGCTAAAAAAGATAGCTAACCAGATAACCGATTCCCCAAGACTAATACTCTACATCGCCAACTAGCCACAATTCTTTCAAAAAACAGATTTTCCCCAAAAAGACGATTCCCTATCGGACATCGTCTTTTTCTTCTCCTCTAGCTAGCAACTTAGCACGCTAGATATCAACAAGCAGCAATCTGATCTCGATAGGTCATCTACCTTGTACCAACTTGCTCCCCAGTCCATCTTTGACTACTAGCACCTCCACCTCGCTTTGAATCATCCTATCTGACCAAAGAGTAATCACAAAGTCACAAGAAAAAGCTCAGCTAGGCCGAGCTTTTTGATTATTGATTTTTAAAGCGTTCTACATCACGCGCAATGACTAACTCTTCATCTGTCGGGATAACCAGAACTCTGACTTTAGCAGCTTCTGTTGAAATATCTCCTGTAGCACCAAAGAAATTCTTCTCTGGATCGACATCGCAGCCAAACCAAGAAATTCCTTCGATAACCATGCGACGGATAGTCACAGAGTTTTCACCGATACCAGCTGTAAAGATAATGGCGTCTGCTCCATTTAAAACAGCTAAATACTGACCAATGTATTTTTGAATGCGATCCACAAAAATTTCATTTGCCAATTGTGCCTTTTCATCACCCGCACGCATAGCTTCGTGAATATCGCGCATATCACTTGATTTCTCAGAAACGCCCAACAGTCCAGATTCACGATTCAGAATTCGACTGATATCTTCTGGCGTGTTAAAGTCATCTGTATGCTGCATCAAGTATGGAATAATCGCTGGATCGATGTCACCCGTACGTGTTCCCATCATAACCCCACCAAGAGGAGTGAAGCCCATAGAAGTATCCACTGAGCGCCCCTTATCAACTGCTGTGATAGAAGCACCGTTTCCTATGTGGCAAGTGATAAGTTTCAATTCTTCAATCGGTTTACCCAAAAGTTTCGCAGCTTCGTGGGCTACATACTCATGGCTGGTTCCGTGTGCTCCGTATTTACGGACCTGATTTTCAGTGTAGTACTTGGTTGGCAATGGGTAGCGATAAGCTTTTTCTGGCATGGTTGTGTGGAAAGATGTATCAAAAACAGCCACACTGGTAATGTCAGGAAGAATTTCCTTGAAAGCACGGATACCGTCAGCATTGGCAGGATTGTGCAAAGGAGCTAGTAGAGACAACTCTTCAATCTTTTCCAACACATCGTCAGTCACAAGAGCTGATTCTTTAAAATACTCGCCTCCAGCTACGACACGGTGCCCAACACCTGTGATTTCATCGTAAGATTGAATAATTTCAAACCGTTTCAAATCATCCAATAAAATTTTCACAGCTTGTGTATGGTCAGCAATATCTAAGGTTTGGCGTTCAGAACGACCATCAAATTTAACCGTAGAGATTGAGTCCTTGAGACCAATCCGCTCAATCAAACCTTTAGCCAGCACCTTTTCTTCTGGCATTGAATAAAGTTGCCATTTTACACTCGAACTTCCAGCATTGATAGAAATAGTTTTTGACATCTCGTCACCTCTTTAAGCGTTTTCAAACTATTATATCAAAAATTTGTTTGAATTTCACTAACTTTGACCCAGTTTTGAAAACTTTCACGAAACTTCAAGATTTCATCCTGACTTTGCAAGTCCTGCAAAGGGTAGATAAACGGCTGAATGTCTGATTCGCCTTGTTTTCTCAGGACAAATATCGTCTTAGCATTCTGCCGGCTCGCGAAAATCTTTTCTGGCAGGGAAATCATTGCCAAGAGCTGAGCGCTAGACAGTAGCCATTTTTTCAGCAGGTGACTTTGTGGGCTCGTCAGCAGATTATTTGGGGCGAGAAAGATAGCATAGCCCCCCGGTTTTAAATATTTTAACGATTGCTCCATCAAGAGATGATGGGCGTAAGTATGCTCGTCTGGACTGGCAACCTCATAACGAGCCGCCACTGTATCATCTGGATAATAGCCCACTGGCAAATCACTGATAATCAAGTCGCTTTCTTTCAGAACCTGAGGCCGTACCGCGTCTCCTTGAGCAAAGTGTGCCTTGGAATTCATGACTTCGGCAATGCTGGCAGACAAATCAATCAGCAAGTCGTCAATTTCTAGGCCCAGATAATCCATGTTTTTTTGTGTGTGGTTGAGCAGAGTCTCCGCCAAATTCCCTGTCCCACTGCCGATCTCGAGCAAATCGACTCTCTCTCCTTGAGCCAACTGATCAACCAAAAAGCTCAGCAAGAAGCCGACCGAATCAGGTGTGAACTGATGATTAGCTTGGAGTGGCTCTGTCTGAGAAGCCTTCATGAAAATAAACTGATAAGCCCGCCGCCACTCCTCCTTGGTCAAATGCAGGGCACGAAGTTTCTCATTATTTTTCAGAATTTCTTGTAATTCTGTATCTCCGTCCAGATAAATCCCATTCTGCTCAATCAAGGCATCATAGAAATTAGTTCCCAGCACATTTTGGATATTTTGCACGTTTTCTAAAAGTAGATGAAAAGCTCGTTCTATTTTTTCAAATTTCATGGCATCCTCCGTTGTCTTATGATACCAAAAAGAAGCCCTCTTTCCAAGGGCTATCGGATTACAAATCTTTTACATTTATATTAGTCGCTTCTCTTGTCAGTTGAAGGAGAGGGCACTTTAGTTTTTTTAGTATCTTTGGAGTCTTTAGCTTCTTTGTCCTTCTTCTCTGGCTCCTTTTTACTCTCAAAATAGAAAGAATAACTCTTCTGATTGGCAAGTTGGCTGCTGACTTCCAGCATATTTCCCTGCCTGCGATAATGGGTGCTCCCTTGGTCAAAGGCTAATTGCCCGTTCTCCTCTGTGGCAGTCTCCTTGGTCAAAACAGCCAAGGCATAGGCTTCTGTCCGCTCCCGATTGGCTTGAAAGAGACGCTGATTGGTCACCTGCCGGTTCAGATAAAATTGCAAGAGCAAGCTAAAGACAGCTGCCATAAAGAGGGCATAAAGCAAGATGCCTGCCTTAACTTTTATCTTGAACACGATAGATGTACTCTCTTTCTAAATTATTTTCAAACCGGAAGCGAAAGCGAACAAGGTCCCCCTGCTGACTGACCGGAGCAGCTTTAAGTCCATAGATCATGGGTTGATAGCCACGTCCCGAAGCATCCGTCTTGCGAAAATCATCACTCCGAGATTTGCCCAAAGCTATATGTTTGCCATCCTGTTTGACATAGATTTTGTCGTTTTCGACTCGGTCAAATTGGCTGCGCGATAGCTCCGTCTCCAACTGATCGACAAATAAGAGCCATTCCTGCTGCTTATTTTCCTGTTGATGTCGCAGTTCAAAAGCCAGAAGCTTGGTCATCGACTGAAAGACCAATATACCACCGCTCAAGACCAGCAGGGCGACTAGAGTCTCTAAAAGTGTAAAAGCTTTGATTTTAACGTTTTTTAACACTGAGCACCTTCTCCTCTTGGTGATAGACGGTTAATTGCTGGTCTGTTTTAACCTGGCGGACTGTAATGCCGTTTACTGTCAGATTTTCCTGTCCCGTCTGCATGGCCATCCGAGCAACCCGTAGGACTTCCTCCTCCTGCAATAAGCGAATCTGTTCCTGCCGCGACTGACTAATCTGGCCAAGCAGGAGGCTGGCAATAGCCGCAAAAACCGCCATTGCCACCAGAGCCTCCAGCAAAATGCTAGCCTTCATTTGTCGTCTTTTTAAATTTTCCATTACCCATATAAAGCTGGTAAACAACCTTTTTATCCTCCGTTTGAAAAACAATCTTGCTGAGCGAAGAATTCCCGCCAGCCTGATCAAACTGAATGGTCTGAGGAGCATGTTCCTGCAAAGTCTTGGGAAATTCTACTTGCTGATAGCCGTTGGAGATATTGCGCTCCGAAATGGTCAATTTGATCTTTTCATGTCCAGCCATACTTAGCTTTTGGCTCTCCTGATAAAGATGCTCAAATTCCATGAAAAACAGCTGCTCCTGTACTTGATTGAAACCAGCCTGGACAGAGCCAGATAAACCTAATAAAATGAAACTGACCACAAATAAAGCCAGGAGACTTTCTAACAGCGTAAAAGCCTTAATCCGCAACTGCACGAACTTCACTGCTGTTTTTTCCATAGTAAGCCTTATAGGATGCCACCTGCTTATCGGTAATCCGACCATCGGCAACTAATTTTCCTAGAGTAGCTTTTTCATTAACATTCTTCAATTCATAAAGCTCAGCCTGACTTTCTACCACCTTGACTACAGCCGCATTGCCCGTATCTGAAACAGCATCCTTCTGCTTGGTCAAATTTGGGACAAACAAGAGCATCAAGACACTGATGATTAAAAGGACGACTAACATTTCAATAAAAGACACTAAAATTCTCTATGGCCTGTCTAGTATAAACAAGGGAAAACAAAAACAGACCGACATCGCTGTCAGTCTGCCAACTCTATCACTACGGAAAGTTTTAAATTTTTCCATT